>CAZNKI010000087.1:0-4015 GCA_964573665.1 uncultured Candidatus Cloacimonadota bacterium | reverse complement strand
GCACGTCCCAGGGTACAACCCGTTTGTAGCCAGGTCCCGATCGGTTATCTCGCTAATCCGTACAGTTGCCTGGGTTTTAAGCCCGTTTTGCAAGGATGGAAAGGAGATTAAAATGAAAGTGACAAACACTGAATCTTACACTTATGTGGGAATTGATGTTTCTAAACATCAACTTGATGTGGCGTACAATAATGCAGAACACAAATTTTTGCAAGTAAAAAATGAAGAAAAAGGTTTTAATATGATTCTCTCTTTTTTAAAAGAGATTAGTAAGCCCTTTTGTATTATTGAATCAACAGGCGGCTATGAAAATGATCTCTCTTATTTTCTAATAGAGCAGAAGATTGATCTTAGCATTGTAAATCCAAAAAGAGTTAGAGATTTTGCAAAAGCGATGGGAAAACATGCAAAAACAGACAAAATTGATGCGCTGACTCTCGCAAAATTTGGTGAAGTCTTTAAGCCTGAAGTTTTTCAGGCAAACAGTGAAGAACAAGTCATGCTCAGAAAAAGGGTTAAAAGAAGAAATCAACTCATAGAAATTAGAACTATGGAAAAATGTCATTTAGAAAATGAGAATGAACATTCTATTTTAAAAAGCATTTATGATTTAATTGAGCACTTAACGAAAGAGATTATACAATTAGAAAATGAAATCAAGTCATTAATACAAAAAGACCAGAAGTTGAATCAAAAAAAGGACATACTTGTTTCGTTTAAAGGGATAAGCGATACATCTGCTTTTATTTTAATCGCGGAATTGCCAGAACTTGGTCAGCTTGGCAGGAAGCCCATAGCATCATTAGCAGGTTTAGCCCCTTATAACAACGATAGTGGAATGATGAAAGGAAAAAGGCGGATCAAAGGTGGCAGAGGAGCAGTAAGAAAGATTTTATATTTGGTATATATGAGTGCGTGCAGATACAATAAAGCAATACAAAAGTTTAAAGATAGGTTAAAAAGTAATGGTGTTGAGAGTAAAAAGATACGAGGGGCTTGTATGAGGAAAATATTAGTAATTCTAAACTCAATGTTAAAAAATAACACTCCTTGGATTGAAGATTTTTGTTGACTTTAACACAGTTGCTACAAGTGATTGATATGCAGTATGTTAAACCATTTATGATTTGTCTGATTTATACGTTTAGCAAGTTACTTTCTTGCTCAATTCGTAACAAGGCAGGTTGTATAACGACAATAAAACAAACTTCTCAATCAAGTACTAAAAACGAAATTTGATGATAATAATTATTAACGAACTAAAAAAAAGAATTTATATTGTCTTTGGAGGTGTTTAATGAAGATTAGAAATTCAATCTTATTGATGATCTTGCTGAGTGTATCAGCAATCTTTGCTCAGGGAGTCGAAGGCAATGTTAATGTACATGGTTTTATGGGTCAGTCATTCATTTTAAGTCAGGGTAATGACTTTATGGTGGCTAATTCAAAAAATGGTTCTCACGAACTCAATGAGGTAGGTCTCACAATTACATCACAAATCACACCTAAGTTCAGAGTCGGTTTTCAACTTCTTTCCAGAGATTTTGGCGATCAGGATAACAACAAGACACAATTAGACTGGGCTTTTGCTGACTATCGTTTTAAAGATTATTTAGGTGTTCGTTTTGGAAAAGTCAAGTTACCATATGGTTTGTATAATGAAGGTCGTGATACCGATATTTTAAGACCAATGGTTTTTCTCCCTCAATCGATTTATGATGAACAGTATCGCCCATATTTACTTGCTTATCAGGGCACAGGTTTTTATGGTAATTTCTCAAATGATTTGATTGGTTCATTTGATTATCATATTTATACAGGAAGTATGAATCTCAACAAAGATGAGATTGTAATGAAAGTAACAAATACGGTTGCAAATTCAGTAATTAATGCAGGTTTGAAGAGTAACCTATACAAAACTGTTTACGATATGTCAATTGCTCAAGGGGCTACTGCTGAACAAGCAGCTGCACAAGCTGGTGCTACACTTAATGCAAGTACTTTTGATTTTCAGTATCTTTATACTGATGCCAGATGTAAAAGTCTGTTTGGTGGATCATTGTTTTGGAATACTCCGCTTAGTGGTTTAAAAACAGGTTTTTCATATATGACTGTTGATCTTGACTTTTTCTCTCCTACAGCTACAGCAACAATCAATACACCATTACCTGCGCCATATGCATCAATCACAAAAGATTTTAAAAAGAAGCGTGATGGTGGAATTCCTCAAAGAATGGGCTTTTCAGGAGAGTGGCAATATAATGCTTTAACTATTGCAGCAGAATATAATTTAACGACATTACAACATAATACTTATGATGAAGATAATGGAAGTAATACATCTGAATTCGAACGAGATGAAATTGGATACTACGCAATGATAAGTTGGATGTTGAATGATAAACTCACATTATCTCTCTTGTATGATTATTTGTCTATTGACCGTCAGGAAGTTACTGCATCTGGAATTACTACCGATCTATTAAAAGGCACAGAAGACTGGTTAAATGAAAGAACTGATATCGCAATTGGTGGACGTTATGACATTAACTATCATTGGACTATTAAGGCTGAATATCATTTAATGAGTGGATATGCAAAGGTTTATTCAGAATATCTCGATCCGATCGAAAATACTCCTGCTGATGCTGAAGAAAACTGGTCATATGGTTTACTTAAAGCGTCATATAATTTCTAATAAAGAGGTGAACAATGAAAATTTATGGAATCTTAATCATACTTTTATTTGTACTGTCTGTTAATCTGATTGCAGAAAACTTTGTTGTAATTGTCAATAAAGCCAATTCTGCTTCTTCTATCAGTTCAGCAGACTTGCAGAATATCTATTCGGGCAAGAAATCCACATGGGCGGATGGAAAATCAATAGTTGCCTCATTTAACAATGGATCAGCAAAAGATGACTTTTTAAAAGATGGTATCAAAAAAACACTGCCTCAATACCAGACTTTTTGGAAAAAGGCCGTATTTACAGGCACAGGTACACCTCCTAAAGAATTGGATAGTGACGCAAAAGTAAAAGAGTTCGTCAGCTCAAATCCCAATGCTGTTGGATTCATCTCCGCTTCTGCTTTGGATGCTTCTGTCAAAAAACTGGATATTAAATAAGGAAAAATATGAAACGATCAATTTCTATCGGGAAAAAAATATTCCTGATCGCAATAATGATTTTAGCTGCATATTTCTTGGCGACAGTTTTCTCCTTCTTCTCTAATTATTTACTAACAAAGAATATTCTTCGTGTAAGAGAAGAATATTTCCCCTTAAGTGCCCTTTCCAGTGAACTCAACGCTACTTTTAGTCAGCAGGTAAAATCTTATGAAGATGCACTTTTGCTTGGAGATATTGATGCGGTAAATAAAGCGAATGAACAGGGAACTGTACTTAAAGCAAATATTGATAAGATGATCAGCATTTCCTCAAAAAATTCTGCCTATGCTCAATCCCTTGATTCTCTTAAAACTCAGTATGATGAATTTTATAAACTTGCTTCAGATACTTTTACCCGTATTGCTCAAGGAGAAACCTCAGAACAGATTCAATCTCAATCACAGAATGCCTTTACTTTAAAAAATCAGATTTCTTCACTCATGCTTAGATTGAATGATCAGTTTACAAACACTCTTCAGAATAATCTTGATCAGCAGAGAAAAAGAGCTCTGAGAAATATTTATATGCAGATCTTCTTCTTTTTGATTGTTCTGGCTTTCTCTTTATGGTTTGTTCGTTCATTTTCAAAAAAGTTTATTCTCAACCCTCTATACAATATTCTTGATATGATCAAAGATATAGCTCAGGGAGAAGGCGATTTGACCAAAAGACTCAGCATTAATTCAGACGATGAATTTGGAGAACTCGGGAAATGGGTAAACCTCTTTATTGAAAAAATACATCAGATTATCATGAAAATCAATCATGTTAATCAGGAACTAAATCAAAATCTTAACCCAACTTTCGTCAAACAAGTCTGAAACCCTGATTATTAAGGCATCGACTT
>CAZNKI010000086.1:0-4494 GCA_964573665.1 uncultured Candidatus Cloacimonadota bacterium | reverse complement strand
ATGCTTTTTTTTTATACGTGCTTTGCAGTATAATAAAAATGCTTATTTATATTGCGTTACGTCTTTAAACGCCGATTCAATGCGTCTAAAAATTCAAATTAAAAAGAATGCTTAATTATTCAGATCGATCATTGTGATATCATTCAGATATTTTGTGAAATTGATATGGTTCATATTTTTGATAATATGCATGATTTTATCGATACGATCCACAGCATGATCAATTTTATTCAGATAATTATGATATTTTTCTTCTTCAAGGTGATGTTTAAGCAGTTCATTACAATTGGTAATGATCGTCAGTGGCTGATTAATTTCATGGTTGATTGTGACTGCCATAGCATCGATGGCTTTTTTCTGAATTTGTTTTACAATCTTTTCTTTTACCAAATCTTGTTGAGTATGTTCATAATTTTTTTGCAAGATCTCTATTTTTTCATACAATTTTGAGGTGATTATTTCTTCTTTCACCTGCATCGCCATTTGAAAATAGTAAAAAGCGTTTTCATAATCATTAAGCTTTTTATGGATATTAGAGCTCAGATTGAGCGCTGATTGGTATTCTTCGCGAAAATTGTTTTGCTGGCTGATTCCGATAGAAATGTTCAAATGTTGAATGGCTAAATCAAAATTTCCTTTTTGTTCAAAACATTTGGCAATCAAGGTGTGATATTTACATTCATGAAAATTATCATTCTCATTGAGGGCATATTCTAAAGCTGACTTATAAATTTCAAGCGCTTTATCACACTGGAACTGAGATTCAAGGATTTCTCCTGTCTTAAATGATAGTTTATGAATCAGTTTCGACTGCTCATTACGGTAGCAAAAATCAAGTGCCTGTTGCAGATATTTTAATGACTGATTGACGCTTTCAGGGAGTAATGACAAGCCAATCCCATACAGGGATTCTGAAATATGAATCGCATCCTGTTCCTTACTGGCAATATGAAATACTTTTTCAAAATAGGGGAAAGAGAGTTTATACATTTCCTGAATGATATAGACTTTCCCTAACTCCAGTAAAATCTGGATCTGCAGTTCTGTTTCTTCAGGCCTTAACTCTTTTCCGCTTTCCTCTTCAAGATCGATAAAGTATTTTTCTGCTTTCTGAAAAGCAATCAGACATTCTTCATGCTTCTCTTGCTTAAAATAGCATCTGCCAAGAAAATACAAAGACTTTGCAGAATAAAAGAAAAGACTCAGTTTCTGAAAAAGATCAAAAGCATTTTGAAAAAAGATAACGGCTTTAAAAAAATCGCTTTGCTTTTTTGAAATTATCCCTGCATTGAGATGAAGATTGGCAAGATAAAAGTTCTGGTTGGTCGCTTCAAAATAATTGATTGTATTATCGATAATATGTTCGATATCATCATAAGCAGTTTGAGGAATTTTTTCATTAATCAGCTTAATGATTAATGAATACACCTGATCATAATGATTTTCAATCATTGCCTGATCTATTTCTGTTTTTATCTGCATAAAATGATCTTCGTTCATACAACCTCCCAAACTCAATACATCTCTCTCAAATCTTTTTCACATGAATTTCAAAATACAATGCTATTATTTTTTTTGTCCCAAAATTTGGCAAGTTTTTTTTATCAATATCTATAAAGATCAATAGGCATACATTTTTTAACTTGACAAAAAGAATTCTATTTTGCTCAATCTATTTTTGAAGGGATAATATATGAATTATAAGTTTCGATATACAGGTAGAATCGTCGGATTTTTCGTATTTATCGCAGTCTTGATACTGCTGATGACTTTTTTCTCGATTGCAGTAAACCGTAAGATTTTTGTTAAAAAATTCGCTTTCCGTACAGTTTTTAATGATGCAATTGGCTTATCTACTCAGACTCCTGTAATTTTTAAAGGTTTTGAAATTGGTGAAATTAAATCCTTCAATCTGAATAATGAAAATCAGATTGATGCAGTATTTTTAGTTTATGAACCCTATCGCACCAAAATTGTTAAACACTCTGTCCTTCGCAAAACTATTCATCCTCTTTCTGGAAAAAGCTCTATTGAGCTAATTCAGGGACCTAATCTCAAACAGATTAATGAGGAAAATGAACTTGTTCCAGAAATATCCACTCAGAGAGGAAAATTATACCTGAGTAGCGGAAATATTGAAATATCAAACGATATGATGTCATCAATCGTTCAAAATGTGAATAAATTTTTATACAATCTCAATCAGGACAATAATCAGGATCAGGGTTCAATATTCAGATCCTTATATCATATTGCCAATTCTGCTCAGGATTTGGAAATTGTGCTTAAATCAACCAATGAAACCATTTCCAAGCTCAACAGAGGATATCAGGAAAATGACGGAGAGCTCTTCCGCATGCTCAATGAAGTGGCTGAAATTGCTGTGAAAATGAATGAAACAGCGGAATTGATCAATCAAACCGTATATTCTGCCAATGAGATGATCAAAGTTTACTCCAAGCCTGAAGGATTAGCGGTTAAATTAATTGATCCTGATCAAAAAAATATTATCCAACCCATTCGTGAAATTCTCAATAATCTCAATCAGAATATGCTCGAAGTCAATCAATTGCTTAAATATCTCGAAAGTCAAAGTCCTGAGATTAGCTCAGTCATCGTAGAAACTCAATCCACACTAAATGCTGCTCAAAAAACAATTCAGGGCTTAAATAATAACCCGATTCTTCGTGGAGGCATCGAAAAAGAAAATGTGAATACTCATCCGCTTTCTAACCAACGACCCAATGAAATTCCGAAAGACTAAACCATGAAAAAAATCTTTTATATATTTCTAATTTCACTCCTATTGATCTCCTGTTCTTCTTTGCCCAAAAAAAGACTAATCATTAATCCGACCAGCGAACAAGCAGCTCAATTAAGCGCTAAAGCGTTGCAAATGGAAAAAATGCGACATTTTAACGGTGCGCTTACCTATTATCAATATGCCTTAATGAAGTATCAGCTTACAGATGATATGGAAAATGTGATTAAAGTCAAAATCGCAATTGCACGCCAATTCTATTCAATGAATAAAAAAGAAGATTTTTATGATTTCTATACACAAGCTCAAAAAGATCTCAGTCTTAATCCAGAATTTAAAGCAATAAAAACCGAACTCAGCCTGTTTAAACTTGAATTTCTTTATCATGAAGCGCAATATGATTCGATGCAAGTCATTATCAAAGGGCTTAAAACAAATAATGATGAGACTTTATTGAGAAAGCTTGCCTGGGATTGTCTCAGTCGATTTGAAATGAATAAACTAAATAAGAGCAGAATTAATCGGCTTAATAAAGAAAGTAACAGAGCATTAAAACGCTATAAAAAAAAGAAATATGATAATCTGAGTGCTGTAAGTTTTGCTTTTTATACACTCGGATATACCTCTTATCATTACAAAACATCTAATGCGACTTTGGAAGATAAGCGACAACTAAACCGTTTGGCTATTGATTACTTTCAAAAAGCCTATGAAGTGGATGTGATCGATCAGAATTTTTACAATATCGCCACAGACCTCTATTATATAGCTTCTGCTTATAAAAACCTGGAAAATTATGCTCAGGCTTCTCATTATTTTTTACGCGCCTATCAAGTCTATCAACAAATTAATGAATCTGATAAAGCTAATTATTCCTACTATTGTCATCTAAGATTTCAGTGGGAAGATCAACCAGAAGAAGATTTGATTAAAAAAATGAGAGATTTCCAAAAAGAAGTCAAAGATCCCGACCTGCTCAAGCGTATCGAGGATTGGCTCAACACAAATCAGTAGAGAAGGATTTATCGCGTCTAAAACCGTAACGCGAGCTACCAGCTTGCGATTAATCGTAACGCGAACAACTTGGTTGCGAATTTCTCTCTTTAGTTCTGCAAACCTCCCTGTTTGCAGCAATGGTTCAAGCAGGGATGCTTGAACAACGAAGAAGAGTTGTGCAAAACGATGTGCTGGTCATCTGAAATCACCTACTCGTTTATGGTCACATTTCACTTAGTAAATACATGACCACCCCGTCAGCTATCGCTGCCACCCCTCCACAGAGGGAAAAAAGTTGCACGCGGTTTTTAACTGATTAGGAGAGCTTTGAATTAGTCGTGGAGCCGGCTCGGCTCGAGCCGTAATTGCCGATTAATAAAGGACACAAGAACAAAGAAATCACTTTTTCTTCTAATTCAAAGATCTCATTTGGGGTGATTGAGATGTTTAAAAATTCTGATAAGAAATAAAAAGAGCGGGATTACTCCCGCTCTATATATTTTCTTAGATCAAATGATCTTATTTTACTAAGATCATTTTTCCTGTTGATGAGTAGGTTGGCGTTACCATTCTGTAGAAATAAACCCCGCTACCTGCATCGTTGTTTTGATCATCTTTACCATTCCATACAACACTATGATCTCCAGCATTTATCACATCGTTCACTAAAGTACGTACTTTTTGGCCTTTGATGTTGAATACTTCAACACTGACCTGAGTTCTTTCTTTGAGTGAGT
>CAZNKI010000085.1:0-4499 GCA_964573665.1 uncultured Candidatus Cloacimonadota bacterium | reverse complement strand
ATGGACAGAATGAAAACAATATTATCAATTATGTTGAACAGATTGAATACTATATAAATCGTCGTGATAAGATGGCTGAAATTGCCACTTATAATTATCGTTACAGTCAACAACATTTTTATTTAAATGAGGCCATACAAAGATTAGAAAACATTTACAAAGGGATGATAAATGAAACTTCTCATTGATATCTGCCACCCAGCACATGTTCATTATTTTAAAAACCTTTACAAGGAATTGATTAATAATCATCAGGTTTATGTGACTTGTAAAGATGAGAAATCTGTGATTGATCTGTTAAACGCTTACCAAATACCATATATGAGCATAGGGAAAAAAGCACATTCAATTCTTGGAAAAATAGGAAAACAACTCTATTTTTCACTCAGAATTTGGTGGATGTGCTTCACAAAAAATATCGATATTGCTTTAGGTTGTTCTCCCTCGATCGTTCATGCGTCTTTACTCTGTAAGTGTCATTCAATTTTATTTGATGATGATGATCAAAAGGTTCAGTTTTTCACTCGAACATTCGTCAGTCCATTTGCCAGCTGTATCTTATCACCAGATACATTAAAACATGAACAACTGAAAAACGCCATTTACTATTCAGGTTTTCAAGAACTCGCTTATCTTGATCCGAATGTTTTTAACTCATACTCTCGTAGTTATATAAATATTGAACACTTAGTGAAAAAACCGTATTCAATCGTCCGCTTTAATGCTTTTAAAGCCCATCATGATATCAACAAAACAGGAATGAATTTACATCAAAAAAGACAATTGATTCAAGTATTACAAAAATATGGTCAAGTCTATATCACAACAGAAAATCTAATAGATTCAGAATTTCAAGAGTTTCAATGTAAAGTTCCTCCTCAAGAAATGCACAACCTAATGAAAGAAGCCTCTCTTTTTGTTTCTGACAGTCAAACCATGACAACTGAGTCAGCACTATTGGGAGTTCCAGCGTTCAGATGTAATTCTTTTGCAGGAGAATTAGCAAATATCAATGAAATTGAATACAATTGGGGTCTGGTATTTTCTTATAAACCTCATGAATTTGATTTAATGTTACAAAATATTGAAGACTTATTATCTCGTCAATATGCTGAAGAGTGGCAAGCTAAAAGAGAACAAATGCTGAATCAAAAGATTAATGTTCTGGAATTTTGGAAATGGTTTATTGAGCAATATCCTCAATCAGTTCAAATTATGAGAGAAAACCCAAATTACCAATGGAATTTTAAATATCATGGACTTTACTCTTAATAAATATTGCGAAATGCTGGAATCTTTAATCAATCAACAATATCGTTTTCAAACCATGCAACAGTTTATTGAAAGCCCTTTAAAAAATTGCATCATTCTTCGTCATGATGTTGATAAAAAGCCATCGCATTCCTTAAAATTTGCTCATATACAACAAAAGTATTCGATACGGGGAACTTATTATTTTCGTTCATTACCTATCAGTTTTGACCCATTGATTATTCAAGAAATTTCCAGTTTGGGGCATGAAATCGGCTATCACTATGAAAACATCTCTTATATTGCTCATAGTAAAAAAGTGAAAGATCGAGAACAACTATATGACTTAGCCTGGGATGATTTTAGAACTCAATTGGATAGATTCAGACAATTCTATCCAGTGAAAACGATTTGTATGCACGGAGCACCTTTATCAAAATATGATAACAAAAATCTCTGGGATAAATATGATTATAAAACTGAAGGGATCATTGCTGAACCCTACCTTGACATTGATTTTCTACAGGTGAGCTATTATACTGATACGGGACGAAGATGGGATGGCGATCGATTTAGTGTCAGAGATTTGGTTGATGGTATAAAATCAAAAGCCAAAAGCACCGATGATTTGATCAGATTGTTCCAGTCTCACCTCTTAAAAGACCAAGTGATGTTAACTTTTCATCCTCAAAGATGGATAAATCAACCTCTGGAATGGTTTCAGGAATATTTATTGCAAAGTATAAAAAATGAGATTAAAAAGATGATTAAAACATTAAGGAAAAATGATGTTTAAAAAAATTGATTTTGCCTATATCATAGATTTGCTCGTGATATTTATACTCGTTCAGTATATTGACCAAAAACTCTCTGTTTTTAATGTTGATAAGCGCTTTAACCTTATTTTGATGACCACTCTATGGACAATGATTTCAATAATTAGCTCAAAATTTAAACTTCGGAAATTATATCTTGCGATCATTCAAATATTCTTTATTAATGCGATGATCTTTTTGATTGCAGGCATCCTGGATTTTTATGATATTATTCATTACCCATCGATCCGTTTTCCCTTGATCATGATTCTAATTACGGGATTTGAGATTTTTATCTATGTAGGTAAACATTATGCCATCAAGTTTCGACGTGAAAATTCATCTTTTTCTGAAACATGTTTAGTTAGTGAACATGAATCTGATGTCTATGATTTGTCCCTTAACTGGTTTGCGCCTAAAGATACTAATCAAAGAGTGCCTGTAAAAAAGAATGATCAATATTCTATTCCTCTGTCAGATCATGCTATTGAATCTAATGCAATGCAGATTCTGTTGGAACGCTATCTGAAAAATCATCAAACCCTTTATCACTTTATTGGTGAAATGCTGAATTTAAAAAATATTTCTAAAGAGCATTCTATCGTGATGGACAGTGATATTTATTATAATATTGAACACCTTGAAGAAAACTCCTATCATTTGTTTATTAATCTTCATCAAATTAATGATTTTCGCAGAATCAACCATTATCTTAACCAAATTAATAATCTCTTGATCAATGGTGGTGTTTTTATTTGTTGTAGTCAGACGATCGACCAACGATGGAATTTCTTCTTAAAGAATTATACAAAGATATGGGGGATCATTCTATACTTTTTTGATTTTTTATTTCGACGAATCTTTCCAAAGCTCCCCTTTCTACAGGGCTGGTACTTTATGCTTACCAACGGCAAAGATCGAGCAATCTCTGAAACAGAAACCATCGGACGTTTTTATTACAATGGCTTTGAGCTGATTGCTAAAAAAGATATTGATGACTTAATGGTCTATATCCTTAAAAAATCAGGAAATCCAAAAACAGATAAAAACCCAACTTATGGTCCAATAATTAAACTTGCTCGTATTGGTAAAGATCGGAAGACTTTTTCTATTTATAAGCTCAGAACTATGCATCCCTATTCTGAGTTTTTACAGGATTATGTTTATCAGGTAAGTCATTTGAGTAATAATGGTAAATTTCTTAATGATTTCAGAATCACCGAATGGGGTCATTTCTTTAGAACCTGCTGGATCGATGAATTACCACAATTATGGAATCTATTGAAAGGTGATGTAAAGTTAGTTGGAGTTCGGGCTTTAAGCCAACACTATTTTAGTCTATATCCAAAAGATTTACAGGACTTACGTACAAAAGTCAAACCTGGACTTATACCTCCATTTTATGTTGACCTGCCAGAGACCTTCGAACAAATTCTCAATTCTGAAAAAAGATATTTGGAAAAGTACCTTCAACATCCCTTAAGAACTGATTTTCGATATTTCTGTAAAGCCATTTGGAATATTCTCTTTAAAAAAGCACGAAGTAGATAATGATTTAATAGATTGAATATTATTCATAAATTTATAGATTTAATTTGCTTTTTTTTATAATGCCTTTATTATATCCTATAAAAATAGGAGGAATTATGAAAAAGCAATTAATTTTATTCGTGTGTCTTATGTTATTGATAAATCTACTCTCTGCTCAGGAAGCACTTGAAAGAGATTATACTTACCAAAATCTTAATCAAAACGGCTTTGAACTCCAATGGAGAACTACGAGTAGTGCTAATTTAGAAGTGATTCTCAGTGCACAAACAACGGGATGGATTGCAGTTGGTTTTGGTGCAAGCAGTGCGATGGCAAATGCTAATATCATTATTGGCTATGTTTCTAACGGAACCTTAAATATACGCGATGATTTTGGTGTTTCTCAGACATCCCATAGTTCTGATCTAAGCTTAGGAGGAACAAACGATATCATTGTTTCTTCGGGTACTGAGGAAAACGGGGCAACAACAATGCAGTTCCAAATACCATTAAATAGTGCCGATCAATTTGACAAAGTCTTAACTCCCGGGCAAAACATCTCCTTAATTCTTGCCAGAGGAGCTAATAATGCAGATAATTTTACATCTATTCATAGTGCGGTTAGCTCTGGTCAAATCATGATTGAAGAAATCCCTGTTGCCCTTGAATATGTCCAGGCTTCTGCTCAATGGAATGATGCATGGGAAGCTGTAATTGAATGGCAAACAGCAAATGAAAACAACATGAACAGTTATAAAATTTACAGAGCTTCTGTTCCAGATTTTAATCAGGCTGTTTTAATCACACAAAACGCCATTCTTGCGCTCAATACTGAAAATCAAACCTATCCCATCTTTCGAGTGATTTTGCCAAATAATGCCTTTTCAAACGCGTAAGTTATTG
>CAZNKI010000084.1:0-5002 GCA_964573665.1 uncultured Candidatus Cloacimonadota bacterium | reverse complement strand
TTATAATTTACGAAGTAAATTTGTAAAATTCTGCTGCTTGCAGCTTCGTTCAAGCTTCCAGATTGCCAATAACACTTCTCTATTTCCGATTTAATTCACAACTCACCACTCACAATTCACAATTATTTCCTCTACCAGATTGCCAATTATCGTTGTGCATGCATCCTTGCTTGCACATTTGGGAGCGTGGTCGTCCTCGTCCACGAAAACCTCGTCATCCAGAGCGTAGCGTGGGATCTCTCTGATGAACTCCTTGCATTAAATATCGTAGGGGTAGGTTTTACGCCTACCCAATATCGTTGTGCAAGCTTCCAGATTGCCATCGTTGTGCAAACATCCCTGTTTGCACATTTGATGTAGGGTAATCTACCAGCTTGCCAACTATACTTCTCCATTTCCGAATCAATTTACAATTCACCATTCATAATTCACAATTATTTCCTCTTCCAGCTTGCCAATAACACTTCTCCGTTCCCAAATCCATTCACAATTCTCAATTATTTAACCTTTTTCTCAACACAATATTCAACCACTCTTCATTTCGTTCTGGTCGCTTATCCTGAGAAATCCAGGTCTTGACAATCTTCAGATGAGGAATATCCCTGATCAGTTCTGTAAATGCTGCTAAATTTAAATCTGTAAAATACCGCCCGTTTCGTATCCCTTCAAAATCGCCGTGCTTAAAGGAAAGATAAAACACGCTATCGTTTTTCATCGCTCTTGAAATTTTCTCAAAGACTTTACTGATTTCATCTTTCTTTAGATGCAACAACGATGCACATGCCCAGATCCCATCATAAAAATTATCTTCATTAATCTCCATCACATCCTTCATCTGTGCTTTTTCACCAAGAAATGACGAAACATAATGAATCATTTCTTCAGAAGAATCAATGGCATAAACTTCAAACCCTCTGTTTTGAAAATACAGACTGTCTCTTCCTGACCCACACCCAATATCAAGAATTCGACCAGCATTTGGAATCATTGGTAGAAATTCCAGGTAAAATTCGCTCATATCGATATCTTTGGTATTTTCAATAAAATCTTTGGCATTTTGATTGTAATAATCGTTATTGATACTGATAATCTTCTTCATTGTATTTCCTTCGGTAATAGTCATTGAGTCTGTAGATGACGATACTGCTAAATAGTTGGACAAAATTATTATAATTGCCCTCAATTTCAGCTCTTAATTCATTGCTGAATGAAAAGATTTTTTCCTGTGCATCATACATAAAGAATTGTTTCATCTGCCCATCAGATAGGAAGTTAATGGGATTTTTTTCGATTAACTGCAAACACTTCTTTTTATCAGAAATTTTCCCCAGATCAATGTCTTTCTGATGGGTTAAATCATTTAAATAAAAGTTTTGATAAAATTGAATGATATTATCGATATGAATGTTGAGTTTAAGATGCTGGTTATCTTCGATCATCGAGAGAAACACAGTCATTTTGTATGATTTGGTCATACTTGTTTTAAATAACATATTAAAAAAATCCTGACTTAGTTTTGAAATAGACAGTTCATACTCACTCGCATCATTCATTTCTTTTTTTAAAGCAAACCAGTTTGTAAATTGTCTCAAATAAAAGTTTATTGAATAATTTGTAGATTCAAACAACTCAAGCGGACTCAAAGAATGCCCTGTTTCCTGTCGTATGTTTTGATATTCTTCTGAAAGGAGCGTATTGATTGGGATTTTCTGACTACTCATCTTCTTAAAAATATCTATAATTCGAAAATCAAAATTTACAAGACATTCATCAGGATAATTAATTGCGCCTATCTCTTTACTTAACAGATTGTTATTCTTTTTTTGAAAGCTACCACTTAAAAACATGGGTTTTAAATGAGCATTATTATAATTACCCACAAAATCAAGAATTGTTAAAAATTCTTTGTCCTCTGATTTTCTTAACCCTCGACCCATCTGCTGAATAAAAATAGTCACTGATTCCGTTGGTCTAAGAAACAAAACGCTGTCGATTTTTGGAATATCAATGCCTTCATTAAAAATATCCACAATAAAAAGGATCTGAAGCGACCCTGATTCAAATTGCTTAATTGTTTTCTGTCGCTCACTGCTTCCAGAATGAACACATTCTGATGAAATTCCTTTGTTTTTGAAATAAGCATTCATATATTCTGCATGCCTGATCCCGGCACAGAAAGCAACAGACTTCTCCAGATTATACTCCAGATACTTCTGAAAAATTAATTCTGCACGCTGATTGACCGATAAAGATGCTTCCAGTTCATTGACATCATACTTGCCATTACGAATACTGATCCCTTCAAATGAAGTGTCATCATATATCCCATAATAATGAAAAGGACATAACCACTTTTGATTGATGCCTGTTTTTAAGGAATATTCTCCTGCGATATTATAATGACATAAACGATAAATATCTTTGTTATCCATTCGATCTGGAGTGGCTGTCATTCCCAGAAGAAACTGAGGTGTGAAATAATTTATTAATAACTGATAAGAAGGTGCAACAGCATGATGAAATTCATCAACAATGATATAATCAAAATAACCCGGTGTTAAGCGATTTTCTTCAATAAAATTCAGCTTCCCGATGGTTTGAATACTTGCAAATATGACATCTGTCCTGTGAATATCACATTTCTCCTGACCATTGATGATGCCCATGCTTCGAGATCTTTGCACTTTTTTAAAACTCTTCATTGCCTGCTGAAGGATTTCTTCACGATGTGCAATGAATAGTATCTTTTTATAACTTTTTGAATCAAATGCTGATAAATAAGTTTTACCAAGTCCTGTTGCTGCAATCATTAATGCTTTTATATGACCTTCTTCTCTTGTCAGATTGAGTTCATAGAGGGCTGGGATCTGAAATCCCTGAGGCTCTAATCGTGTATCATAGGAGGAATTATCTTCTGCAACTTCATTCATTGTCCTTTTGTGTCCTGGTCTCTTAATATCCTCATAAATCCCTTTATTGACATAGCGTTCCTGATACTGACGTAACCAGGTAATATCCATCACTTTGGAATTATCTGATTTGAGACCTTGATATTCATTCACGAATGCATGATATTGTTTGCTGTGCTGATTATTATTTATGGCAATATTCCATTCTACTCCACTTCTTAAAGCACTTTCAGAAAGATTGGAAGAACCAATGATCAGAGAAGATTCTCCTTGCTCAAAATCAAAAAAGTATGCTTTAGGATGAAAAGAAAACATCGGCTCCTGATGATAAATTAATATGCTTAAACCCTTTTGAGTCAGTGGAAATAAACGATATAAGGCATTGGGCTGTGTCACTCCCATATAATCAGAAGTAAAAATCTCAATCTTTGCTCCTCGTTCAATCGCCGATTCAATCGATGGTAATAGTAGTTTTATCCCAGAATCCATAACAAATGAAACTAAAAAAACTGCACTATGGCACTTAGATAAAGAATCTCTTAAATAATCGAGTAATAAATCATTCCGCCCTGTAAATACTTCCTTCATTGATACCTCAAACCTCTTTAATCATTAATATTGATATTCGTCAAGAAGAAAATGATATATTATTTTTTCAGTTTATTAATTTATTTTTCTGAAACCTTATCGATTACTGACTTTTTTGCATGATAGTGCCATCAAGATGATTACTCAATAATTTTTCAATCCGATAGTGTAAAGATTGCTTGATTGATTTGATCACTTAAGCTAATAATTTCAAGATTCATTGATTCACTTTTGATGATAAATTTATTGATTTTCCATATCATGTAAGCTCCATTTTGAGAGTTTTGAATTTCAGAAATTGTCTGTTTATATTTTTTAAGTCCTTTATTTATCGGCATTAACAGTTCGAGCCGAGACGGCTCTATGACTTATTAATGATCTTATCCTTGATCCAGGAGGGTGGAGATACGGACAATATCTTTTTCCATGATGATGTTCCACACCTAAAGGAGCGGTGGGGTTTTGTTACAATTTTCGTATGGTTGGCACCATACGCTATATAAATTATGCTATTACATAGCATTTATTTGTAATCTTCACTATCCATTGCCCTAAAAAGGGCAAAATATAAATAGCCTACGGTTTACAAAAACCGTAGGTATGATGACAAACAAATAACTCCGCTCCTTTTGGTGCGGGACAAAAAAAAGTTTCTTTTGTCATCAATTCAGCCAAATCATTCATCATTGAACCAGGAGGGTGGAGATACGGACAATATCCTTTTCCATACGGATGCAACGGTTTTCGATGGATTTGATTCGGGTAATGATGTCTTTCCAGAGACTGAGCAAAATCGCTAAAAAGGCAGGGAATAGAAGATATTCGATCATTAAACGGACAATCTCATTCACTTTGCACCTCCTGAGCCCGAATTATCAATTCTGAGCGCAATTTTTAGTGCTTTGCACACTATGATACCAAAGTGTCGTCAATGTCGTTATCGGTCTTTTTTGCGAGTTCCTGAAGCAATTCGATTAGATATAACAAAAGCTGCTCTTTTGGCAGGTTTAGAATCATGTTTTGAAGGATGGGGTTCATATTTTTCTCCTTTTTTTGGGTAGGTAGGGGCATACCTGCGTGTTCTCCATCGTTCTGCAAACATCCCTGTTTGCAGTAAATGTTCAAGCAGGGATGCATGCACAACGAGAGCAAGCTGGTAGCTCGCTTTACGAGATTGGGCAGACACACAGGTCTGCACCCTACGAATAATACGAATTGGTGCAAGCAGGGATGCATGCACAACGAGAGCAAGCTGGTAGCTAAATAATTGTGAATTATGAGTTGTGAATTATAAATTGATTTGGAATAAAAGGGCAGACCTGCGTGTCTGCCCCCAAACTGAAATGGTGCAAGCAGGGATGCATGCACAACGAGAGCAAGCTGGTAGCTCGCCATACTAAACTACATGTTGACGCTTAAACTAAGGCTCAAGCCAAATCCAGGTAAATAACCGGCAGAGATGGCAGAATTGACTGACTTTGCTGCACTGATTTTGAGCGTATCAT
>CAZNKI010000083.1:0-6204 GCA_964573665.1 uncultured Candidatus Cloacimonadota bacterium | reverse complement strand
TCGCAATATCCCGACAGCAAAGGTAATTTGGGCAGGCGTAAAACCTGCCCCTACAGAAAACACTTAAAACATCATCCATAAAATCATTAAATATTGATACTTTTTCTTAGAAAATCCAATAAAATATATCTTTTAACTATAAATAAAATAGTTGAACCGAGGGTGAACTGAGGCGAAACCGAGCGTAAACCTGGAGTGAAATGACAAAAAGCGTATTTTTTGACCGAAAAAATCGCATTAGGAGATATTTGCTATCAAGTATTTTTGCTACTGATTACCACCGAAAATCCACGACCATCAATAATCAATCCGATACATCGATCATATACATGCATCGGGACACTCAGAGCGAAATGCAAGGTAGCATAGAATCTCCTGTAGAACTTCTTACATCATATTTTTTTTGCAAATAAAAACTTCAAGAAACTCTTGTTTTGTTAATACTTGAATTATTATCACTTAGAAAACAATTTTCATTAATTTCAAACAATATTATAATATCATTATCAATTATAAAGAAAACCATCGATTTACTATTATTTTGATTGACAGGATCTTTTTACTCATTAGTCTTGCTTTATAGGTAATGAATGTTGTTTTATTTAGAAATTTAATCTATCATTAAAACACATGAAAATGATCTTTAGTTTCATAAATTGCAATTTTTGTTCTTTCAGAAGTATAGCTCCATAGCGACAATCTGATCTGTATATCACTAATGCAATTTATGATGTATACGTAGGTATAAAATGGTACACAATTCCGCTGATTAATGATATTCGTATGCTCAATTTATTTTTGGGAAATATGTTCTAATAGGGTGAAGGTGTTGCGTTGGATTTTAAGAAACTATATAACCCTTTAATTCAGCTTGTGTCTATGGCGATAGAGATTTATTATCTAAAGCAACAGTATATTGTGATGAATCTAAAAAGAAATTGTAAATTTTGAGGAGGAATATATGAATCGAAAGATTATTATTAGTATCATTTTTATTGTATTTGTTTTATGTTTATTAGCCAATGAGTTATCAGATTTAACTCAAATAGCGAATCAAGGAGATGCTGAAGCTCAATATAATTTAGGAAAAATATATAAAAAAGGTGAAGGAGTTACTCAAAATTACCATGAATCTGTAAAATGGTACAATTTGGCAGCAAAACAAGGATATTCAAAAGCACAATACAGTTTAGGAAATATGTATTTAGAGGGGAAAGGAGTTACTCAAGATTACAAAGAAGCGTTCAAATGGTACAGTTTATCAGCAGAACAAGGTAATGTAGATGCTCAATTCAATATGGGACACATGTATATCAATGGAAAAGGAGTTACCAAGGATTATCAGGAAGCTTTAAAATGGTATAAATTAGCTGCTGAGCAGGGAGATGCTTCTGCACAATTAAACATAGGAATGATGTATGTTAACGGGCATGGAGTTCCTCAGGATTATAATGAAGGTATAAAATGGATTACATTAGCGGCCAATCAGGGATATGCAAAAGCACAACATAATTTGGGTTATTCTTATTATAAAGGATTAGGTGTTACTCAGGATTTTCAAAAAGCCTTTAATTGGTATTTTTTAGCTGCTGAACAGGGAAATTCTCCTTCGCAATATAATATTGGCATGATGTATAAAAAAGGTGAAGGTGTTGCTCAAAATTATCAAGAAGCTGTAAAATTGTTTACTTTAGCTGCAAAACAAAACCATGTATACTCTCAATTAATTTTGGGAGACAGTTATTTTAATGGAGAAGGAATTGATCAGAATTATCAAGAAGCAGTAAGATGGTACACTTTAGCTGCTGAACAAGGCAATGTAAAAGCTCAATATAATTTAGGATTAATGTTTTCTAAAGGACGAGGAGTCAACCAAGATTATAAAGAAGGTGTAAAATGGTACACTTTAGCTGGAAATCAAGGTCATGCAGAAGCACTGTCTAATTTAGCTTTATTTTATTCTAAAGGATTAGGAGTCAGTCAAAATTATCAGGAAGCCTATAAATGGTCTATTTTGGCATATATCTATGGAGATAGCCAGCTATCTTCAATCATGAAAAGTTGTGAAGCTGAGTATACAAATGAGTTAACACCTTCTCAAATCTTAGATGCACAAAATGAAGCAAAAGAGATTCAAGAGAAGATTGACAGTAAGAAATAAAACTTGAATAAGCCAATTAATGATACTTATCATAATGTTATTGTTTTTTTGATGGACTATATGTTTTCTATGGAACAATATTCAAAAAAATATTACTCCCCTTTTACATATATACCACACCTTTGGAGTTTGTAATGCAGGCTAAAACCCTGCATTTACAAATCACTCTGTTCTGTTTACAAATATTTAATACTTCTTACATCATGTCTTATCGTATCAACTATCCGTTGATATCTACAAATATATTGACAAAAAATCATTAAATGTCATTTTATTAAAGCACCAGTAGAATGAGAGCTTTGAATTAGAAGAAAAAGTTAATTTATTAATTAAGGATTCCTTTTTTCTTCAGCATTTACGGCTCGAGCCGAGCCGGCTCCATGGCTAATTCAAAGCTCTCAGAATGAAGGAGATGCAAATGAAAGTTGGAAAGATTGTTGATATCGAATGTAAATGCGGATTTCTACTCTTTCGTTATTTCAAAGCAGGTAAAGGTAAAATCATCAAGTGTTTTCTGCAAAGAATGGAGAATGACTTTGTGGGATTACAGGGTTCTGCAACTCATTCAAAACCTCTATGTCCTTCCTGTGGTAAAGAGCTGGGCATTATCATGATGATCAGAGGAGAAATCGCTCTAAAACTCAATCAAGGCACCATTAAAGGAATCAGAATTTAAGTCTCTTTTTCATAACGGATAATATCTGTAAATACAGAAAAACGATTCAATTCGACCAGCATAATATTTATAATAGATGTCAGAGGAACAGCGATAAACATCCCTAAAGGTCCCCAAACCCACGCCCAAAAAACTAAAGAAACCAGCACAATGATCGGAGATAAATTGAACTGCCGACCCATTAAACGTGGCTCTATGTAGTTCCCAAAAGTGGAATTAATCACTAATAGACTACTGATACATACAAATAACTGCCAACTCACACCAAATTCAAAAAAGCAAAAGGCGATCGGAAACAATGCTGCAGTGACTGAACCGATTTCTGGAATAAATCCAAACACAAAGATTAACATCCCGCTGAGGATTGGGAAATCAACCCCGATTCCATAAAGTAAAAGCGCCGAACTAATACTGCTCAATAGATTGATCATCGTCTTATTTAAAATATATAATACCAGTTGCTTCTCGATCTGAACCGATATTTTATTGGCAAATTCATTATTTTTACAAAAAGCTCTGATGATTTTCTTAAACAAATGATTATTGTCACTCACGATGAAGATTGTAAAAAAGAGCGTAAGTATAAAATAGGAAAAGAAGGACATAAAATTGTTCATTACCCGACTGATTAAGTTATTGATGGATATTTGATCAAAAAACATCATCAAATCGACCTGAGCAGTCTGAATATTCATCAAACTATGTGGAGATAAATGCAGATATTCTGCAATTGATAGAATCAGATCTTGCATTTTTAAAAAATACTTTGGAGATTCCATCATAAAATGATTAATGCCCAACGAACCAATGAATGCAATCGCTGAAATTAAAAATGATAATATCACACCCAAGACAATCAAACGAATAATCACGGGCATCTTTCTTTTGATTAGCAAGCGGTTGATTGGTGCAAACATAAATGAAATAAACAAGGCAAACAACATAGGAATAAAGATCGCCTTTAAGGTTTTTAACACAATTACAATTAAAATAAAAGCGATAATTGAAGTGCTTAAAAAAATATAGCGAAGATATTTATTTTCAGCCATCACTCCTCCCCTCTGATCTTTTTCATAGTTGACACTTTTTTCCTTTTATTGTCAAGCAATTAATCGGCATCGCTTTGAATAAAATCAAGCACACTTTATTACTTGACACAAAGAGGCAATTACAATTATTTACTTTACAAAATCATTCTACTCAAGAGGTGAATATGTTAAAAGTGGGAGTCGTTGGAGTCGGTCATTTAGGCAAGCATCATGCACGTGTTTTTACTCAAATACCTAATTGTCAGTTAATCGGTGTCTATGATAAAATGACTGAAAGAGCACAGGAAATTGCAAATCTCTACAATGTTAAAGCATTTGAAACTTATGAAGCGATGCTTGATGAAGTTCAGGCGGTGGATATCGCTGCCACAACCACCTGGCATTATGATCTGGCAAAACCAGCTTTGTTAAAAGGCTGTCATGTTTTCTTAGAAAAACCCATCACCTCAGAAACTGCTCAAGCTGAAGAATTGCTCAAAATCGCGAAAGAAAAGAATCTTTTCATTCAAGTAGGTCATATCGAAAGATTCAATCCTGTTATCATCAAAGTAGAAAATGAAATACAAAACCCCATGTTCATCGAATCACACCGTTTAGCGCCTTTTAATCCAAGAGGAAGCGATGTGCCTGTGGTACTTGATCTTATGATTCATGATATCGACCTGATTCTATCATTTGTTAAGAGTGAAGTTACTGACGTCAGAGCTTCTGGTGTAGGCATACTTACACCGAGTATTGATATTGCTAATGCGCGTCTTGAATTTGAAAATGGTGCCATTGCCAATGTTACAGCTAGCCGTATTTCCATGAAAAGAGAAAGAAAAATACGTTTCTTCCAAAAAGATGCATACATTTCTCTTGATTTCCAGGAAAAGAAAGTCAGTATTTTAAGAAAATCAGAAAATATCAATGCGATCCTCCCTCAAATCCTCATGGGTAATACCAATTTTGATCCACAAGATCTTGTTGATATGAAAGAAATTAACGCAGATGATATTACAAAAGATGCTTTGACAATGGAATTAGAATCTTTTGTTGAATCAATCAATAATAATAGAAGTCCAATTGTTGATGGACAAGCAGGTACTAAAGCACTCTATATTGCGATGGAAATCATGGATAAAATTAAACATAAAACCATGAACAGCAAATTCTAATACCTGCGAAGGAAGGAATAATTATGAAATACGTTTTTATTAAAGATATCAGCCAATACGAAAATCAGGAAGTCATCTTAAAAGGATGGGTCAGAAATATTCGCTTTTCTGGAAAACTCGTCTTTATCATTATGCGTGACGGAACAGATGAACTTCAGGCTGTAGCATTTAAACCTGATTTGGGTGATGAAAACTTCGAATGCGCAAAGAGTCTTACTCTTGAATCTTCTGTCATTCTACACGGGATTCCTAAAAAACATCCTAAACAGGAAAATGTATATGAACTTCAGGTAACAAAAGTTGAGCCGATTCAAATTACACAGGATTATCCCATTGCAAAAAAAGAGCATGGTCCTGATTTCTTGCTTGCAAATCGACACTTATGGCTCAGATCTGGCAAACAATGGTCAATTATGAGAATTCGTCATACGGTTTATTATGCTGTATGCGAATATTTAAATCAAAATGCATTCCATCGTTTTGACTCCCCAATTCTTACCCCTAATGCCTGCGAAGGAACAACCACCTTGTTTGAAGTACCTTATTTTGATGAAGGAACTGCTTATCTTTCTCAGTCTGGACAGCTTTATCTGGAAACGGGAATTATGAGTTTAGGCAGAGTTTATGACTTTGGTCCTGTTTTCCGTGCTGAAAAATCAAAAACAAGAAAACACTTAACTGAATTCTGGATGATGGATGCAGAAGCTGCCTTTGTTGAACATGCAGAAAATATGGAGATTCAGGAAGGCTTGATTCGCTTTGTCATTCGTGCAGTTCTGGAAAAAAATATGAAAGATCTTGAAATTCTCGAAAGAGATATTGATCAGTTAAAAAAAGCTGATGCGCCATTTAAAAAAATGACCCACTATGATGCGATTGAATACTTACGCAGTAAAGGCTCTGAAATTACTCATGGCGATGATTTAGGTGCTCAGGATGAAGTGATGCTTACTGAAGGCTCTGACGTGCCTGTATTTGTTGAAAAATGGCCAAAAGATATTAAAGCATTTTACATGAAAAGAGATCCAGAAAATCCTAATGTAGTGCTTGGTGCAGATCTTATCGCTCCAGAAGGTTTTGGCGAAATCATCGGTGGTTCTCAAAGAGAGGACGATTATGAAGTGCTTAAATCACGCATGAAACACGAACAGATGGATATGG
>CAZNKI010000082.1:0-6415 GCA_964573665.1 uncultured Candidatus Cloacimonadota bacterium | reverse complement strand
AACGAGAGCAATATGAGGGCAGACACACAGGTCTTCAGCAACTGAAATGGTGCAAACAAGGATGCATGCACAACCAGAGCAATATGAGGGCAGACACACAGGTCTTCAGCAACTGGAATGGTGCAAGCAAGGATGCATGCACAACGAGAGCAATATGAGGGCAGACACACAGGTCTGCACCCTACGTGTTTTTTATAGCGATATAAGTCGGCGTCTATATATATTGGTAAAACAAAAAACGCCTGAAAATCAGGCGTTTTATTGATGAATACAGGATAATTATTTGATTTAAGATGCGATTTTTACTTTAGCGCGTGCTTTTTCATTTTTTTTTTCTTTATTATTCAGATTTTTCTCGTTATTATCGCGATTTCTGTCAATAAGTTGACGATAAGGATCGAGAACTACTTTTTCAGGTTTGACATCAGAAATTAGGGTTATTTGTTGGTTCTTTTGCTGAATTCGGACTTTTTCGACCTTTATAGGTTGTTCTTTATCTTTTTCGTAAATTGCAATATCTACATATTCTTTGAGGTTTACTTCATTCTCTTTACCAAGACTGTCAGCTTCCACTTTTTTATTTTCCGTATTTAGAATGATCTGGTATTTGTTATCTTTAAGCGGATTGATCTTCATGTCTTTAATGCCAAAATCTAGAAGTACGATTTTTTCAAACAAGTCTTTTGCATTATTTTGTAATGAATCTGGAACCTGAGCATAGATATAGGGGAGAAAATCAGTAGAAACTGGATAAGGAGGATTTTTAAATGCATAGTCTTTACAGAAGTTTCCTAAAGCAGTATTGACTTTATCTTCTCCAATCAAGTCCTGAATGGAGTACATGACTAAAGATCCCTTGTTGTAATGGATGTATTGTTGATTTTCAACTAAATAAATTGGGAGTTCTTTTTTGGATTCATTGCTTCTGCCCATCAAGTAACTATCTAATTCATATCCTAAAAATCTGCCCATTTTGTCTTTGCCATATTTTTCTTTCATACACATGAGAGAGGTATATTGAGCAAAGGCTTCAGATAAGAGTGTTGATCCTTGTACATTTGCACCGATGACCTGATGTGCCCACCATTGATGCGCCACTTCATGTGCCGTGACATAATATGGGTAATTGATATCTTTAGGATCATCTTCTTTGACATCTGCGATAAAGCCAATTCCCTCTGAGAATGGAATCATTGTTGGGATCGATTGAGCGTATGAAACATAGCGAGGCACTTCAACAATTCTCAGTACTTTATGAGGGTAATAATTAAAGTTTTTGATACAGTAGTCCAAGCTGTGTTTTGCTGCATCAATCATACTATCGATATTGTATGGGTGATCTTTATGGTAATAGACTTCAACAGTAATACCATTGATTTGATCTTTCTTAACTTCGTATTTTCCTGAAACAAAGGTAAAAAAGTTCAACACAGGAGAATTAAGTTTATAATGATAATAATGACGGTTACCTTCTGTCCATTCTTTGAGCAGATCTCCTGGAGCGATTGCGATTTGATCTTTTTCAGTTGAAATGACACATTCAAAGTTAACCCAGTCTGCATCTGAAGAAATATAGACATTGTTTCTTGCTTTGATGTCGCTGAGTTTTGCCATTCTTTCTTTAGGCGCTAAACCATGTTTTTTACGCGTATCATTATCTTGAATTTCAAAGTTATCAGCATAGCCGATCGAAGGGAAGAAGTTATTGTGTAAAAAAGTACCATTGTTGATTAAAGAACGGCTTCCGCCTTCATTTTTAATTCCTTTTTCTCTGTATGATCCTGAAAATTCAAGTTTAATCGAATCCCCTGGTGCGAGTGCTTTGTTTAATGAATAGATTTGCAATCCGAAATATTTATCTTCCTGAATTAAAGAGTTTTCTTGTGAATAGGATATCTTGTAATCCTTAATGTCTGGATAATGATAGACAATGAGATTTTTAATCGACGCATTCGTTTTATTTTTTAAGATATAGTAACCTTTGATTTTTAAGTCTCTTGATGAAGGTGTTAAATCCATTTGAACATTGACATCAGTGATTCTGGGTTGTTTGAATTTTTCCAGATACTTGTATTTTTTTTCATACTTCGCATTAATTTTATCATAGGTCTTTGACATGTGATATTCATTGATTATGTTGGTATTATAGAAGAGCAAAGCACCAGTAAGGGTAAACATGATGGCAGTCAAAATCATTGTACGATAAAGTGTTTTACTTTTATTGTTAATTGCCTGTTTAAATCGGAATTTTAATAAGGTCTCTTTTCCTCTGCTCCACATCATAAGTGCGAATAAAGCTAAAATCAGCGAGAATAAAAACCAATAAAGTTTAAAACTGAAAAATTCAGGCAAATAATGCCCATATTTATTCATATCAGAAAAATTAACACTCGGTGATCCGTTAAAAAGCAAAAGATTATGGTCAATTGAGAGCATTCCTAAAACCATATTCAAACCGTAAAAACCAATCACTGCAAAGTAAGCAAAGTATTTATTGTTGAAAATGACTTGCATAAACATCGCTAAAAAGGCATAAACAATAATTGAAGGAAATCTCAGAACAAACAGGTCAAACAGATAATGAGTCAAGTTGATCTGATAATAACCTTGAGCCAATTGAGTAATGATACCGACCAGCATAATCATCACAATGAAAATGACTTGTACCAGAAGAATGGCAAAAAGTTTTGAGAAAAAGGCGATCCCATCTTTGAAAGGCATTGCGTCAATAATTTGATCACTTTTGTTTATTCTTTCTTTCCAGACAAGTTCTCCAGCATAAAAAGTGCTGATAATGATCGTGAATAAGAGAAAACTTCCCGTTAACATTTCTGTCATTATGTGTGTGACAGGATATGTGGTTGTGCCGAATATTTTTCCGATCTGAGTTGCTGTAGTGATAAGAAAGAATAAATAACCCAGAAGAATGATATAGAAATAGTAGTTAGATATGATCCCTTTGAACTCGTATTTTGTCCAACGATAGAGAGGATACAGAATTTTGTTAAAATTTTGTTTAAGATCATTAATCTTGGTAATTTCAGGTGTTTTTGCAGTAGTGTTATTTTTAATCTTTTGTTCTTTTGCTTTTTTATCCATCGAATGAGTCATTTTGAAAAGTTTTAAAAAAACAAAGAAGATCGTTAAAGCAACAGAAATCCATAGCAAGCGATTGTATAAAATATCTCCACTGAAACTAAGCATATTATTGTTTAACTGATCAGCAGACCAGTAACGAACAATTAACATGACAGAGCTGATTCCAAAAGGATCAAGAAGGCTTACCAGTTTCATATTTGTATAATCACTGCTCAAAGAAGAAGATGCTAAATATCCAAAGAAAAGAACAATACCACCGATGTAGGCATTGATCACTTTTCGGGAATGGAGTGCCAGCATAAAAAAGATAGCCCCGGTAAATAAAAGATCTGGTATGAGGAAGAGGAAATAAGGCTGAAGGTATGCCATTAGATGATTAGCGCCAATTTTATGTGGTTCAAGATAAGGCATTAATGAGCCTAAAAAGAAACCCATACCAATCGCAGAGAAGATAAATAAATTGATGATCATTCCGGCTAAAAACTTTCCAGAGATATAGGTGAATTTTTTTATCGGTTTTGTAAAGAATAGGGAAAAACTGTTTTCTTCAAATTCTTTTACGGCTGAATTGCCAAAGATTGACGCAACGACAATCAGTCCGAAATAGAATATCACGACGGTCAGCATATTTAACATCACAGGTGAATTGGCAATAATATTTTCTCCATTTTTAAAGGAGTTAACCGCTGCTCCTGGAATCGCACCACCAGCAATATTCATGATGAGAAAACTCAAGGAGAAGAATAGGAAAAAATAGACATAAGTTGAAATCATTTTAAAACGCGATCTCAGCTCATTTTGAATGATCTTGAATATCATTGCTCTCCTCCACAGATATGATGAAAGTAAACATCTTCAAGATTAGGTTCTGCAAGAATAAATCCATTATTTGGATCTTGTTCAGAGAAGATTCTTACTTCAGTTTTTCCTGTAAAAAGCTTCGAAGTGAGCATTCTGTACTGAGTTTTTACTTGTTCAATTTCATATTTATTAATGACTTTTTTCCATACTTTTCCGTGCATAAAATCAATTGCTTTACTTGGTTCACCATTAAACAATACCGTTCCTTTATCAATGATAGCCATTTTTGTGCAGAGTTCGCTGACATCGTCAACAATATGCGTGGAAAGAATGATAATGATATTTTCACCAATTTCGCTTAGTAAATTGTGGAAACGCACTCTTTCAGAGGGATCCAATCCTGCTGTAGGCTCATCAACGATAAGAATTTTGGGATTGCCTAAAAGTGCCTGTGCGATGCCAAATCTCTGTCTCATCCCACCTGAATAAGTGCCAAGGTTTTTCTTTCGATGATCGTATAAATTGGTTTGAATGAGCAGATTTTTTACGGTTTCTTTTCTCTGTTTATGATCAGTGATCCCTTTTAAAACAGCAAAATAGTCGAGTAACTCTTCAGCTTTAGCTTTGGGATCGAGTCCGAAGTCTTGAGGCAGATAACCAAGGATTTTACGTATTTCGTGTTTTTCCTTCAATACATCTAATTGATCAAATAAAATGTAACCTGAATCAGCTTCTTGTAGTGTAGCAATTGTTCTCATTAAAGTGGATTTTCCAGCTCCGTTTGGTCCTAATAATCCAAACATCCCAGTAGAAATCTCAAGGTTTAGATTTTTTAATGCTTGTACTCCATTTGAGTAAGTTTTATTTAGATCAGTAATTTGCAATTTCATACACAATTCTCCTGTTTAATTATTTTTTTATATATAAGTAGCAGTACTTATGCCATTGCGAATATTTATAAGAACTACGGTAAAATGATCATTTATCGTGATTTACAATAATTCAAACATATAATTATTATCATAAGTATCAGAAGCTTATATCATTTTGATACAATTTCGTTATGCAAACATCCTTGTTTGCATCTTTTTGTATTATTCGTAGGGGCAGACCTGTGTGTCTGCTCAAATAGAAATAGGGCGAACACGCAGGTTCGCCCCTACTAAGATTGGGCAGGTGTAAAACCTGCCCATACATGCAAATTCTTTCGATTCAGGAAGACAAAAAATACTTGATATCAAATATCTCCTGACACCCATTTTTTATAAAAAATCAAGCATTTTTGTCAATTTACCTCAGGCATACGCTCTTAGTACCCCCGTCTTGCTCTCGGTTCAGCTATTTGTTTTATATCGCTTATCTAGTTTTTGTTGCAAAAAATATCAAATATTGATAAAAATCTTAGCTCAAATAGAAGCAATAATTACAATATATTTTTTATTTACATTATTATCTTTATTTAACACCTTTTTATAGAACAGAATATTACAAAAACAAATTCGTAAACAGAAAATCAGAGATTTTGCAACCACCTATATTTTATTCTGTTATTTATTCTTACTGCCCACTTTTTAAAATACTTTATAGAAAAAGGGGAACCCTATATATATAGAGGGGCATTTATAAATTATAAATTATAAATTATGAATTATGAATTGAATTAGTAACCGATTTTAATTTATCTGTGAATTATGAGTGGTGAATTATGAATTGAATTGTTAACCAAATTTGATTGTGAGTAAAGATTTGATTTTCTGCAAGCAAGGATGCATGCAGAACTATAATCCTTTTTTTTGATCTTTGACAGACGCATAGTTGTGAAAAAATGTAAGGTGCAGGTTTTACGCCTACTCACTTATATCAAACCAATTCACAATTATTTAGCTACCAGCTTGCTCTCGTTGTTCAAGGATCCTTACTTGCACCATTTCAGTTTGGGCAGACCTGTGTGTCTGCCCAATTAAAAAAAAGGAGTTAAAATGAATACAGAAAATCAAATGAATGAATTAGATCAAATGCTTATCCAACAAAGTAATATCGCCTATCCACTCTGTTTAATTAAGCTTTTTCAAGGAGATCATATTTCTGCCATGATACTCAACAAAGCCTTATACTGGGCAAAGAAAACCAATAATAACTTCTATAAATTTTACGAACCCTGCAATCATCCCCTCTACAAAAAAGGAGACTCCTGGAGCGAAGAATTATTAATCAGCCGTCGTAAAATGAGATATCATTTAAACATGTTGAAAGAATACATCATCATTTGTAAAGCAAGTAATAACCTTATATTTTATTCAGTGAATATCCCATTTTTATTAAAAAAACTGAATAAATTTCATGAACATACTGAACAAAATGTTAAACCTGAAGAGACAAAATGTCAAATCATAAGTGACAAAATGTCGCAACATACTGAACAAAATGTCAAATCTGAAGTGACAAAATGTCAAATCATAAGTGACAAAATGTCGCAACATACTGAACAAAATGTTAAACCTGAAGTGACAAAATG
>CAZNKI010000081.1:0-7599 GCA_964573665.1 uncultured Candidatus Cloacimonadota bacterium | reverse complement strand
AGTAAATTTGTAAAATTCTGCTGCTTGCAGCTTCGTTCAAACATCCCTGTTTGCAGCAATGGTTCAAGCAGGGATGCTTGAACAACGAAGAAGATTTGTGTTAAACGTCTGCTGGGCTAGTATTCTGTCACAGCTACGCTGTTCAGAAAATCGGTAATATCTCTGCTCTTTTATGATTTATTGCACTCATTCCCAATCATGACCACCCCGTCAGCTGTCGCTGCCACCCCTCCGTAGAGGGGAATGAAGTTGCACGGGTATTTTAGCTGATTTAGGGTAATTTGAGATGATAGAGTTGAATAGTTATTCGGGAATTCATAAAGCAAAAAGAGACCTTGCAAATACAAGGTCTCTTTTTTTATTAGAAGGGGTTTGTAATTTATTCTAACCCGGCAAAACGACGATAGATGGCATATCTGTCTTTTACAAATTTTGCCATTTCTTCTTTATAAGCATCAGCTGCTTCAGGAGCAGTTCTTCTTAAGGAAGTATAACGGGTTTCACCATCGACAAATTCTCTTACATCAACTGTAGGTTCTTTTGAATCAAAAGTGAATGGGTTTTTGCCTTCAAGTTTATTCATTGGATTGTAACGGTATAATAACCAGTAACCAGAATCAACCGCTTTCTTTTCTTCTTTTTGAGCAAGTGCCATATCAATACCGTGATTGATACATGGTGCATAAGCTAAGATGATTGAAGGTCCATCATAAGCTTCAGCTTCTTTGATAGCATTCATCAGTTGCATTTTATTAGCACCCATTGCTACAGATGCGACATAAATGTAACCATAGCTCATAAGCATCATACCCAAATCTTTTTTAGTAGTTGCTTTACCTGATTCAGCAAAACGAGCAACAGAACCTATCGGAGTTGCTTTTGAAGCTTGTCCACCAGTATTGGAATAAACTTCTGTATCCATGACAAGAACGTTTACATTGTTGTTTGATGCAAGAACGTGATCTAATCCGCCGTAACCGATATCATAAGCCCAGCCGTCACCACCGAATGCCCAAACGCTTTTTTGAACAAAGTAAGATTTAAGTTCTGCTACTTTTTTCAATAAAGTTTGAGTTTCGCCACTTGCAGATTGAACTGCCTGATCGATCATCGCTTTGATTTTCTTTGCATTTTCTTTTGCAGGAGCGTCAGTCGCAGTCCAGTTTTCAATTGCATAATTAAAAGCAGATTTAAGTTCTGCAGGGATTTCTAAGTTAACTAATTTTGCTAAAGCAGATTTTAAAAGTTTACGGTTAGAATTGATGGCAAGTCTCATACCTAAACTGAATTCTGCATTATCTTCAAATAATGAGTTGCCCCATGCTGGTCCGTGTCCTTCTTTGTTTTTGCAGTAAGGGATACTTGGGAAAGTACCGCCCCAGATGGAAGAACAACCTGTAGCATTAGCAATGATCATGCGATCGCCAAATAACTGGGTAATGAGTTTTACATAAGGAGTTTCGCCACAACCTGCGCATGCGCCTGAGAATTCCATTAAAGGCTGTTTGAACTGAGAACCTTTGACAGTTCCTTCGTTCCATTCGCCAGTAAGGTCTTCAGGAAGATTGATAAAGAATTTATAGTTTTCAGTTTCGCCAAGCGCTCTTTCATCAGCGATTGGTTTCATTTCAAGAGCTTGTTTTGGACATTCTTTGACACATGCCTGGCAACCCTGGCAGTCATCGATATATACCTGGATTTTGTATTGATAGTCATTTTTGCCCATTGCTTTGATGGTTTTAAAGCTTGCAGGAGCTACTTTAAGGTCTTCAGCAGTCATTTGTTTTGGGCGGATTGCTGCGTGAGGACAAACAATCGCACATTGATTACACTGAATACAATTTTCAGGAATCCAATGAGGAACAAATGCCGCAACACCGCGTTTTTCAAGCGCTGCAGTACCAGTCACCATCACACCATCGATTGGCATTTGAGCAACAGTGATTTGGTCACCTTTTTCTCTCATGATCGGTTCAATAATATTACGAGTAAATGCATCAGCATCTGCAGGGATCAACTGTTTGATTGCTGTTGCTTTGCCAGGTAACTGAGCAGGAACAGGAACTTCAACCAGTGCTGCATTAGTCAAATCAACCGCTTTCCAGTTCATTTCAACAATGCTTTGACCTTTTCTTGAATATGATTTTTCAATTGATTTTTTGATCATTTCAAGGGCTTCATTACGGTCTAAGACACCTGAAACAAGGAAGAAAGCTGTTTGCATTACGGTATTGATACGTGCGCCAAGGCCAACATTAGTAGAAATATTTAACGCATCAATATTGTAGAATTTGATTTTCTTTTCAATGATTGTTTTTTGCATATCTTCGGTAAGGTACGCAAAAACTTCTTCGGTTGACCAGTTGGAGTTTAAGAGGAAAGTTCCGCCATCTTTAATTCCAGCAAGGATATCATAACGGCCGATAAATGCCTGATTGTGGCAAGCAACAAAGTCAGGTTTTTGAACAAGATATTGTGATTGAATTCTTGCTTTACCAAATCTTAAATGGCTACGAGTGATTCCGCCAGATTTTTTTGAATCATACTGGAAATAACCCTGAGCATATAAATCGGTATTGTCACCGATGATTTTGATTGAGTTTTTATTTGCACCAACGGTACCGTCTGCGCCTAAACCCCAGAATAAACAGCTGGTAGTACCTGCAGGGATAGAGTTGACTTCTTCAGTCACATCGAGTGATAAATGTGTCACATCATCTTTGATACCGACAGTAAAACCATGTGTACATTTGCCGTCTAAATGATCATAAACTGCTTTGATCATTGCTGGTGTAAATTCTTTTGAAGATAAGCCATAACGTCCACCAATGATGGTAAGTCCCTGACGATCTTTTAATGCAGTGACCACATCCTGGTATAATGGTTCGCCAAGTGAGCCTGGCTCTTTAGTTCTGTCAAGAACAGCAATTTTTTTAACACTTGCAGGAATGACATTGATGAAATGTTTTAATGAGAAAGGACGGAATAAACGAACTTTTACAAGACCGAGTTTTGCGCCTTTGCTGTTTAAATAATTGATTGCTTCTTCGATTGTTTCTACGCCACTGCCCATTGCAACGATGATTTTTTCAGCATCTGGAGCGCCGACATAATCAAATAAATTGTAATGACGGCCAGTCACTTTTGCAACTTTTTGCATATATTCTTCAACGATTGCAGGAGTTGCATCGATGAATGGATTAACAGTTTCACGACCCTGGAAATATACATCCGGGTTTTGAGCGCCAACTTTAGACTTTGGATTTTCTGGATTTAATGCTCTTGCGCGGAATTCTTCAATATACTGAGGTTCGATCAATTCAGCGATTGATTCATAATCTAATTCTTCGATTTTTTGTACTTCATGAGAAGTTCTGAAACCATCAAAGAAATGAAGGAAAGGAATACGGCTTTTTAAAGTGGAAAGATGAGCCACAGTAGCAATATCCATGATTTCCTGAACAGAAGCAGAACAAATCATTGCAAAACCGGTATTACGAACAGACATTACGTCTGAGTGATCACCAAAAATTGACAATGACTGAGCAGCCAGTGAACGTGCAGTCACATGGAAAACAGTTGGGATCAATTCCCCAGCAATTTTATGCATGTTAGGGATCATTAATAATAAGCCCTGAGAAGCGGTAAAAGTGGTTGTAAGCGCACCTGCAGCTAAAGCACCGTGAACTGCGCCTGCAGCACCTGCTTCTGATTGCATTTCGATGACATCCACTTTTTCTCCAAATACGTTTAAACGACCTGCAGCTGCCCATGCATCTGCAAATTCGCCCATATTGGAAGAGGGAGTAATAGGATAGATTGCAGCAACATCACTGAACGCATACGCAATATGCGCTGCTGCATTATTGCCGTCCATTGAATGCTTTTCAAATTTCTTCATAATTTATCTCCTTTTTTTTTAAAAAACACATCTATACACAATCTTAAAGAATTTTCCTGTCAGTTTTTGTCAATCTTTTCTTGTAAAAAGTATGTACGAAATTTTTGTTTTTTTCAGAAGATAGGCTTGATCCTCTGCTGGTTTGTTTTCTCATTTTGCTTAGTAAATTCCTGACCACCCCGTCAGCTTCGCTGCCACCCCTCCGTAGAGGGGAATGGAGATGCACGGGTATTTTAGTTGGTTTGGGGGTGATTGAGATGATAGAGTTGAATAGTTATTCGGGAAGCTGAATCTTTCCGTAAATAGTATTTATACGACCGGCTCCATTCCCCTCCACAGAGGGGAATGAAGATGCACGCGATTATTAGCTGGTTTGGGGTGATTTAGAGGTTTGTGTTGAACAGTTATTCGGGAAGCTGAATATTTCCGTCAATTGTATTAGTACGACCGGCTTCATTCCCCTCTGTGGAGGGGTGGACGCCTTGGCGGACGGGGTGGTCAGGTCTTGCATGTTACTTAAGTCATAGTGTTAGCGGAAGTTAAAAATGTACCAAAAATGGAAGTTTAAAACATACCACTTTGAAAGCCATTTTATTATTATACCTCTTAAAAAATTGGAGGTGTATGATCAAAGGAGTGAATATGTACTTCGAGGTACAACATCTAAAAAATCATGGGTATTCTGAAAGAAAGATTGCAAAGCAACTAAAAATCAACAGACAAACTGTTAAAAAACTTCTTAAAATTGATATTAGTGAAGCTCCCGCATATTTTGAAAATAAAGTCAAGAGAACAAGTGAATTCGAAAAGTATTACGAATTTGTTGTCTCAATTTTTCAGAGATTCCCATTAGTAAGTATGAGTAACGTCTATTACCAGCTAAAACTACAATACCCTGATTTACAATCAGGAGAAAAGGCTTTTCGGAATTATGTGCGCAAAAACAAGTTAAGAATTGAAAAGGAAGATCAGATTCGTAGATCATTTGAACCCGTGATTGATTACAAACCTGGAGGAAAGATTCAGGTAGATCCTGGTGAGAAAATCGTTGAATACCAGGTAAATTCAGTAACCAGACTTTACAAGATCTATTTTATCAGTTTTGTATTTTGTTGGTCTCGAAAAATGTATGCTAGTTTTTCTACAAGGCCATACAATACAGAGATGTTTATCAATGCTCATCTGGAAGCATTTCAGTATTTTGGAGGCTTAGCCAGTGAATATGTCTATGATCAGACGAAGCTTGTTGTTTTAAGAGAAGAGTTCAGAGAAACCATTTTAAATGAAAGGTTTAAGAAATTCTCTCTTTCAGCAGGTTTTGGTCTTCATATACGTGAAGGTTATGATCCTGAAAGCAAGGGAATGGTTGAGAAAAGTGTTGATTATATAAAGGACGGATTCTTGGAAGGAAGGACTTTCAACAGCTTTGAAGATATTAAGAAAAGATTTTTAGAATGGCTTGAAAAAGTAGCAAATCCCAGAATACATTCAACAACAAAACAACGTCCTGACGATATGTTTTTAGAAGAAAAGAAATATCTAAAGCAATTGAATTTATTTTGTTTAGATATTGAACACAGAAAGGCAGATAAAACAGGATTAATCAGCTATCAAAGTAAAAAATATTCTGTTCCATTCGAATATCAGAGAAAAAAGGTCAAAATAAATATATCCGAGAATATTTTGTATGTTTATAATGATAAATGTTCAAAATGTATCGCTGAATGGGATCTGAATAAGTATACTGAGTTAATCAATAAAAACAAGAAGCATTATGAGGGTATCAAAAAACCGATAAATGAAGTGTTAGCTCATACCTTAGCAGATTTTAACTCTAATCAAGTAAACAGAGCAGAAGAACTCATACTCAAGATAAAAGAATGTAATCCAAAATATTGCCGTGAACAACTTCGAGGTTTATCAAGGCTGTTATTTAAATATGGTGCTAATATCTGGAATGACTGTATTAATGATATTTTGAATATGCCCTGTGTAAGTTGTATGAGAATTGACAATTTAATTAAAGGGAAACTTCGAAAAATGGAACTGGAAAAGATAATTCAGGAAAAGAATAACGATGAATCTCATGTGGAAGATAATAAGTTTAGAGAACCTGAATATTACGATGTATTCTAACAAAAAGGCAGAAAGACAACGATTGATGGATAAGTCTGAAATTTATCCAAGTAAACACTATCCACACCACTACGAGAACAACAAAAAGATTTGTTCAATCTAGTGTGGATAGTGGATAAATTTTTAACCGACTTATCCACAATAAAATAACCCGAATGGAGGAGAAATGATTAGTCAACTAAAGACAGATTTAAAAGGCTTACACTGTTATCACATTGCCAATAACATTGATAATGTCTTACAAAAAAGTATCGAAAATGAGCTGGGATACGCTGATTTTCTTAGATCATTAATCGATATTGAGCTGGCAGGCAGGAATAATACCAAGATAAAACGTTATCTGAAAAAATCAAATCTGCCATGCGAAAAGTCTATTGAAAGCTTTGATTTTAAGTGGCAAACATCGATAACTAAAAAACAGGTCAAAGACTGGTTAGCTTTTGATTGGATCGACAACAGAAATAACCTTTTATTGTTAGGAGCACCTGGTGTTGGCAAAACACATTTGGCTGTTGCATTGGCAATTGAAGCTCTTTATAAAGGATATAAAGTCAAATTTTTCAATATGCCAGAGTTTATTGAGGATATGATTCTTAAAGAAAATAACAAAACCATAAAACATTGGTTCAAAGAGCTACTAACCTATGATTTAATTATTCTTGATGAATTGGGTTATTTGCCTGTTGATAAAAAATATACACATCTGTTTTTTCAGTTTATCAATGAATGCTATGAATACAGATCTCTAATTATCACTTCCAATAAAATCCCATCTCAGTGGGGGACATATTTTGGTGATGAATCAGTAGCAATGGCAATTCTTGATCGATTACTGCATCATTCCATTCTCACCGTCATGAAAGGTGATAGCTACAGGATTAAAGATAAGCTTGAAAACATGAAAAATCAAAATGAATAAGCATATTATTTATTTATAGTGTAACTTCAAAGTGGTATGTTTTAAACTTCCGAAAATGGTATGATTTAAAATTCCATTGACAATAGTAGAGATGCGATTTATCGCGTCTAAAACTGTACCGTACGCTACCGATTGCGAATTTCTCTCTTTCGTTCTGCAAACATCCCTGTTTGCAGCAATGGTTCAAGCAGGGATGCTTGAACAACGAAGAAGAGTTGTGCCAAACGTCTGCTGGTCATCTGAAATCATCTGCTCGTTTATATTCACATTTTGCTAATAAATTCCTGACCACCCCGTCAGCTGTCGCTGCCACCCCTCCGTAGAGGGGAATGAAGATGCACGGGTATTTTAGCTGATTTATGGTGATTTGAGATGATAGAGTTGAATAGTTATTCGGGAAGCTGAATCTTTCCGTAAATAGTATTTATACGACCGGCTCCATTCCCCTCCACAGAGGGGAATGAAGATGCACGCGATTATTAGCTGGTTTGGGGTGATTTAGAGGTTTGTGTTGAACAGTTATTCGGGAAGCTGAATATTTCCGTCAATTGTATTAGTACGACCGGCTTCATTCCCCTCTGTGGAGGGGTGGACGCCTTGGCGGACGGGGTGGTCAGGTCTTGCATGTTACTTAAGTCATAGT
>CAZNKI010000080.1:0-7611 GCA_964573665.1 uncultured Candidatus Cloacimonadota bacterium | reverse complement strand
TAAAAAATCGCAACCAAGTTGGTTGCGTTACAACAAGCTACAAGCAAGGATGCATACAGAACGATAAATTATCGTTGGCGAGGACGTCTACGCTCCCAGAATGGTAGGTTGCGTTACAACAAGCTACAAGCAAGGATGCTTGTAGAACGGGACTATTCACAAGCTGGTAGCTCGCGTTACAGATCACAACCAAGTTGGTTGCGTTACAGTTTTAGACGCGATGAATCGGCGTCTCTACTGGAAATCAGATGCTCGTAAATACTCGATATAGAAAGAAAAAAATAATCCTTTACATTTTTTTTAACTTTGATGTTTTTGTAAAAAGAATAAGAGGAGTCATTTATGAAAATAGATTTAGAAAATATAGATCAATATTTCCCTTTGGGAATGAGTGATGAACAAAAAGCGAAAGCAAAAACGATTTTCTATAAGGAAATGGCTTTGGAAATGCACCGATTTTATCAGGGGAAAATCCAGGTTTTACCAAAAGCAGGTCTTTATGGTTTTAACTGGTTTAACGTATGGTACACTCCTGGCGTATCTGCTGTTTCGACAACGATTCGCGATCAGCAAGACACATCATTCCAACTTTCCAACCGCAGTAACCTTGTTGCCGTTGTGAGTGATTCAACTCGCGTATTAGGTGATGGAGACTGTGGCGTTTCTGGCGGATTAGGTGTGATGGAAGGAAAAGCATACTTGATGAAGTATCTCTGTGGTGTGGATGCAATCGCTTTATGTGTGGACAATCGAGATGAAAACAAGATGCCATCGGCAGATAAGATCATTGATTTTGTCAAAATGCTACAACCCAGTGTCGGGGCGGTAAATTTAGAAGATATTTCACAACCAAATTGTTACAAGGTATTGGATATCCTTCGCAAAGAATGTGATATTCCTGTCTGGCATGATGATGCTCAAGGAACTGCTTGTGTGATTCTTGCTGGACTTTTGAATGCTTTGATTCTTGCTGAAAAAGAGATTCAGAAAGTGAAAATCGTTTTAATGGGTGCTGGTGCATCAAACTCTACTGTGGCAAAATTACTCATGCTGTGTGGTGCTGACCCCAAAAAAATCATCTTGTTTGATAAAGATGGCGGGTTACATGTCAATCGAGAGGATTTAAAAAATGATCCTGACTTCTATATTCAGTGGGATTTGTCACAAAAAACAAATCCTGAATGTTGTGATCAAATCGATGAAGCATTGAAACATGCCGATGTTCTTATAGCCTTATCTCAACCTGGTCCAGGTACTGTTAAACCTGAATGGATTCAAACAATGAATCAAAAAGCGATTGTCTTTACCTGTGCCAATCCCGTTCCAGAGATATATCCTTATGCTGCCAAAGAAGCTGGTGCAATGATTGTTGCTACAGGTCGTGGCGATTTCCCTAATCAGGTCAATAATTCATTGGGATTCCCTGGAATTTTAAAAGGCGCATTACTGTGTAAAGCACGACAAATCACCGATCAAATGGCGATTAGAGCTGCTCAGGCATTGGCAAAATTCGCACGAGATAATGGCATTCATCATGATAAAATTCTGCCATTAATGACTGAACATGAAGTTTTTGCTTATGTCGCAGCGGAAGTGGCTATGCAAGCCATCGAAGACGGTGTTGCAAGAGTCAATATCAGCTTTGATGAAGTGTATCAACAAACAATGGATGATATCATGAATAGTCGAAAGTCTTTTGAACTGCTAATGGATCATCATTTGATTGAACAGCCCTCAGAAGACTTGATCGAAGAAATTTTCAACCGAGCCATTCAGAAGGTATAAGACTTTGTCAAATCAATTACTTTCAGCTATCGAAAGAACTGATAATCTGATTCGTCTAAAAAAAGTCGAACAGGAGTTTAAAAGCTTTCTTGATCAGCATTTGAATCATGAAAATGCCATTTTGTCCTATCCTGTACTCAATCAATTATTGTTTTTGTATGATCTACATTTTTTTGACAAGTATCTATTAAAAAACACAGTGATCAGTTTGGATGTTTCCAGAAGAATGACTCGTGCAGCAGGGCTTACCCGTCACCATAAACATACCAACGAATTTGATTTAGTATTTTCAGTGCCATTACTTTTGCATACATTCAATGAGAACAAAGGCAAAGCTTTTGAAGTGAATGGTTTAGCGTGCAATAATCCGATGCAAGCCTTGATGCGAGTGATGGAACATGAATTGGTGCATATCCTTGAGTTTGTGCTGAAAGGAAATTCAAGTTGTTCAAAAAGTGATTTCAGAGTGATCGCATATCGTTTGTTTGCTCACACTCAAACGCGCCATGCGATTAGCAATGATATAGTTGAAATTAAGAAATCAGATTTCAAAATCGGTCAAAAAGTTAACTTTGAATTCGAAGGCAAAAGTTATACAGGCATTATCAACCGGATTACAAAAAGAGCCACTGTATTAATCGAATCATCTAAAGGCGGTTTTTTGATGGAGAATGGGAAACGATATTTAAAGTATTATGTCCCTTTGCAGTTATTAAAAAAAGTTTAAATATATTGGAGATTTCAATGAAAAGTTTTGCCAGTGATAACAATTCGGGGATTCATCCGCTCATCATGAATGAGCTTATCAAAGCTAATGAGGGTCAGTTTGTCTCTTATGGCGATGATCCTTATACACAAAAAGCTATTGAGCTGTTTAAACAAGAGTTTGGAGAAGACATTTCCGTTTTCTTTGTACTCAATGGTACAGGAGCAAATGCAACTGCTTTAAAAGCAATGTGTAACAGTTATGAAGCGGTTGTGTGTACAGAAACGGCTCACATTGCCGTTGATGAATGTGGCGCAGTGGAAAACCTGAGTGGTGCAAAACTCCTCTGTGTATCGAGTCCAGATGGGAAACTGAAAGTGGAGCATATTCAATCATTTCTTCATTTTAAAGGAGATCAGCACCATTCTCAACCAAAAGTAATCTCAATTTCTCAATCAACAGAGCTTGGCACTTTGTATTCAATAGAGGAAATCAAACAATTATGTAATTTTGCTCATCAGAATGGGATGCTGGTACACATGGACGGTGCCAGAATTGCCAATGCCTGCAGTGCTTTCAATATTTCTTTCAAGGGGATGAGCAAAGATTTAGGAGTTGATGTATTATCATTTGGCAGTACAAAGAACGGAATGGGTTTTGGGGAAGCTGTTATCTTTTTCAATCAAGCCCAAGCCAACTATTTTCCTTTTATCAGAAAACAATCAATGCAGTTGTTGTCTAAAATGAGATATATCAGCGCTCAATACTTTGCCTATTTCAAAAATGATCTATGGAAACAGAATGCCTCAAATGCAAATCAAATGGCACAATTACTATATGAATTGATCAAAGAGATCCCTCAAATCACAATCACACAAACACCTCAGGTCAATGCAGTTTTTTGTATATTACCAAAAGACAAGATTGAAATTCTGCAAAAGAAGAGATTTTTTTATACATGGGATGAAGAACGTGGCGAAGTAAGATTTATGACATCATTTGATATGCAAAGATCAGATATTGAAGATTTTTGCCAGTTTTTAAAAGATGAATTATCTCAATGAGAATCGCCTAATGCGTAAGTTAATATTTGTTATTCTCCTTTTAAACTTTGTGTTTCTCCAAGCAAAGATCATCGAAAAAAAAGGGAATTCAAGCATAAAAAAAATGACACAGCCACAGGCAAATACCTATATTGGAATATCGCAACCCCTGCCCTCTTTGCAATCGGCAATAGATAATGCCGTTTCACATGCGCAGAATCAAATCATTCAAAATCTTGGTGTTAAAGCACAAATTGATATTCAGTTTGAAGATTACCAGTATTCCGTGAATCATAGCGAAAACAGCCAAACAACGTTTATTAAAAGATCAAACATTTCAGGAACTTATTCTTTAAAGATCAAAGCAGATCAATTCTATTGGGAGCATCATAAAACAAAGAAAGACGAATATTATCTGGTATTTGTTGTCGTCATATTTTCAAAGAATGAATATATCAAGCACATTGAGAATACCTATGAAATAATGAGTGATAAAATTGCTCAATCACTCAGTCACTCAGCACCCGAACGCGTCTTACAAGAGATGCTCAGACTGAAAGCAGTATTAAAAGAATTTAATACTGATTATCAACACTTGAGTCAACTTATATCCAAAGAGGTTGAGGGAGAATACATCATGGAGCAGGAGCGTTACGGAGAAAAGTTAGAAGAGTTTACTAGGCATCTGAAGATTGAACGAATCAATAAGGACGAACGATTTCCCAATCAAATCTATGTCTATATCACTTATCATGATCAGCCATTCAAACATTTTCCCATGAATATCAAAACTCATTATACTTATCAGATCCCAACGGATGATGAAGGATTTATATTGATCCAACCTGATTACACTCGATTTATCCGACAAGATTGTGAGATTTCATTTAGCAGTAATCAATCAAAAGATACCCAATTGCCTGTTGATCAATTTACCCTGTTATCGCCTTTGTATAATCAAAATATTACGATTCAACTGGATGTAAAAACAGAACAGTACAGTGATGAACTTATGGATGACATTCTTAATCATTTACACCGTAAGCAGTTCAAGGTCATCAACTCAGAGATTAGCACATCTGACCCTAAAAGTAAAATGGCAGACTATATTTTAAAAGTCGTTATCAAATCGGTTTATCAAGCGAAACAATCTAAGGTGAATCATTATGTTTATGAGACTCAGATGCAGATTCAACTGATCAATGCCAAAAACAGCATTGTTGATGAGTGGCATTATCCGAATCGAGAGTTTTCAGATATGGTTTTTGTATCAGACCGTCAGTTAAAAGCTAAGCATCAATCGATTTCTTTAAGCAATTATCCAAAGAAGAATGAGTTATGGCAGTCTTTGATGGTTCAGATTGAGCAGGCAATTAAAAGAAAAAATGTTAAAGCTGAGTAAACTCAGCCTTAACAATCAACAATTTATTATTCTACGACAAATTCTATTTTTGAGATATTCTCTATGTTGTCAGAAATGGGACATCGTGCATCAACTTCTTTTAGAAAAGCAGTTTTTTCTTCTTGTGTTAAAGGTGCATCAATTTGTGTAATTACTTTAATTTTTGTAAATCCAGGTCGAATATCATTTCTTCTACCCGCTAATACATCGGTATCCAGTTCCCCCACGATTTTTACATCTACACCTTTTAACTCAATCTGTTTCTGATAAGCAAGCATTTTACTGATTGTGATGACACAACCAGCTAAAGAAAAGAAAAAATATTCCAGTGGTGTTGGACCATGATCATTTCCCATTGTTTCTGGTTGATCAATGGTAAGTTTGAAATGACGGGCAGAAACTTCAATTTCAAACTTTTCTTTGAGTGTTGCATTCACTTCGATCGTCTTTAATGGCATATTTTCACCTCTTGTATTTTTTCTTTAAATTTTATTCTGCTTGTTTTTTGTAAAGAGAAAACAAAAGGAATACTAATTTTCTTTATTTTCAATGTTATGTTTAATCACTTTACCTTGAGTCATAAACACTGTATCTTCTGCAATATTTGTACAAAGATCAGCGATTCTTTCAAGGTTTTGTGTGATTCTCATCAGTTGAATCGATCGTTCAATATTTTGTGAATCAGCAATCATATAGGTAATTAACACACGAGTGATTTGATCTTTATAGCCATCAATCACATCATCAAATTTGCATACCGCACGCGCCAGTTCCACATCTTCATTGGTAAAGCAAGTCAATGCATCTTTAAGCATTTTAATGGTTTCTTTCGCCATATTTGGCAGATCAATCAATTGTTTGAGTGGAGGTCTTTCGATGATATATTTTGCACTAAAGATAATATTGACTGCCATATCCCCCATACGTTCCAAATCATTATTCATTTTCAGAATCATGATAATGGTACGCAGGTCCTTTGCTTCGGGCTGAAATAATGCCATCAGACTGATACATTTTTCTTCGATTTCTAATTCTAAGGTATTGATGACATCTTCATATTCGAGTGCTTTATCTAATTTTTCATTACTGGATTCAAGAAGCCCCTGAATTGTTTTTTCGATCATTTTTTCAACTAAAGACGCTTCGTATAATATCTTTTCTCTTAATTCGATCAGTTTGCTTTTTAACATGATTACTCCTTTTCAATCAACCAAATTTTCCTGTTAGATATTCTTCAGTTCTTTTATCCTGAGGTACAGTAAATAATTTTTCTGTCAAGCCATATTCTACCAATTCACCTAAATAGATAAAAGCAGTATAATCAGAAACACGAGCCGCCTGTGCAATATTATGAGTGACAAGAATAATTGTGACTGTTTCTCTCAATTCTACAATTAGTTCTTCAATACGTGAAGTTGCTTTTGGGTCTAATGCAGAGGTGGGTTCATCAAGAAGCATAATATCGGGATGCATTGCAAGTCCTCTGGCAATACATAACCTTTGTTGCTGACCACCCGAAAGGAATGTTCCACGACGATGAAGATTATCTTTGACTTCATCCCACAAAGCTGATTTTCTAAGAGATTCTTCAACGATCTGATCCCGTTCACTTTTACTCAGTTTGATCCCATTGAGTTTATATCCAGAGATCACATTATCATAAATGCTCATCGTAGGAAATGGATTAGGTTTTTGGAAAACCATACCGATTTTTCGTCTGAGCATAATCGCATTCATTTTATAAATATCTTCATTATTCAGTAGAATCTGTCCTCTGACCTCTGAATTGGGGGTAAGTTCATGCATTCTGTTGATACAGCGCATCAGAGTCGTTTTCCCGCAACCGCTGGGTCCCATAATCGCATGGACTTTATTTCTTTCAAACATCATATTTATATTTTTTACAATATCACCTTCGCCATATCCGGCATAAAAGTTGAGTATTTTTAGAACTGAACTTTCCATTTTCTTGCAACTCCTTTAGCTATAAGATTTAAAAATAAAACGAAACAACAAAGTATCAATGAGACACCCCAGGCAAATGAATTGTCTTGAGGGTATGGACTATTTGCATAGTTAAATACCATCAGAGGGAGGGAATGCATTGGTTTGAACAAATCGGTAGTAAAAAAAGGGCTACCAAACGCGGTAAAGAGTAATGGAGCAGTTTCACCTGCTATACGAGCCACACTAAGTAATACACCTGTCATAATGCCGTTGATACCACAAGGCAAGACCACCTTTAAAATAGTTGTAGAGTATGGCACACCTAAAGAAAGAGATGCTTCTTTAAGAGTTGGAGGGATAAGTTTTAAGGTTTCTTCAGTTGAACGGATGATTACAGGCAACATCATAATTGATAATGCAATTGCACCTGATAAAGCAGAGAAGGTTTTTAAAGGTTTAACGATCCACAAGTAAGCAATAATACCTAAAACAATTGATGGTGCACCTTGCAATACTTCAGAACAAAATCTGACATACTTTGCTAATTTTTTATGCTTAAATTCTGATAAATAAATCCCTACGCTTACACCAAATGGAATTGATATCACAGATGAACTTAAAATTATGATTATTGAACCAATGATACCATTGATAATACCGCCACCTGTTTCACCCATAGGTTTCGGCAATCGGGTAAGAAACTCCCAATTGATACTGCTAAAACCCAT
>CAZNKI010000079.1:7077-9579 GCA_964573665.1 uncultured Candidatus Cloacimonadota bacterium | reverse complement strand
TTGCTGCAAACAGGGATGTTTACAGAACGATGAAGAATATCGTTGTTCAGCATCCCTGCTTGAACATTTGCTGCAAACAGGGATGTTCGCAGAACGATGAAGAATATCGTTGTTCAAGCATCCCTGCTTGAACATTTGCTGCAAAAAGGGATGTTCGCAGAACGATGGAGAATACGCAATCAGGTTGATCGCCGTACGCCCGTAAAGCAAGTTAACAGCTTGAAATATGCCGTAAATCTCAATTCCCGTCCACTGAGGGTGGCAGCGTCAGCTGTCAGGGTTGTCCCCAAAAAAATCCCAATTATGACATCGAGAATAATGATTTTTCTGTGACTTTCATTGACTTTTTCTACAGGATAGAAAGAAGATATCAGCAGGATTAAGTCATCTCTAATAAGGATCAATGTTGCAAATCATCCAATCATAAGGATTATGATAATGAGAACTTTGAATTAGTAGAAAAAAGATGATTTCTTGTTCTTGAGTCCTTTATTAATCGTTATATACGGCTCGAGCCGAGCCGGTGCCATGACTAATTCAAAGCTCTCATAATATTAATCGTCAAAATGAGAAGTCTGATCACAAAAAACACTTGACACAAAAAAATAAACATCTATATATGGCAATAAGGAGTTTCTATGAGCAAAATGTGGAGAATTATATGTCTGTTAGCCATTGCATTAATAATCATTTCCTGTTCTAATCCTTACAAAGATTATCCTGTGATTGAAATGGCTTATCAAAGTAATTATGTTGATATTGACCAGGCTTATCAGGATGAGCATTTCTATTTCGAACCTCTAAAAGGATATCTACCGGTAAAAAAAGAAGAACTTCAGATTTTTAGAAAAAAGCAGATCATTGATGAAAATGCTATTGTTTATGAAGACCTAAAACAAGTCTATGTGGATTCTTTATCACAATTGATTATTATTTCTGAAATTAAAAGTACCAAAATCAGTGATTATGATAGTTTGTTTGCTGAAACAAAAAATCATTACAAAAATATGTTTCAATCAGAACTTAGCGAGCAAATCGTCAAAGAAATGACTTATCGTTATGGTCATTATTTAATCCATCAAAGCATTATCGATGTTCAAAACAGAATCATTCTCAAAGCTATTGTCAGCAAAATCAGTAAAAGAAAATTAAGTCAGATCTACATGATTGATTTTTCGATAGAAAAAGACCAATTTGCAGAAATTATGAGGGGAGTTGAATCGTCAATTACATCAATTGACAGAAAAAGAGAAGGAGATAAAAAATGAAAAAATCATTAATCATCTTATTATTAGTAGCTGCACTTCTTAGCGTTAGTGCATGCTATACTCACACTCACGTGGTTGGTAAAGGTGCTCAAACTGGCGCTGAAGTCAGCAAAACCCAATGGTATGCTATTTTTGGTTTAGTGCCACTCAATGTAGTTAATTCACAAGAAATGGCTGCTGGCGCTGAAAACTATACTGTTGTTACACAACAAACCTTAGCTGATGGTATAATTTCTATCATCACTTCTTACATTACTGTATCCAGACAAACTGTTACGGTAAAGAAGTAATAAAAATACTTACTCCCCCTTATCATAAAAGCAGGAATTATCCTGCTTTTTCTTTTTGCAAATCTTTTCTCTTGACATATTTAATCGTTTATTACCAATGGTAATATAAATAAAACCAAAGGGTATAAATGATGAAAAGAATAACATTATTACTATTGATCATCATTTCTATGATGAGTATCTTAATGAGCATTGAAAAAGGAGCAAATAAAATGGGAAAAACTCTGATCGTTTATCAATCAAAAACAGGCAGTACAACAGAAATAGCAAAGTATATGCAAACTCAGTTAAAAGAAAAAGGGATCGATACTGATCTCATTTTAGCAAATCAAAATGTTGATCTCAAAAGCTATCAGTCCATTATTATTGGCAGTCCAATTTACATGGGGCGTTGGAAAAAAGAATGTACAAAGTTTGTTGAAATACACCAGAAAGAATTACAAAAAAAGAATGTATATTTCTTTTCTGTAGGCATGTCTTTCGATAGTAATGATCCAAAGAAAATAGCAGAAGCGGATCAATATCTCGAAAGAGAAAGAAAAATGATTGCTATTAAGTCCGAAGGTAGATTTATGGGTAGAATGGATTTTAGTAAATTGTCTTTCTTCGAAAGACTCCTTGTAAAAATGATGGGTTCAAAAAACGAAGACAAAAGAGATTGGGATAAGATAAAAAACTGGATCAATCAAATCTCTCAATAGTCACCTCCTTCACAAAAAATAGTAGAGACGCGATTTATCGCGTCTAAAACCGTAACGCAATATCTACCAGGTTGCGCTCGTTGTTCAAGCATCCTTGCTTGAACATATACTGCAAACAGAGATGTTCGCAGAACGATGAAGAATATCGTTTTTCAAGCATCCTTGCTTGACCATATACTGCAAACAGGGATGTTTACAGAACGATGAAGAATATCGTTGTTCAAGCATCCTTGCTTGACCATA
>CAZNKI010000079.1:0-6977 GCA_964573665.1 uncultured Candidatus Cloacimonadota bacterium | reverse complement strand
ACAGAGATGTTTACAGAACGATGAAGAATATCGTTGTTCAAGCATCCTTGCTTGACCATATACTGCAAACAGAGATGTTTACAGAACGATGAAGAATATCGTTGTTCAAGCATCCTTGCTTGAACATATACTGCAAACAGGGATGTTTACAGAACGATGGAGAATACGCAATATCTACCAGGTTGCGAACAAAAAAAATCATTCAATCATTTCATTGACAAAAGATGACTATTAATGATCAATGATCTTCTAAGGAGATCATTATGCAAGTAAGAGAAGTTTATAAAAATGTCTATACTTATACAGACCTTTCGATGCCATGGGCATTGCATTTATACTGCATTATCGGGAAACACTACAATTTCCTGATAGATACGGGATTGGGTTTAGATAGTTGTTTACCTTTTGAGCCAATATTGGAACAAAACAAAAAAGAGCTCCTTGTGATCAATACCCATTTTCATTGGGACCACATCTGGGGCAATCATTATGCGAAACAATCAATCATACTGGCTCATGAAGAATGCCCTGGACTTATCGAGAAATCATGGGATTATTGTGTTCAGGAATATGAGAAATACGCCAAAGGAAGCATAGAAAAAGTCTTGCCCAATATGCTCTTCTCTGATGAAATCTACCTCCCCACTGAAGGTCTTCGTCTGTTTCATACGCCTGGTCATACGGCAGATTCCATTTCCCTGATCTATGAACCTGCACAGCTTCTCTTGATTGCTGACAATATTGCAGATCAGCCTGATACGGATCTCCCAGATCTGGATTGCGGTTTACTTACTTATAAAGAGAGTTTAGCGAAAATTTTATCTTATCCCTTTACAAATGTACTTTGTGCCCATCATCCGCAAACGGATCGAACAAATATTGAGCGAATTTACAATATCGTATGCAATAAATCCACATCTGTATAAATCTTGCTTGTTGATTCATTGATTTTAGCTTGACAAAAAAAGTTCAAAAAAAATGATACTTAATAAAAATTTATTTGTAAAGAAGGACAATATGAGAATTTCAAAGAAAGTATTTCAACTCATTTTTATTTTATGTCTCATTTCGACTTTATTTTCACAAACAGCAAACAAGGGTAAAACTGTTGGTAAAATCGGAAGTAAAACTTATTCCTATGACGAATATGACAGTCAGTTAAAAAACTATTTTGATTATTGGAGTAAGCAAGGGACAAAACTTACTAAAGAAAAAGAAAAAGAGTTAAATAACCAGTATTGGGAAGAACTCATTGCAAGAAGCATTTATGATGCTGAAATTAAAAGAAGAAAAATTAACCCCACTGAGCAACAGCTCATCGACTTTGTCAGTGCAAACCCACCACAAGCAATCAAAAACATCAAAGATCTGCAAACCAATGCAAAGTTTGATAAAGAGAAATTTAAAAAAGCAGTGACCACCAATCCTGAATTCAAAAAGAATGTTCTTGATTTTGTAAGAGAACAATACAAGTATGACCGCTTGTTTGCCTCAATCAAAGCTGAAGCGAAAATTGATCAGGACAGTATTTATAAAGCATGGAAAAATAAAAATACCAATGCAACAGGTAAACTTATCCACTTCAATATTGCTAAATTTGCTAAACTTCCTGTTGAAGAACAAGAAATTAGTGCGTATTATCAGGAAAATTACGAAACATTTAAAAGAGAACCCAGCAGAAAGTATAAATATATTAAGATTTCAAACCTTCCAAGTATTGAAGATAGTTTAATGGCTAAGACAAAAGTCGATTCATTATACAATGAATTAATGAAAGGTGCTGATTTTGCTCAAATGGCGACCTTACACTCTGAAGATCCAGGCAGTGGTCAAAAAGGCGGAGAGTTAGGTTATTTCGGAAAAGGAAGAATGGTAAAAGAATTTGAAGATGCGTGCTGGAGCACTCAGGTCGGTCAAATTTCGGCTCCAGTTAAAACACGCTTTGGCTGGCATATTATTAAAGTCATTGATAAAAGAATGAATGAGAAAAATGAAGCTGAAGTTAGCGCTGCACATATCTTAGTTAAATTCACGGCGTCTAAAAAAACGATGATGAGTAATGAGTTGAAGGCAAATCAAATCTTTGAGACGGCTAAAAACAAAGGCATCATGACAGCTGCGACTGAATTTGCTATGCAAATCGCCGAATCAGAAGAATTCCAGGAAACATCTAAATTTGTTCCTGGTATCGGAAACTATCCAGAAGTTTATCAGTTTGCTTTCAAAAACTCAGTTGGAACTTTATACAATCAGTTAGTTGTCAATCCAAGAAGCAATGAAAAAATTGTACTTGAAGTTTCAGATAGTTTAGGCGTTCATTATGCGAAACTTGAAGATGAAAAAGAAAATATCATTCGTCTGATCCAAAGAAAGAAAAAACTCAATGCAGAAATTGAATATGCAAATGCCTTTGTCACAAAATATCAGCCTGCTCAGTACCTTGAAATGGCAGCACAAGATTCGTTGGCAATTATTGATTTCGCCGAGGTCACAGTTGACGGCAGTATCCCAAAAGTTGGTGTAGTTAAAGAACTCAACCAGAGTATGCTCAATACTGAAAAAGGTAAGTTTACTCCAGTGATTAAGAACGATAAAGCCGTTTATATGGCGCTTGTTGAAAATAAAAATATTGCCACGGAAGCACTTTGGACTAAAGTGAAAACTAAAGAAATCAAAGAAGCTAAAGAAAAATTGCAAACTAATCATCTCAATTTATGGTATGCAAATCAAAAGAAAAAAATAACTGTTGAAGATAAACGAAAAGATATTTATGGTCTGTAAGACTGAGAGATCATTTGAAAAAGCGTGAAGAAATTCACGCTTTTTTTTTTGTTTTAACCCATTGTAAGATCTTTTGTTAGCCATGGAGCCGGCTCGGCTCGAGCCGTAAATGCCGATTAATAAATTAGTGATGGAGCCGGCTCGGCTCGAGCCGTAAATACCGTGGATTAATGCCCTCAATAACAAAGAAATTACCTTTTTTTTCTAATTTAAAGCTCTTATTGTGATTATTTTAGCAACACCACTTTTCGATAGATCAAGTGATTCCCTGACTGGCATTTTATATAATAAATCCCAGAGGAACATGCTTGATTCTGATCATCCATGCCCTTCCATATCAATTGATGCGATCCCTCCAATAAGTATTGATTAATGACCGTATTTACCTTTTGTCCTTTAATGTTATATACTGACAGCTCTGTCTGATTGGATTGTGAAAGATAAATATTGATATACAGCTCAGGATTAAATGGATTTGGATATGCATTGATTGCAAATCGCTGGTCAATAATTACAGGCGGAAGTTCAGTAAAATCAGAAGTCACAACTTTAACAGGTCCAAAGAGACTTGAACATCCATCAAGAGAATAGGCTTTGATCCAATAATAATATTCAGTATTCTCAATGACCTCCTCATCGATATAAAAATATGAATGAGGGTTTGAATCATTATTCGGTGCAATGAGTTCAGAAATTCTCAATGAATGGACTTCTGTGGCATCATTTGAACGTAAAACATAATAAGCAAACAGATTATTTTCTGTTTCTGTTCGCCATTCGATTTGCACTTGATGGTCAGATATCTCCTGAACATCAAAATAAGATAGCGTGACGGGTAAAGTCTGATCGGTTGGCGTAATTGTCCAATAATGCGAAACTGCGAGTCTGTTGTTTGATTTTGAACGTTCGTTGATATTGACGGTCACTTCTCGCACACTGCCATTCTGCACCGTATTGCATTGCGCAAAGAGTTCCCAGTCAGAACTCAAATCAGATTTTCGCCAGACATTCACCTGATTAGCGCTTAAATGTAAAGGATAAACAAAGGTCAAATCCGTTGATGAGCTTATTTCTGCATTGATCTGCCATATCTTTCCAATGTTTTGCGCTTGATTAATATCTTCTGTCTGATTCATTGACTGAACATTTAATTGATTGATTGAATACTGACTCTTGACTTTTAGAGAATCTTCAGAAAAAACAAGGGTTTGATTGTTCAATGTGGCATTAATAGTCGCCGTTGATGTCATATCACCAATGACAGGTAATCGATTATTTTGAATCGTCAAAACAGCATTATCCTCAAGATCAATTCTGCCATCAATATAATAAGCACTGGGTATTGTTAAACTCATATTATCACACAGAATAGCTTTTGTTCCAGGAGTGTTGATTACCCAATGATCATTCAAAGTGGGAGTGCTGGCATTTTCGATATAATAATGCCTGTTATTCAAGGCAAAGCTTTCATTATAATGATTCCCTGTATGATTGTGATTTCTGGTCCATTGATTTGTTTGATTCAATATGCCCCCCGATAAGAGATGATAGTCAATACTCGTATTAATCTCTGCGGGTATTTCATTGGCATAAGTGATATTATCCATAAAGAAATGGCCTAAATTGCTGGCACTATTGATCGAGTAAAACATCCAGGAATCAATAGTAGTATTGGCATTTAACCCTGCCTTTTGCAAGTTATCGCCGATGAGAACACCATTTATATAACAATCATAAGTTTGAGGATCTACATTATTACTATTTCCTGCATACAAATATGAAACAATAGCATTAGAATTATTACCGACAACTTCCATCGTATAAAAGTTCCGTTGCTTCATCAAAGTGCTTGAAAGTGTAATGAGGTCTGTGCTTGTCGTATATTTGATACTCAAGCCTGCAGATGCTTCTGTCGTCAGTCTTATTGCTGAAAAACTTTCGCTGTTTAGAAAGGCACTGGCATTCGCAAAATTATTTCCGTTCCCTTGTACAAAGAGAAAATCCAATCCACTGCTCAAAGTTCCTCCTGTTGATGTCCCAATAAGAAAATCAAAACGAGTATAAAAGGTGTTTGAGGCAGTATAGTCATACATTGAAAACTTGTTTGGACTATTATTAGTTGGACTCTGAATTGATAGTTTGGATTCTGATCCAAAATGAGCGATCCCTGGATTTTCCACCTTGATGCTCCCACCACCAGTGCCAATGGAAACTAAAGCTGTTCCTGAAGGAGATACAGGCAGAAAACTGGTATTCACCGCATTGCTGTTATAAATCCCTTCGAAAGTTGAAAAATCATAGGTCCATGTTAATGAATTTAGCCCCATAGCTATCAGTATCCCGAAACAGTATAATAAAACAATCTTCTTCATATCATCCCCCAATGATCCATATTTTTTATGATTTTAAAAGATTAAGTTATTATATAGTTTATTTTTCTTTTTAAGTCAATAATTAAAATGAGGAAATATTAAAAAAAAAATAAAAATAAGCGCAATACGAATAATAATACGCTTTAAATTTATTAATGCTGTTAAATATAATTACTTTTTTGCTACGATCATAAATAAATCTGAGTAATCTACCGAGTGCTGACAGGCAATATTTCGCTCAAGGTCTGTCAAAGGAAGCCAGATCGACTTCCAGAAATCAGAAGCATTGCTCTCTATCAAGTTTCGCTTTTGATGATTTTTATTTAAAAATTCCTTTTGCTCGTTTAAACGTTCTTCGTCAGTCAGATCATTTTGAAATGAGTTTGAAAGCAAGATTTCAACTGGGATAATCTGAAATAAGTCCATCGCTTCTTCCAGCGTATAATGATGCCGATGGTAAGAATTTTTTAGCGAGGCTTCTATTTCTCCAATTAAAGAAGAGAGTGATTTGGCAATCTTAGCTTTACTATCCAAAGCCAACGAAAAATCAAAAAAGATCATGATCCCTTGATCCTTAAGCATTTGAAAAATTTGCTTTAACTCAGCAAGCGGATACTGAAAATGATGAAGCGCAAAGGTTGAAATGATCATGTCATAGCTTTTCTGAGTAAGTGCATCAGCATTATCTTTGTCAATCCACTGAAGCGAAGGAGTATTCAATTTTTCAATTTTGTATTTTTCAAAATAGTCTATCCCCGTGCATTGGATTTGTGGGAAGCGCTCAGAAATAAGCTTAAGCATATTGCCATTTCCACAGCCATAATCACACAATGTTCGAATCTCACTGCTGATAAATGGAGTAATTTTATCCAGAAATAATTGATGATTGTCTGCCATAACTACCACTTCACATCAAAATCATCTGAACTCTCAGGTTTTAATATCAACTGGTCTAAAGAATTTACTAAACCATTGAGAGTTAAACTTAGAGTATATTTTATTGCTGATTTATCAGGGGAATAAATGACCGTTTGATCACTTACAATAAAAGAATGCACAAGTTTCCCATCATTTAATTCAATCACATCAACATCAAATTTTGCCACACAGTCGGTCTGTGTATAAGCTCCCTTGTATACACCTGTAGTCATATTATAACTTCCAGGATTATAGGTAACTTTTTTTATAATACTTGTTTTATTGATTTGAACCAGATATGTAGGCAAACCATTTTTAATAAATGGCGCGCAATAGCTTTGTATCTGCGGAATTGATTTAAATTTTAAAATCACACCTAAACTGTCATTATCAGATGGAATCACGTATGCTTGAGGGAATTTTTTCCTTAATCTTAGCTTTAAAGAGTCTGAATAAAGATGTGAATATTCCATATCACTTTCAAACAATTCATAAAAGGGCTTTTCAAAATCAAAGCTTTCAACGTTTTCCTGTATGCCGACAAGGATGTTTGCCGTTCTGATCATTTCTGGTTTGTACTGTGGATCAATAAACTTTGTTGTCACTTCTAAGGTTGCACATCCTGTAAATAATAATGTGAGGAGCGCTAAACTTATTAATATAACTTTTTTCATATCATCTCCTTTATCCTGATATCAATAAGTATCAATTACTCAGATAAAAATTTTAAAGTGTTTATATTAAAGATAAGTCATTCTGTCAATCATTTATTTGAGTTAGTATAGCCCGAAAAATTTAAAAAGAAACTGTACTAAATCAAATTTCTTTAAGGGAATTAATCTGTTTTAAATGAAACCCTTCATTTCTTTTCTTGAAAAAAGAAACGAAGCAAAGAAATTCAAGCGC
>CAZNKI010000078.1:0-10524 GCA_964573665.1 uncultured Candidatus Cloacimonadota bacterium | reverse complement strand
AGATATCAACCAGAATATTATAAAAATCGCTTGACTTAAACATAGTACATCCAGAGCGCTACGTGGGATATCCTATAGGACTTCTCGCATCCATCATCGTTCTGCATGCATCCTTGCTTGCAGCAAATGTACCACGAGCTACCAACTTGGTTGTGTATTGATTGGATAGGCGTAAAACCTTTCCCTTCGTACATCTCTCGTTCTGTAAACATCACTGTTTCATTTTTTAGAGCATCTTTTCATCAATAGTTTATATTTTTTTTCGACAAAATAAGATAAGAAATATAAAATAAATAGCTGAACCGAGAGCAAGACGGGGGTACTAAGAGCGTATGCCTGAGACAAATTGACAAAATTGCGTACTTTTTGACCCAAAAACAGGCTTTGGAATTAGTTGATATCAACTGTTCTCTCGTAGATAATTCTCTAATCAAGGAGTAAACTTCTTTAAGGTAATTTCGAAATTATGTTTAGAACTTAAATTTTTCGAATAATCTCTTGACAATTCAATTCATATTTATTAAAAGATATTTAATCTAACTTTACGCAAGAGGGAGCAAAATGGCAAGGATACTCTTAGTCGATGATTCAGTAATTATACGAAGAAATTTAAAAGTGATTTTAGCTCGTTTAGGACATGAAATTGTTGGAGAAGCTTCTGATGGACTTGAAGCATTTAAAGCTTACAAAGAATGCAAACCCGACTTAGTGACGATGGACATTTCCATGCCTAATTCTAGTGGTATTGAAGCTACTCATAAAATCATTGAATATGATCCCAAAGCTTCAATCGTCATGATCAGTGCTTTGAGACAAAAAAAAGATATAATGGAAGCCTTGGATGCTGGCGCAAAATATTTTATCATCAAACCATTCACAGATGACAAAGTCAAGGAAGTCATCGACAAGGTAACTTCAAATCAATAAATACTCCTTCTAAAGGGTTAATATGAAGCAAAACAAAAAAGAGGAAATTCTCTACGAAAGTACGAATACGCTCATTCTTAGAATAAGTGAAGTAGACAATGAAAAAACCTGTATCCATAAACAACTGATCATTGATCAGGATAATATAGAAGAAAAACTCGAACATGAATACAACTTACTCAATACGATTCAGTCTCCTTATGTTATTCAAGCGCATAGATTCATTAAAGATGGAAGAAATTCAAGACTTGAGTTAGAAGATTTTCAGGCGCGCTCTCTCCATCAGGTTCTCGAAGAAAAAAAGCTTAAAACAGCCTCTTTTCTTGATTACGCGCTTATGATTCTTGAAGGCTTAAAAGCTATTCATGCCCAACATATCATCCATAAAGACATCAATCCATACAATATTCTCATCAATGAAGAAGAAGGCTTGATAAAGATCATCGATCTTGGAATAGCAAAATATATTGAAGAAATTGAACCCGTGACCAACACTGCCCTTGATGGCACTCCTGAATACATTTCGCCCGAACAGAGCGGTCATCTGAATACGCTCATGGATCAAAGAAGTGATATCTACTCATTAGGTATCACATTCTATGAGATGCTTACAGGATCACTCCCCTTTATTGAATCAGATATCAGTGATTTAGTTCATGCGCATATCGCAAAACAGGCAATACCTCCCTATGAAAAAAATCATCGTATTCCTGAAATGCTTTCTCGAATTGTCATGAAAATGATCGCCAAAAATCCTTTCGACCGTTATCAGTCTGTCATTGGACTTAAAAAAGATCTGGAAAAATGCCGTTTTGTACTTAATGATCAAAATGAAATTCCAGAATTTCAACTCGGTGTTGAAGACTACAATTATTACCAAAGTGATCTCTTTATTGATTATATCAAATATGAAGACTATCAAAGAGTTGAAGATAACTACTACCAGATTTTAGATGGCAAACATATATTCAGTATCCTTACTCATAATATTGAGAACAACAAGCCACGAATCCTCAAAAATATCGCTGATCTTTCTCAGGAAAAATCTTGTCTGCTTTTTCAAATAGACTACGCAAACTTAAATAATGAAAACAATTTCAGCAGTCTCAGTGCAATTCTCGAGCAAATCTACAATTTCATCCTCTATCAGGGAGGAGATAAAGAAAAATGGAAACAGATAATCAACGAAAGTTTGGATAAAAATGCAAGATTACTCATTGATTTTTACCCTCCTTTTGCACAAATAATCGGAGAAAAAGAAGAATTAAAGCCCCTTTCCTCTCTTGAAGGGAAAAGAAGATTTTTTGCCACCCTGAAAGAATTCTTTAAAATTCTCCCAAAAAGAGAATTGCCTGTTGTTCTGATCGCCTTAAATGGGCATCTTGCCAATGCTGACCATATCGAACTTATCCATGAATGTATTTTATCCAATGACTTATACTATTTCTGGTTCATTTTCGAATATCCTCATTCTGGAATGATCCATCAATCAGAGATGATTCGAACAATAAATCAAAGCCAAAACATTAAAGCTGAAATACAGACATTGAGCCTACTTGATCTTGAAGAAGAAGAGATTGCCAATATCCTCTCTGAAAAATTCCTTTGGTCTTATGATTTATCCTATGAAATCGCCGTAATCATGTATAAAAAAACACTTGGGAATCCCTATTTCCTTAATCTCCTCTTGAAAAAGTGTTTTGTCGAAAACATTATTTTCCTGGATTATGATCAGGAACTCTATGATTGTAATATCCCTGCTCTATTTGAACTTGAACTGTCAGGTAATGTAATTGACAATCTGATTGCCCGATTTGATTTGCTGGATCATCAACAAAAAAGAGTATTATTTATTGCCTCTTGTATCAATAAGATCTTCAATTATGATCAACTTTCCGCTATTTCAGACTTTGATGGTCATCAATTACTCCAAACATTGCAGGCCCTAGTATCCAATGAATTTATTAAATATTATAATATTTCTGAAAATGAAAACACCTATGAATTCTGCCACGATGAGATTTATACAAAAAGTCAGAGCTTTTTTGAAGATCAAGATACATTCTATCTTCGTCTTTTAAAAATCGAGTATGAAAACTATCAAAATATTCCAAATCAACAAAACCCTGTAAATATATACAAGATTACCAGTATTATCAATCAGATTCAACATGCTGAAGAGTTCCCTCAGTTTGATTTATTAAAATACACATTCAATCTTTTAGCAGGGAAACATTCAAAAGAAAATACCCATTACAATCAATCTCTGCAATTTTATAAAACGGCATTAAAGCCTTTTTTTGAAGATGAATGCATATTACAAAGCCCTTCAGATATTTGTGCGGCAATAATTGATACTGCTGATCTTGCCTTACTCAATGATGATCAGGATTTCTTAGACACCTTGATCAATAAAGCATTAACATTCAATCCAACAAGGATTGAAAGGGTGAAACTGCTTGAGTATAAAATGAGAATGCAACTGGCAAGAAATGAACTGAAAGAATCTCTTAAAACAGGTCTTTTTTGCTTAAAAATGATGAATTTCAAACTTCCTGAAAACCCAGGCAAAAAACGCGTCATCTATGAATATCTGCTGACAAAAAGACATTTAAGCCACTTCAGTGAAGAAGAACTAAAAAATATCAAAGAGAGCCAAGACCCTGAAAAGATGATCATCATCAACATTCTCTTACTGATGAGCGTCACCGCGTACATCAGTCATCCTTATCTTCTGGCAATCATCATCTTCAGAGCTATTCGGATGATGACCGATGAATGTCCTCCTGAGGGTGTTCACTTCTTTGCTGGATATGCAATGATTCTTTGTGGAACGCTAAATGACATCAAATCAGGATATTTCTATGGCAATCTCGCTCTTTCCCTGATCAAAAAATACCAGTCAGGCAAAGATAGCGCAAAAACTATGTTTGTGATTTATACCTTTATCATGCCATGGAAAAAACACTTACTTCATTCACTCAATCCTTTGCTTGAAGCTCATAAAAACGCTCTGGATAAGGGCGATATTGAATACGCTTCCAATTCTGCAATTTCTTACGCCTACATTGCTTTTTTCAATGCAGATCCTTTGGATAAATTACTACATAGTGTCAGTGAGTTTACCCTGCTGATGCAAAAATTTAATCAGACACAAATCTATCAAAGAAATATGATCTGGTATCAAACCATGTATAACTTCTATCAGCACAAACCCTCTCCTCTATTGCTTTCAAATCCACATTTTGATGAGAAAGAGCTTCTTGATCAGTTTATTAAAGCTCAAAATCAAACAGGAATCTTTGATTTTGCTCTGATAAAAATGATCCTTGCGGTGTACTTCTATCACTATGACGAAGCCTATGAATTCTGCCTCATGGCGAATCAATACGCAAAAGCAAGAACCGGATCTATTGTCGTCGCTTATGCCTGCTTCTTTGAATCTATGATTTTAATAAACTTGAGTGAAAATATTCTCCCAACAAAAAAACGACTTAAACGTGTAATCGCCAATCAAAAAAAACTAAAAAAATGGGCAGATTTAAATCCAGATAATTTCTCAAACAACTATTACCTCGTTGAAGCAGAAAAAGCACGCTGGTTCAAGCAAATTGATCTGGCCGAGCAGTATTACCAGTTATCCATTAATAAAGCAGAAGCACAGGGTTTTATTCAAGAAGAAGCGCTGGCTTTAGAAATGATGTCAAAAATCTATATTCAACGAGAAATGCATCAACTGGCAAGTGTCTTACTTGAACAGGCAAAACTGAAATACCAGGCTTGGCATGCAGACAACAAAGTGAATCATCTGCAAAACCTCTATCCAGAGTATTTCATCGAACAAAAGAATCTTAAAGAAGCTTATTCTGTATCTTCTACGGCAAGAAAAGACAGTGTTTATTTTGAAATTGATACCGTAATCAAAACCTACAAAGCCATTTCTGGTGAGATAAATATCAATCATTTGCTCCAAAAACTGATTCACATTATTATGCAACATTCAGGAGCCAGCAGGCTTGTTTTGATCCTGAAAGAAGATGACTTGCTCATGATAAAGACTGATACAGATATCAATCAGAGTGAATCATTATTAATGGACAATATTCCCTATGAGAGTTATCGCTTAATTCCAAGAATTATGATTGACACCTGTTTACGCGAACAAAAAAGTATTTTAGTAAACAATATCCATTCCGATAATCTCTTCAGAAAAGACTCATATTTCATCCAAAGCAAAATCAAGTCTTTGCTCTGCTTGCCCGTTATAAATAATAATGAACTTCAAGCTATATTATATCTTGAAAATCAGCATATTTACGGTGCATTTTCAAGAAGCAAACTCTCCCTGCTCGAAATGATCGCATCTCAGTTCGCTTCTTCATTAAATATGGCGAATTTATATCAAAATGTAGAACAATCAGAAGAAAAATTCAGAACTTTAGTTGATAATATTCGTGATGGAGTGTTTATCATACAGGACAAAAAAATCCAGTATGTAAATCGCGGATTTATGCAGATTTTAGGAATGAGACAGGAAGAGCTCATCGGCATCAATTATCTGACATTTTTCAAACCTGATTATCATGAGATCATTGAAGAATTTATCCATACTGCTTTTGAAGGCGAAACTCAGTTTGCTGAAAAAGAAATTGAGATCTTAAATTATAAAAAAGAAACGGTTCCCGTGCTTATAAATCTAGGGATGATCACATATAACCATCGCGAGGCAATTGAAGGAACGATTAAGGATATCACCGAAAGAAAGAATACCGAAACTCTCCAACAGCAATATAATGAAAAACTTGAAATTCAGATTGCCGAAAAAACAAGTGATATTAAAAACCTTCTTGATCATGCAGGACAAGGATTCCTGACCTTCAATCATGATTTGATCATCGATAAAGAATACAGTAGTGAATGCCGTAAAATCTTCAATGAAGATATCTCCGAGCGTGAAATCGTTGAGCTACTTTTTTATCAGGATGATGAAGAAGAAAGAGAAAACAATCGTGAAATCCTCCAAAGGATTTTCAAAACTGACAGTTTACTTAAAAAGCAAGCTTACCTTGATATGCTCCCAGACGAATGTCAATTCAATCAATTATTCTTAAAATTAGAATTCAAACTCCTTGAAGATCAGCATTTGAAAAAAGTTATGCTGATTATCACAGATATTAGTAATACAAAACAACTTGAAAAAGAAATGGAAGAAGAACGCAATCATCTCAAGATGATCGTCAAAGCGATTTCTGATATTCATATTATCAAAAAAAGCATTAAGGATTATTGTCATTTCTTTGAACATGAACTTAAAGAAATGATCACTCACAATACACCTTATGCACTTAAGCTCTCAGACATTTTCAGAAAAGTACATTCATTCAAAGGTGATCTTAGCCAGTATTATATGCAATACACTGCTGAGCAACTGATGCTTGTCGAAGATCAACTGGCAGAATTAATACGCAATGATATTTCCTGCTCAGATGATCAGTTACTGGAACTGCTTATGTCAAAAAATTATATTGAATGGATTAACATCGACTGTCAAAATATTAATCAGCTAACGGGTAAAGACCTGTTTAATGATGAAGAATTTTTACAAGTCAAAGACTCTACTGTTCAGGAATTAGAAACTTATCTGCTCACCAATTTTTCAAAGAGTGAGAATACATATTTGTTAGATAAAATCAGACAAATTCGTTATTTGAATTTAAAACAACTTTTACATTCATACGCCGATTATGTGCAACAACTTGCTGATCGATTGGAAAAATCGGTTCTTCCTTTGCAAATCTCTGGTGATGAGATATATCTTGATTATGATATTTATTATTCATTCTGCAAATCAATCACCCATTTATTTAGAAATATGATTGATCATGGCATAGAATCGCCAGAAGAAAGAATCAATAAAGGCAAAGAGAATGAATGCGGGCTAATTCGTTGTGAGCTCATCAAAAGACGAAATCAGTTTACCCTCCTCTTGTCTGATGATGGGCAAGGCATTGATTTTGACAAAATTAAAGTAACCCAAAAGAAATTGCATCCTGAAGAAAGTAGTGTTATCGATCAACTCAATGAAAATCAATTATGTGATTTATTGTTTAATGATGGTTTTACAACCGTTGATCATTTGAGCAATATTTCAGGTCGTGGTGTAGGTTTAGGTGCTGTTAAACAAGAGATAGAAAGCCTCAATGGAAGTATTGCGATAAAAACAGAAAAAGATAAAGGCACTTGTTTTGAAATCAAACTGCCAATCATCAATAATCAATCCTTTGTTTCAGTGAAACCAGAACAGCTTGCATCTGCTTTTGAGAAACAGGTGCTCCACTATTTTAAAAAGCATTTAAAAATTGAACTGGAACCTTTAGCTCATGAAGTATTAAATGAATATCTATCTGATCTAGATGATATTTCTACGTTAATTGATATCAGTGGGATGTACCGATCGAGAGCAATTATCAGCCTGAGTCATTCGATGGGAATGAATATTTTGAAACATATGCTCAACGACAAACCTACAGAAGAGGAAACTGAGAGTTTGATTTCACCATCAGTTGCAGAAACGCTCAACATTATTCTGGGCAACTCAATGGAAGACTTGGAAGAGATGGGCTTATATTTAAAAATCAGTTCACCCATCATTATTGCTGGAGATCATACTTACATTTTTCAATCTGAGCAAAAATGGTACAGAATGACTTACCAAAGCGGTGAAGGAATTATTAACTTTTATTTTAGTATAGAAAAAGAAGAATAGGAGAGGTTATGAAACAAGCCATTATAATCATTTTTTTTCTGGCACTTAGTTTGAATGTACTCTACTCATATACTTTTGAGATGATGGACTCTCTCATTTTTGAGAGCGAAATAGTTGCCAAACAGCATGATACACTCTATGTGTATATCAACCAAAACTTAGCAAAAATCACAGAAGAGCAAATCAAGTATATCAATACTCATTCTGGTAGTGGTGATGTCAGTAAATATATATTTGAAAAGAAAGATTTTATCAATAAAGATATTCAATTAGCGGATGCCACCTTATATGATTTAAAAGCACCACTTAATAAAAGTCGTACAGATTTAAAGTATAAAATGGCGAATTCTGCTTTATCAACATTTCCTCAAAAAGATATTTCAACACTTTCGGAACGAGAGTTTCAGATGTATTGTTTAGAACTACAACTCAAAGAAAACAGAGCTAATAGTAGAAAGATAAAAAATACTCTTTGGTACGTTTTTTTTACAAACATTGGTTTATCTGTTATTGCTGCTTTGGTAATCGCAAATAATAAATAACTATATCCATACAATTGCATGACCAATAAAAAAATCCGAAGATACATTAATCTTCGGATTTATTTGTTAATCGTATTATTTAGAACTACAGAATATAAGAACCTGCATTTTGTATGATATTGTCATATTTTGAAAGATCTTCGGTATCGTCTGTATCAGAGCAATCATTAGATTCAATCGCCCCTTCATTAAATCTAATTTTATCCTGAAGAACGCTACAAATGTCTTGAGAGGCATCAATAGAACCATAGTTATCGACTTTAGCCAATTTATTATAGAGCTGATCTGCATCCAAATCTGGATTGAAAGAGAGATTCCCGAAATTGATAATAACTGCTTGATCTTTCAGGTTTTTTAAACGAATTTGAGAAAACTTCTGATCACCATCAAGAAAGACAGTTTGATTAGGATCATAGGGGATCCCTTGTGTTTCATTAATCAGATATTTTGGCATCATCTGACTTAAAGGGTTTGGGAAGTAAACTCTTTTTGCAGAGGAAAAACTGATATTTTTTTGTTCTAATAAATCTGCACTCATATCATCTGAAAGTATCAAAACGCCATCGGAGCTAATGACTTCTTTCTTGATATTTCCAAAATTGAAAGCATCAAACTTAGTATTTGCAGGGACATAATGGTAATTTCTCTTCATGATAAGTAAACGAGCGGGTAATATTTCGTTAAAAACAAAGATTGTGGGTTTAATCCCAATTTTTGTTTCTGATTTAGTTGCATCATATTCTTCATAAATTTTCTTAATAATCAGATCTTTTTGATCATCATATATTGAAAGCTTTGATCCTAAGGAGATTTGCTTTATTTTCTGATTAAAAAGCGTTTCATCTAAATCTTGTGCCAATTCAAGAATTCCTGAGCAGTTTATGATACTATGATCAGGAAGGCTGTTTAGATAATCATTTTCAAGGAGGATTTTCCCTTTGAGCTTAATTTCATTCGATTTAACGACATCCACAGGACCTACAGCATCAGAAAGCTTACTCATTAAGATCCCGGAAATCGTGTCCAGGACTTCAATGGGACCAGTCACATTTAACCAGCTCAGCTTATCGTTGAGCAAATCAGGTGTAATATCAAAGGCAAAAGACACAGGACCAACAATTGACATCTTGATTGGTTCTGGAGCAGTTTCAAGAATATCTTTAGTAAACTTGAATGGACCTACATGTAGTTTCACATCTAAATCCAATTCAATAATTGAACCAATATTTTCCTGACTAATCGCCATAAGTAATTCTCTGCTCTCTTTTGTGACAAGTATAGAACCCACATTTTTGATCTTAGCAATCGAATCAATCGTTTCACGACTTGCTTTTCTTGCATCAAGAGATCCGATATTTTGAATAAGCGTTGCCATCTTTACCTCCATCTTTTTTCATAATTGTTTCTTAATGTTTTCAATCCATTGCTAAGGTGCCACCTTACTGTACTATCAGAAATCGACAAGAGACTTGCAATCTCTTTGCTGTTTAGTCCTTTCCAGAATTTTAATAAGATAACTTCTCTTTCTTTATCTGGCAAAAGGTTTAAGTAAGGTTCTCAGTTAATGATTTCTTTGATTTCCTGTTGGCTGTAGAATTCTTTTTCTTCCAGTTTTTGACGTTCCCTTTTTAAACGCCGGCAATGATCAAAAAAGAGATTTTTTAAAACTGAGAAGAGCCAGTTCTTTTGTTTATTCAAAGGCAATGATTGAAGCATATAAGAGAAAGTCATGCTTTTTAGCCAGGTTTCCTGCATCAGATCATCAGTTAATGATTCTGAATGAGTCAAACTCAATGCAAAAGCTTTTAGCGCTTCCTCGTGATTTCCAATCATTTCATCAATGGGATTCATTCAACCTCCAAATTCTACAATCCTAACGTAAAAAAACATGGAAGTGTTGGTATTAATTTTAAAAATTCTGACTTTTTATTCATAGAAGCACAAAGCGTTCCAGAAGCTTTGCATCAGGCATATTGAAGGGAAGGCTTCCGTTCACGTCTCACTTCTATCCTGTAGAAAAGTGGATTTTTTGTGAATAGAATTTTAGATATATCATTGCTTAAGTGGTTTTATTTTTCGCGGATGGTAACGTCCTCAATTCTATAGTTTTGGGAGAGTAAACGTCCTCGTTTACTTTATTTTTCGTAGGCGGGGACGTCCACGCTCCCAGAGATAATCGTGGACGGGGACGTCCATACTACAAACAGTTATCGTAGGCGGGGACGCCTACGCTCGTGCGTTAGTGATGGATAAATATCAGATGGGTGCAAGTCCCATTCAGAACTCGCA
>CAZNKI010000077.1:0-11505 GCA_964573665.1 uncultured Candidatus Cloacimonadota bacterium | reverse complement strand
TTCTGTAGGTATGTGTTCTATTGCGATTATATCTCGGGTTAAGTCTTTACGGAGCACCATGATAATATAGGTAGCTTCAGACTCTATACTGTTATTTCTTCTGACATTTGAATGTAATGCATCTATAATAAGAATTGGGTATTCTTTTTCTAATATCCTATTTCTCCATTGTTCTGCTTCTTCTAGAAATTCTTGATTCATGCGACTAATTGTTGTTTTACTATAATGATTCCCATAAAGATCATTAAAAACATCACTAACATCTCTTACTGATAAACCTTTTGCGTATAAACTATAGGCTAATTTTGATAAATCTTCTTCCTGGTTCCTTATCAATCCTAATATTATAGGATAAAAATAACCTAATCTATCTCTGGGTATGGCTAACTTTAATTGTTGATTAAGACCGATTGTTGATGCGTATCTAAACCCATTAGCTTTGTTTTTAACATCTGAATTTTCTTCTAAATAATGTTTTCTTTCAAATTTCATTAGACAATTTAATATAATTTCAAATAATGTGTTTATGCCATTGTTATTAATGGCTGAATCCAGTATCTCTTCTAATTGATGCTGGGTAAAATTCATGAGAACCTCCTTTTGTTATGGTGATAAATTTAATTTGGAGGTTCTCTCTTTTTTTGTCAAGATAGACACACTTTTTGGGACTGTCCCATTTTTTCCCTCTGTGGAGGGGTGGCAGCGACAGCTGACGGGGTGGTCATGAATATTTATGCAAAATGTGATCATAAACGAGCAGGTGAAATTGGCACAGCAAATGATGCACCATATAGAAGAGACCTTGCAATGCAAGGTCTCATGTTATATTCTAAAAGTCATTATACTCTTCTAACAACTCGGAATCCTCGAGTATAAAACAAAGAATATTCTAATTCGAAACTTCTTGTTTTAACACTTATATAGTTTTGTTCATTCCAATCACCGCCACGATAGATTCGAGAAAATCCAGATTGACTACCAACAGGATTTATCTCATGTTCTGAAGGATAAGCTCTGTAACGGTCCCAGCACCATTCATTTACATTACCACTCATATCGTAAATACCCAGCTCGTTTGGCGATTTTAATCCTACAGGTCGGGTTGTATTTCCAGAATTAATATATAACCAAGCGATATTTTCAACTACATTTGACCCGCTATAATTATAACCTAAACTTAGATTACCCCCTCTTGCAGCAAATTCCCATTCAGCTTCTGTCGGTAAACGATATCCATTCTTAGACCAGTCACAGGTAATCGCATTCCATAAAGAATCTCTTTCGTTCGGGATTTCACCCCAAAGATCTGGATTTGTTTCTCCATTTTTCGCATAAACAGGCTGTAAACCCTCTAAAGCTGATTTTTTGTTACAATAAACCAGAGTCATATACCAGTTTATACTCTCAACCGGATGGTTTAAATTATTATTAAAATATGCAGGATTAGTTCCCATAACAGAAGCCCATTCTTGCTGAGTAACTTCATATTTGTTCATGCAAAAAGATGAAACCGTCACAGAATGTTCAGGTTGATCAAATATTTCAGAATAATTACTACCCATCATAAAAGTGCCACCTTGAACAAAAACCATATTTTCCTGAACTGGAGAATTGATCACATATTGGTTTGAGCTGATTTTACTATAGTAATAACCTGGGAAAAATGCACGTACTTTCAGCAATTGAGTTTTTCCAATAATTATCGGATTGAAATATTGAAACGATCTTTGAGTAGGATCACTCCCATCAAGAGTATAGCGAATATCTGCTCCGTCTAAAGCACAAGTAAGCGTGACAAGCTGAGCATGATCAAATGTCCCGCCAACAGGGCTGATTTCTACTTCAGGAACAGTTTGAATATTACTAATAATTTCTGTAGTTTTGTCTTCACATGAGCAAATCATCAGGCAAAAAACAATGATGATAAATGGAATTATATGTTTTTTCATTAAATACTCCTATTTTGCTTTTATGTCCATAGTAGTTCTAAAATTACGAGCAAGACGCAAGCCCGTTCTATTTGATTTCATATTAGGATAATCATTGAATCTTGATCCAACCATACAATGATACAGATTCTGATAAATATCTCCTCCTCGATATACGCGACAAGAGCCAAACAGCGGTCCTACAGGATAATAGACTTTTGTCAATGGATAAGAGTCATGCCAATCCCAACACCATTCATTTACATTGCCACTCATGTCAAAAAGGCCTAATTCATTGGCGGCTAACTGAGCAGGGAGCTGTATAGTATCATTTGAATTTTGATTGTACCAACCCACCATTTCAAGTGAAAAAGAACCACTATAAATATACCCATGAGTATAAATCCCACCTCTTGCCGCATATTCCCATTCGGCTTCAGAAGGTAAACGATATCCATTTGCTGACCAATTACACTGAATACGGTCCCATTCTTCATTAAAATTGATTGGAATAGCACCCCATTGATCAGGAGAAGTACTCCCATTCAAAGAATAACAGGGATCAAGCCCTTCCTGAATAGAGCGTTTATTGCAATAAACCATTGCATCATAAAAACTTACATTTTCAACAGGTTTATTGGTGTCGCTCTGATTTACTGAAGGGTTAGAACCCATAATCATTTGCCAATCATTCTGACTCAATTCATATTTACTGATCATGAAAGAGGCGACTTGAACTTCATGGAAATAAGATATTGAATTACCATAATTATCTCCCATGATAAATGAGCCACCCTGCACATAAACAAAATCTTGTGGTAAATTGACATTGATTGTATAGGTCTCATTTATAGATTCACTTCTTTGATATCCAGGATAAATAGCAATTGCTTTGAGGTTCATGGATTGTGTGACAAGTATTGGTTCATAGTATCTAAAAGAGTATTCTGTTGGCTCTGAACCATCGATTGTATAATAAATCATTGCTCCGCTCAGCGAATTGGATAATGATACTTCCTGAATTTGAGTGTATGAACCACTTTTCGGAAACACCTCGATTGCAGGTACTTTATTGATTCCATTTTCAACCTGAGTTGTTTTTTCAATACAAGAACAAAGGATCATCAGGGATAACATACATAATAAAATAAGGCTTATTCTTTTTTTCATAATTTAAATCCTTTCAATTTTAATGAATCGAGCGAACAATTCTAAATCCATTACCATTCGTAGCTGAGTTTGGTATTTGCTTGTATCTTGTGTCCACCAAGAGCCCTCCTTGAGTATAATATGAACCTCCGCGAACAATTTTTTCATTTCCAAAATTTGGACCCGAAGGATTCCATTGCATTGAGTTTGCCAGTCCACTATACCAATCCCAACACCATTCACTCACATTGCCACTCATATCGTATATACCCAATTCATTGGCATTTTTTGTCCCCACAGGATGAGCAACATTATCTGAATTAAAAAAATGCCAAGCTACATCAGATAAAAGATCAGATCCACTATACTGATAATACTTTGTGTAAATACCACCTTTGGCAGCAAATTCCCATTCAGCTTCTGTCGGTAAGCGATAGGCATTGCTTGAAAAGTCACATTGGATGGAAGCAAATTCTTCCATACTAAAATTGTGGTATTCTCCCCATTCGTCAGGATTTGTCTGGCCATTAATCGAGTAGCATGGAGACAAGTCTTCACTCATTGATTTTTTGTTACAATAAGCAATTGCATCAATCCAGGAAATGTATTCAGCGGGTAAATCAGAATTTTTAGTTTTGCCTTTTAGTGGAATTCCCATCACGGTTTCCCATTCATCCCGTGTCACTTCAAATTTACCGATGATGAAAGAAGAAATGAAGACAGGAAGTTGCTCGCTTATATTAACAGTAGTGCGTATGCCCAAATAAAAAGATCCTCCCTGAACATATACAATATCAGAGGGCTGAGTTATGTTTACCTGATAAGTAGCAGAAATGATATCACTTGATGCATAACCTGAATAAAAGGCACGGCATTTCAGCGTCATATTTTCAGCAATAATAATCGGAACAATATACTTAAACGAATTTTTTGTTGGCTCTGTACCATCTAAAGTATAACGGATATCTGCTCCACTGACTGTGTTCGTCAAACTGATAAGTTGAGGTGTGGTATAAATGCCACCCTGAACACTTAACTGAACGTTGGGGATCTGAGCAATATTGCCATCGAGATTTGTGACCTTTTTTACACATGAGACACTCATTGAGATGCATAAGATCATCACAAAAAACCTTAATAAAGACATTTTCATAGGCGCTCCTTACATTTTAACAGAAATTTCTGATTAACAAACAAAAAATACTTATGATGATCTTTGATGTCAAGTATTATTTTATTTAACTTATAATTTATGATCAGAGAATTTCCAAGGTTTAGGGTCAAACCTTTCGTAAACTGGTAGCGTGTGATACTGGTCACAATCAGGTTGCTTGCGTTACGGTTTTAGACGCGATAAATCGCGTCTCTACTATGACTTAAGTAATATGCAAGACCTGACCACCCCGTCCGCCAAGGCGTCCACCCCTCCACAGAGGTTAAATAATGATGAATTATGAATTTTAAATTATGGACAGATTTGTAAATAAATAATATTAACTTGAGCTGGTCGTATAAATACTATATAGGGATTGATTCAGATTCTCGATTATCTGTTCAAATCTATCATCTCAAATCACCCCAAACCAGCTAATAACCGCGTGCAAATTTTTCCCCTATGTGGAGGGGTGGCAGCGACAGCTGACGGGGTGGTCAGGAATTATATATGAGCAATGTGATCATAGTTGTGCCGGATGGATAATAGATGCTCGTAGATTATCTTATCAGATGTACGGCAGACGTTTGGCACAACACATCATCGTTGTTCAAGCATCCCTGCTTGAACCATTTCTGCAAACAGGGATGTTTGCAGAACTACGATTAATCGCAAGCTGGTAGCTCGCGGTACGGTTTTAGACGCGATGAATCGCGTCTCTACTGGTACTTCAGCGATTTTTTTAAGAGAAAATTAAAAATAAATAAAAAAAGATCTTGACATGAAACGCTTTATCTTTTTTAGTGTTATAGGTAAGTATAACAGCAAGACTGTTAAGAAGGGAGGGATAATGAACGCCTTCAAAGATAATATGCCGATTTATATTCAGATCCGGAATTATATTGAAACCGCGATTTTGAGTGGGGCATTAAAAGAAAATGATCCTTTGCCATCATTGAGACAATTAGCAAAGGAACACATGTTGAATCCGATCACCATATCCAATGCCATCAATCTGCTCGAAGATGATGACATACTTTACAAGAAACGAGGTATTGGTGTCTTTGTTCAAAAGAATGCCAAGAAAAAGATTATTTCGAAACAAAGTAATGAATTTATTAAGGATGAATTAACCACAACGATCGAGAAAGCAAAGCTCCTTGAGATTCCTGCGTCAACCCTCATCGATAAAATCAGACAAGTTTATGGAGAATGATATGTTTACATTATTAGACGATGAAAGAAGAAAAGAAAATCTGCTGAATGCCTTTGAAATTCAGGGATTAACAAAGTATTACAAGAAATTTAAAGCTCTGGACAATGTTAATATGAGCATCCCCAAAGGCAAGATTATCGGTCTTTTAGGAAAAAATGGCGCAGGGAAATCCACACTGATGCGTTGTATGCTGGGGTTTTTGCATCATGAAGGTCAAATTCATATTGAAGATTTAGCCGTATCGCATCGTAATCCGGAAGTGTTTGAGAAAGTCGCTTTCATTCCAGATGTGAATGGTTTGGATGATCGTATGACAGTTCAGGCGAGTATAGATTATGTCGCCTCTGTGCACCCAAAATGGAATCAGGAAACTGCTCAAAAACTTCTGGCAATCAGTTCATTACCTTTAAACAAGAAGATTGGTCAGTTATCCAAAGGGATGAAGACCAAGCTTTATCTGTTATTGACGCTTTCTTTGGATGTCAATATTCTCTTGTTGGATGAGCCCACCTTAGGATTGGATATTGCATTTAGAAAAGAATTTTTCAATACGATTCTTGGTGAGTTCTTTAACGAAGAAAAGACCATTATCATTTCCACACATCAGGTGGAAGAAATCGAACCTCTTCTTCAGGAGATCATTTTTATTGACGAGGGAAAAATCGTACTTTATGAAGATGTAGAAGCATTGAAAGATCGCTTCCGCATTGTCACAGTGCCTAATGAGTTCAAAGAAGAACTAATGTTGCATCAGCCGAAACAGGTAAGTCGCACTATCGGCTTTATCAGCGGTATATTGCCGTCACATATTGAAGTGGCCAATGCTCAGTACAGCAGACCTCAACTGGCAGATATATTCTTAAGTGTAGTGGGAGGTTCAAATGAAACAGTTTAAAGGATTAATGCAAAAAGAGTGGAGCATTTACAAAAAACAGTTTATGGTTCCTGTTTGGATCATGATGGGCATATATGCGTTATTGATCATCGGTATCATTGTAGGATTAGTTAAAGATGGTAAAATCATTCAAGGCGAGTTTGATCGTATGATCGTTTCAGAAGCTAATGTCTGGATCTACTTTTTAAATACCGTTATTGCTTTAGGACCTATGGCAATCATGATTTTATTTTCATCGAGTATTATTATCAATATGCTCAATGAAGATTTTAAGAGTAAATGCGCCATTTTTCATCTGGCACAGCCTGTGAGCTTGGTGAAAATGCTTGGCGCAAAGTTATTACTCGTCATCATCGCTACATTAAGTATATCTTCTGCCTTGGCTTTGTTTAATGCCATTGTTTTTAACATCGGGTTTGCTGTCGTACAACCGGTTAATGTGTATTATGGCTTTTTAGGGTATTTTCAGACAATGTTAGTCACAATATTCCCAGCAATATACCTGATTACTATGAGTATGATGTTTGCATCTTTTACCATTAAAAGACCTCAAATCTTTATTCCTATCATAATAGGTATCGAAGGCGCAATCAAATTTATCAATGCCTTAACCATCCTGGAAATCCCTTCATTAAGTGTGGCATTGTTTACTCTTGCATTCTCCAAATTGTCTGTCAATGTTTTTGATGGTCAAAAACTCAAATATCAGATGGGATCGAATGGTGAATTTGATATCCTCAAACAATCCATTCAGGAAATGTGGCTCAATCTATTTGATATGGTCAATGTATATCGCATATTACTCAGTGTGGCATTTATTGTTATTGCTTATTTCATGTACAAAAGAAGAGATGTCGCTTAAATAAAATATTCGTTCAATCAAGCCCTCTTTCATTGTGAGAGAGGGCGTTTTTATTTATAGAAACACATCAACCTCAAATCCTTCCGGCACAGCTTGTTACACGACCAACTCCATTCCCCTCTACGGAGGGGTGGCAGCGCCAGCTGACGGGGTGGTCAGAAAAAAAAATGTGCTGACATTACCATTCATCATCAATAATTCAAAATTATTTTGCGCTTCTAGCATCAGAATCAACTCTTCATTTATTTTCCTTAAGGGGCGTTAGCCCTGATATCTTAATAGCAGATGATAAAATACATTTGCAATAATCGCTATCTCTACTCTCAATTGTCCATCTACTTGATCTGACTACTCCATTCGTTTTGATTCAGATTGCGGGGGATACATTAATTGATAAAAATATTACTTGACATGTGATATTCAATATAGATAAATTAGATTTGAATTAATCTTACGATTATAGCTCAATCAAATGATTGTGAAACTATCGAAAAAGGGGTTGATCATGGTAAAAAAAATGATTTTTTTAGTTTTTCTTTTATTCGGCTTGTTGATCTCAATGTTGGCTCAGGAAACAGGAACATTAAAAGGGACAGTCACAGATGAGCAAGGGGATCCTGTTCCTTATGCCAATATTTTTATCAAAGGGACAATTATTGGCACTCAATCTAATGAAAATGGAGAATATGAGATTAAAGATATCCTCCCTGGTTCTTATACTATTATGTGCAGGGAATTGTATCATTATTCTGTTGAAATCCCAGTATATATTTATCCAGCTCAATTGATTCAATTAAAGATTGTACTCAATATTCGAGAAATTCCTGAATCTTATCAGCTAAAAAATATAATTGAAAAGGAAGATATCGTTTTTAAAGCAAGAAACAAAAATTTGGATGATAACCCTACATATATTCGACGTGGAAGATCAATAGATAATAAGTATGAATTATATAAAGAACCTACAGCTTCTTTGGAAGATAATGAATCCAAGCGGGATAACAAGTTTGAAGCTAGAGATAAAAATAATAAAAAAGCTAATGATAATAGTATCAGTAATAGAGTCTTTACTTATCGAGAAAATAAGATACTCCCTTTTTATAAAAGAAAATTCTATTATCCTCTTCAATACAATACAAATGACTATAAAGCGAAAAATTACTACCCATTTATATATGCATTTGCGGAACCTATATCTACATTTTCACATGATGTTGATTCAGAAACATATGGTAACATCCGAAAACTGATTAAAAATAATAAATCATTAGAATTTACTGATGTACGAATTGAAGACATGATCAACTATTTCTCTTACTCATATCCTGAACCTCAAAACGATGATCCTGTTTCTATCTCATATGAATTAGGAGTTTGTCCTTGGAATAATGATCATGATATTTTAAAAATAGGTTTAAAAGGTAAATCGATAATGATCAAAGATGATCCTGCATTAAATATTGTTTTTATTCTCGATACATATTACAGTTCATCAGATATACAGGAATTGGCGAAACAGTCGGTAATACAGATGACCAATAAATTGAATTCGAAAGATCATTTTGGGATTGTAAAATTAGATGCTTATAAATCTGTAGTTTTAAACAATTATAATCCTTTATTTTATCAGCCACTTTATGATATGAATCCTATAGATAGCGGTTCAAGAGAAGATGGGTTTAAATTAGCATATAAAATTGCCGACGAAAATTACGATAAAAATAAAATCAATCGTATTATTCTTCTAAAAAATGTCGATTATGGAAATAATTATAAACTTGATCCAGAAACAGAAAAACTAATTGAACAACAAAAAATGAGAGGGATCACTCTTTCTATTCTTGGAGTAGGAAATGGTTTTAACAATATGATCAACATTGAGCAACTTGCTAACAAAGGGAACGGAAAATTCTATTTTATTGATGATTTAGTGGAAGCTAATCGTGTTTTTAATCGTGAGTTGGGAAATTCATTCAAAACCATTGCTAAAGATGTAAAGATTCAGATTGATTTTAATCCTGCAAAAGTCAGAGCATATCGACTAATTGGCTATGAAAATATCCCCATGAGTGTTGAAGATTATCAGATTTATAAAAACGATCTTGGAGAAATTGATTCTGACCAAGTAATAACTGTACTTTATGAAATTGTGCGTAATAATTCCAATGAAAAAGACCCGAATGCAGAAGAACTTAAATATCAGGAAATCAAGTATAGCAAAGAAGCTTTGAAATCAAATGATATCGCCACAATGAAATTTAGATATAAAGATCCTGATGGCACAGTGAGTAAAGAAATGAGTCAAATCGTAAAAGACGCTTATCCCGAATCCAATAGCAAAGACTTTAACTTTGCTTGTTCCGTGGCAGGATTTGGTATGATGTTACAAAAAAGTAAATTTAAAGAAACTCTCACTTGGGACAAAATAAAAAAACTGGCTAAACAATCGATAGATAAAGATCCAGAGGGTTATCGCAGAGAATTTATCTCTTTGATAGAAAAAGCTGAATTGCTCGATAAACAATATGGTACACTTTCAGAATAATCATTTATAAACTTTGAATACAAGCGACTCCACTCTCCTTTGTTGAAGGGAATGGAGTCGATCGTTTATGACATGATAATTTTTGGGAAGACGTCCTCGCCTACACAAAAATTCGTACTGTAATCTATCATATACCGCTCATTCTCAAATCACTCCCGCACAGCTTGTTACACGACCATCTCCATTCCCCTCTACGGAGGGGTGGCAGCGCCAGCTGACGGGGTGGTCAGAAAAAACTAAATAAGCAAATCACCCTCATATCATTCCGGCACAGCTTTTTAGACAATAACCTTTCACCCAGAGCGGAATGAAATGAAGCGTGGAGTCTCCTTGATGAGCTTCTTGCATTACCTTTCGTAGGCGAGGACGCCTACCCTCCCAGAAATGACCAGATCTATGTATGATTTGATGTGCCGGGAATTGATTTTTGATCGTTTTAAAAAGCACCATCGGTGCGATATATAGCTAACAATGGGCGCAAGCCCATTGGAGAGAATAATTAAAATGAGCGCTGTAGGTGCGACACCCATTCATTTTCGCAAGCTTGTAACTCGCGTTACTTTTGCTGTAAAGCAAATAGCTATACCGAGACGAAACCAGGACGGAACCGGGACCAAACCAGAGCTAAATCATCAAAAAACCATCTTTTCATGACCAAATACAAGCTCAGGAGATAGTTGATATCAAGTATTTTTTTGAAATAGCCACAAAACAAATCAATTATCTTCTTGACAAGATTGAAGTATTTTTCCGTAAATAGAGATAAATTTAGAGAAGCTTGTCAGAAACAATAAAAGTCTGAATATTTGGAGGATTTATGATAGAGATTTTACTTGGAGTGATACTCCTGCTGCTCATTGTGAATTTAATCATGCTTTTTTTCAGAAAAGCAAAAGTTGATGATGAAAAAATCAGTACGATTTTTAAAGATGAACTGCAACGCACAAAAAAAGAATTGCTTGATGCTCAATCGAATTTTAAAATGGAACTTTCTCAATTACACCATTCTTTGAAAAGCGAACTGAGTCAGTCCTTTCTTGATAACCGCAGTGAGCAGAGCAAATCATCTGAGAATCTGAGAAAATCACTGGATGAACAGTTAAAGTTCATGAATGAAACTCAAATCAAAGCCAATGAAAAAGTAATTGAAAAACAAAATGAGATTCGCATTGAAACAGAAAAGAAACTGGATAACAATGCCAGTACATTATCCAAAGCATTTGAAGAACTAAAAAAACAGCTCAATGATCAGTTAACCTCATTTGCCGAACATCAGAGAAAATATCAGGAAGCATACTTAAATAAGCATGATGAGATAAAAAAAGCAACCGATGACAAATTAGAACTAATCCGAAAAACGGTTGAAGATAAACTTCATCTTTTACAGACAGAAAATTCCAAAAAGCTCGATGAAATGCGTATGACTGTCGATCAGAAGCTTCAGGAAGCATTAGACAAAAAGCTGAGTGAATCCTTCAATACTGTCAGCAAACAGTTACAGGACGTATATAAGGGATTAGGAGAAATGAAAAGCCTGGCAAACGATGTGGGTGGACTTAAAAAAGTATTGAGTAACGTGAAAACCAGAGGGATCATTGGTGAGATTCAATTGGGCAATATACTTGAATCTATCCTGAGCCCAGAGCAGTATGAATCCAATGTGGCAGTCAAAGCTAATTCTCAGGAACGCGTAGAGTATGCCATCAAGCTTCCAGGAAAAGACGATGATAATAAATCGGTCTATCTGCCCATTGACT
>CAZNKI010000076.1:0-11617 GCA_964573665.1 uncultured Candidatus Cloacimonadota bacterium | reverse complement strand
GGATAATCTCTCAATAGTCTAATTGATAAAGGAAATTCTCTTAAACAGTCTCTTCTTTAAGATTTGATTGATATTTTTCTTCGACATATTAAAAAATAGTTTGACAATTGTCTAATAGTTGATATTTATATTCAGGGAGGAAGAATGTCAACAGAGGGGAATACGAATAATACTGAAGAAAAATTAGTTCAATTAAATGCAATGCTTGAACAATTAAAAAATAATTACCAGTCTGATCGTAATAAAGCGTATGTTTATGCAATGGAAATCATAGATTTTGCAAAGAAGAATTTACCAGAAGAAGAAGTAGTTAATCCAATATTTTATGGGCTCATAATGGCTATCCGCATTCAAAAAACAGATCATTCAGATGAGTTGCTAAATAATTTGATAGTGCTCAATCGACTGTATAAGAAGTTCCATTTTTTTACTTTATATCACAAAATTGCGCTTGCTTATCAGCAAAATCAGGAATTTGATCAGGCGATTAAATATATGAAAATGGCTTTTGAGGAATTGGATGATTCCATCAATGAAACTGAATTAGCTGGAGCTTATTTGAATTTTGGGGTATTCTATACAAGTAAAGGCATGCTTTCGACTGCCATTGAAAAACTGAATGAATCTCTGAGTTTATTTAAAAAGGTTGAGAATAATGAAGGGATCAGCAAAGTGCTTTTTTCTTTGGGGAATCTTTATTATAAAAAAGGTCAGTTAGAACAAGCCTTAACTTCATATTCCGACGCCTATCGAATCAAATTGAAGCTTGATGATCAAAATGCGATTGCAAAAGTGTTGAACAATATCGCAAACATTTACATGGATATGAGTGATTATCAAAAGGCATTGGAGTTCTATCAACAAGCACTGAGTATTCATGAAAAACAAAATGATATGCATGGGATTGCACTCAAATGTAATAACATCGCTAATGTTTATACAAAGCTAAATGATTATCAACAAGCAGAAAAATTATACATAAAATCACTTGAGATATTTAAGGGATTAAATCTAGAGAAAGATATTTCAATGGTCATGGGCAACATGGCCGATCTTTATTATCAGCATAAAGAATTTCCAAAAGCTCATCAACTTTATCAGGAAACTCTTAGCAAAAAAAGAGAGATTCAAGATGACTACTCTTTAGCTATTTTCCTCAGTAAATTAGCCAGATTAAGCCTTGAAACAAATGATTTGCAACTCTCAGAACAATATCTGAATGAAAGCATTGCAATCGCAGAAAAGCATGACTATCAGCTGATACGATGTGAAAATGAAAAGATCCATTCAGAGATCTTTAAAATATCTGGTGACTGTGAAAAAAGCCTGATCAAACTTGAGTCTTATCTTGATTTAAAACAAAGAATGGATGATGTTAATTTCTCAGAAAAAATTGCCGCATTAAAAGCCAGCTTTGATACAGAACAATCTGAAAAAGAAGCAGAAATTTATCGCTTGAAAACCGTCGAACTCCAAAAGAGAAATGATATCATTGAAAAGCAGAAGAAGCAATTAGAAGAGTCTCTGGATGAATTGAAAAAATCAGAGATCAGTTATGAATACTTAAATAACATGATCAAGTTCAATATTGGAAATAGTATTATTGGACAAAGTCAGGAAATTAAAAATATCTTGTCATTAATCAGCCGAGTAGCAACAACAGATTGTACCTCAATTTTAATCACAGGAGAGACAGGGACTGGCAAGGAACTGGTTGCCAGAGCAATCCATGACAATAGTAAAAGAAAACGCAATAACTTTTGCCCTGTAAATGTCTCAGCGATTCCTGAAACTTTGTTTGAAAGTGAATTCTTCGGTTATCGAAAAAATGCTTTTACTGGGGCAGATACTGATAAAGCTGGTTGGTTTGAAATCGCAAATAATGGCACTTTATTTCTGGACGAAATTGCTACATTGAGTCTCAATCTACAATCAAAACTTCTAAGAGTTCTTGAAGATAAAAAATTCATTCCAATTGGTGCAACAAAAGAAGTGTCTGTAGATGTACGTTTAGTGAGTGCTTCCAATATTGACTTCAATCAGGTCATCCATGAAGATAGATTCCGCTCTGATCTATACCATCGTTTATCTGCCTTTATCATTCATATTCCTCCTCTTCGTGAGAGAATGGATGATCTGCCACTATTACTGGAATTTTTTGTCAAAAAAATCAGCCTGGCGATGAATAAAAAGATTAACAAAATCGATAAACATGTAGAAACTGCGCTTCGGAATTATAGTTTCCCTGGAAATATCAGAGAATTACGTAATATGATTGAAAGAGCGGTGATACTCAGTAATTCTTCGACCCTCAAAGCAGAATATTTTACGATTCCTGATACAGAAAAAATCACAGATAAAATCATACCTTTGGAGCGATTGGAAAAAGAGATGGTCATTCGTGCTTTGAACACAACAAATTTTCATCAGGCAAATGCTGCAAAACTGCTGGATATCACAGCAAAGTCTCTCGAACGACGTATGATTAAGTATGGTATAAGAAAAGATAAATAATATTATTCAATAAATAATATCGACGAAATCGTCATTTACAATTGAAGGAAAATAGTGAAATGACGATTTCGTCGCTTTTAATATTTACTTATGACGATTTCGTCAGAAAATTACCAAAAGAGAGCTCAATTAACTTAGTAGGAAAAACTGAAAAACGTATCTTATTTATTTACCGTGACTTATCATTTGGCACTTGCCGTGCATCTATATCAAGACAGGAGTTTAAAAATGAATATAATGATATTTAACTTTTTTAATGAGATCGATAACAGTTTGACTGTTCTGACAGATAATCATTCAAACAGTATTTATTTACCTGTATCTTTATCTGATTTAAAGAGAATAAATCAAATCAGTCGCATTGATATCTTAATCATGAAAATCAATCAGGAGATAGAGAGTTTGATTGAGTTTATCCATTCAATCAATCCTAAAACAGAAATGCACATTTTTACTCACTGTCAGTTCGAACAAGCATTAGATCATGTTTCCCTCTATCCCTTAAACTATCCGTTAAATGAGTTAATTTCACTATTACACGATAAATGAAGGGGAGGAGAAAATGAAGAGTAATGATTCTACTTTTGTGATTGAGAATCTTTCTGCTGAGACCTTTAATGAGGCACTCAATTTAGTTAATGATTACTTTCAACTTAGTGAGAATGAAAATCCTGAATTGGAATTGAGAGAATCAATTTCTCCAGGATCATTTTCAAATGAACTGGCAAAGTATGGAATTTTAAATCCTATTTATTGGGTGATGAAACAAGATGGGAAAGTCATTGGGTTAAGTGGCATCTATAATGCCCCAGAAGACAAAGAAGACTCTGTTTGGGGCGGATGGACAGTCTTTAACAATGATGTGATGAATAGTATTTCCTGCTGTAAAATTGCTTTAATGGCTCATCAGTTAAAAGAAGCATATCAAACAGGGAAAACTTTTTTCAGACTATACACTTCAACTCTGCCATCTGAAAGTCAGGCAAACAGACTTTACGATAAGATTGAATGTCATGTCTATAAAAGAGAAGCGGTAACAGATGGATCCTATGAAGTATTATACAGAGAGTTTGATTTGTCCTATGGATTTCAAAAATACTGCTATCCTTTGATCAAAAGATTGAATCTATTTGCTTAGCTCATTAGAAAGGAATGTTAATGATCAATGATACGATTAGATTAGAGAAGAATGCCTTTTGGATTAGCTTTTTTGGCACAATTTCATTGTCAGTAATTGGACTGATTGTTTTTTTTATATCCAAATCCCAAATCATACTTTTAGATAGTTTATTTTCACTGATCACAGCAGTAGATGCTCTGATTTCAGTATGGGTGGTAACTGTTTCAGCTAAAAATCCAAGTGATGATTATCCTTTTGGTTTAATACAGGCAAGACCGATGCTGGCATTGTTTAATGGCGCTATTATCCTTGCCTTCATATTTTCCGCTGTTTTTAACTCAATAACTGTTATTTCATCAGGAGGTAATGCCATACCAGGAAAGATGATTGTGATATACGCTTTTCTTAGTGTTATGGTCTCCTTGTGTGTGTGTGCTTTTCTATACTTTAAGAATAAAAGAACTCACAGTCCTCTGATCCGATTAGAATTGATCCAATGGATTCAGGCAATGCTGATCAGTTTAAGTATTGGGTTTGTTTTTGGTTTAAGTGAGTGGATCAGACATCCAATGATGAAACATATCAATGCCTATCTTGATTCAGGAATGGTCATACTGATCAGTTTCTTATTTATTCCTTCAATTATAAAAGAAATCAAACACAGTGGGAAACAGTTACTGCTGACTGCTCCATCAGATGAAATCAGACAAAAAATTACAAATTATTTTTCATCAGTTTGCGAAAACCATCAACTTCAGATTAAAAAAGTATATATGATTTTATCCTCGGGTTTACTCTACGTAGATATTGAGTTATTTGTCATTGATCAGGAATGGAATTGGGACAAAGTAAACAGAATAAGAAATGAGGCAGAAATCTCTCTTAGTGCATTCTATCCTGATGTAGAAATTGCAATATCCTTTTATGATATGAGAGCTTTAAATTAGTTATGGAGCCGGCTCGGCTCGAGCCGCATATACCGAATAATTAAGGTCTCAATAAAAAAACCTTCTTTTTCTTCTAATTCATAGCTTTCGATATTTATAATGAAAACAGTTTCTTGAATAATCTATTATTGAATAATTAAAACCTTACCTTCAGATTAATTATACTTTCGTCGGTATGATATGCCCATAAATTTAAAGAAGGTTCTATACTTATAGTTTTTTTTGATCGATAAGATGAAGCATGTTTAATATTTTTTAAACTGCTACTGTATAGATAAAAACCAGCAACTGAACCCAAAGAACATAACAATAGATTTGATTTCTTATAATTCTTGTCTTCAGACTGTCCAAGCAATGAGACACCAAATCCAACCAAGTATCCTGCGTAGGTTGAAAGCGCCAGATAATAGCCCTCAGCATTTGATAACTGATGCGATTGAGCATATTTTTCGCCCATTAAGATACCTGCCAGCCCACCAGTCGTATATAAAAATCCCCCAATCTCTTTATTTGCATCAATGACTACAGCTAAAGTAAGTGCAGAACTACCATACAAATACCATAATGTTCTACTGGCAATCGCATCACCTGCTGAATAATTGATTTTCTGACTACGAAAGTAACCAAGCCCAGTTCCCGCAAAACCTGCAAGTAACTCTGTGCCACAAATAATATCCTCTGAAAACCGATCAATATCAGCGATAATAAAAAGCCCTAAACATTCTGCCATGAGGAAATCATGATACAAAGGTATAGCATTTGCCTGACCTTCGGTAATATTCATCTTTTTTGAGAATTGATATGCCGTAACACCTTCAGCAATACTTACAAGTGAAGTGATTTGTGCTGTGGCAGGGGAATCCGATTTTCCAAAAAGTTCCATTAGTAAATACCCATCGAGTAATCCTCTTAAGGCATAATTAATCGAAAAATCAGCATCAGCATAAGAAATATTTTTGTCCTTTGTGCCAATAATGAGATATGTAATCGTTGATCCTGATAGAAGCATATAAGTCCCTGCGGTCTGTGGTCCTTTCAATCCAAAATTTGAAGGAATTGCCCATGCATAATAAGTGACCGTTAATGCTGAATAAGCCCAGATAAAACGAAGTCTTCCTTCATTTCTCTTGTGGGATGTTTTTTCTTCAAGCAAAGTACTGGTATTAGTAAGATCTTTTTGTGAGATACTTCGATTATCTCTTATTCTTAAACGGAGTTCTTCCAGTTGCAGACTACTGATATAATACTTGTCGATAAGTATTATATCATCTGGCTTGTAGATAATTTCAAAGTAAAATGAAGTGCTGTCAGTCTGATACAAACGCGCCTGTAAAAATCCTTTATAATCAGGGAATAACGACATTGCTTCATGATCAGAAGGAAGAATAATATTTAAATCATGTAGTGAATCAGCAGGGATAATAACAGATTCTCCATACAGTATTACGCTCATTATTGCTAATACTGTTAACATCAGCATTTTCATCCATCACCTCCATTTCAGATTCAGATGGATACTATACTTCACTGATCAGCTTATCGATTCACCTGAAACTGTTCCACCATCTCCTTAAGTTCGATTGCCTGACTATTGAGTTCTTCAGCAGCAGAAGCAGATTCTTCAGCATTAGCAGCATTCTGTTGTGTGATTTTGTTCATTTCCTGGATGGCAATATTGACTTGTTTTACTCCCTGACTTTGCTCATTTGAATAATCTGCTATTTCATTTACGATATTTTTGACTTTCAAAAAATTATTACTGATCTCTTCAAACGAATGATTCACCTGCTCACTGATATCAAAGCCAAACTTTGCATTTTTGCTTGATTCTTCAATGAGAGAATTAGTATTTTTAGCTGCTTCAGCACTTCTAAGCGCAAGGTTTTTTACTTCTTCAGCAACCACAGCAAAACCTTTTCCTGCTTCGCCAGCATGAGCCGCTTCGACTGCTGCATTTAGTGCTAAAAGATTGGTCTGAAAGGCAATTTCATCAATCGTTTTAATAATCTTACTTGTTTGATTGGAAGATTCTAAAATTGCTTTCATGGCATCGCTCATTCGATTCATGGCTAAATGTCCTTCATCAACAGATTTAACGGCAAAGTCTGCAAGTAATATTCCTTCTTTAGAGTGATCTGTATTTTTAACAGTTAAGGAATTGACCTCTTCAACAGAACTTGATATTTCTTCTAAAGAACTTGCAAGTTCTCCGGTAGATTCAGCCAGGTGTTGACTGCCAGCAGAAATCTGATTTGATGCAGAGGATATTTGTTCAACTGAATGATCAACTTGTAAAATAGCTTCTTCAAGATGAACAGCTGTTTTATTGATATCATTTTTTAATTCATTCAAATCACCAAGATACTGACCTTTGACTCTTGAAGTCAGGTCTTTATTGGCAAGCTGTTGCATCACTTCTCTCACTTCATTCAGAGGAATAGTTATTTCTTCCAGTGTTTTATTAAATCCCTCAATGATTTTTTTATATTCTCCCTGATGTTTAGAAGCATTAGCTCTCTGTCTCAAATCGCCTGATAAAGCATAATCCACCAGTTGTGAAACATCACTGCTCATTATTTTGAGGGTGTGAATCATGTGATCACAGGCTTTAGCTAAATCACCACATTCATCTTTTTTATTCAGTAAATTTTGGTCAATTGCATGACTCAAATCACCCTCTGAAACAGGAATCAATGATCGGACAACTTTATTGATCGGATTAATTAATACTTTTTGAAAGACATTGAGAATCAATCCTAATAACACTAGTAATGATGCAATCAAAATTACGATTGCCGTAACTACTTTGTTTTTTATTTTTTTTACATTATCAATATAAACACCACTTCCGACAATCATATCCCATTCTTTGAAACCTTTGACATAGCTGATTTTTGGAGAAGGCTTTGTTTCGCCTGGCTTTTTCCATTGATAATATACAAATCCAGAACCTGAAGTTTGAGCTACTTTGACCATTTCAGCAAATAGTTTGACGCCATCCGGGTCTGCATAATCACTCATATTCTTACCAATTAAATCTTTTGAGAAAGGATGCATTGTTACGACACATTTATAGTCCGTAATCCAATAGTAAGCATCTCCTTCATATCTCATCTGTTCAATAGCTGTAAATGCGTTCTTCTTAGCGCTTTCTTCGTCCAGCTGTCCGCTTTTAAAAAGCTGGTAATTGGCATCAATGATACTATACGCCACTTCAACCACATTTCTTGTTCTCGACTCTACCAATAATTCTATTGTTTTATTCACAATTGGATAAAAGTAAAACAAAAACATCAGCAAAACAAAGAGTATCATTCCCGATAAAAGTAGAAATACTTTTGACTTAATTCTCAGTTGTTCAAACATATAATCCCCCAGAGAAGTTCAATTTCATCTACTTATAATATTAATTTATAAAATAGTCAATATATATTTTAATAAAGAGTAATTTTTTTAAAAGTTTAATCACTTTTTAATATCTGTATGTTTCCGATGGATCTCCATTTTTGTTTTTCCGTTTTTTTCCTCAAATCGAATGCCATCAACCAACATCCCAAGAATACTCAATTGGCTGGTATTATCACTTTCACCCATCAATTCCCAGTAATACCCTTCAAATTCATATCTTCTGCCTTTGTTCAGATTTTCTGCCAAGTGTGAAATCACTGATGAGGAACACTCATCCACTGTAAATGTTATGATACTCTCATCATCTTTGTAGTCAATATGCATATCAATCTGTTTAAATGAGTTTTTCATTAAATACATCAATAATTCATTGACGATCTTACAATTCTTTTTTATCTCATGTAATGCCATTTATTCTTCCTTTCTAAATGATTCAAGCACAGGAACAAACACCGCTGCCACAAAACCTGCGGCAAACCCATTATTGTAAAGATCAAGCCCTCCCTGAAATGGTGATGTTGCCTGGACAACAAAAAAATGTACAAAACCTGCAAAAAAACCAACGATAGGCCCATACTTGCCACTCACAGGAGCAAGTGCTGTTCCAAAAAATATTGCAATCACAACGCCAACACTATTTAAAGTATAATGGGAAAGAAAAGCTGCTGCTGTGACTCCAATCATTACAGGTAAGGAATTCTTGGGATGCTTCCCAAATGCTGCAAAGCCCATAACAGTTAGTATTCCCCCGACAACGGGACCACTAATCTTTATTTTTAATACGATAACAAACAGTAAGGACAAAATACCCATTAATCCAATATTTAAAAGTGCACTCGCCAAACTTGCTTCACGGATAAAATCAGTGACTAATCGACCTGACTTTTCTAAAATTAGAGAATAAGCGGTATGAACATACTTGTCAATGGCATAAGCGATAATGATAAAGATCAGTGACATACATAATAAAAGAATGAATAATAAATTGTGATATTGTTGAGCAACATAGTTGACTGGAATGACATTGATTCCAAAGGCTTTGAAACCAGCAGTATAAATCAACGCTAAAATTCCCATTGCAAAGCCAATATTGTATAAATCATAACCACTATGAAACTTGACCGTATGTGCAGCAAATGGAGGTAATATAAATCCTGTAAAAATACCAAGAAAGACACCTAATGGAATACTATAGAAGAATGGAATACCCGACTCAAACATCGTAAAACTAACTAAGGGGGAGATCCCTGTTGAAAAGAGAACGATGATTATTACATTTCTGATATCTATTTTGTGGAATAATGAATATAAATAAATGCCTGTCAATAAAGGAATGTATTCACAATATTCTTTCCAAAAAAAGCAAAACCAGCAATAGTAAAAAGCCCTGCAAAGATAGGACCTGTCACCTTGATCTTTAAGTGATTAATAAAAAGAAAGTACAAAAGAACAATCGACGCCACATTGAACAAGGTTGCTGATAAACCGCCAATTTCCAAATAATCCGAGATAAGCAGACCTGAACTTGTAATAATCCTGAAATAGCCTTGTATCATACTTTGCATAGTTTCTAATGTCAAAGATAAAAAAAACAGGAATGAAACGATTACTGGGACTACAATGTAACTTTGCAGAAAAATACGTATTCTCATTTGACCTCATTATTTTGTTTTTATTACTCTGATTATGATACGATTGCCCTTGATGCTTTTTATAAGAGCTTAAACAAAAAATAAAGCAAATGGTCACTCTTGGCAAGTATTTTTTTTTATTTTTTTGTTAGCTGAGAAATGAGATTAGTAAGCTTGTTTTAAAAAAATATTCTAAAACTCCCAGTGATCAGAAAATCTGAGCTCAGTAATGTTTGATATTTTTTTGCCTAAAAAAGATGCTTCGACGCTTGTTTTTACCATTGAACTGACTGAAGTCATTGTTGCCTGATTGAATGAAAAATAATTTTCTATATTAAGAGATTTCACAAACATTGGTAACTTTTTAAAGGAAAATTGAAGCAAGATCGGAGCTCCATTATCAGCATGTAACCAGGCAATGCCTTTGTAAACTTGATCTTTACCTTTCTCATCTTCAGTTTTATACTCAAAATCAAAACCCTTGCAGAGAATTCCATTGATACTCTTGTTTTGATTCAATGCTTTTACTTTGATTTTTTTCGGATCATCTGTGAGAAAGATCCCTTTATTTTTTGGCTTAAAATCCTGTTGAGCGATCTTTTCTACTTCTTTTCGTTCGTCCTCTTTCATGATTTGATGATTCTTTTTTGCACTGATAATATCTGTTTCTATCTCATTTCTATTCTTTCTCTGGTGCTTGAGTTCGACATCAATAATCATATTATCTTCTGCATTTTTGGGATTCTTCATATCTGAATGATATAATGTTTTGCCTGGTACATATCGATTACTCTTTTTTGAAATCGCCATCGCTTTCTGCCAAAGAGGGTCAAATGACTGAGCAAAAGCGGATACACATAAACTTAGCAATAAAATACACAATATATTTTTCATACATCAACCTCATATTTTTTTATTTGCTCATATTCAAAAGCAAGGTATGTACCAAATATTATGATCTCTTTAAATATTGATTTAGTTCCTCTTTTATTGCTTTAATAAGTGGAGATTTGAGCTTTTCTGATAGCTCATTAAGTTCAAACAAACATTTTTCTAACTCATCATTGCCATGATCATAGTGATACATACATTCATAATACAATGCGAAATATTGGATAAAGGGATCCTTATCTGACTTCATCGTTAAAATATCTTGATAATCTGCATTTTTCATTGAAGCTTCTTTAGTTTGTAACGCTATAAGTTTTAATAATGAGCATTCAACCAATGCATCGTTTGATTGTGAAATCAATCTTTGAAATCTCTTTCGATCTGTAAAAAAGAAACCTGATTTATTCGGAATCACTGTACCAAAAAAGATGCCAAATGAAGATGCAGCAGAAATTGCAATTAATAATTTCCATGGTTCTGCTATGAAATTAACTAAAAAGATACAAATTAACATATAGAGGAATGAAGCAATTGGTCCTGAAAGAATTACGATAGCAAATTTTTTTCGGTTATCTGCTTGGGGATCAACTGGGATTGTTGCAGCAACACCACCAAAAAGAGACATATCTTTATTTAATCCGATCTTAATCTTACCCTGTTCGTTGCGATGAATTTTTAAAAACCCGGAGACAAACAACTCAAAACGGAAGCCCATTATTAAACCTGCAATTAAATGCCCAAGTTCATGAACAGTTAAGGCAATCATTGCAGAAAAAATAGCCCCTATGATGATTATCAAGATATTCATTTAAATCCTCTTACTGCTTTACTTTCTTTAGCCAGTCAATGGCTTTTAAAAATTCTGCTGAAGGAATATTATGCCCGCCTTCAAATGTTTGTAACTGCACCTTATATTGATTTTTTTGAAGTATTTCATAAGCATCTGTCGCTTCACTATACTTCACAGTACTGTCTAAACTGCCATGAACGATTAAAACAGGAAGTGATTTCGCTTTCTTTATATCTGATTTTGTGATCCAGTCTTTGATCATACCTCCTCCAAAACAAATCAGTCCATCGTAGAGCTTAGGGTTTTTTAAACCAGT
>CAZNKI010000075.1:0-11681 GCA_964573665.1 uncultured Candidatus Cloacimonadota bacterium | reverse complement strand
ATGATTTTCTAATTAACTATAACAAAATATGATATACGCATAAAATCAAAAATGTCTCATTACGTGACGGTAGTGCTAAAAACGCGCCTAATAAAAATCCGTCAATCGCATGGAAACTCGATTGGATGCGAACAGCCGCATGTTTGAAGCTGATGGTTGACTCACTTGCTCATCTATACCATCAGCAAGTTTGCGGTGGAGCCCAAGAGAGTGACTGGAGATAGGATTTTTATTCCAGCGCTTGAATTTCTTTGCTTACTTTCTTTTTTCAAGAAAAGAAAGTAAGGATTCAATTAGCAACAAGGTTGATCTTACAAAGAGCCATAATCTAATACAAGTGATTTAAAAAAATTTGGGGAATACTAAATTAAAGAAATTAATGATTGACACAATTATAATTATATCCTATGTTTGATAATGGAGGAAGATATGGATATTGAAGAAATCAAAGAAGCCTTCCTGGAAGAAGCACAGGAATACCTTGATATATTAAAGAACAATTTAAGAACATTTGAGGGTAATTTCCCAAACTGTGATTATGAAAAGATTACAGAGACCTATAGAGCAGCGCATAGTATTAAAGGGACAGCAGGATTTTTAGCTCTGATCAACATCTCATCCTTAGCTAAGGCGATCGAGTATAAGATGATGCCTTTTAGAGATAAAGAAAAGGAAATTACACTATCTGACATCCTGGCGCTCCAAAATGCAGTCATCTTCCTTGAACAAATGATCAACGATATCGAAAACAGCGAAGATTACAATATCAACAGCGTCACAGAACCTCTGTAAATCGAAATATTCTCAAAGGAGTTTTTTAAAGATATGTACCGTTTTAGAAAAGATCTACAAAACCGCCCAGAAATGAAAATAGAAGTCAGTCAAAGACAACATATGATGTGTCTCAATGAAAGTTCATTGGATCCTTTTTCTGTGCTCAAAGAAGAAATATTATCCCAAATCTCTGCGAATTTTCAAGCCAATCGTTATCTTTCTCCCGTAACTCAGGAACTTAAAGAATCTTTAGCACAATATGTTGGTCATGGAATCAAGGGTTCTCAGATTCTTTTTGGTAATGGTGCTGATGAAATGCTTTATTTTTTATTTACAGCTGTACGAGAAGACAATAATTCATTTGCACTCAGTTTAGCCCCTTCATATTTTGATTATAAAACCTATTCCGGATCTGTCGGGTTAAAGATTCAGACGCTTAATCTCAATGATGAGTTTAATTTCTCAGTAGAAGATTATGTAAAAATTGCCAGAGATCCTTATTGTAAACTCGCCATAATCTGTAATCCAAACAATCCAACCGGGAATATGATCCCGGATAAAAAGATTGTTTATATTCTCCAAAACCTTGATATCCCAGTGATTGTCGATGAGACATATTTTGAATTTTCCAATAAAACCTTTGCAGATCTATTAAAAGAATATCCAAATCTTATAATCGTTCGTTCATTCTCAAAATCATTTTCTTCAGCTGGATTGAGATTCGGTTATATCATCAGTTCTGAAGAGAACTGCATCGAAATCAACAAAGTCATGCCTGTCTTTCATAGCAATCTTCTCACTCAAAACATCGCACTGACTCTTTTGAAACATAAAGAGATCTTTTCTCAACATAATCTCAATATCATCACAGAAAGAAACGCACTCTATCAAAAGTTATCAGAAATCCGTCAGATTACAGTAAAAAACACTCATACCAATTTTTTAATCTTTACTGTTGGAGAGCGATCTCAGGAACTCTTTAACTACCTTCTGGATCATGAAATCTCAATCCGGGCAATTGGCGGTCATCCATTATTAAAGAATTATCTGCGTGTGAGTATCAGTTCTCATGAAGACAACCAAATGTTTTTGGAGTGTGTGAAAGATTTTTTAAGCCAGCAGTAGGAAAAGGCTAACAGGAAAGTTTCGTAGGGGTAGGTTTTACGCCTACCCAATTAATAGATAGGGGCGAACTTGTGTGTTTGCCCATTTTGCTTGGGCAGACACATAGGTCAGCCCCTACAGATAAGCAAGTTGCTTGCGTGCGTTACGGTTTTAGACGCGATGAATCGGCATCTCAACATAGTATGATTCAGATTTAATATTTCTTGCGTTATTCTGTGATATTTTAGTTACAATAAAAATAAGCATTGACAAATGAACTTTTATCATCTATGTTAAATAAAAAGGAGTATAGGATGAAGATAATCAATTTAATTATTCTCTTCTCATTTTTGATCACACTTTCTCTTTCAGCAGAAGAAATTAAAGAGATCAGAGTGATATCTGATGACAACTATCCCCCTTATATTTTTAAGGATCATAATGGTCATCTTCAAGGGATTACTTATGATCTATGGCAGTTATGGGAGCAAAAAACAGGAATCAAAGTGATTTTTATTGCTACGGACTGGTCGATAGCCCAACAAAAATTTAACAATCGCGAAGCAGATGTTCTTGAAACAGTTTTTATTACAGAAGAACGCTTAAAAAAATATTTATTTAGCAAAGCTTATGCACAGATTCGTGTTCCGGTATATTATCGTAATGAGATATCCGGAATAAAAGATATTGATGATCTCAAAGGTTTTACAATTGGTGTAAAAGCAGGAGACGCCTGCATCGATTATTTTAAGTCAAAAAACATCGATAGCTTCAAAGAATACTCTTCTTATGAAGAAATTATCAAGGCAGTTGCAAAGAAACAAGTGCATATATTTTCTATTGATGAACCTTGCGCCATTTATTACATGCACAAATACAAACTCTTAAATGACGTAAAACTTGCATTTAATATTGATTCAGGTCAATTTCACAGAGCGGTGTTGAAAGATAATCAACATTTATTGACAGTGATTGAGGAAGGTTTTGCAAAAATTGATGATAAAGAAATCGCCGAAATAGAGCAAAAATGGTTAGGTCAGAAACTTTACAATGAAGATTTCAAGAAATATTATCCTGTTTTTCTGGTACTTCTTGCGATTGTATTTTATATCATACTGATGTTGTATGGCATCAACCGATATTTAAAAAAACAAATCAACAAGAAAACTTCAGATTTGCAAAAAGCGATTGATCTTTTAAGAAAAAACGAATCGAGAATCAAGGCATTTCTCAATATCAACCCAGACATGATCTTTGTCTTTAATGCAAAGGGCGATTTTCTGGATTATAATTGTTCTGATACAAACGAACTCTACGCACCGCCAGAACTATTTATTGGGAAAAATGTCTATGATGTTTTGCCAAAAGCTATTGCTGATCTTACCATGGAAAAGATAACAAATATTATTGATAAAAATGAACTGCAAACCTATGAATACAGTTTATTGATCAATGATCATGATGAGTATTATGAAGCGCGTATGTTTGAGTATGGGGAAAATGAGTTTATCAGTATTGTCAGACATATCACAGATAAGAAAATGCGAGAGATTGAGCAGATTCAGACAAATAAGCTGGAATCATTGGGAATTTTGGCAGGAGGAATCGCTCATGATTTTAACAATATTCTCACATCAATCATCGGTAGTCTTTCAATTTTGAAAATGCGACTATCCAAAGATGAGCATTTACTGCAGATTATAGAAACCGCCACTCAAGCCAGTGAAAGAGCAAAAAGCTTGTCCAATCAGTTACTTACCTTTTCAAAAGAGGGTGAGCCTGTAAAAGTGAATGCAAATATCAATGATTTACTTACGCAAACGTCAGAGAACTCACTCAGAGGAAGTAATATCATCTGTAAACTATTTTTGGACAATAAGCTGGGAAATATCAATTTTGATAAAGACCAAATGATTCAGGTCTTTGAGAATATCATCTTCAATTCAGTTCAATCGATGCCTGAAGGCGGAAAAATCAGTATTCGCACTCAAAACATTCAGGTCGCAAAAAACAATAAATTGCAGTTAAAAGAAGATGAATATGTATTAATTGAGATTTGTGATCATGGCAAAGGGATAAAACCTGAAATTCTCGAAAAGATCTTTGATCCCTATTATTCAACCAAAGCAGGTCGTTCTGGTTTAGGATTAAGTATTGCCTATTCAATCATTCAGAAACACAAGGGTCTTATAAAAGTTCAATCAGAGCTTGACAGAGGAACTTGTTTTAATATTTATTTACCTGTATCTCAGGAAAAAAGGGAGATTAAGATGCTCAGTGAACAAAAAACCGCAAATGCTACAAGCCAGGGGGAAAAGAGAATATTAATCATGGATGATGAGAAGCAAATTTTATTTATAGGTAAGGAAATGATTGAATTTTTAGGCTTTGAGGCGGATGTTTGTGAGAATGGAGAAGAAGCGCTGATTCTTCTCAGTCAGGCTATTGTCAATCAGAAACCGTTTGACATTATCATCATGGATTTAACGATCCCTGCACATATGGGAGGGAAGGAAGCGATCGAGCATATCCGACAGGAAGGTTTTAATATAAAATGTATTGTCAGTTCTGGTTATTCTAATGACCCGATTATTGCCAATTATGCAGATTATGGTTTTGATGGATATTTAGCAAAACCATTTGATCTTGATTTGTTAAAAAATAGTATCGATTCAGTATTATAGAGGAGGAACATTGAGCTCAGCAAAAATATTGGTTGTTGAAGATGACATTGTTTCTTCAATGGATTTACGAAAAAGATTAAAGCGATTAGGATACAATGTATGCGGGACTCTTACCAAAGGTGAAGATGTATTGAAACAAATCAATAGTCTCTTGCCAGATATTATTCTTATGGATATTCAGTTAGAAGGAGAGATTGACGGGATTGATACTGCATTAAAACTTCAGGAGTCTTATGATATACCAGTGATTTTTCTGACCTCAATGGTTGATGATTTCACATTTCAGAGAGCAAAAATCAGTCAGCCTTTTGCTTATATTATTAAACCCACATTGGATCGCGAACTGCAGATCAATATTGAAATTGCACTCTACAAAAGTATTATAGATAAAGAAAAAAAAGAACTCATTCGTCAACTTACCGAGCAAAACAACAAAATTAAAGAGCTCTCCGGCTTGATTCCGATCTGTGCTAACTGCAAGAAAATCCGTGATGACGGTGGATATTGGCATCAGGTGGAAGAATATATCCGTCAGCATACTCAGGCAGAATTTACACACAGTCTTTGTCCGGCATGTATGAAACAGCTCTATCCTGAGTTTAACGAACAGTAGTTTACTGTTTTGAGCGCTTTGTATTAGAAGAAAAAGCGACTTATTTAATAATTGAGTTCTTAATCATTCGACATTTACGGCTCGAACCGAGCCGGCTCCATGACTAATTTAAACCCCTCATTTTATTAATTTATTCGGATCAAAGCCAAGTTCAAGCAGTTTTTTTTCGATCTCATCCTGTAAACTTTTATCAATCGTTGCTGTTCTTGATAAAATCCACAAATATTTACGTTTAGGTTCTGAAACCAGCGCATAGCGATAGTCTTTATCTAAGCCGACAATCCAGTATTTTCCATAAAAAGGCCAGAAGAAAGAGACTTTGAGTTTAGAATTCGTTTTTTGATCAACAATTTTCGCTTTACCTTGAATAGATCGGTATGTCCCATTGGGAGATCCTTTTTTACATTCATTCAAGACAATAATATCGCCTTTTTTATCAAGACTGTATGTAGCCGTTGATAAATAACAGTCTTTTTGAAAAGGATTTGGATATCTGCCAATTTCATACCATTTGCCTAAATAGCGGTTCAAATCAACATAATTAACGGTTTGAAGTGGTTCAAGTGAAAAAAGTAGCTGAGATAAACCCATGATCATGAATATCATCCATAATATTAGTTTCATATAGACCTCTTTATGGAGTCACAATATGAGAAAACTGACTTAATTGATTAACAATCTCAAACATGTTTGAAATCGTGCCAATTTTTATTTCATCTTTAATTTGATAAAAGTCAGCACAAGTACCGCAAATGATGAGGGAGACACCACTTTCTTCAAGCGCTTGAAGTGTAATTGATAAGGGTTCAGTATATTTTGTCAGTAAAACTCCGCTATTGTAAAAAATCATAGCTTTAGGCTTACGGTCAGCCTCTTTTAAGGTATTGATAAAGCCTTTGATCAGGATTGCTCCCAAATCGTCGCTTCCCTCCCCCATTTTATTTGATTTAAAAACGACAATATATTCATTATTCACCGAGCAGTATGATTCTGGGGGAACCTCATTATTTGGAAGCCCCATTTTCAGGCATTTGATTTGATAATATGGAGCTCCTTCCAATAATTCAGTTTGAACCGTATTATCTTTCAAGAAGCGTAAAAGGTTATTCAGAGAAGTTTCATTGTCTGTATAGATCATAAAATGCTCATTCACCGCCATCTTCCCCAATTCCTTTTTTGTCATGATGATTGGCTTTGGGCAGACTTCACCGCGAGTGTCGATAATTTTCATAAGTTTAGATGCTCCTTTTGTTTTCAAAAATTCTTTTAATAACGAATGTAATTAAGGCAATGATGAAAAAAATAAGCAATAACCAGGCTAAACTGGTCAGCGAACCAATAACAGAGCGGTACACTTCAAAGGTCCAGCTGGTTTGGTTAATTTGATAAATGGCCGTTTCTTTATCAATGGGATTTATATATCGCTCGATTTTATAGAGATTAACTCCAGAAGAAATTCCCACAACATAAATTGCAAAGCTCATATAACGCACCCAGGAAACATAAATATCATCATCTATCAGACGTTTTAGGATCTGCGCAATCGGTTTTTTAAAAAAGAAGTTAACGATTACAGCAACAATCAGACCTGCGCAAAAGGTCGAAAGCAAAAGTATAAAAATCATAATTCCTCCTGAAATTAGCCAGCTGAACTTGAGCCGCCACCGCCAAAGGATGATGATGAAGCTCCAGAACTGACACTGATGGTTGAATTGCTATGAACAATCATCGTATTCATAAAGACATAAAAAAAGAGCCATTGATCACTGTCGTTTAGATCCGTATCCAGATGAAGCCATTCAGGGACGGTAAATTGGCTTTCTTTGACTTTTTTCATCCATTTACTTTGGAAATTTAAAGCAAATACAGAGGCAAGATGATCCAGAAAATACTGATGAGTGTGTTCTGTATAATCTTTTTGCAATAAATCGTCGATATGTTTTTTGAAATAATAGATATCCTGAGTCAGACTGAGCCCTTTGATGCTAAGAGGGGTGGCACTTTGCGCACCGACAATGATGAAAATCCCGGCAAATAATAAAGCAAGATTGACGAATAAAAAGCTCATACTTAATACATTGAAAAAGAAGTAAAGTGGCACAATTGCCATTACAGATAAGAGCATCAGATAGAGTCCTGTCATCGTATACTTCTTTTTGTGGTGCAGGATCTGAGCAGAAAATATCTCTTGATTGATCAGCGATTCACGGATATGTTTGATGATTTTATCAATCTTTAAACTTGATCTGTTGATCGCATCTTTCATTTCACAATGATCTTTTGTCTTCTTTTTGGAAAAGAATGACTCATAGAGTAAGTTTTCATAAAAACTTAAAGGTGCTTGCAATGGCTGAGGATAAAATTCATATTGAGGATGTTTGCCATCTTTGCATTTGTTGAGTTTAATCGACTGATTTTTGAGTAATTGTAAAATAATTGAGGGGATAAAATGATAATATGAGTATTCAGGGATGCTTTGATAGAGTAAGTATGCCGACTCAATAGGATTGAGATCATCTGGTAGTTCAGATAAGCGATTCAGATCTTTTTTATCCGCTTTAAATCTTTGATTCAGACGATAAAAAATGCGTATAGAGGCGTATAAAGCGATGAGAAGAATACTCAAACTAATTACAAGATACAACATCATCAATTTAAATGCCCGTTCTTTGTGTTGATACCATTTAGGATTTTCGCGAATGATTGTATTTTCTTTGAATTCCAAACGAACTGCGGGAGCTTTATCTCTTTTAACGATGCTACGATTTCGGAGGGTAAGCACTTGATCAGAGACCGTCACATCATAATCACCATTAAAAACCTGATGTCCGATCAATTGAGTAGGGAAAGCGGAGAAGTCAATTCTAATGATTAAAGAATCGACGGTATACTGATGTTTTCTTGGGAAAAGTGTATATTCAAAGATATCGATTTCATCTTTTTGATAGAGGGCTCCTTTGATCAGGTACTGAACACCAAATTGTTTTACCGTTCTGCTGGCTTTTTGAAAATTCCATTTAATCTGATTGTTATCCACTTGAGCGCGTTGGGGTCCGATGCCAAAAGGAACCTCTTCGTGATCAATTTCTGCAAAAATTATTTTGATTTGGTCAACGCGTTTTGAGGATAATTCACGGCTCACCCAGCTAAAAGAACCTTTTTGAAAGTTGAAAAAGGCTGATTCTTTGACCATGATCTGATTATTGGGCATAATTAAGTAATCAATAATATATTTATCAACCTTGTATGATTTGCCTGTCAGGCTTAAAAAAATCGTTAGGAGTATTAAACTCATCAATACCTTTTTCATACTTCCTCCTTATATTGTTTACTGGTCAAGAGTGACCCTTGCATGCGTCAATGTTTCATCATCAAACAAAGGTCTTGAAAACTTATCAATGACCTTAATATATCCTTTTTTGGATTTACTGCTGATATCCACAAAAGTAAGTTTCTTTGCAATCACTTCATTTCTGGAAGTAAATACTTCAATAAAAATGCGATGCTTTCCAGACTTTAAACTTTTGTTATCAATGTTAAAAGTGACATCAACACTCACAGGAGTGGCACTTTCAAGCTTAATATCTGTAAACTGAATATTCTCTTTCTGGTAATTCAACCAGCAAGAACGCATCCATATTCCGATAATTACCGCCAGTAATAAAATCAGTTTTGCGCTGGTAGGAATCTGACGTCTGGAATATGTTATTTCAGGTTTATTGATCAGAGACATAACACTCCTTTATTTTACTTTTTAAGAATTATCAGTTTTTTGCTAATGGTCTGCTTTCCGCTTTTCATTTGATAGAAATAAATTCCATTAGATAATGCTTTATTATTTTTTCCTAAAGCATCCCAATTAATTCGATGTTCACCTTTTTCATAGTAAGCATCTGTAATAGAATCAACTTTTTGACCTTTTATATTGAAGAGATTAATCTGTACTTGTGCAGCTTCAGGTAAATGAAAACTGAAAGACACAATGGATTTTGTGTTGTAACTTACAGGATTCGGGTAATGACTAATGCTTAATTTCCCTGGATTAGGGTTTGGGAGGTCGTTATCTGTTGCAGCGATGATATTTGAACTTTCAGATTCTCCACTATTGTTGTAGGCTTTAACATACCATGATGAAGCGGAATAATTGGGGATATTGCCAATAATTAAGGAGTTGGTAGCGAAGCTGACATTGGTAAAAATCTGGTCATCACGATAAACGCGATATCCTAACCAGTCATTACCCGCAGGCGCATCCCAGTGTAAAAAGATCTGTGCTTCTGAGAAAGTATGTAAGCTGAGGAAACTAGGTGCTTCTGGTAATTCTGTATTTTCAAGTTCCCAACGATTGCCAGAAGCAAGAGGGAATAATCCGCTACCCCCATAACTGACATCATAAGATACAAGTCGTTGTTCAAATTCAAGTTCATGACTTTCTTCATTAAAAGAGCGCATCATAACGACACCTAAATCTTCTTTAAAGTAAGTTTTACTCATAATATTGCTGTCATCAAAGACTGAGCCGTTGGCATAAATAATTCGTGCAGGATAAAACTCAACACCTTCAATACTCATTATTTCGTTGGTTGGTCCCATATACATTCCTGCATTTTCGCTGTCATTTTCCCAAAAATCTCCGTTATTCAGATTGTGATTTTTGAGCATCACCACAGGTTCACTATATTCAGGTTCCCATTCAAGAGTATCAGGATTGTAGATCATTTCACCATATATATATATATAGTCGCCACTTTCAAATAAAAGAATCACCTGCTCAATACCGTAAGCGGTGGAAATTGCCATCGGGTAAACTGTGAGATTTTCGTAAGTATATGAAGATAATATTTCAATCGTTGTATTTTCCTGATAATCAAACATTTCAATAGTGATATCAGAATAAACGGTATTTCCATCAAAATGAAGGGGAATAGGACCCATGATCCCGCCATAAATACCAAAGGCAAGAATTTCAATCTCATCTCCACTGCCATTTGCACCGTAAGCCTGTAAATAATAATTGCCTTGAGGCGCATCAAATTGAAAACTTCCATCTTCGGCAACAGGAATCATAGTTTGCACTTCTCCAGCAATATAGTCATACAGGAGCAGGAAGATTTGATCAAATTCTAATGTGCCGGCATAAGTCACAGTTCCTTCAAGATTATAAGGGTAATACAGGGGGGTGTAAGTGACTAAACCTAAGGCTGCATTATCAAGCTGATCCGTAATGGACTGGTCAATAAGCGCTGTATCATAGGTGCCCCAGATATTATTCTGCGCCATGACATTTCCAATGCCGGAATAGATCACGATACTATGTGGGACTCCAGAACCGTCAACATTGTTGATAATGGTATTTCGTCCTTCATTGTACATTTCAGGAATAGCGGTAAGATAACCTAAATTTGGCACAGCACCTTCACCAATATAGAAGCCGGTATAATTTCCATAGATCTGATTGTGAGCCACTACAGGATGAGCGGAAGCGCCAGAAATCATGATTCCAGCACCAGAATTGGCATTTCCTGTGATAAAATTGTTTCGAACAATATTATTCTGAAAAATTCCAGAACTGTGTCTGAGATAAACACCTGTAAGATTGTTTTCGATGATATTATTGATAATTGTGGGATTGATGCGTGAGTTACTGGTGACATCCCAGGAATTGATGCCTTGTTTTGCGTTATGATGAATCCAGTTGTTGCTGATCATCGGATTATTTTCACCATTAACCGATTGATTTTGAAGGTGTATTCCGCCAAAATACTGCGTACCAAGACCATTATTATAAATTTCACAGCTATCGATCACGACATTCGAATTTTGACTGATATTAATGCCTGATTTGATCGAACCTGAAATTTTACTTTGTTTAATCAGCGTATTCGCAGGGCCGCCGATCCCATAAATAGAAATACAGTTATTTAATGCGTCATTGATACGGCATTTGATAATATTTACAGGGGAATTAATCGGATTGATGCCATTATCGACCTTTTCAATATAACAATGTTTGAAATTGCTGGTCTGTGTCGTAGATTCCAGGCGAAAACCTTTCCATCTGGAAGTAGATAAGAAGCGAATAGAATCTGTTTCTGTACCTTGGGCATTGATCACGCCGACGGCTTTGATCTGGTACAGACCATTGATATTAACGATGACACCTGGTTCAATCGTTAAGGTTTGTCCAGCAGGGACATTCACGTCAGCTGTGACATTGTAGGGGCTGTTTGCCAGTGTCCAGGTGCCAGACTGATCTCCAGAGACATCAATCGCAGATAAACCAGTGCAGATAATTAACATTATGATGAGCAAAAGCTTTAATTTCATACATCCTCCAAATTGCTTTGTTTTTTTTCAGATTAATTCTTATGAAATAATTCGTCAAGAAAAATAATTAAATCATTGATGTCACTGTAGGTTTTATGCTTAACCAATAATTTCGCAATCAGATTGATTGAACGAAGCTGCAAGCAGCAGAATTTTACAAATTTACTTCGTAAATTATA
>CAZNKI010000074.1:0-12103 GCA_964573665.1 uncultured Candidatus Cloacimonadota bacterium | reverse complement strand
TTACGCTCTACGTACCCCTTACCTGCCCTCTACCTGCTGTCTTAGTTGATATCAACTATTTTTTCAGGTATTTTTCAAATTTCCCCGTTTTCAGGAATGCAATAGCAACGAAGTACCGCTTCCAATCTATCACAGAACCTAAAGTCAATCAAACATATGTCGGGATGTGCCAAACGCAGAGCGGTACATCCGACAAAGAGAATGATATACGTTGATTAGCATAAATATTTATTTCTAATATTGCGGATTTACGGCATTTCGCAAGCTTCATTTCGCAAATCCCTACAGCTCCTACAAGCCTCTCATGAATGATTTCTGAATATTCTGTAAAATCACACCTTCATATTGAGGTGTCGATTGATCGCGACTCATAAATTCTTCAGTTCAAAAAGGTTCAAGCAGGGATGCTTGAACAACGAAAAACAGCTTCCAATCTATCATAGAACCTATAGTCAATCAAACATATGTCGGGATGTGCCAAACGCAGAGCGGTACATCCGACAAAGAGAATGATATACGTTGATTAGCATAAATATTTATTTCTAATATTGCGGATTTACGGCATTTCGCAAGCTTCATTTCGCAAATCCCTACAGCTCCTACAAGCCTCTCATGAATGATTTCTGAATATTCTGTAAAATCACACCTTCATATTGAGGTGTCGATTGATCGCGACTCATAAATTCTTCAGTTCAAAAAGGTTCAAGCAGGGATGCTTGAACAACGAATTTGGGTAGGCGTAAAACCTACCCCTACGCGTGTCTCGAAATGCAATCAACCTGATTGCATATTTATCAAACTGGCAACTTGCTGTACAAAAACCATCAATAGTTAACCTTTTTTTTCAACTATAGAAAGAAAAACTATCTTTTACTTATAAATCAAATAGCTGAACCGAGAGTGAACCGAGGCGGAACGGAGACGAAAGCAGAAGTCAAACATCAAAAAACCATATTTTTTGAATCAAAAATAACTCTACGAGATATTTGATATCAAGAATTTTTTTTTAAGAATAATCATAAAAAAACATTGACAAACATAAAGTCATTTAACATAATTGTTATAAATATAAAAAGGATCGTTTTTATGAAAAAAGGAAAAGTACTTAATGTTATTGGTTTCTTATGTTCTATTGTCTGGATAATCACATGTATTTTGCAAGTAATGCATCCTCATCCTTATCGTGGGCTGATTGGAAATATCATTATGGTAATAGGCTTATTATTCTTTCATCGGTATGCAAAAATCAATCAATTTAAATCACCCTTATATGATCCTGACAAAACAAAACACCTTCGTAACTGGATTGTTTTCATTAGTCTTGATGTATTGATCGTTTTCTTAGTCGTCATCTTATTTTTGAAAAAGTATTATCTTCTTTAATTTTTAGAAATATTGGATTATAATGAAAAAACTTGTGAAATGTAGCAAACTAAGGTTCTGTGGACTGATATTCATGCTTTCATTCTTAGTCAATGCATATAGTTTAAACATTTCAAGAGACAATTGTCCCGTAACGATTTTTTATGGATTAAATGAAAGTCACAGTAATGATTGGGCTCAAGCGACTAATAATAGTCTCATTGGTATTTCATATTATGATAAAAATAATCAAAATCTTATTTACCGATCAATTAACACTAATGGGCAAATAACTGAAGAGATTGTACACTCTGGAAATCACTTAGAAATAAATATCATATTATTTGATTCAAGCAATCAACCCCATATTTTTGTTGCTACTTCAAATGAGTTAAATCAACAAATTACCCATTATTATAAGCAAAATGGAACATGGTTAAACGAAGTAATATACAATTTCTCAAATGATACAGGTGAATTCATTTATGAGTTATCAGGTGATATAGACAGTAACAATCAATTTCACCTGTTAATCCTTAAAAGCATCTATAATCCAGATTCAGAAAACTATTATATGGCTTTTGCTGATGCACATCTATTTTACTTAAGCAATTCTTCCTCTTCTTGGCAATCAGAGCTCATTTATAATTATAACACGATATGGACTTTGGATGAGTATTCAAAAATGATGAACAGGCAAGATATTAAAGTAGATAGCAATAACAAAGCACATATCATTTTTGGAGAACAGATTAACGCGATGAGCAGTTTTTCTCCCAGCAGATTGTGTTATGCCAAAAAAATCAACAATGAATGGATTATTGAAACTGCCTTTACATACAATGCAGGAACAAGAGATGATGCCGGTTGGTTTCCATCAATTGACATTGATCAAAATAATCATCCTTCCATTGCTTGCTGTTACATTGCAAGAGTTTCTTCAGGGTCATCAATTTCAGCAAAACTTTACTTATTAACAAGGACAGATTCTGGGGTATGGATATCTGATCTTGTATGTGATGAAGATGATGGATATTATGGTTCGGATGGGAGAAATTATACAGGTGCTTTAGTTGACCTCAAATTTGACTTAAACAATACTGCCCATATTATTTTCACAGATATCGCTTCTTCGCATGCAAATATGAATTATCTCAATCTAGGAAATATCAGGCATGCTTTTAAATCTGAAAACGAATGGAATATTTCAACCATTTACCGACAAAATCTACCGACTGCTTTTTTTAATGCTGAAGAAATTTATGACATGTGCCTTGTCATTTCAGCTGAACCTTTTATGTTAAATGTCATTGCTCAGGAGTTAAATGTATCAGCTTATAATGATTATAATGTTGAGTTAATAAAAATCCCTGTTGAATACTCAAATTCGATTCATGAAATAACAATTCCAAAGTTTCAGTTAGATAATTATCCAAATCCATTTCAACAACAAACACACTTCAAATTTAGTACTAACGATGATTTTGATCACTTTCAACTGGACATCTATAATCTTAAAGGGCAAAAAATCAAACATTTTGACATCAACTCATTGGATAAAAAGCATTGTGAAGTATCTTGGGATATTCATTCCGATGATAATAAAAACTTATCCAGTGGTATCTATTTTGCAGTATTACGTTCAAATAAAGATATCCTGGCAATCAAGAAATGTTTATTGATAAAATAAAACTCAATTAAAGGAGTGATTATGAATCCATCTGAAACTCAAAAGAAACCCTTATCTCAACAAGAAATCAAATTATTACTTACTCAACTCTTATCATCTGATCTGAAGTCTGTAGAAGGTGAATCACATGAAGAGTTTACAGCAAAACTAAAAGCACGTGTTTTACCGATTATCAAAGATTTAGAAGGAGTAAGTCTCAATGATCTCAATCATCAGTTAAGCACTGAATTATCAAATGACATCAATTCAGAAGAATTACACCAAAAATTGAATCATGAGCATGGTATCGCTATTAGATTTTCAGAAGATGCACCTGAGTATGAGAAGATCAAATCGACTTTGCTTGAACTTCTAAATGATCTTCATGCAATTGAGATGCAATAGAATTGCTTCTCTTAATCAGAAAATACAAATTTGGATTTGCGTTAATTCTGTCTAATATACAGAGTATTAATCTATAATTCTTTTTGATTTTTCAATATATCTTGAAATAGTTTTAACTCACTTTAAATTCTTTGACCAGATTGAGAAGAGTGTCTGCCAGTTTTTGTAATTCATTGGAAGTCGAAGCTGATTCTTCTGCATTAGCTGCATTTTGTTGTGTAATTTTATTGAGTTCATTCATTCCAATATTTATCTGATTAACTCCTCGGGCCTGTTCTTCTGAAAATGAAGTAATTTCCAGAACTATCGTTTTTACCTTCTGAATATTTTCTTGAATCAATGAAAACGATTCTGTTACCTTTTCCACATAAGAAAATCCTTTTTGAGAATTTTTTCCAGCTTCATCGATGAGTTCATTGGTATTTTTTGCAGCCTCAGCACTTCTCAATGCCAGGTTTTTCACTTCTTCAGCAACAACAGCAAAGCCCTTCCCCGCTTCTCCTGCATGAGCGGCTTCTACTGCAGCATTTAATGCCAGAAGATTCGTTTGAAAGGCGATTTCATCAATTGTTCGTATGATTTTTCCTGTTTCCTGTGAAGATTTGAGAATTGTATCCATTGCAACATTCATATTATTCATAGATAAAGAACTTTCATCAACAGAATGAACTGCCTGATCAGTGAGCTTAAGGCCTTGTTTTGAATGCTCTGCATTATTGTTGGTTAAAGCACTGATTTCAACCAGGGAACTTGAAATTTCTTCGAGAGAGGCTGCTTGCTCTGTACTCGCTTCAGCAAGAACTTGACTTGAAGTTTTAATATGACCTGTAGCCTGATAGATATGTTCTACCGTTTCATCTACTTGAATAATCGCTTCTTCGAGATGCTCAGCAGCAAGGTTAATGTTATTTTTTAAAAGTTCAAAATCTCCATTAAAATCGGATCTCACTCTTGCAGTCAGATCTTTTTCTGCCAGTCTCTGCATCACACTCATTGTTTCATTTAATGGATTGATGATTGCATCAAGCGTGTCATTAAAACCACAAATAATTTTTCGATAATCTCCATGATGCTTACTGATATCTGCTCGACTGTTTAAATTTCCCTTAATGGAGTTTTCTGATAGATATTGAGTATCCTGATACATTTTTTTTAAACTCAATACCATATTTGCCATTGATTGAACCAACAAACCAAGTTCATCCTTTGATATCACTTCTACCTGAATATCCGTATTTCCTTTAGCAAGATTATCTGCAATATCAACACAAGATGAGATGGGTTTACTGATATAATGATGAACAAATTTTAACGTGATAAATGAAAATACCGCGAGTAGAATAATCACAAGTAATGAAAATGTTTTGAGAGACAAGTTGATCTCTTTGGCAATAATCTCATTGACTTTTGAAAGAGAAATGCCTACAAATAAGATACCAATAATCTCTCCTGTACTACTTTTTAGTGGCTCATAGCCTGTAATATAAGTCTTATTTAATATATCTGCACGGCCAATAAACTTCTCACCCTTTGATACGAATGGGAAAGCAGCGCTTTTATCCCCCAAAAAGGTACCTACAGCTCGCGATTCGTCATCTTTCTTAATACTGGTCAACACACGTTTAAAATCATTGTTTTCTTTGACAAAAATGGTAGCGACGATACTCAGATCCCGACTGATCTCATCAACCATTTCAAATCGATTATCAAGTGGAGCACCCGTCTGATCACATAACACCTGATCCTTGAGGATAATTTCACCATAATAGTTTCTAATATACTTATGCAAGGAGTTCAAATCCCCGTTGAGCTTCCCTTCTAAAACTTCTGTCGAAATATTGCCAGCTAAAATTTTACTTCGATAGACACTATAAATAGTTAAAGCGATAGATAGAAACAAAATACATGATAATGACAATATGATAATTTTACGACCAATTGGCCAATCTTTAAAGCATTTCATATTTCTCTCCCCTCCAAACAAGAAACATTAAATTAATCAATTTATACATTTTTTTTTACTTCTTGTCAAGAAGATTTTTATTATTATGTATTTTTATCAAATTTGTTTCATTTACTTATGCAGTTCTAACTAACAATTCATTAAGATGACAAGGTATCAGATCTTTAGTTAAACTCACAAATCTTCTTTGCCAGATCATTCATAAAGATCTTAAAATTTTCTTCCATACTTCTTGACAGATTATGTCATATCATTTTATTTGTTGCATATAAGTAACGGAGGTAAAAATGATAGAATTTTTAAGTGAAATCTCTTACGTTAGTATGCCTGCTTATCGCTTTGCAAAAAAAACGATCATAAGCAATAATCCTGAAGATGAAGTCATTGCTGAAATGATTGATTGGATGAAACGAAATAATCTGCCATTAGAAAATAGCAGAGCAATTGGGTATGATGTCCCTGTTTCAAAAGAAGATCAAGAAAAAGGCTTACGAGGTTATGCTTTTTGCCAGAGCATTCCAGAAGGTTTTATAACAAATGATGAAGTACAGCTATTCTCTTTTCAAGGTGGGCACTACGCAAAATTAAGCATTGATCATCCAATGGAAGATCCTTTTAGAAAGATACCCGCAGGATGGAACCATTTATTGGCAAAGTTAAAAGAAAAAGACCTTCTTATACATACATGCGAAGAAGGAGCATGCTTTGAAGAATGTTTAATGACTGAGAAGGGCCAGATAATGGATATTTACATTAAAGTAAAGGATGTTTTTTAAGAGTTCTGTGAGCAGATTCTCAAAGATCTGCTCTTTTTTATAATACGAGAGCTTTGAATTAGTCTTGGAGCCGGCTCGGCTCGAGCCGTAAATGCTGATTTATAAAGGACTCAATAACAAAGAAATCACCTTTTTTTTCTAATTCAAAGCTCTCAATACTAACTTAGCAGTAAAACATATAGTTTCATCAATTTATAATATAAGTAAGTCAAATAAATATTTCGTTTTTAAGTCTACGAAATCTAAGAAATTTAGAATGACAAAATCTGAATTAAGTGAGAAAGCAAGTAGATCATTTTCTGCAACGAATATCTGGCATTTCTTGATGATATTCAGGATCAAGTTCAGATAACTGATATCTAATTACAGCTCTTTTCTGCAATGATGGCTGTAATACATACTGATCAAAATCTTTAGTTGAGATTCTGCCTGCATCTTTCACATGAGGAAACAAAAGTTTTAAGTAGGCAGTACAAAGCTTTTTCACAGCTTTTGTATCTCTTGTATCAGAACTATGAGGAATTTCAAGCAGTTCATCGACTACAGCAGAATAATCAGCATCATATCTCAAAAAGTGTAAAATTTCTGAAAAATATTCTGAGTTCAAGGCAATGCCTTTCATCTTCATATTCTCATTAAAGCGAAAGAGTTCCCATCCTTCAATAAATCCATGAATTCGATCGACAAAAGCAGATGATTGAAAAAACTGAGGGAGACCAGTAAAATAATTTCTATGTCGGGGCAACATTCGTCTATCAAGCCTTAGATTTCCAAGCATCATTAATCCACAATCAGATCTGCCTGTATAGTTTGCGACAACAATTTTTCCATTCTCCAAGTAATTCTTAAATGCACCCAAAGTCTCATCTTCATTGGAAAACGCCAAAGTTTCTATTTCATCAAGAACTAAAAAATCATAATGATGAATCACTCCAGGAAGTCTTGTAGAAATATTGTAGAAAAGATTTGCACGGGTTATAATACCGCCACTGACAGTCCAGTTATATTTTGATAAATTATTATAAACATAAGATTTTCCCGTTCCTTTGGGAGCAAGTTCAATCATATTCAAATTCGGTTCAACAAAAACCAAAAGTCTTGATATCAAAGTCATTTTTCTTTTCAAGTCGAAATATTTACCTAATTTAACATCTTCGTAATGAGGATTAAACTCCATTGTTCTTACGATTAGATCAATCCACTCTTCAATACTAAAATTTTTCCGTGCTTGTAAAAAGAAATCTGGATAAAGAGAATAAGGTTGAAAAGGCTTATAATCAATCAATAATATATGACCACTTTCATACTCCGAAGGTGGACTATAGACTAAAGTGAGAATACCCCACACTTCTCCTTCATGCAACATATCTAATTTATCCCGTGCCATATCAAGAGAAACCATACCTTCTTTATTTGCAATGCCTAAATCAGGTATTGAAAAGCATATCTTCCCATTAAGTAAATCGGTATGTATGATTAATCGCGATAGTATCTGTAATGGGCTTCTCAAATGTATTAGTTTATGGCGAAGATTAAAACCTCGATGCGGGACTTTTTCTGATAAAAATCTTAAACAAGAGTCCCTATCAAAAGTGTCATCTACGGTAAATACCCTTATAAGCCAATCTTTTATAAAAGAAGGAAGGTTGTATGAATGAAAAACAGAATAGAAATCAGGATTCTTATACAATGATTCATTTACAAATGTATTTCTTATCTTTTCATCGAGCCGATCAGAATAGCTATGATCTATTTTTGGAAGTAGATCGTTCATCAATCCTCATCAAACATTTCTATTAGAGATCTCTCATTGAATCCAATATCATCGCTATCGGGCAAAGTATTCATTTCTTCAGATAAATCGTATTCTTTAACCTTTTGTTCTTTGATTTCTTCAACAATACTACCCGTAAGTGCATATATATCAAGCAATTCTATAAACATTCTAATACTAACTCTTACAGGTCTTCTTTCTGGTTTGACAATTTTTTCAAGACGATCTAACAAATCACTTTCTTCAGGCACAATCCATTGAATCGCTTGCTTATGAATCTCTAAAATGGCTTTAAATAAAGCTATGTACTCTTTGCGCATCACTGGATTGAGGTTTAAATTGCGGTTGCTTTTTGCGGCAAGATCAAAGAAAGTTCTCATCTGATAAGCAGCATCTGAATGAATGCGTTGTAATGCAAATTCTGACATCTTACTCGCGTCATTTTTACGACTAAAAAAAACTTCTGTCTGCAAAGTTTTAGCTGAAGCGACTAATGTATATACAGGTAAATGACTGTTGTTATTCCAATTTAACAGATAAGACAAAGACATATATGAGTTTAAACGACCCACTTTACCTAATTTTCCGACCAGTTCAATTTCATCAATTAACACTACCCAGCCTTTAAACCCTAACAATTTTAAAAGATAGGGATAAAACTCGAAGAAACTATTTGCATGTTCTTTTACACTAAATTTTGGCATTTTCTTCATTTCTGCGCCAAGAACTCTTCGACAAATGGCTTTCGCATTTATCCAGTAACTACTATTACCCATTAAGCTATTATATAATAGGTTCATTTCATCAGCATCTCGATAACTTAAAAAAGCCTGTAAAATATAAGAAGGGAAAGGATGAGAAATTTTCTTCTCAATCTCAGCCAATTCTTCCATCAAATTATCAGGGAATTGATCTTGAATCATCAAATTTAACAAGCCAGGGATTTTATGCTTACCTGTAAGGGTTTGTCCAGCTAAAACTGGGAAAATGCTTTTTAAATTATTCACTCCAAGATCTCTGTTTAAGGTATAATAACTTACGGCAAAACCTTTGTCTAATACATATTGTTCCATCATTTTCAGAAAATGAGTCTTTCCCTGTCCATACTCACCCCAGATAAAACGCCCTTTGGGAAATTTATCTTCAGCAAGATCAATTAAGTCCATATCAATTTGACGAGTAATATTTTGTCTTAGGTCTGGTAAATGCTGCATCATCATACGTGAAGGGATGCCAGCTCTTACAGATTCAAGCAACAGGATATTTTCAGATTTTGTTTTGTCATCTGGCATCATTTATAACTCCTGACTATATTTTTGCGAATGTTTGGTTACAATCGTTCGAAAATCAGAATATGATTGAGTTTCTGCTTTAGCAAAATCGCTTGATTTGAAATTTGAGTGTTTAAAAACATCTTCCATTCGTTCTGCCAGTTCATTCATCTTTCCATCAGTAATCAATTGTTTCATGATTAATCCTGCGTCAATCAGATCTGCATAAGGATTTACATGAACATCTTGTTTATAACTTTGTTGAATTCTCATCCATAATGCTTGATAGCTTTGTAAACCGTGTAATTCATCAGTCAACATAGCAGTATTTCCAGCAATGATTAAGAGGAAATTATTCAAAAAATCCAGATCATCAATAATTTGTCTTAGCATTTCATAAATATCATTTCTTTTTGCATTTGAGTATTTAACTGTTGTTTGGAATTGTGGCAATACTGACTCAAAATGATCAAAAATGACAAGCATCCCTTTGTAATCAGCGAGCTTTAATAGTTCAGACAATGAATATAATAAGATTCGGGCATTTGATTTATTTAGATTTTCATAGATTTGACTTTGTCTTTTTTCTGCACCAATGAGTTTTTCACCTTTTACCCATCGAAATAAATGTTGTATTAGTGACTCATCATTTTCAGATATTGCTTCCATCAATCTCATTAAAAAAATTCTAAAAGAAAAGCCTATATCCATATTCCTCGTTATTTCATTTATACATCTTCTAATATTTTGTTTCGCTGTAAAAATTGGGGCAGACTCTAATTCGCAAATCATCTCGTGAAGTGAATTATGATACTGATCATAGGTTTCTCTGCTATATCCTAAATGCCTTAACATTTTATTCAAAAGAGCATTTACGATTGTTTGCTGATTTAGATTTGAAGCAATATTTTTATAAAAAGATACAATATCAGTAAGTTTAAATTCAATATTCTCAATATCAAACATAACCACAAAAAAGCCATCTTTTATCGCATTTATTCTTAAATATTGAGCATAATGACTTTTGCCTGTAAATTGATCTCCATGGAGAATTTTTACCTTACAGCCCCCATTACTGATAATTCCATCCAAACAATAATGCTTCATATTTTCAAGCCAAATATTTGAAACAGTTAAAAATTCAATCAACGCTTCATCGAGAGGAGGTTTACCAGCTTGTAATTTATGTAAATCTTGATTATTCATTTGTGGACTTGTCCTTTAAATATATTGTTAACGTGCTAAATTTATTCTCATTTCCATCGACATCCTTGATGATCAAAGTTCGACTGATTTTTCTTGAAGTACCAAACTCAATTAAATAATTACTATGTTGAAAATCAGAAGAAATTAGTCGGCCTAAATCCCATAAAAAGTTTTCCATCTTATAATCTGACGAAGCAGGAGAGATTGTAAACATTTTAAAAATATCTTCAAGAGGTACAGCATTACCAAATTGAGTCTTTTGAGAACTATATAAAGCTCTATTGATGTATTCATAAGCTTTTATCAAGCGTGTGATAAAAGAATTCGCATTAAAAGAGTTATTGATCTTTTTGTAATAGAGTTCAATAAATTTCACTACTTTATTGATTTCTAAATCACTGATTTTTACTTTCTTTCTACCCATACAAAGCATAATCTTATATTCTTCTAAAATGACTTCAATGGTCAATGGACCAATAGTAAGTACATGCTCGTTGATATCAACAGGAATACTTTTGGACATCAATATCTGATATAACTGTTCTGCATATTCTTGACTATTGCGATAATCATTTTTTATATTTTCAACTTCATTCTTAGCATTTTCAACGAAAGTTAATACATTTGACCAAAAAGTAGTCTCTTGTTCTTCAAGATATGAGATTGAATTCATACATAATTCAATATTATGGTTTTTGGAAGCATTAAGGAATGCCTGATAGTTCTGAAAGAATTTATCAATTTCTTTGTTTTTCTGCATGTTTACTCCTTTGTTAACACGATTTTAATCCTTATATTAAGTATAAAATAGGATGTCAAGTAAAAAAGTAATTTATTTATTTGGCATATTCAAGACTTTTCAAAATCAGCAAAAGAACTTTGAATTATTCATTAAGCTAAAATGGCGCATTCCAATCATTGAAATAATCAATTTATCAGAACAACTCATAAAACTCCTTGATGAGCATGATATATCTTCTTTTTCTCTGATTTAACTTATTATGTAATATCACTACAATAAAATCATATGAGTACGTGTAAAATCTACCCCAACTAAAATAATGCAAACAGCGATGTTTACACAACAATATCAAGACTGAGGCTTTCTTTACGAAAACCATCAATAGTTGATACTTATTATTCAGAAGAAGTAATAAAAATAATCTTTTTACTGTAAATCAAATTGTCAAGTAGAGAGCAAGGGAGAGACAGGTAGAGAGTGAACCAGATGAAAAACATCAAAAAATCATGTTTATTAAAAAAAAACAGCATAAGGAGATTTTTGATATCAAGTATTTTTAACAAATGACTTTGTAAAATATCTAAACAAGAGAGAATACAAATATAAACAACAAATAGATTAATAATAGTATTTTTTAAGATAAAATAAATTCTTGTTGACACATATTGTACTTATCTTTTTGATTGTCTTAATTTTGGAGGTATTATTAATAATAATGAACAATTACGAATCAAAGCAGAGCAAGGAGATGCAATTGCTCAGTCTATGTTGGCAGTAATGTACGCAAAAGGCGTGGAATTTGATCAAGACTTAAAAGAAGCGATCAAATGGTATGAACGTGCTGCAAACAGTGGTAATGCGCAAGCACAGTTCGAATTAGCCCATCTTTCGAGTGATTTTGCCAAAAAACGCCTTTTCAAACTCGTAAGTTATTG
>CAZNKI010000073.1:0-13348 GCA_964573665.1 uncultured Candidatus Cloacimonadota bacterium | reverse complement strand
CATCAAATCATACATAAATCTGGTCATCCTGAGCAAAGCGAAGGATCTCCTATAGTACCCCTTGCATCATAATATTGTTCTGATACATCCCTGTTTGCAGATATAAAACACGCAGATGTGCTAAAAAACAATGGATAATCACGAGAATCTAAAATCATTCAGAAATAATCTAATTAACACTTGTAGGGCTTTGCGAAACGAAGTGCCGTAAGGCCGTAAAATGAACAATCTACGACCAACTCAAATCCATCCAATACATCAATTAATACGACCATCTTAATTCCCTAATGTGGAGGGTTGGCAGCTTCAGCTGACGGGGTGATCAGTTCTTGCATATTACTTAAGTCATAGTAGAGATGCGATTTATCGCGTCTGAATATTGTAACGCGAGCTACCAGCTTGCCACTTCCTCTCCTTTTCCTACAGCGCTTGAATTTCTTTGCTTCGTTTCTTTTATCAAGAAAAGAAATGAAGGGTTCATCTGATGCAAGTAGCTCATAAAGGAGACCCCACGCTTCACTACGTTCTGCTCTGGGTGACAGATGTTCGTAATTGTAACTTTGCCGGAATAATTAGTCTAACACAGAGTAGTATATCAGAACAAATCTGTGCTTGTGTATTATTTTATATCAACCATCCAGGATAACATAAAATTATAAAAAATTACATGCTATTCAATCAAGAAACTTTCCGCTTACTCTCTTAGTACCCCTTACTTGCTCTCTACTTGACTATTTAATTGATAGGTCTTATATAAAATCACTCTCTTTTTGTCAAAAATCCCGAACTAAAACTATAAAGTATCTCACAAAAAACAAGGAAGTATTTAAGAAATATCAATTAAGAGGTTGAGAGAGAGTGGAGTGAGTGTGAAGAGGGAGGTTTTCCACTGATTAAACGAAGAAAATAGTGCAATTGGTTAATTGATATGTATCATTTAGAGATCATAGAAAATGAGCATTATAATAAGAAATAATTAAACATGGGATTCTTTCAAGGGATGATCATCATCAAGTAAATAAGTAATAATTTCAAGAACATGAAAATTCTTATTGACATCAACGTATTTTATGATAATTTAAAATGAAAATAGGAGATGGAGAAGTTATGATTAAAAAACGATTGATCACTCTATTGCTTTTTACTATTTTTATAATACCCGTCTTTTCCGATAATACCTTCTTAGTCAAAGACTTCCCTAATGATGATGGATCTTCAATTCAGATTCAATGGGATGCTTCGCTATTGAAACAGGGAAAGCTAGAATTATACAAGAGTAAAGACAATAAACATTTTACTTTGCTTTTTTCTCCAAGCGTTGAAACTGAATACATTGATAAAGACTCAACCTTTAGCAATCAAGCAGTTTTTTATCGTTTGGATATCAAGGATCAAAGTGATGCTCTGATTACTTTTTACAAAAGCTCAGCAATTCCTAAAGCTCAATGGTTTAATACTGATAAATTGCCACTATTGATCGTGTTAATCATTATCTGTGGTGCAATTGCCTATTATGTATTGTCAGCTAAATCAGGTAAGGATTTTTACATCAGACGAATCAATGGTTTGGATGCGATGGATGAAGCTGTCGGTAGAGCGACTGAAATGGGTAAACCTGTACTTTTTGTGCCAGGGATTATGGATTTGGATGATATGCAAACCATCTCAGGATTGACAATATTGGGTAAACTTGCAGAAAAAACCGCTGAATATCATACCAAACTGATTGTTCCCGTCAGCAAATCGATGGTCTTGACTGCTGCAAAAGAGATTGTCAAAACAGCTTATATGACTGCAGGATTCCCAGATGAATACAATACCGATGATGTATTTTATTTGACTGACGATCAATTTGGCTATGTAGCAGGTGTCGATGGGATCATTATGCGTGAAAAACCAGCTGCAAACTTTCTCTTAGGTTGTTTTTATGCAGAATCTTTGATTATTGCTGAAACAGGCTTTTCAAGTGGTGCAATACAAACTGCGGGTACAGCACAACCGAGTCAGTTACCATTTTTTGTGGCTTCCTGCGATTACACGCTGATTGGTGAAGAGTTATTTGCAGCCTCAGCGTATTTATCAAAAGATCCGCAACAATTAGGTAGTTTAAAGGGTCAAGATTTTGGCAAACTCCTGATTATCATCTTAATTATACTTGGTGTTGCCCTTGAAATCGCTGGAATTCATCTACTTAAAGATTTTTTAAATGTTTCTTAAAGGAGAATAAATGCATTATATATTACCCTTAATCATCACTTTTTGCGCTGGATTCTTAATGATCATTGCCGATTTTATCCCTCATAGACCTTTTGAAAAAGTTGTAAGTGAATTGGAAATCTGGTTTATGATCATATCTGGTTTTGCAATCGTGCTCGGACAGTTAAGTCTTTTAAAACTTAACTTTCTCAAGATAAAATACAAATCTGAAAACTGGAAATACTGCATTATTACATTAATCTCCTTTTTTATTATGTTGTTTGCAGGTCTATTCTGGGGAACACAAGATCAAAGCGGAATGCTCGGAAAAGGAACGGTGATCGTTCAACAAATCGGAAGTAAACCCTTTGACTATATTTTTGACAATATTTATCAACATCTGATGGCAACGATGTTTTCTCTATTAGCTTTTTTCATTGCTTCTGCTGCTTACAGAGCTTTCATTGCCCGTACTTTTGAATCTACACTTTTGTTGATTTCTGCGATACTTGTCATGCTTGGCAACACGAGTATTGGTACCAGTATGACAGCCTCATTACCTTCAGCACTAAAATTTCTTCATTTACCGACGATTAGTGCTTTCATCATGGACTATCCAAATTTAGCCGGACAGAGAGCGATTATGATTGGTGCAGGCCTCGGTATTATTGGCAGTTCGCTGAGAATTATTCTCGGTCTTGAACGATCATGGCTGGGAGGTAAAAAATGACATTTAAAACTCTTGATAGAAGATGGATATTTCTGTTTATCTTATTTGGTGTTGCTATACCCTTAGTATTACCTTTAGGTTTTAAACTTGAAGTGACCAAGAATGTACAAACCGTATATGATTTAATAGAAAAAACTGAAAAAGACAAACCTGTATTGATGTCCTTTGACTATGACCCAGCAAGTAAACCTGAATTGCACCCTATGGCAATTGCTACTATCAAGCATGCGATCAGAAAGAATCAAAAAGTCGTTTGCCTTGCTTTATGGCCAATGGGCAGTCAGATGGTTGATGATGTCTATCAAATCCTTTTAAAAGAAACCCCTGAGCTAGAATACGGTAAAAACTTCATCAATTTAGGTTATAAAGCTGGTGGTATAGTGACGATTCAGGCAATGGGGAAGAGCATCTCACAAGTTTTTCCAACAGATTCTAATGGAACACCGATCAGCAATTACCCAATTCTGAATAAGGTGAAATCACTAAAAGATTTTGCTTATATTGCTTCCTTTTCAGCTGGAACTCCTGGCTTAAAAGAATGGATCATGATTGCTAAAGATAAATATAATATCCCTGTAACTGGAGGAACAACAGCTGTGAGTACTCCTGGTTTTTTACCTTACTTAAATGATCAAAACCAATTAACAGGTTTGCTCGGTGGCTTAAAAAATGCGGCAGAATATGAATTTCTGATCGATAGAAAAGGCACTGCAACTTCAGGGATGGATGCCCAGTCAGTTGCACATATTATCATCATATTATTCATTCTGTTTGGCAACATCGCCTACTTCATCAATTTAAAGAAAGTGAAGGATTAATTATGTTAGAATTTTGGACAATACTTGGCGTGTGGCTTGGTGCTCTCAGCACATTGGCGATCTGGTCATTTCTCTATAAAGATAATCCTTTTTATAAAATTGCTGAACAGATATTTGTCGGCGTATCAGCAGCTTACTGGCTGATTTATACAATTTACAATATATTGATCCCAAACCTCTTTTCAAAGATTCTTACTGATCCCGTGGGCAATTGGATATACTTCATACCTGGTTTGCTTGGAATTATGATGCTTTTGAGAATCATTCCTAAATTTGAAAAACTAAGCAGATATCCACTTTCTCTCTTGATCGGTACAACAGCAGGGATTAGTTTACTTCGCTTTCTAAAAACGGATGTGTTGGCTCAAACAACATCCACAATGATCAATCCTTTCCAATCTCCTGATATTGCAGTAATTATAGGACAATTATTAATTATCATTGGAACTATCTGTGGGATTATTTATTTTTACTTCAGTAAGAAGCATGAAGGCTTTATTGGTGTAAATGCTCGTATCGGGATAATCTTTCTGATGATCAGTTTTGGGGCTTCATTTGGTTATACTGTGATGGCACGTATTTCATTACTAATAGGTCGGCTTCAGTTTTTACTTGGAGATGCGCTCCAATTAATTAAGTAATAATTTCTTAGATTGAGCTGTTGCTTTGTTCGGGAAATTTGAGGATGATTTCGAATCCTTGGTTTTCTTCAGAATGAAGTTCCAGCTCAATTTTTAATGCATCACAAATCGACTTTACTAAGTATAATCCAAGCCCTAAATGTCCATTGTTTTTATCTTTGCTAAAGAAAGGTTCATAGAGATTTTCGAGTTCGCTTTCATTACAACCTATGCCATTATCTTTAATTTTGATAATATATTGTTGATTCATTGAATATAAATAAATATCGATGAGGCCTGGATTTTGTCTTTTATTGATAGAGTTGATCGAGTTGTTAAATATCTGAGTAATTAGGAAATCGATAAAAGGCTTTGAACAGTAGATGACCATGGCTTCATCAGAGAAATTCTCATGGACATCGATTTTGTAGAGCTTAAAAATATCCGTATGATCATTGATTTGGTTGATCATGACTTCTTTGAGATCAATATCATTAAACTCAATTTCTTGATCAAGCTTTGTAAATGACTGAACGCTTTTTACCATTTCATCAATAAACGATGCGTTTTTTGACAAGAATTGAATATCATGAAGAATAGACTCAAGCGGCATTTCAGGTTTTCTGGAAGCTTTGATGTACAAATAACTTAGTTTAAAAAGGATTGATGTTAATGATGGATTGATTTGACTTGAAAAGCGGTTGGAGAACTGACTTAGTGAAGCAATATATTGTAATGATTTTTTTTGCTCATTGAGTTCAATTTCACGTTTCTCATATTCATGAATTTCTTTAATAGTTTTTAAATCGTCGTTTTTCTTTTTTTTGTCAATTCTCATTTTGTTTTTTAAAAGCAGTTCAGCGCAGAAGCATGCTTTTTCAAAATTTTTATGCGTGAAGAATAGCTGATAAAGTGCTTTATTCGCATCTATCAGTAAATCATCAATTTCTTGTTTTTCGCAAATGTCATACGCTTCAGATAATTTAGAATAGGCTGAATCAAAGAATGTCAATGCCATATAATTTTTGCCTTGTAAATAGCAGGCATTCGCATAGATATTGATACTGTAATCTTCTTTATTATACTCAATAATTTTTTCAAGAATTTGCAGACTTTCATTGAATTGTTGCATCTGATAATAAACATCAGCAACATAATAATAATTGTAACAGACTTGAGTGATATTGTGAGAATTTATAAAATTTGGTATGATTTCATCGTAGATATTCAAAGCTTCTTCAAACTTTTTCTGGGATACTAATACTCCTGCAATATTTGACAAAGTGATATCTGGATTAATATTGTGGATCTTTTTAAATTTTAAAGATTTTTGTAGATATTGAAAAGCTTGATCATAATTTGCATTGTTTTTGTATTGAAGTCCAATATTGTTATAAACTGAAGCGATTCCATTATGATCATTTAATTCTTCATAGATTTCAAGAGCTTTAAAATAGTAATACATTGAATCGCTGATATTGATATGAGTATTTGCCTTAAAATTATAACAAAAAGCCAAGCCTTGTTTGTAATTTAATAAGTATGATAGATTTAAACTCTCCTGAATAATGCTTAATGCTTTCTTTATATTTCCTTTATAGAATACAGAGATCGCAAACTTGCTAAGCTGATCTATCTTGTCAGGAGAATTTTCTTTTGTAAGAATTTTTTTTAGTTCTTGATTGATTTGAGATACTTCCATTGAAACCTTAAAAAATGAATAAGCCGTTTTTACACGGCTTTTATCTTAAAAATCATCGTCATCGTCATCGTCATCAAAGTCATCATCTTCTTCATCACGTACCCAATCTGGACAGAACAGAATGTCTTCTTCATAATCCCAGCCATCGACATTATCTAATCCGAATCTTTGTAGTAAATCCGATTCCCATAGAGAATACTTAACTTTTTCTTCTTCATCAATTGAGTAAACTAATACAGGTTTTGTGTACTTTCTTAAATCGTACTTCTCGTTCTCAACAAGATCAAGAAATTCTCTGATCTTTGATTTCTCATATTGAGCACGCATCATGGTTAACTCCCTCTAAAGTTACTTCAATAACTTTATACTCTCTTTATTAATTTGCAAAATCAAAAGACCAGGTTGCACCGATATTAAATTGAGTTTTATCATAGTCCTTTGAATCTTCTAATTTCACATTTTCAGAGTTAACTCTACGAAGCTCTTTTATTACGTCAAGTTTAAATTTTAAATTCTTTGAAAAATAAATTTCTGATCCTATATTTACTTTTATTTTATTATCTTTACGAGTTGAGTGAATGGGATCAGAAATTAATGTAAAATCACTTTGATAATAGCTCTCTTCAAATCTAAATCCTAAAATCGGTGCATAATCAACATAACTTGTGTATATTCTGCGATGCTGATATTTAAGTTCGTATATATTGCTATCAAAAGAGCAGTCTTTAAAATTGTCAATAATTGCTTGCATTTCTTTATTATCAGATTCATTAATAAATTGTTTGAAGTAATAAAATGCAGTTATTGTACCCGGTTTTATTGTATAATGAGCACCAATACCCGTTGTCTGAGCATATCCATCATATTCTACAAAATATTTATTATGAAAATAATCTTCATACTTCCCATAGATTTCTAAATCAAGATTTTTGAAAACAGGGTATTTCAATGTTAGTTTATAGAGATTTTTTTCATATTCAAACTTTTCATATCTTAATGAGCCATCATTGTCTTTATATTTTTGTGTGTAGTTTTGAGGATAATATCCATAGCGTAGATCGTAAAACAATTTCTTATATCGGCCGTTGAAGCCTGTCATCAAACTGAATGAGTTTTTATCTGTATTGTTTAAATAATTCAGATAATTTGTTGAAATTGATGGCGTAAATCGAGTGTTTTTAGTTCTAAAACTATGACTTAATCTTAGATTAACTGTTTGAAGTAAATCATCACTCGATTCAACATAGGAATATGCCTGATTGTTTTCAAAACGATCTAAATCAATATCAGATAAATTAAAAACATTGTCAGAATAGCCAAGATTAAAGTTGATATCACACTTAGTCTGGGAATACAAAAATACCATTGTAATGAATAACATAACACATGAAATAATAATTTTTTTCATAATATTCCTTTCTGAACTTATCGTTTTATAACTATTTTTTACTTCTTAGTTTTAAAAATCGATCTCATTAACACTTCATGATTGCTTATAACTTTAATTTCGACTTGATCATTTTTCTTTAAATCTGGGATATTTAACTTTCTGCCAATAGATACTTTTAAATCATTTGCTTTATAATCTTTTGAAATTTTGGGAGAATATGTATATGTTTCTCTTAATTCCTGATTTACAAAAACCTGGATTTGAGCTTCAGATTTATCTGCTATAGGAAAGAATCGAACAAAAGCATTGAGTTCACCATTGTATTTGATCGAATATTTTATTGACTGATTTTTATCATAAACATAATATTCATGACGTGATTTTTTTGACACAAGATTGACAACGCGTTTAAACTGATTTGCTTTTAGAACCAGTGAATTTGGTGTACTTTTGATTACTTTTACCTCTTTTACGAAAGCTCTGAAGTATAAATTTGGATTACGTGTATAAATTTGAAGTTCTTTGCTTCCCTTATCAATTGTAATATTTACGGGCTCATAATAATAATAATTTTGATCATTTTTTACTGATTTAATCGTATACTCAGTTTCTTTTCCATTCAAATATACTGTAAACTTGACATTCTCATTTTTTTCTTTTCCGATTGTTCTAATTTGAATTTCTTTTTGGTTGCTAATATCAATATTCATTTTTTCAAAACGAATTGGTCTATAGAAGAAGTATTTTTGATTATTATCCAATTGGATTGCTCTTCTTGACCAATATTTTGTGACTGGTATTGATTTCCATTTGATAACCGTTTTCCCAAAGAGTGACACAGTTGTTAACATAATGAGAAAAATTATTATAATTTTTATTTGATTAATCTTCATTTCTACCTCTTATATATCTTCATCTGGATCAACAATATTACTCATAAAATGTCGGTCATATCTGTCAAATATGATTACAGATATGATTGCTCCTACTAAGATAATCCAACAAATCACTGCTATTGTGACATTTAAAATTTGTTTTGAAAATATAGCACCAATACCTGGCTTAGGTAATGGAATAGGATTCTTTTCAAGTTTATGTTCTTTTACCAGTTTCATAACATTGTAAACATGAATAACTGGCATATTCTTTTTTGCAAATAGCATCATGACACCGGGTTCTTTAAATGTCTTTTCTCCTAAATTATGACTTATCCCTGTTGGGATAATCTTTGCATTAACCAAACTACCAACATTACCAACACCCGCACCAAGATTGATAAATGCTTTGTATTGTGCATTTTCAGGGATCTCTTTTAAATAAGATTCATATCTTAACTCAATATTTTTTTTCATATTTTCGCCTGAAATCACTTGAACCTGATTTCTCATGATGGCACGAGTCAGATTATCACGACCTTCAGGTGGTAATCCGCGACCAATATCATTTGTCCCGCCTAAAGTTGCGTATTTTGATTTAAATGAGATAAGTTGATTTTCATACAAAACACTTTCCATATCCAACCATGTAAATAATTCACGATTAGCTCCATAAGTGGATGACCCTGCAGAGGTAATGATAATGGGTTTTAATTTAAGTGTTTCCATTGCCATATACAATGCTAAATTAGCTCCAGGATTTGCTCCTGTGATACCCACTGCAACATAATCACCTTCTTTTAATTCACTTCGTTTGAGCAGGTCAATCATTACTGCAGCAAAGTTAGGGTTTAATGTTACTAATCTTTCTGACAGAGTACCACGACTTGTTGTAATGGTGGAAACACTTGTACCGATAAGACCTGTTTCATTTGGATCATTCATTTTATCTATTGTATAGCCAAGTGAAATCATATGATCTTTTAAAACTTTCATTGCTGTATCAGCAGCTTGAGAAGCGTTTACTTTTTCATTATAAAAGTCTTGTTGAACTTCTTTTTTACTAATCTGAACGATATAAAAAAGAACAAGACTCAAAATACATAATCCAATAAGAGACCAATTGTTTTTTAATGATGGTTTATACATTAAAGTTTACCTCCCCGCCAGAAATAATTACTAAACTAATTCTTACAACAACAGCAGCGATGATCATTGCTGTCATTGTCTTGATAAAGCCCTGACGCTCAAACCAATTGGCAATGAGCCCAGGTATAATATAACCAATGGATTGAAGTTTAAGATCCATTAAACTTGGAGTCATTAATAAATAGCGAGTTGACCAGCCTAAAATAAAACCGATCAGGATACTTAAAACCATACGTCTTTTGCCAAACAATAATGTAAAAGTCCCTATTATTCTAATTATTCCCCATGTTGCTAAACTCACTAATATTGTTCCAATTATAAAGCTCGGTTTATCTAAATACATTGCAATGTATCCTGGAACCACAATCCCTCCGGCAGATGCACCTAACAATTCTGTAAAAATTAAACTAAGTATTACGCCTAAGCCTACAGCTGCTTCAATCACATTTCCTCCTATATAATTCCATTTGATTTATCTTTAAAAAATTTGACGATATGAGCACCATATTTGTTTTTGCCTGCAATATTACCAATACCTACTACATGACTTTCGCCTTTTGTAAGTTCGTTGATTTTTTTGTTTAGTTCAACAGGTGGGATTTCTCCAATTGCAATCACTTTCTCTTTCGGTAAATGTTGTGCCATCGCATATTGATATACTTTTTCAGGAATTTCTCCCGTCAATAATACATAATCATAATCAATATTTAAACAGATGTCAACCAATTGCTGTGAACGAAAATATCTGTCTGCTCTACTATTGAGCAAAAGCATTTTTGTGCTGTTCGATGGTAATTTTTGGGTGACTAAATTGTAAATAAACTCTGTTGATGATGGGTCATTCGCTGCAAATACATTATAAAATACAATTTTCTTATTCTGTTCGTTAACAAAATATTTCTTTAAAGCACCTGGATCTGGATTTGAGATCTGCATCCCTTTTAAAGCGACATCTCGGTTCACACCTGCTTTTTGACAAACTGCAAGAGCAAGTTGAACATTCTCTTTATGCTCAATATATGTAAATCCGTTCATTTCTTCATCAGTAACATCAGTTGGACGGATTTTATGAATTTCACATTTTCTATGTTTTGCTACATTTTCCATGATCTTGTACTGTTCTTCTTCAGCAGTGTAACAAACACCATGTTTTGGAATTGTATTTGAAAGACACATGGTAACACTTTGAACAGTTGATCCCATCAAATCCAAATGGTCAGGACGAGCATTTGTTATAACACCAATGGTAGATTTGACAAATTTTCTTTCTGTAATCCATTGAAATGCTGGATTGACAGCCATACATTCGATAACAATTGCATCAGGCTTAACACTTGCTGCATAGCGAAATATGTACTTCTGCTCAATGATGTTCGCTCCCATTAAACGGATTATCGATGATTCCTGCCCATCAATTAATAACACTCGTGGCAAAGTTCCAGTTGTTTTGCCGATCGTTTTAAGCCCTCCAGCTCTCAACCCAGAGGCGATTAGCCTTGTGACGCTTGACTTTCCGCGTGTGCCATTTACATGAATTCGAATGGGAATCGATTTGACATTACGACTATGACGATGATATTCAAAATACCAGTTTGCGATCAATAAAAGACTTGCTAAAATTAATACGATCATTCGTAATCCTCTATTTATTATTTTTTTATCATAATATAAGCAAAAAACGTTCCATAATTCATGCTTGATTTAACCTCTTGATAGTTTTTGATGAAATGCATAATTTCTTAATTTTAATTTTGAAAATGTTTAATACAATACTTCTAAAATTTCTGAGCTTTAATTATTAAACTATGATATATTGAATAAGTAGTTAATTGAATTAATCTCAATTATTTTAGAAAATTTTAACATATATTTTTTAAAAATTATATAAAATATAACTATTTCAAATCCTGGAATTTTTATTAAAGTCTGCTTTTATTACTATTGATTCAGATAGCATAAAATATTTTTTTTTTATGTATTTTAGGATAAAATTGTGTTTAGGCATTGAGTTATATGCAAAATATATATCTGTAACAAAAAAACCTGATTCCGTTAAAACTTTTGCTAATGTGTATGGGGAAAACCAGTACTTATGATCACTGTTTATATTCTCAGTGTTTTTAAGAACAAGTTTTAAAATATTATAATTCCATGCGTTGGGTGCAGTAATTATTATAGAATTAATATTAGATTTTAATCTATTATGAATTGATGTTAAAAAATCACAGGGATTATTTACATGCTCAATAATTTCACCTAAAACTAACTCATCCCATTGTTCTTTATATATGAAATTTAGATCCATTTCATTAATATTCCCATGATACAAATTTTTAAAAGAATATTTATTTATTAAGTATTCTATTGCATTGCGATTGTTATCTATCCCAACGCATTGTCTACTTGAATTGCATAATAATTGGTGTAACCATTCATTTTTGTTTATTTTATAATCTATAAGATTTAAATGATCTGCACATCCTAGATCAATAATTTTATGATTTTTTACTAAATTACACAAAATATCTTTTCTAGTAAAATCATTCTGATTATTAATAAATGATAATTTATGTGAAGAAGAAAAATTTTTATTAATTAGATAGTTGTATGTTTCTTTTGAAAATTTCATTCTAACTCCCTAGAAATAATTTTTTTAATTTTAACTTTTGAATATCCCAGTCTTGATTTTCTTTTATATAATTGTGATTATTAATTATAATATCCTCCTTTTCAGCATTAGAATATGAAAGTGCTTTGTTTATTGTTTCAGATAATTCATAAAACGATGTATAATTATTTATTAGAAAACCATTTATATCATCGTGAAAGAAAGATGAATAATTAACTAAGTTTGTACAAATTGGAATTGTTCTTGTTGACATTGCTTCAAGCAACGTAGCTGGTAAACCGTCTAATAAAGGAATGTTTATCATTATTTCAGATAAATTTAAAAAGTTCTTAATAGTATCTCTACTGACTATTTGTTCAATAAATTTAACAGAATTGTCAATATTTAAATTGTTAGTTAAATCTTTCAGTTGTTGCAGGTATTCATGTTGAAAGTATCCACATATTATTATAAAATAGACATTTGGGTTTTTTTTTAAAATTAAAGGAATTGATTTTATTAAGGTGATTTGGTTGTATAGTGGAGAAACATTTCTGTATGATAATATTATTTTTTTATTTTGAGGAATAATAAAATTATTATCTAGAAGATTTGATTGTTTATTATCAATTTTATTAAAATAATTAAATTCAATACCCCAACTAATTAGTCTTAATTTATTTTTAAATTTTATGGAATAGTTATTTACTATAATGTTTTCAAAATAATTAGATAAGATTAAAATGTATGTGCAGTATTTTAATCCCCAAAATTGAAATAATTTATTAATAATATTAATTGAGTAAATATTTATATCGCTACCTGTTACTCCAATGATATATTTATATTTAAAGATATTTTTAAAAATTGATGGTATAATAGAATCTCTTACTAAATAATGTGTATAAACTAAATCAGGTTTTATTCTAATCATATAATATAAAAATTGAAGAATTTTAACAAAGAGATAGTTATTCTTGAAATGATAAAATTGTATTTTAGGATTAAAATCATGCTCAGAAAACTCTTGACGATTCCTGCATATAATGTATATTAAAACATTTTCAGATTCATTAATTAAGTAATCCGTTAAACGTTTTATATATATATTTTTATCTCCAATTATTACTATTTTTTTCATTTTCACCTTATTAATTTCAACAAACTCAAGTTTCTATGTTTTGTCAATGATTATTTTAAAATAATTAGCATACCCCGAAATTTTCTAAAGCATATGACTCAATTGTAATCTGAATATCA
>CAZNKI010000072.1:0-14182 GCA_964573665.1 uncultured Candidatus Cloacimonadota bacterium | reverse complement strand
CTAGGATAATCTCTCAATAGTCTAATTGATAAAGGAAATTCTCTTAAACAGTCTCCTTTTTCATTTTAAGAGTGAAAATGATGCCCTACATTTTTATCTTGACAATAAATAACAAATCTGTCATTTTAACTATTAAATGATTTTATCATGCATTCTGCTGATAATGAATCATTGTATTAAGATTGATTAGTCGTGAACTTGAATCACAAAAATCTTAATTAGAGGGTTTAAGATGGATAATGAAGAGAAAAAATTATGGGAGCTGTATAAGCGAACTGGACGATCTGAACTACAGGAACAAATCGTCATTCGTTACCTCAGATTAGTGCACTACATCGCTAATCGACTGCTGATCTATGCATCAAAAAGCCTTGATAAAGATGACCTTTACAGTGCAGGTGTGTTAGGACTACTTGAAGCAATAGAACGCTTTGATGTCACGAAAGGAGTGGAGTTTAAAAGCTACGCATCAATCCGGATCAGAGGAGCGATCATTGATGAAATCAGACGTTTTGATTGGGTCCCTCGATCTGTGAGACAAAAAGCAAAGAAGATCGACTCTGCCATTCACTCCCTTTTTAATCAAAACAGCAAAATCCCCTCTGATGAAGAAATCGCTGAAGAACTTGACATTACAATCGAAGAATATTATCAGATTACAGATAATTTGGGACCTTTGTTTCTTCACTCTCTTGATAGTGAATATGTAAATGCTTCAGATGATAAAGATATGCATTTTTCTGACATCGCTGACAGTCAAAACGACGACTATGATACTGAAAAATACAAAGCAAATATCAAAAAAGCCATCATTGATAGCATTCATCAGCTTCCTGAAAAAGAAAAACTCGTCATTTCTCTCTATTATTATGAACAAATGAATCTCAAAGAAATTGGCATCGTGCTTGGCGTCACTGAATCCAGAATCTCTCAGATTCATTCTTCTGCAATTGTTAAACTTAGAAACCTGATTCAAAAACACTTTTAAAATACATTTGAGGATATAATGAAAAAACTCTTTCTGTTTAGCTTTTTATTAATGATACTATTTAATCTTTCAGCTCAAACAAAACTTCTGAATTACTCTGTTCAAAGCTTTGGTGAAATCTCAAGACTTGAACTCGTCTTTGACAAAAAAACCAGTATTAGTTTACGAAAAGAAGCGCAAAATCAGCGTTTTGTGATTACTCTGCCAAATGCCAGTAACACTGCTACTAAAAGTAAAAATTACAATATCCCAACACTGAGTAGCGTTCATGTACAAACATTGGGCAACCAAATGACCATCATAGTAAAAACTCAAAAAAACTTTGCTGAAATTAGAGAATCTGTTCGTTCTGGGAAAAACTATATTATGGCTTTTGATGTAATTAATACTCTTGATCCAAGCTCTTTTAATGAATATCTCAGCTTTGCCAAATATTACAAAACCATTGGCAATACAGGAAAAATGAATTACAATCTGAATAAAGCAAAAAGTATAGACCCAAAAAATCCTAAATTAAATGAATTTAACTCTAAAAAAGAAACTAAAAAAGTAAAAGATAAAAAACCTGAAGTCAAAAAAGAAACCAAAAAGAAAACCGAACCTCTTAAAGAAAAACCTGCTCAAGATATTAAAAAAATTGAAAAACCTAAAGAACCTGTTCCTTCTGAATTAAAAAATCCAGAACCTGAAAAAAAAGTCGAAACAAAAATTGAAAAAACAGCAAGTCTTCCTGACAGTATAAAGAGTAAAGCCATTGTGATGCAAAGACCTATGAGAAAACCGGTTAACAGACCTGACCTGATTAAAACTAAAGAAATACCCAAAAAAATAGTGCCAGCAGATACAACAAAAATTGAGAAAAAGCAGGAAATACCAGTTCAAAAAGTCGAAGCAAAAACATCAGAGCCTTTAGTAAAACAAGAAGTTATCCTTGAAAAAGTGATAGCACCAAATAAAAACGCTCAATTACTTTTAGACTTGTACGAATCCATACAGACTGACTCAACACAACAACACTTTATAATTGCGAAAGCAGCTTCACAAATTGGAGCTAACAAAGAAGCTATTGAGTTTCTAAAAAAAATACCAAAAGCTTCCCCTCTTAAAAATCAGGCAAATAAAGAATTATACGAAATCTACAAAAAAATTGGCAATGATATTGAAGCAAAACTACTTTTAGCTGAAATGACCCCAGACTCGGTAAAAGCTGAAAAGACGGATTTAATGAACACACCTGTGAAAGCATGGATGGCACTGGCTTTTGCAGGATTGATCCTTATCATTACTGCGATTCTGACAAGCATTATTCTACATGCTAAATACAAAAAAACGAAACCAAAAATTTCTGACTCAGAGTTCGAAATCCATAAACAACATTTACAAAGAGCTTATGAAAATAAAGATGCTTATGTCCCTGATGAAGTGGAACCTCCTGTTCAAGAAGACAGGACTCCCCCACCTCCTCGTTTTAATGCTACCATCATTGATGATTATGATAATCCTCCTCTGATCTCTGAAAATCTTGAAAAAGAAGAAGAACAGGAGCTATTAAAAGATGAAGAAGAAGATTTCATAACGATTATTAAAAAAGATAAAAAACCTAGTGAATCATTTGACGATGAAAATGATAGCTTCGCTGATGATGAATATAAGAAAAAAATGATTCTAAAGCTCTATAATGATGGTTGGGCAATTGAAGAAATTTCAAAAGAATTACAAATTTCACAAAGAGAAATTGAATTTATTATAAAAATGGCTGAATAACATTTATCATGCAACAAAAGGAGGATAGGCTCATCGCCTATAAAATTTAACAAAAATGGACGAGCACCCGAAAACCAAGATACAAATCAATCAGTCTGACATTAATCAATTACAAAAAATTCTCAAAATTGGGATGATGATTCCTGTTTTCATTGAAAATAAAGTATCTGACAATTATTACCAAATCCGTATCAAAAATGTTCGTTTACACGCTTTTTCAGAAGTGAACCTTTTTAATTCCAGCGTTTTTGTGAGAGTCAAAGAAGTAAACCCCATTCCAAAACTTCAGTTGATCTTTTGTGATGCCAAGTTTTTAATGCAAAATTACAATATGGATGATATTGAGCAACTCAACCCGCAGGATCTTCAATTACTGTTTTCTTTAAATCCATTCCTTAATCTCAATCAGAAGAATCCTCCTAATAATGTAAAACAACTGATCCAATATGCAAAAGTAAAGTCATTTTTCTCTCTGATCCCTGTTCATCTCAGTTTTCAGACAGGTTTAGATATCGACCAAATGCTCAGCTTTTACTCATTTCAATTTCTGGATTATCCCTTAAAGTCCATCATTCGATTACCTCAAGACAAATCTTTAATTGAGGATAATCATCTTAAAGCTTTGATCTCGTCTAAGATGAATCTTATAGATTATTTAAATGCTGAGTTTTCTTCCATCAACAGAGAATACTACCAATATGAATACTGGCTGATCCCTTATCAAAACAAAATTTGCCTATGCCCAATAGAAGCAATGTACTTTCAGCAAAAACTCAAACGCTTTACTTCTACTTATATCTCTAAAAATTTAGGAGTTATCTCAATAAATGGAAATCATAAAGCATACTGGACTATAAATATCGATACAGAAAACTCCATTTTTCAAAAAGAACTGATGAAAATCATCGCAAATCTCTATAATAATCTATCAGATATTATCACACAAAAATTTGATCTCAATTTTGGCATTATCACTTCTATTCATCCAGAACAATTTCAATATCAGTTAATGGACATTACAATCAATGGATAAACTTAAAGAATCAGAAAATCTACAACCTAGTGAGGAATTTGAATTGCTCCTGATTTTTCAAAGTATCATAAATAACATCATGGATAAAGATGAGGAATTAAAAAATGAAGAAAATTAAAACGACACTTAGAAAACCTTTTCTACATCGAATTGCAAAACTCTTTGAAAGTTACACCGTTGAAAAAAAAGACCATTTTTATCAACACTTCTTTACGCTCCTTAAAGAAATTGTTCATTTCCAAAATGCAAGTATCTTTTTTTATAACCAACACTCAAAACAATTAGAACTTGTCGCATTCTCTGGAGAAGTTGTTGACTTGATTCAATCAGTTGAATTTGATCTGGGATCTGGCTTATCTGCATGGTTGGCTAAAGAACAAAAGTTTCTACTGCTGAATAATATTGATAAAAAAGAAGATACTCTTAATGAGAAACACATTAAATCCTTCTTGTGTATCCCACTGATTCTTGATGAAAAACTCTTTGGCATCATTAATTTCAGCCATCATAAAAGCAATGCTTTTTCAAAAGAATCTCTGCCCTATATGAAAGTAGCAGCTCCTTTTATCGCAGCAATGCTCTCACAAAATCATTATATCAATACACTACAAAAACAAAAAGAAGAAATAAAATCTATCAATCAAAAGCTAAAAAAAGCTCATGAAAAACTCATTACTCTTGAAAAAAAAGAAGCCATATCAGCTACTGTATGCAGTTTAAATCATGAAATTAATAATCCTTTAATGATCATCTCTGGTAATATCCAACTGCTCATGGCATCAGAAGAAGATCCTCAAAAACAAAAAAAATTAAATGATATTGAAGAACAAATCACTCGTATTAGTAGTATTATGTCACAACTCAGAGAAATCGAGTCTCCTCTGTTTGAACAATATATTCAAGATGGGAAATATGATAAAATCCTTAAAATTAAACCACATAAAGGATAAACTATGGAAGATAACATTGAAAAACAAGTGATGGAAAAGGCAAAAGAAGCGGCAGATCATGCTTACTCCCCTTATTCAAATTTCAAAGTTGGCTGCGCGATTCTCACTGAGAAGGGCAATATTTACCAATCCTGCAATATCGAAAATGCTTCTTACTCTCTGACCATCTGCGCAGAAAGAAATGCTGCAACTCAAGCAGTATATCACAAAGACACTCAATTTAAACTTATTGCTGTTTATGTTGATAGCGACAAGTTATTCCCTCCTTGTGGGGCATGCCGTCAATTTCTTTCAGAGTTTTCTCCAAAGGTACCCATCATCTATTTTAATCATATCACAACAATAAAAACAAGTCTTGATCATTTATTGCCAGATTCATTTCAATTGAATCAATAAACATAAAAAAGGAAAGGAGCTTATGGAACCCGACAACCCCGAAAAGTGTATTCAGTGCCCCCGATCGTGCGAGGTGGACAGACTTACGACTTTAGGCTTTTGTAAAGCCAACAATCAAATTAAAATCAACTTATATCAACTCCACTTTGGAGAAGAACCCGTCATTACTGGACAAAAAGGAAGCGGCACGATCTTCTTCTCTCACTGTAACTTAAAATGTGTCTTTTGCCAAAACTACAAAATCAGCGACTGGGGAAATGGCGATTATGTAACGATCGAAGAACTCGCTGAAATCATGCTCGAACTACAAAATCAAGGCGCACATAATATCAATCTTGTTACACCTTCGCACTACTCCTTACAAATCAAAGAAGCGCTCATTATTGCAAAGAAAAAAGGACTTAATATTCCGATTGTCTGGAACTCAAATGCTTATGAAAGTGTTGAGATACTTCAGCAAATGGAAGGGCTGATTGATATTTATTTAGCAGATTTTAAATACTGGGATAGCGAACATGCACAGAAATATTCTGCAGCAGGGAATTATCCTGAAATTGCTAAAAAAGCTATTCTTGAGATGTTGAGACAAGTAGGTAATCTCAAAGTAGATGAAGACGATCAGATCGCATATAGAGGCTTATTGATCCGACTGCTGATTCTCCCGCAAAATCTCAATGGCATCCAGTCGATCCTGCACTGGATTTATGAGGAAATTGGTAATACCTGCTTCATCAGTTTGATGTCACAATACTACCCCACTCACAGAGCTGATGAATATCCCGAAATAAATCGCCCCATCACTCGAGAAGAATACGATTATGCCTTACATATTATGGAGGGCTTGGGATTTGAAAATGGCTTCATTCAGGATCTCGGAATTACACCTGAATGGACTCCCGATTTTATTGAAAATTAAAAGTTAAAGTTCTTTGTGTTTGATTGGAGCCAACACGGCTCGTGCTGAGAAGCCCATCAATGATTCAAAGCGCTTATATATTATTATAAATGGAGGTATGATGTTTATTCGTGATTTAAAAGATTGTGAAGAAATCACTGCTGGTGATAATACTTTATTAAAAGTAATCCTGCACCCTGATCATGAGAAACTTAATATTTCATACAGTATGGCGTACGCTCGTGTTCAACCAGGAGAAACATCATACCTCCATCTTTTAAGCACTTCAGAGGTATATTTCGTGCTTCAAGGCGAAGGAATCATGCAGATCAACGATGAAAAACAAAGCATCAAGAAGCACCAAACTGTCTTTATCCCGCCAAATGCAAAACAATGTGTCACCTGCACAGGCAATGAAGAGCTTATCTTTCTCTGCATCGTCGATCCTGCCTGGAAAGAAGAAAACGAAGTAATCTTTTAAAAGATTCTGACATTTTTATACTCAAACGAGCGCTTGTTCGCTAGAATTGATACGCTCCAAAATTTAACCATCCTGCATTCCCCTTATGAAAAAGTATATTAATTGCCCTTTCTATTTTCATATTTAAAATCACTTTTCTACAGGATAGAAGTGAGTGATCAGCGGAAGTGCAACCTGAGTGTATAAGGCAAATGATTTAATATCAGTCATTTACTTATCTACCCATAATTTTACTTGAAACTTCATGATAAAATAGCATACTTCTCAAGATTCATGTAAATTGATTGATCAAAATCACATATTTTTTACTTGCCAAAAAAGCATATACAAAACATTTTCGATTCTAAGAATTATGAATTATTTCTGATTCTTTTGAGGATTCATTAGTACACACATCAGTAGAAAACAATGGAGGTCTGTATGACTGAAAATCACACTGATATTTCTGCAATTATAAAAAAGTACCAGGGGAAAAAAGGAAGCTTAATCCCATTGCTTCAGGAAGTACAGAATACTGAAGGTTACCTGTCCCGTGATTCGATGAAATTAATCGCTGAAACGCTGAACATCCACGTCGCTGAGATCTATGGCGTTGCTACATTTTACAGTATGTTCCGCTTAAAACCTCAGGGAAAACATATCATTAGGATTTGTAAAGGAACCGCCTGCCATGTTTCAGGCGCAAATAATATTTCTGAAGCAATAAGAAATACACTGGCACTTGAAAACGATGAAGATCAGACCTCGGATGGTTTGTTTACCTTCATGGAAATGGCTTGTTTGGGTTGTTGCAGTCTCGCTCCAGTGATTATGATTGATGACAAAACCTATGGCAAACTTACTTCTGAAAAAATCCCTGCCATCTTAAATGCCTACAAAACGAAATAAGCGGAGGACACTTTGAAAAAACTTACAGTTAAAATCGGATTGGCAAGCTGTGGCAGAGCCGCTGGTGCTGAAGATATTCTCAATAGTGCATCACAATACATCAAACACCATCAACTTGAAGCTGAAATAGCACAAACCGCTTGCATCGGTATGTGTTACAATGAACCATTAATGGAACTCTCTATGCCTGATCAACCAGCCTTGACTTATGGCAGAATCACTCCTGAAGATGTAGAAAAAATCATCCCTGCTTATATGGCAGGAAATTATATAAAAGACAATCTAATCCTCAGTTCAAACATTAGTCATCATGAACAGCTCATCGGTGAAGAAAACGACAACCTCTCTGCTCAAACAAGAATCGTACTGAGAAACTGTGGAGTGATTGACCCGGAATCAATAGATGACTATATCAGCAATCTGGGTTATAAAGCCCTTGAAAAAGTGCTGAAAGAATACACCCCCGAACAAATCGTCAATGAAGTGCTTGAATCAGGACTCAGAGGACGTGGTGGCGCAGGTTTTCCAACAGGCTTAAAATGGAAATTTGCAATGAATTCTCGCCCTGGTGAAAAAAAATATGTCATTTGCAACGCCGATGAAGGAGATCCTGGCGCTTTTATGGATCGTAGTGTTCTTGAGGGTGATCCGCATTCTGTTATTGAAGGAATGCTCATCGCTGCTTATGCAATCTCTGCTGACGAAGGCTATCTCTACGTCCGCGCAGAATATCCCCTCGCTATTAAACACTTAAATATTGCCATTGAATCTGCTTATCAAAAAAACCTCTTAGGCAAAAATATACTTGGTACAGATTTCTCTTTTGATCTTCATATCAAAGAAGGCGCTGGCGCTTTTGTTTGTGGTGAAGAAACAGCCTTAATGGCTTCGATTGAAGGAAAAAGAGGAATGCCAAATATCAGACCACCCTATCCGGCAGAATCTGGACTCTTTGGTCAGCCAACCAACATCAACAATGTCGAAACCTATGCCAATGTTGCCTGGATTATGCTCAATGGCGCTAAAGCCTTCAATTCCATGGGCACTGAAAAATCCAAAGGCACAAAGGTTTTCGCCTTAGCTGGAAAGATTAAAAAATCAGGTTTAATCGAAGTCCCTATGGGGATCCCGCTAAAAGATGTCATCTATAATGTCGGTGGCGGAATGAAAACCTCCAGCCCTTTCAAAGCTGTTCAACTCGGCGGTCCTTCTGGCGGATGTATTCCTGCATCTTTACTCGATACGCTGGTGGATTATGAATCCATCGCTGAAACAGGTGCTATTATGGGCTCTGGTGGAATGGTGGTCATGGATGAAGAAACCTGTATCGTCGATGTAGCAAAATTCTTCCTTAGTTTCACCCAAAAAGAATCATGTGGTAAATGTACTTTCTGTCGTATCGGCACACGTCGGATGCTTGAAATTCTTACCCGTATCACCGAAGGAAAAGGCCAGCTCGATGATATTAATCAACTCGAAACATTAGCAAAAAATATCTGCGAATCCTCTCTTTGTGGTTTAGGGCAAACAGCGCCTAATCCTGTACTGACAACACTTAAATACTTCAGACACGAATATGAAGAACATATCATTGATAAAAAATGCAGAGCAGGTGTATGTACGTCTCTGATCTCCTATAGAATTATTGAAGATAAATGTGTCGGCTGTTCGGCTTGTGCAAGAATATGCCCAACAAAATGTATTGCCGGAGAGATCAAAAAACCTTACCTGATCAATCAGGATCAATGTATCAAATGTGGTGCCTGTATGCAAACCTGTAAGTTCCAGGCAATCGTAAAAGAATAGGAGACGCAACATGATCGAAATAAAAATTGATAATCAAATCATTCAGACCACAGAAGGTAAAAGTATTCTTGAAGTTGCAAAAGAAAATAATATCAATATCCCCAATCTTTGCCATGACCCTGAATTACATCCTTATGGATCATGTTGGGTTTGTGCAGTAAAAATAAAAGGCAAAAAAGGCTTTGTGACCGCATGTGGCACAAAAGTATATGATAAAATGGAAATCATCAGCGATGCTGATGAAGTCACCAAAGCAAGACAAATGGCATTAGAACTGCTCCTCTCTGATCATTATGCAGACTGTGAAGCCCCCTGCAAAATCGCCTGCCCGGATCATGTAGATATTCAGGCTTATGTTGCTGCAATTGCAAATAATGATTTCCATCAGGCAGTGAAAATTATCAAACAAACACTCCCGATGCCACTATCGATTGGCAGAGTATGCCCCGCTTTCTGTGAAAAAGAATGCCGAAGAACCCTCGTTGAAGAACCCATTGCCATCAGACAGTTAAAACGTTATGCAGCAGATTTGGATCTCAATGATGTATGGACATGGATCCCTGAAAAGCAAGAGAAACAAAATAAAAAAGTGGCTATCGTTGGTGCTGGTCCTTCAGGGCTTACCTGTGGCTATTACTTATCCGTTCAGGGATACGATGTGGATGTCTTCGAAAGCGCTCCTCAGGCAGGTGGCTGGCTTCGTTACGGGATCCCCGAGTATCGATTGCCAAAAGAAATATTAGATAAAGAAATTGCCCTTATGTGTGCTCATGGCATGAAAATTCATACCCAGACAGAAATCGGTTCACAAACAGGTCTTGCCCAACTCAGTAAAGATTATGATGCCCTCTATCTGGCAATCGGTGCGCAGAAAGCCGTTGATATGCCAGTCAAAGGCTCTCATCTGAAAGGCTGTTATCTTGGCGTTGATTATCTCAAAGCAGTCGCCCTGAATCAAGCACCATATATCGGCAAAAAAGTGGCTATTGTCGGTGGCGGAAACACTGCGATTGACTGTGCCAGAACTGCCAAAAGATACGGTGCTGAAGTATGTATCATTTATCGTAGAACGGAACAGGAAATGCCGGCTGATCGCTTTGAAATTGATGCTGCTCATGAAGAAGGTATCAAATTCTATGTTTTGACAAATCCAGTAGAATATATCGGTAATGAAACCTTAAAAGAAATTCGCATTGAAAAAATGGAACTGGGTGAACCAGATAAAAGCGGAAGACGTAGTCCCAAAGCAACAGGTGAGTTTTTTACAGAAGCTTTTGACACCGTGATTGCTGCCATTTCTCAAATCCCCGAAGTACAGTTCCTCGCTGAAGATATCAACCTCATTGATCAGCAAGTCCTCCCTCTTTCCAAATGGTCAACCCTTCTTGTTGATGAAAAAACAATGTATTCGGGTATAGCGAATATCTTCGGTGGCGGTGATTTTAGAAGAGGACCTTCAACAGCAATTGAGGCAATTGCCGATGGACGAATCGCAGCAGAACAAATCCATGAATTTATTCAAAATAAAAAGTTTAAAATCAATCCTTTTGTCTTTGACGCTAAAAAAGAGAAAAAACTCAAAGATGTCAGAAAAAAAGAATATGAGCAATATGAAAAAGTCGCCCGCGTACACATGGAAGAACTCTCCTTGACCGATCGTGAACTTAATTTCAAGGAAGTCGAGCTTGGCTATACTCCATCTCAGGCGATTGAAGAAGCAAAACGTTGTCTGGAATGCGGATGCCAGGTCAATGAAACCTGCGCTTTAAGAAGCTATGCCAGCGAATATGCGATTGAAGAAATCACCTTTAGCGGTGACACCAACAAACACCCCATTGATGACTCTCATCCCTTCATTCGACGGGATGCCAATAAATGTATCAAATGCGGACGCTGTATCAGAATTTGCTCTGATGTTCAAGGTGCTGGTGTGCTGGGATATATTTATCGCGGTTTTGCAACCCTTGTCGCTCCAGAATTTGGCGAATCCCTGACACAAACGACCTGCGAATCATGCGGGAAATGTATCGCTGTCTGCCCTGTCGGTGCGTTAACTGAAAAGAATCAGCAAATGAAGATTTCGCATCTTAGAGGAGATCTTAGCCTTCAAAACTGCGGTTCCTGCGGTTTAGGCTGTAAGATCGAAGTGGATACTCATGCGCAATCAATTCGCAATATTTCTCACCCTCAACCAGAACATGAAGACTTCAATCAAAGAAATCTCTGTTTTAATGGTCGTTTTGCATGGCAGATTTTTAGTGATAAAAACCGCATACTGACACCAATGATCAAAGAACACGGCACATGGAAAGCGATTGATGATCTCACCTTAAAAGCCCTTCTTAAAGATAAAATGAATCAGTTTGAGTATAAACATCTCTTTGTCAGTCCACGCTTAAGCCTGGAAGAACTCTTAATCGCTCAACATATTCAAAACTCAGGAATCGCTCAAGTGAGTACAAAAGAGGCATTCACAGACTTTACGGATGCCTTGATCAATACTCAGTACAGAAATCTGCGTGTCAGCCAGCTCAAAAACACAGAGCATATCATCATCTACGGCAAAATCTCACATACACTCAGAACGCTTTGCAGAACCGCTCAAAGAAATGGGGTCAAACTAATTTTAGTGAAGCCTGAAACATCGAAATTTAATCAGTTTGCGGATGAAATTGCATCTTCTCTTGAATCCATAAATAGCCCTTTAAGCTCAAAAACCATCTTTATTTACAACAGATATGAGATCACTGAAACCGAAGCCTTAGACATTTGGAAAAAAGCGCTGACAGTTTGTGATTTCAATGAAGCTTCTGGCGTCATGCCAACGTCTAACTGGGCAAACCAGCATGGTTTTGCACTATTCAATTTCCATCAGGACTCACCTCAGAAAAAAGGGATCTATTTCCATCTCAATGCCTTTGAAATTAAGCGAAACAGCGATTCGTACCATATTCATGTGTCACCATATTTCATGCCAGACTCCGAAGCAGACCTCTTTATCCCTTCCCCATCATATCTGGAAATTGAAGCCTTGTCTTTGGCAGATGATGGTCATTTGATCCAATATTGCAACCCTACAAAATCGCCTTTATTCTATAAACTCCTCAATGTTTATTACGAAATTGGTCTCTTCTCTCCTGCTTTTGCAGAACCAGGTTTATGGAACAATAAAGTCGAAACCTTCCTACTTGAACGTCGTATTGATCAGCAAAGCATCTCTGAATTAAAAGAATACATATCATCCGTCACACCAAAAGATCTAACCATGAATAAAGAAGATGATATCCATCTGGCACAAAAAAGTTACTATCATAAAATTAAGTAAATAATACAAAGAGCAGGTTTTTGCCTGCTCTTTTTTTTATCTTTGAAAGAGTAAAAAAATATAGATCAATACACTCACCACCATCGGTATCACTCCAAAGAAAGAATGAATAAACAAACTGCCAATCAATAAAACCAGTAATAACCAACGAATTTTAAAGTCAATCACCGGATTTTGAAATAGCTTATATATCACATAAACTACAAAAGCAAAACTGATTAAAACAGGTCTCATCATTCCTCCTATATTCTCTATTTAAAATACTCCCTTTTTTCTCCTTTTGTCAATCTTTGTTTTAAAGTTGTTATTGCTTTATATTCTGTAGCGTAATCTACCTGATTGCGTGTTCATCATCGTTCTGCGAACATCCCTGTTTGCAGCAAATGTACCGCGATCAACCTGATTGCGATGATTCAAGATCACTATTTGTAGGGGTTTGCGAAACGAAGTGCCGGAAGCCCGCAATCAAAATATCACAACCATCACCAATCCATCCGGCACATCGATTTATAGAACCAACTGATCATCCAGTAGAGGCGTCGATTTATCGCGACTCATCAATCCTTCAGTTCTTAATGGTTCAAACAGGGATGCTTGAACAACGAAAAACAGCTTCCAATCTATCATAGAACCTATAGTCAATCAATCACTTGTAGGGATGTGCCAAACGCAGAGCGGTACATCCGAAAAGGTGCAGTTAACTAGCAGGTACAATCCCTCCAGCATATCAATCAAACACGCGAAACTGTCTTCCAGAGCGCAGCTGGGAGTCTCAAGTGAATAATCTCCATTTCCAAATCCATTAATAATTTATAATCCACAATTCACCATTATTTTACGCTTCTTGCATCATTGTTTTTAATGCATTGGGCAATCTGTTTGATTGCCCAATGAAAAGGTTCAAGCAGGGATGCTTGAACAACGAATTTGGGCATGCGTAAAACCTGCCCCTACGTGTGTCTCGTACCGCAATCAACCTGATTGCATATTTTTATTCTTGACATCAAAATGAATAACTATTAAAAATTGAATCATAAAAATCGTAAAGGCAAATATTATGACCAGAAAGATTGCATGTTCTATGTTATATCTTAACACCAACACGTTATACATATATCCTGTTTGTAGTATTGAACATAATTCAGAAAATACTTTAATAATTTACCTGCCTGAGGATAAAATAAATTTATTGTCGAATGAGCTTTTCATTGACAAATGGAAAACCCAGATAATAACTATGAAATAGGGAAAGAAAAATGAAAAAGAATTTAATCATCCTATTGTTTCTATATGTCTTTACTATGAATTATGCTTATGAGAGTTTTCTTGCTGATAAGAGAGTATCATTAACTCCTGAAGAAAAAGAAGAATACTATCAAAGAGTAAAAGAAGATCCTGAAAATTACTCATTTAATCCCCTTCATTTAGGAGACAGCTGGTATTATTCTATTCATATATACGGAGAAAATACTTTAAATAAGATTTATAAAGTAACTGATAACAGGATGATTGATAATAAAAGATTATATCAATATACTGCTTTTTATTTTAATGGACAACCCCCATGTAATATTGGTTGGAAGACCAATATTGGAGATACGACGATTGTTTGGGATAGTTTAAATTATATTGATGAGACTGCTAATGATTTTCTTG
>CAZNKI010000071.1:0-14605 GCA_964573665.1 uncultured Candidatus Cloacimonadota bacterium | reverse complement strand
AATAGAAGATGAAAAGAGGGCTTAATTATCAATATCGATTTTGAACAGTCTCTTCTTTACTTTTTAATAATATTTTGAAAAAAAACTTGACTTAATAAATTTTACTGATATTTTATTGATATTAAGAGGAGGAGTGATGAAGAATTTACACACAATTTATACTTTCTTAATTCTTTCTTGCTCTTATTATCTTAATTAATTTATGAAAATCTCATTTATAAAGGTGGAATTATGAAAAATGCTTCAATCTCAACCCGAATCATTGTCGGTTTAGTTATCGTTATTGTTGTTGTTTTAGGAATTTCTGGTGCGATTAATATTTTTTCTGCAAGAAACGCTCTCAACAAAGATTTGAATCAAAAAGTGGTACAACTCTCGGAACGTCTTGCGGTCCAAATGGTCTCTTATGTCTGGGATTTAAATAACTCTGGAGCAGAGACCGTGCTTGCCTTCGAATTTAAAGATAAAAATTTAGCAGGAATCGAAATAATCACTTCAGATAGTTCAAAATTCGTTTCTATACTCAGAGATGAAAAATGGGAAGCTAAAAATTTAGACCTTACAGATGAGTTTAAAAAGAAAAATCATTTATCTCATACATCTGATATTATTCGTGACAATAATTCTATTGGTACCGTCAATGTGTATTTTACAAATGAATTTGTGAACAAAGAAATTTTAAAGGAAATTGGGGCAAACTTATTACAGATTATTATTCTGATCATCCTGATTGTGATCGCCTTGATTTATCTGGTTAAACTAATCGTAACGACTCCTTTAAAAGAACTTTTAATCCGTTTTGATACAGTATCTAAAGGTGATGCTGATTTGACTTGTCGGATTGAAGTACATCGAAAAGATGAAATTGGCTCTCTTGCAAACTCTTTCAATCAGTTTGTCTGTAATCTCAACGATATTATCGTTCGTGTGGTAAATACTAATAAATCAGTCCTGGATGAAGTGTATGCTTTAGCTAATCTTTCAGAAAAATTAGTAAAAAATGCTGAAAATGTGAAACTTCAATCAAGCAGTATCTCTGCCGCTGTCGAAGAAATTAGCGCTAATGGAAACTCGATTGCATTCTCAACTCAGGACGCTTCTCAAACTGTGAGCAACAGCACTCTAACATCTAAAGAAATCGCTACTGATATGAAAGATGTGGCTCAGGCTGTTCAAAAAATTACCTATAATATAAAAGATATGAATAATTTCATACAATCTGTATTCTCAAATGTAGAAAAAATTAATGTTAACATTGATGAGGTGGTTACTGGAGTGAATAACTCCGCCGCTGCAATTGAACAAATGAGTGCTTCTTTATCTGAAATCTCTGTAAATATGCAAAAAGCCAATAATATTAGTAAAGAAGCGGATGTTCAATCTGTAGATACTATGAAAATCATGCAGGAACTTCAAAAATCTGCACATGAAATTGGGAAAATTGTTGATGTGATCAATACAATTGCAGATCAAACGAATATGCTCGCACTTAATGCTACAATCGAAGCAGCATCTGCTGGCGAAGCAGGAAAAGGTTTTGCTGTGGTTGCTAATGAAGTTAAAGCGCTTGCAAAACAAACTGGAGAAGCCACTGAAAAAATCGCTCAACAAATTGATAATGTTCAGTTAAAAACAAAAAATGCGGTTGATTCAATGACAATCATTTCTAACACTGTAAAAGAACTCTATGAAATCAGTAATGGAATTGCATTGAGCGTGGAACAACAAAGCTTTGCAACAAATGAAATTTCTACTTCTGTTTCCAGAGCAGCAAATAGCTCTCGATCTGTTTCTCAGTTTGCTGCTGATATTAGAAACTCAGTACAACAACTCAGCGGAAATGCTGAAAATGTGCTTTCAACGACTCAAATGATCAGCTCGAAAACCGATCAGGCTGCTAATGCCACAGACAATCTTGCTCAAACAACTAACAATATCAGTAATCTTGTCTCTGATATTGCAAGAAATACTCAGGAAATTACTCTTGGTTTAAATGAAATCTCCACGAATGTAAACAACATGACACAATTGTCAGATGGAAATTCTCTGATTGCTGAAGAATTAGAAGTAAGTACGGTTAATCTGAAAAATGATATTGAAGAAATGAATAAAGTGGTGAGTCGCTTTAAATTATAACAGAATTAGAGCGGAGTATTGATTTACTCCGCTCTTTAAAATTTATATAAGAGATAAACTGTAAATGGTCATCTCTCCTTTACCCTTAATACTGACAGAATTGCTTTCTTTAAACTGATAATAATCCTTTACCAACTCATAAGTCGTCTCAGAAATATTGATTTCCATAGGAAGACAATGATTCTCTATACGACTGCTCATATTGATTGCATCACCAAAAATATCATAAATATACTTCTTTACCCCTACAATCCCACCGACGACACTCCCTGTGTGAATGCCAATTCTTATTGCCCATTGAATACTGCTGTTCTGATTTCTAAACTCTATGAATTTCATCATTTCTATTGCAGTACGTAAACAATTGATTGCATGATTTTCGTTAGCTTCTGGCATTCCTGAAACTGCTAAATAGGCGTCACCGATCGTTTTGATCCGTTCACATGAATTACGTTCAGCAATGGTATCAAATTCAGTAAATAAGTCATTTAACTCAGAGATCACTTTCTCAGGCTTTAGATTGGATGCAATTTGAGTAAAGTTAACCAGATCTGAGAACATTACCGTAACATTTTCAAAATGTTGAGGGACAGTTTTCCCTGTTTCTTTTAACTCTTTGGCTATTTCAAACGGCAAAATATTCAGCATGAGCTGGTCTGTTTTATCTTTTTCTTGCTGGATCAGTAAGTTTGCTTTTCTTTGATAATAATACGATCTAAAAATTAAGAATATGATAGCGATACTTAATATGAGTAGCACAATTAAAAATCTTCTCCAGTACTGAGATTTTAAGTATTTTAACTCATTAATCTGCTTGTCTTTTCTTAATAATAGATTCTCTTTATCTTTTTTTTCTGTTTCATATTTTGTTTGAATTTCATTGATTTGATTGCTTGTTTCAACATTATAAATGGAGTCTTTATATGAAAAGTATTTCTGAAAGTATGAGTATGCGTTCTTGTAGTCATTCTTTGCTTCATAAATTTTCACAATACTACCATAACTTACCATTGCGTATTGTTTATTCTTGGTTTCCAAAGCAAGTTCATTAGCTTTAAACGCATAATCTAAGGCTTTGTCAAAATTCTTTTCCATATAACTAACTAATGCTAAATTTACATAAGAACTGGCAATCCCTGATTTATTATTAATTTTCTTAAAACTCTGTAAGCCTCTGTTGATGTAATCTTTTGCTTTTTGATATTCTTTGGTAGAAATATATAAATTGCCGATATTGTTGCAGGAAGTCCCAATACCATAAGTGTCGTGTTTTCTTTCTTTTATGTCTAATGATTTGAAATGATAGACTAAAGATTGATCATAGTTTTTCATCTTTTTATAGATCAAAGCAAGATTGTTATATGAATAGGCTAATTCGATTGAGCCCCTTTCTGTAACTTCTTTTTTCTCTATCCCTTTCAAATAATACTCAAGTGACTTTTCAATTTCATTGAGAGAGTTATAAACGGCACCAATATTGTTATAACAATTACCGATCCACATAGAATTATTATCTTTTTCTGCGATTCTTAAGGCAGTAAAATGCTGTTCTAAAGCATTTGTAAAATCACTGGTTTTAAAATAAATGTTGCCAAGTGTTGTATATGATTGTATTAATTTCTCTGAATTGTTGAGTATTTGTCTTATCTTTAATGCAGCTTTCGTATAAATACGGGCTTTATCATAGTCACTGGAGCCCATATAGGTAATACTCATTTTTGCATATAAATCAGAAATTAGCTCTTCATCTTTAGTGAGTTTTGCATAATCCAAAGCTTTTTTAAAATGTTCAATTGCTTTTTCGTAATCATCTTTACTATATTGTATTGCACCATAATTCTTATTGATCAAAGATAAAATTCTGTGATCAGTTTTATCATGTAAATACTCTTCTGCTTTTGATAAGTGAAGTTGTGCTTCAGAATATCTGTCATATTCTATGCTAAACTCAGCATATAAATTGTAATAATAAGACATTGAATTAGGAGATTTTACAGATTTTAACAAATTTGTACTTTCTTTAAAAAGTAATGTATCTTTCTTTATATTGCGATCTGCAAAATTTGTGATAAGTTCAATATTCTTATTGGGATTGTTCTTCAATAATTGTTGTTTTAAAGTGCTAAGTGTTTGCTCTTGAGCGTGACAATTAATGATCAAAAGTAAAAAAATGAAAACAAAAAATGTTGTCCTGATTAATTCAGACTTTAATTGAAATCTTCTCATATAAATCCTATACTTCTATTTTTTTCTCCTATACCTTATTTTTAATATATTCGTCAAGAAAAAAGGTTCAGATAGCTCTGAACCTTTATTGAATAGACTTTGATTGTATTTTATCTGATGATACTGATTTTCTTTACCTGTGATTCTCGTTCATTATTTCGTACAACAATGAAATATATCCCGTTAGGACAAGATTTCCCTTCACTGTTTCGTGTATCCCATTGATACTCCCCTTGTTTTAAAGTTTTGATCCGCTCTCCTTTTATATTGAAAATGCTAATCTCCTGAATATCATTCTTTTTGCTACGGATTTGAACATGCTTACGTACAGGATTTGGATAAGTATTGATGATGTCTTTCTCTAATTCTGTTATATTCTGATCTGTTGATGTTGTTGTCTGAAGTAATATCAAATCAATTGCACCAACACCAACACTATAATCGTAAATCATACTGTCATCATTTGCTCGATGTTCCACATGTGAATATGAAACCCAGTTCCCAGTTTTAAGCACAAATTTTTCATCCCCTTCAAAAATAATTTTACTTCCTCCAGGTAGATAAGGATTTTGTGATGAATGAAGTACTTCTAAGCTTGATGAATCATAAACAAAAAATCCAGCACCCATACCATCACCTAAATATACTTTCCCATTGTTATCCATCGTCATCATATTTGGTGATCCGCCAATATCTAATGTATTGATCACTTCTTTGCTGTTGATGTCAATAACTGCGATCTTTCCTGATTCATTGGCATAATTGCCGGTACACATCACATGGATTTGTTGGCCTCCACTTTTGATTAATGCCTGAGGATTTGTTGGTACGGAAATTTCATCAATTTTTATAAATGTATTTAAATCAACAATGGCGATCTTTCCTGTTTGATAATTGGGGTATTGGAATCCCGTGTTTGCAACATATAAAAGATTATCAACAATCAGCATTCCTTCAGGACTAATGCCTGAATCAATAGATTGAATTTCATCATTGATCGTGTTGATTCTGTATATTTTGCCAGTCATCATTGCAGTGACGTAGATAAATTGATTATCTTTAATCATATTCCATGGATTTGTGGAATTGCCAATAGTATAAGTTTTAAGAATTTGACCATTATCCTTATCCACTTTTTGAATGTTATTGTCTCCGGAATTAACCATCCACAGCTCTTCATCTGCATAATAAAGTTGGTTCCCATAAAGACCTGCTGGAGCAAATGTGTTGATCACTTGATGAGTACTTAAGTCGATCTTAGACAATGTTTGACTTCCTGAATTGAGAACAATTAACGGAACGGCATTTAGTGATAAAAAAATGATTCCGATTATTAATCCCATGATTTGCTTCTTCATTTTTTTCTCCTTGTTTTTTATATTTTAAATTGAATTTTATACATAAACTGCCAATTATACCCTGGCTCAGGTATGTAATCATAAATCTCATAATTTTTATTGAAGATATTGAAAAATGATACCGACAACTCCTGACTCAGTTTCTTATAAACATATTGAATACTACTTTGCGAATCCCATTTCTCGTATCCTTTGAGTGGCCCAATAAACTGATCTCTCGTTGGATATTGCTTGCCTGTAGAACAATACTCTATCTTCTGGTTGAAAATGTTTGTAGTGAATTGATATTGGCCTTTAAACTGATATTTTGGTGTATAGATCAGATCTTTATTATATAAATCTCCATAACTGCCATCTTCATTCTTTGTTTTATCCCATGTTTGAGTTTGAGTGTAATTGAAATTCAGACGATGATATTTGAAAAAATGATAGGTGATCTGGCTCTCAATATTCTGGATTACCGCCTCTCCAATATTATCAGGCTTCCAAGCTTTAAGTGATCTAAACCAGTAAATTAAGTCTGTACTCCGATTGATCCAGTATGACTGTTCAAATTTTGGATTGTCACCGATACTAAATGATAAGCGATAACCTTTTGATCGTTCTGGTTTCAGTTTGGCATTGCCAACTGTTTGTGAATCGCCCTTCCAGTAAAGGTCATAAAAAGAAGGAAGATTGAAGGATGTGCCGATATTCCCATAAATCTCAAAAGGAATTCTCGTAAAACTGATGAGTTTTTGTTCATATCGAATAGAGTAATTGTCCTTAAACTCCTGATTATAATCTATTCTCCCTGATAACTGATGCTGATAATCAAAATCAGGTAACATAAAGGTCTTCTCAATCCCAGAATAAACAGAATAAGTATTTCTGTTTAATGACCCAATACTGGCTCCTGGATTTAGAAAATCTTCAGACTTAAAATATTCATTCTTGTACTCTAATCCCTGTTTGACGTTTAAAAAGTCTGATTTAATCAGCTGGTTCAATTTTGCACCACTCATCATCTGATGATTGCTTGTGTCTGCCAAATATAAAGGAATGCTTGTCTTCTTATTCTGATAAATGGATTGATCAATATTGCTGAAAAGTATTAGTTCCTGATTAAAATGATCAGTATTAAATTGGAAGTTGAGTGTATTCTTGATTAGAAGAGCTTCCATGAAACTGCCTGCAAATGCTTGTGAATAATTGTATGTCCCTGGTAATTCATTGCGATATTGAGTAACTTGAAACTGATAACTTAAGGGCTTGTTTTTTATTTTTGTAAGAACACTTAATGACGCTTGCTTTTGAGATTTTTCATTGTTTTCTCGACGTTCTAATTCATCTGTCTGTTTGTTATAATAAAGAAAATCATTATCAGAGTGAAATTGATTGTATGTAAATGATAGATATGTTTGTTTTACTCTTTTTTGAATCATCAACGCTGTCTTCATGGATGAGAATGAACCAAAAGTTTGCGATATATCAAATAAATCATCTGAGAATTGTTGTTTCGTTTTGATATTGATGATTCCTGCAATTCCGCCTGAACCCGACTCAACACCAGCATTGTTTTTTACGACTTCTATAGATTCAATATTTTCTGCTACAATGAGACTCAAATCTACTTCTTGCCCACTGGGATTCAATACGATACCATTGAGCATTATGATCGTGTGTTTCGCTGAATGACCACCGATACTGATGCTTTTCTTTTCTCCGATTAAATCCAATCCTTTGATATTAATGCCTTGTGTTTGGCTTAGCCAGTTAGCAACAGACTTGATATTTTGGTTTTTTATGATTTCAGAATCAATAACTTCATTTTTTAAACTTGAATTTGATAGTTTATCTTCATTTCCAGTAACAGTAATTGGATCAAGTTTGATATTTTCTCTGATTAAAACTACTTTTGATTTCTTCCTCAGGTCGTTCTGTCTGATACTTATTTTTTTAAAGCCCAATTTTGATATATGGATCATCGGATTGCCAGGGCTAACTTTTAGATTCACTTTACCCGTTGTATCGCTAATGATATATTGATATGGGCTGATTACATTGACGTCACTTAATGGCTCTTTCTTGTCTCCAAATATCATGATCTGATATTGCTCAGAAAAAAGTGATTGCATCGATAAGACGAATATTAGAAGAAATAAAACTTTTTGCATGTTTATCCTTTAGGTACATACAAGAGATTTGGTTTATTGCTATATGGATTATTTAATAAATGCATATTAATCCCAAATAAAGTATGAATAAATGTTTCATTGATGATCTCTTCAGCTGGTCCATCAGCGATTACTTTCCCTTGATTTAAAGCTATTAAGCGGTCACTGAATTCGATGGAAAGATTGATATTATGTGATACGATAATGATGCTTTTCTGCTGTTCATGATTGATTTCTTTTAACAACTTCATGATCTCGATCTGATGATTGATGTCTAAAAAGGATAATGTCTCATCAAGAAAAATATAAGCTGTGTCCTGTGCTAAAGCTTTTGCGAGTAAGACCCTCTGCTTCTCTCCACCGCTGAGACTCATATAATTTCTGTTCCTTAGTGCTTCTATTTGAAAATGTCTGATTAATCGGTTAACAATCTCATAATCTTGTTGAGAATATCTGCCACTTTGACTCGTCCATGGATAACGACCCATGAGAATGAGATCTTCTACTGTAAAATCAAATTGCAATGACACTTCCTGTGGAATATAGGCAAATAACTTTGCTGTTTCTTTAACTGGTATCTGCCTGATTGACTGAGTCTCTCCTGAATCACGGGTAAATTCTATGTGCCCTTGATAATCAGGATTGAGATTGAGAATGCTCTTTAAAAAAGTTGATTTCCCAGCTCCATTAGGTCCGATGATTGAGATCATCTCTCCTTTTTGGATCTGAAGCGAAATGCCACTTATAATCTCTTTTACTTTGATTTTTACTGATAAATCTTTAATTTTAATCATTTTTATTCTTTCATAACTTATTGTTGATTAATTGCTTAGCATTTATATAAAAAAATACTTGCCAAAAAACCTTGCTAATTCCTACTAATTTACTATGTTATTAGAAAGGAGGTCAAATGCAAATAACATCACGAACTGAATACTCAGTACGCGCTTTATGTGAGTTATGCTTTAGTCAGGAACCACTTTCCATCAGGAAAATAAGCGAAGCTCAGAAACTGCCTGTGAAGTATTTAGAACACTTATTCAGAGAATTAAAATTAAAAGGTTTGGTAAAAAGTATTTCTGGCGCAAAAGGTGGTTATGTTCTGAATAAATCTGTCAAGGATATCAGTCTTTTGGATGTCGTTATGGCAGTCGAAGCATTTGATGAATCTCCAGATTGTGTTAAAAGAGAAAATTCTGAATACTGTATTGGTAAACCTTGTGGGTTTCATCAAGTGTGGCAGGAAATCGATCAGCATATGCATCATTATTATGCGGGGATTTCATTAGATTATATTTGTAGCAAAATAAAGGAGAGATAAATGGAGAGAGTATATTTAGACAACTGTTTGACAACAAAACCTGATCAACAGGTTCTGCAAGCGATGATGCCTTATTTTACAGAGAAGTATTTCTTCCCTGGAAATTTCGTTTCAACTGGCTCATCTATTCAACAAGACTTGGATGATTTCAAACATATTATTGCAAATTCTATGGGAGCAAAAGCTCAAGAGATACATTTTACTTCTGGTGGTACTTCTGCAAACAATATTGGGATAAAAGGCTATCTAATGGCGAATGCATCAAAAGGGGCTCATATCATTTGTTCTGTTGTTGACTATCCAGATATTTTAACAAATGCAGCATTCTTTGAAAATAGTGGATTTGAAGTGACATACCTGAATGCGGATTGGAATGGTTTTATTGATCTTAATGAATTGCGTGAAGCGATTCGCCCAGATACAATTTTAATGATGACAACATTTGCCAATCATATTATGGGAACGATTCAGCCGATTAAAGAAATCAGAAAGATTCTTAATGATTCTTCAAATCACATCCCATTGTTTGTAGACGCTGGGCATGCCTATGGAAGAATGCCTATTCAGGTGGATGATTACGGAATTGATATGATGAGTGTCAGTGGACACAAAATTCACGGTCCTCAGGGTGTTGGTGCTCTTTATGTACGTTCAGGCTTACAGATTAACAACTCCAAACATGGGATCAATCGAGTGGACAATCTTGAAACAGGCTGTGTGAGTATTGCAAATATCGCAGGTTTCGCAAAAGCCGTTCAGTTACAGTTTAGCGATCTGAATAACCATATCAAAAAAATGACTTCTCTTCGTGAAAGACTTTATTCAGGAATAAAAAAGAATATCTCTCATATTCTGCTTAATGGACCTGAAGGTGATCAGAGAATTTCGCATAATTTAAATGTGTCCTTTGATTATATTGAAGGTGAAGCAATTATGATGATGCTTGATGTTTACAATATTACCGTTGCTACAGGATCAGCTTGTGCATCTCAGGGATTAAAACCAAATTATGTCCTGATGGCAACTGGCAGAAACTTTGTCCAGTCGCACGGATCGATCAAATTCACACTTAGTCGTTTTACCACAGAAGAAGAAGTTGACTATGTTATTGAGAAATTGACTGAAATTGTCGAAGAGCTAAGATCTCGTAGTCCATTATTAAAAAAATAAATAAAGATAAATAGGAGATTAAAATGCAGTATTCACAAAAAGTTCTGGATCATTTTATGAAACCACATAATGTAGGCAAATTAGATGATGCAAATATTGTTGCTACAGAAGGCAGTCCTGCTTGTGGGGATCAGGTCACATTCTATTTAAAAATTAATCCTGAATCACATGTCATTGAAGATATCGCCTTTCAGTCTTATGGTTGCGCATCAAATATTGCTACAGCATCCATTGTCACTGATATGGTCAAAGGGAAGACCATTGAAGAAGCGAAATCTGTTTCTTGGAAAGATGCAACAAATGAACTGGACGGTTTACCTCCAGTTAAAATGCACTGCTCTGTTTTAGCAGTGGATACGCTTCGTTTGGCAATTAAAAAATATGAACTGGAAAATGGACTTAGAGAACCAGAACCATTTACCAAAGAAACAATAATTGAAGAGTTGCGCTCTGTTTTATATCCAAAAGTGGGCGAAGATATCATTACACTTAAAATGGTGAAATACATTCGCTTTGATGATGGAGTGGTTGTTATTGACCTTGATCTGCCAAAATTCGATGAACATCGTCAGGAGATTGTCTCTGAAATCAACGAACACTTGGAAAAGTACCCAGAGATTAAAGATATTCAGATTACAATATCATAAAGTTGTATATTGAAGAGACGCCTTGAGCGTCTTTTCAATTTTTTATTACAAAATTTAGGAGATTTCATGTTTAAAAAGCTAAGTTGTTCCTTGTTAACTGTAATGCTTATGATTTCATTATTATTTGCAAATGAAAAACGTTTCGATTTCTCAACGCAAGATTCAAAAATCAAACAAATAACTTTAACTGACATTGATGGTTTTAAGTTAGGGCATGCTCAGGATGAAAAGGGCGGAACAGGTTGTACCGTTATTATTGCAGAAAATGGAGCGAGCGCAGGCGTCGCTGTTCGTGGTGGAGCGCCTGGAACACGTGAAACCGACTTGCTTGATCCTATGGAAATGGTACAACAAATTCATGCTGTGGTTCTTGCTGGCGGTAGTGCTTACGGTCTTGATGCTAGTTCTGGAGTAATGCAATATCTTGAATCAAAAGGTATTGGTTTTGATGTTGGCGTTGCAAAAGTTCCAATTGTCTGCAGTGCTGTTTTGTTTGATTTGACCTTCGGTGATCCAAAAATTCGCCCTGATCTGAAAATGGGGATGGAAGCCTGTAAAAACGCAGAAACTTACAAAGACCAGTTTCAAGGAAATATTGGTGCAGGATTTGGAGCAACTGTTGGAAAACTGATGGGCAATGACTATGCAATGAAAGGTGGTTTAGGAACCTACGCGATTCAAATCGGTGACTTAAAAATCGGTGCTGTGGTGGCAGTGAATTGTCTCGGGGATGTGATTGATCCAAATACTCAGGAAATTATCGCTGGAGTTTACGATCGTAAAAATGCACATTTCCTGCAAAGTGAACGCCTTTTTGTTGATCAGATCAAGTCAAAGAAAGATCTTTTTAAAGGTAATACCACCATCGGGGCTGTAGTAACAAATGCGAAACTTGACAAAGCACAGGCAAATAAAATCGCTTCGATGACGCATAATGCATACGGTAGAACAATGTATCCTGCACACACGATGTATGATGGCGATACAATTTTTACTATGGCAAGCAATCAGGTTGAATGCGATCTTACTGTTTTAGGACTCTTGAGCACTTATGTCATGGAAAGAGCCGTTATTAATGCAGTCGAAAATGCGAAATCCCTCAACGGATTCCCTTCTGCAAAGGAGATCAGAAAATAGATTTCTGACTAAAGCATATTCACACTATATAAATTTCAAAGATCTTTTATTGCTTTAATTCTTTTTAATTAATAATAAATATAAAAATAAGGGACAGCCTAAGAATGCAGTGATGATTCCCACAGGAAACTCAATAACACTGATGCTGACCGAGATCAGATCACAAAAGAGTAGGAAACTTGCTCCGTATAAGACTGAGAAGGGGAATACTCTTTTTTGATTCGATCCCACAAAGATTCTTACAAAATGAGGAATGATCAAGCCAACAAAACCGATGATCCCTGCATATGAAACACATATTCCTGTCAGTAATGACCCCGAGATAAACAAGTTTCTTCTTAACTTTTTGACATCCACACCCATGCTCTGCGCAGAGTCTTCTCCCGTAGTGATTAAATTTAATGCATTGGATTGAAAATATAAATAGACCAATAGGATTATACTGATAATAAAGCTGATAATAAATAAAACCCATTCTTTCTGATTAAATATATGTCCCAGATTCCCCATTAATACCTGAAGTATGATTGCAACATCTTTCTGAAACCAGTACATTAAAAATGAGATTAGAGAGGAGATAAACATGGCATAGATGAATCCTGAAAATAAGAGTTTTGATCGATCAAAATAAGTGCCGATATGTGCCAAAGCCCAAACGATGAGGATACTTAATATAGCCCCGATAAAGCCAAAAAGAGGTACTAATGCTAATATTCCAAACAAACTGGCAATAATGCTTCCCAACGCAGCCCCAGATGAAACGCCTAAAATATATGGCTCTGCCAGTGGATTGTTGAGCAAGATTTGAAATACTGAGCCGACACCAGATAATGACATCCCGACCATCAATGTTAACATAAGGCGGGGGAGGCGTACCTGAGTAAATAAGTAACTGTCCGTGTAAGAATAAAAAGCATAGATCAATATCATAGAGATAAAGATAAATAGCGAGAGGAGGATTTTTTTATTCATATATCTTTGCCCTGAGTGATTTGATGCCTTCGATGATTCTTGGACTTGCACGCAAGATTAAGTCAGGATTGATATCTTCTATGGTAAAGATCTTGTTGTTCTTCACAGCGTTGATGTTTTGCCAACCCTTTCTGTTAGAAACCATTTCTTTTGTCATCCCTGGATAAGTAATGATAATCACATCAGGGTTTGCTTTAATGACATCTTCATTCTTCACGCGACAGTAGTCTCTTTCCAGTATGGGAAATATATTCTCTGCCCCTGATACTTTTAATAATTGACCTACAAATGACGCATTTGAGACACTCATAAGTGGCTCATTGTATATTTCTATAAAGACTCTTTTACTTTCTTGAGGAGCAAATGTTTTGAATGAAGCAATCTGATCATTGATGCTTGTCGCAAGAAATTTTGCTTTATCCTCATGACCTGTGATTCTTCCCAAAGAATCGATCACACTGCTCAACTGTTCTATATTTTGTGGATAAAAAGAATACACCTTTATGCCGAGTTTCTCAAGTTCTTTTGCTGTAGAAGATTGCTCTAATGCGCTCGTAATGACGATTTCTGGATTGAGTTTAATAATTTTCTCTAAGGAGATTTGTCCAAAGTTACCCACTTTGCTTTTACTTTTTAATACTTCAGGGTAATTACATTCTTCCGCAACCCCAACTATCGCTTCATCTCCAGCAATAGAAACTAATATTTCTGCAATCTCAGGAGAAATGACTACAATGCCTTTTTTACTTCTATTTGATTGGCAAGATAACAATAAAAAACTGAGGATGATGAACAGTACGATTTTTGTTTTCATGCATACCTTCCTTCTAATAATCTTTTTTAATGAAAAACCATTGTCTTTAGAAGGTAAGCATTGATTGCTTTCTGAAATTTCTCTTCTTCCGAAAGAAACTTTCTAAAGACATATGGCAGGTTTCCTGACTCTCAGCGGGTGGATTTAAAACCAATGATTAAGCCTTCCCATTTTCACAGTGACTTAATCTCCCATCTGCTGATTACAGTGGCGGAGACCGTTCTCGATTCTCACGAGATTCCCTTTATTCTACACCATTATGTCTGTCTTTTGATCGACTCATTCACTTTTATTTTTTGCATCAGCTCTGTCAATAAGAATTATATTTTTCTCTTTTTTTTTTTGGAACGTAGGCGTCCTCGCTTACGAGTAATCTTTGGGAGTGTGGACGTCCATGTCCACGAAAAAAAGTATCTATTTCCTCATTAAATAAAGTCATTTCCTGAATTTCTTTGCTTCGTTTCTTTTTTCAAGAAAAGAAATGAAGGGTTTCATTTAAAATATATTAGTTCTTTTAATGAAATTAATTAGTACAATTTCTTATTTAATTTTTCGGGGTATGCTAGCATATAAAAATAATAGGCATACCCCAAAATTTCAGACATTAATGTTGTAACTTACTATAACTAATGACAATATATCACTAAATTCAAAAAAATAAGAATGAA
>CAZNKI010000070.1:0-15121 GCA_964573665.1 uncultured Candidatus Cloacimonadota bacterium | reverse complement strand
ATATGTCAAGATAATTCTAAAAAATAATCATTTTATGTGTTAATATATTATTAATTAAAGAGTTATCTATACAAAAATTAATAGATCTATTCTGTATTATTATGATATTTATCATACTTTTATAATAAAATTTCTTATTATCTTATATTTTTACAATTTCCTCAATAACACAAGTTTTTTATCTTGTGAATGTTATCTTATAAGCAATTTTTAACTTATAAAAAAAGACATGCTTAAGTCTTGTCTTATGTCATAGTCGATATCACAAATTAAAAATCTCTCAATGACTCCTGAATGCCTTTATGAATCTCGTACCAGTAGTTAAGGGCTGCTTCGTGTTTATCTTCTTCAAAAGCTTTAAGCCACATTTTCAGATCATCCTGGTATCCACTTTTTTCGATATCAATGCCTTTGAGAAATGTCAGCACAAAGTCGATATTGCGTTCAGATTCCCAGAATTGTGAGGAGTTTCGGCTATTGACACGCCCAGCTGTCAGCACACAGGTTTTTATATACTCATTCTTTTTCCCATAGAGATTATCAACGAGTTCAGGAATCATATCCTCTGCCCATAATCGATGAAAACGACAAAAGCCCATATTATCGATCAGTAATTCCTGTTTAAAGCGCAACGCATGAATTCTGCCTAATTCGCGAGGTGGTAAGTAGTCATAACCATAATACATAAAATACTTGCCCATAATCGACATTGGTGACAATACCCCGCTATTCCAGTACTGATTAGGAACAATCCAGCCTTTTCGGGCATAGGAGTTAAAAACAAAATGATTGAGAATATTATAGTTTTTCTTTCTTGCAATACTTCTGCCCCATTTTCTTGCCCCTTCAGCCAAATCAATCAAACCCTTCTTATGGATAATGGCATCAATGATCTCACAGGCTATACTCGCATTGAGTTCAGAATGTTTGACAACTTCAAAACCTTCATATTTGAAATATGGCATCTGACTGACACCCAGCTCTTCCATTGTAAAATATCCTTCATCCAGACATTCCATCAACCAGGAAACTACGCCACCAAGAGAAATAGCATCAAAGCCATTTGCATCAGCCTTACGATTTACCCTTTCAGCAGCTCTCTGATCAAATATCCCGCACAATGGACCCAATGCCTGATAAGGTTCGTAATCCTTTTTATACTCATTATTTAATTTCTTGCAAAGAGCAGCACATGGCTCTCCACAGGTTTTATACTGTTTCTTCTCAATACTTTCTTCATTAAATTGTTTCAAGTAATGATCGATGACAAGATGCTTATGCATATCCAGACGTTCTTCATCACTCATATAGATACTTTTATAGTTAAAGGCGATAATTCTTTTGCCAATACTGGCATAATTCACACCTAAAGTACCACCAGTTTTAAATTTTTCTTCATATCTGTATTTGGTGGTTGCTTCAAAGTCCTTAATCAAAAGTTTTTGCTGATACTTCTCCTGAAACCACTGATCCGCTACTCTTCGATCACGGAAGTCTTCATCAATAAAAGTCCCACCATAAATAATCCCGGCAATATTGTGATCCTGCAGCATCTTTGAACCAAATCCGCCACGGCCTGCCCAGGTATCGGCATGAGTAATTTTCCCTTTTTCGATAGGGATTGAGCCAACAGCACCAAAATCAGTAGACCATGACGCAGGACCAAGCGCCAAAATGCGAGGATCATTCTGATAACGGGAAAGATAATGATCCATGATATATTGATGTAATGAATAAAAACCGCCTTCTCCACTATTCCAGATCTCAAAAAGATTGATAGGAGTCACTTCGATATCCAGTTCTTCCCCATGTTCACGATTGATATAGATAACTGATGGTTGAGGTGCTTTTCCAAGTATGGTAAGCATATTGATCCCCAGATTGTCAAAAACCAAACCAGCTCCGCCCATCGTTGATATATAAAATCCACCCCAGGAAGGTGAAAATCCCGTAAAGATCAAACGATTTGATCCAGGAAATATCGATCCAGCCAATACCCCATTACCTATATTTAAACCGTTGAGATTTGCAGCTAAACGTAATCCTAAATCTACTGGACCAAAAAATTCCCCGATTAGATGTTTTTTCATTTTATAAAAACCAGTACTTGCATCAATTGATAATGCTTTTAAATGTGCATCCATAATAACCCCTTATTTAGACTCTAAGAGTCAAGTTAACATACAAATTATTTACTGGCAAGTTTTTTATTTTAATATAATGAAAAGATCCTCATTAAAATACTTTTCTACAGGATAGATAGAAGACAGAAATAAGACATTAGTGATCTAATATACTGCTTTATAGTATTTTATCTAATATTTATTAAATACGGTTAAACTATCTTATATGATATCTTCTCTGTACTGATTTCTTATCGTATTGCACTCAATAACTCATTCTTTGTTCTGAAAGCAAAAATTTTCTTGACACAATTCGTCAAATCCGCATTATTAATTTATATTCGAAATCTGAAAGGAGAGCATTATGCGTTTTACAGGCATATTACTTTTAACTATTTTAACATTATTAATAGTTTTCCCATCTAATGGCTATGCCCAACTTCCAAACTCAAAACAGGCAATATTCGTCGAGTCTGTTTCTTCTGCTGAAGTACTTGTTGAAGCAACAGGTATTTACACCCACAAGAAAAAAGGCGAAGTTGAAAAATTTGGTGTCACTCGTGCTACTGAAGATGCAAAAAAAGCAGCTGTTTATTTCGTTTTATACGGTGGAACAGATCCTATGCTTAAAAACCAACCAGAAATCAATCGTATGGAAAGCAATTTAACCTTCTTCTTTGATATTAATAATGTCAATCGTTATATCTCTTACGAAGATCCTCAATTAAAATCAAAAGTCACTATGGACAAAGGTCTTGGTGTAAAAGTGACGAAAAGATTCAGAGTGAACAAAGAAACGATTCGCCGTGACCTTGAAAACTTTAAAATCATCGAAACACGCTCAGAAGTCGCTGAAGTTCTTGGACGTCCACAGTTAATGGTCATCCCAGAAGTGGCAAAAGGCAAAAGTCCTGTTGATGAACTCAGAAATAATGCGATGTTAAAACATGCAGCATCAGTCGTTGAATCTCACCTTACGGCTAAACAATATGAAGTCTTGGTTCCTCAGCAAATGGAGAGTATCAATTCTTTAAATGAAGCTCAAATGATGCTGGGTGACAGACAGGAAGATATGGCATACAAACTTGCTCTTTCAATCGGTTCAGATGTCTATATCACTTATTCTGGCGCGTATGAAGATGCAGGTTACAATACACGTAAATTTGCCATGAATGTTCGTGCTTATGAAACCACCACTGGTCGTTTGTTAGGTACTGAAACAGGATACAGCACAGCACGTCAGGGAGAATCACTGTTATCAGTAGAAGAAGCAATGAATGGCGCTGTTGATAATGTATTAAGCCGTATTGAAACCTACTGGCGTGAAGATATGAAAAATGGTATCCAGTACAAATTAGTAATCAGCATCAATTCTTCTTATTCAGAAGATGAAGTGCTTGATATTCAGGATATCTTCATGGACACTATGGACAAAGTATCAAAGAAATCAAAAGAAAATATCGCAACAAAGCAAACCATCGATTATCTCATTTGGTGCGATCCTCAGAGATATGATAATACAAGAAAACTCTTAAGAGATATTCGTAAAGAATTTGATTCTTCTGCTTTTGGTTCAAAAATTAAACCAATTACTACCAACCGCAAATTAATCCTTCTAAAAATTGATTAATTAGAGGAATGTAAATATGAAAAAGATACTCATCTTATTTCTGCTTATCGGATTGATGCTGTCAATCCAGGCAGCACCTAAATGGTTTGAGACAGCACGTACTTTAGGAAATTCTGGTGAAATTATTGTTGGTATCGGCTCTGGTTCAAACAGAGATCAGGCACTCAGCAATGCAAAAACAGATCTCCTTCAACAGATTTCTGTAAAAGTTCAATCAACGACAGATATACAGGCTAAAAGCATAGAATCAGAAGGAAAAGAGTATTATTCTGAATCTATACAAAAAGCGACCAAATTGACGGTTGATCAATCCATCAAAGGAATGAAAGTTGATAATGAAGAAAGCCAAAAAGGCACTTGGTACGTCATGGTATCTATCAGCAAAGCAAACATGCTTTCAGTGCTAAAAAGTGAACTCAATCAACTGACTGTTTCGATTCGCACGCTGATTTCTGATGCAGAAAATTTCGTCGACCAGGGAAAAGTATCTCTGGCAATCAAAAACTATACTGATGCGCAGGCATTAATACCTGAATTACTCTCAAAAAAGGCGATGTACGATAGTTTTGCCGATACACCTTATTCTATTGCCAATGACGTCAATGTCAAAGTCATTGACAGCAATATCAGACAACTCATCGCTTCTATTCGTATTGATCTTGTTTCAGGCAATCAGCAAAATGCAAAAAAAGGGACTCAGCTTCCTGAACCTCTTGTTTTCAAAGTTAGCATCCGTGACCCTCAAACAGGGAATACGACGGCATTATCAGGCATGCCTGTTAAAGCGGTTCATTCTGATGGTCAAATGATTGAAAAAGGATTAACCAATAATGAAGGTGAATACTCATTTAACGTACTTGCTGTACCATCTCAAGGAGATAGAGGCAAAGTCATGTTAAAGCTTGATTCAATCAATTTACCATCATATTTCAATTCCTATATTAATACTGTTGCAGGTGAAGCTTTCTTCAAAACAAGCGAAGGTTCATCTGTTGTTGTTCAGGTAAAAGTGACTGATTCTAAAAATGTCCGTCAGGAAAAATCTGAACGTCGCTTAACCAAAGTGTTAAATGATAATAATATTCAGGTCAATACCATCTCCCCACTGATGATGGCTGGAACTCTTAGCGTTAAAGATACAAAAATGGTCGAAGGCGTTGGCAGTCCTCAGCATCTCGCAGTAGTCGATATGGATATTCAACTGATGATCATCAAAACAAAAGAAGTTTTAGGCACAATCACTGCTTCTGGTAAAGGGATGTCTTCAAAATCTGAAAAAGAAGCAATTGAAAAAGCCTATGACAATATTTCTATTAATGCTCGCGAACTCAAACAGATGATCAGCACTTCTGAAGCAAAAATCCAGGAAGCGCTTGATCGTGCTCAGGCTTATGAACCTGTTGTTGTAGAAAAAATCGTTGAAAAGCCTGTGTACATTGAAAAAGAAGTTGAGAAGCAAGTGATTGTTGAGAAACCCGTAATTGTCGAAAAAGAAGTTGAAAAAACAGTCTATGTCGAAAAAGAATCACCACAAGAGCCTCGCAGATCAAGCGGAGAGAAGGATGATCACTGGTTCACAGATCAGGATTATCTCTATGCTCAAAAACCTTTTACCAATGAAAGCAGAGAGATGCTTACTCGTGTTGGCAAGTTAACAACTCCTGCTTCAAAAGAAACAAAAAATCAGGCAAAACTCTTTGATCATGATAAAGGAATTGATGTCTGGACTGAATATTACTACATGACCACTCCTGCTCAAATTAATAATATTAATGAAGGTGATATTGTCTTTGTATTTCATAATGGGAAAAAACCTCAGGATGAAAGACAAGCAAAAACAGACTCATGGAAAATGTGTCGTGTCACAAATACCGATGAACTTTTTAAAGAAAGTGTTGCTCTGTCCGCTTATCCATGGACAGCTAATTTAGCTGCTATTCGTGTCATCGCAAAAGCGCCTGTTTATAAGGAAAAACCATCAACACAGAATACATCAAAACCTCAAGGTAAAGATGCTCATGGACTTTCTTCTGCTGATGTCTTTTACTGCGACAGAGCTTTTACCAATGATAGTGAATATGAATGGGTAAAAGTAGGTGAAATTGTAAATCTTCCTTCATCATCAACTAAAAATGAAGCAGAGATATTCTCTCACGCTGAAGGAAAAAATGTTTGGTCACAATATTTCTGGCATAGTGAAATCGCTACCAAAGACAACATCAAAAGAGGAGCTGTAGTATTAGTCTATAGTTCCAGATCTAAACCAGAAGATGCGGCAACAGCAAAGAAAGGTGACTGGGTGATTTGCCGAGTGAACAGTTTAGATGGTCTTTATAAAGGGACGATCTCTGTCACTGGTTTTGGTGATGTTGATTTTGATGCTGTTCGTATTGTCACAAAATAAATAATCTTATAACTTAAGGCAAGCTTTACGCTTGCCTTTTTTATTGATCATAATTATTACTTCATTCGTTCAAGACCCCTGAAATAGGAATCACAAAAACGATAAAGCCTTAAATTATTTTTTTCTGAATGCACTTTTAACTGATAATCATTATCCATTAGAACCAGTTGAGTAAAGTTATTCCTCTTCTTATCCTGATTCAGTACATTGAAGAAACCATTAATTAAACTGATGAGAAAACTCTTTGAAGTGAGCAATAAATAGTGGTTTTCATAATCAGGATTCAGATTGATCAATTGTTGCGTCATCATTCTGATTTGCAGTGAATTTCTTGTTCCCATCAAATTGATGTAATTGCTATATGCCACAGCGATGTCCATGCCAAAGGCAACGGCTGATCCATGTGGAATTTTGAAAGCGCTGATACTTTCAATAATATGCCCAAAGGTATGTCCAAAATTGAGCAATAGTCTTCCAGCCTGATCAGTCAAATCCTGAATACAGGTTTGCATCTTGAATGATGCGACTTTCTCTATTAACTCAGTGTCGATCTTCTTTTCATTGATTAAGCGTAAAAAAGCCTCATGTTCCTTCATAATCAAGAGTGTCTTTGCTGCTTCAACCTTCCCGTTATAAAGATCTATAGGGTCTAAAGTTTTGTTAAAAGCAGGATGAATGAGGATTTCATCTGCAGGATAGAAAGATCCGATCTGGTTTTTATTTTTTTTTAGATTGAGTCCTGTCTTTCCGCCAATGGATGCATCAACCATAGCTAATAATGTCGTTGGCACTAATCTAAGAAGAATGCCTCTTTTAAATATACTACTGGCAAATGCCCCTAAATCACACAATATTCCACCGCCAATAATGGTTAAAAATGTAGTTCTGCGACAGGCATGTGTTTCCAAAAACATTAAAATCTGATTGAGTGTTTTCATGCTCTTATTTTGTTCTGTCGATGTTAGAACTAAATAGGGTGATGAAATCTCTGTTTCCTTAAAGTAAAGATCAAACACTCTCTGATCAATGATAAAAACGCTATTTTCTACCTTAAATAAGCTGTTATAAAAAGGTACTTGCTTCTGATAGTTGAAAATCAAAGCAGAATTTCTATTATATGTAAATTGATACTGGTCTTGCATTGGATGAATTCTAAATTAAAATATTGCTTGGATAAGTACTTCGGGATCGATACGATATTTTGATCCTAAGCCCTCAAAAAAACCATGTTCTTCAATAAAATGTATATTTAAAGGTGTCCATACCACTTTGATATTCTTTTCAAGATGAGTCAGCTCAATTCTTGCTTTAGAATATGATCCCCTATGATTAAAGGGGCAAACCACTCGCCCTCTCCAGTTTTCCTGAAGTAAAGAATATTTATGATCAATGATGATTGGAATTTCATAAGCTTCTTTTGATAGTTCAGTAAAATATTTTAATCTTTCTGCAATCTGCTCACAAGTAACGCCAAGCCTTTGAAGCACTTCCTGATCTGATTCGATTATTTCATGCAAATGTCGTTCATCCTGACCTAAAAAACCTTCAGTCGATAATACGCCTGCATTCATTCTTTCCATGATCAATTTTTCTATTGGATCTAATTTCATTTCAAACCTCGTATTCCCTTATTTTGGAGCAAATCAACCAAAACTGTCATAATAGATATTTTGTGATGGAACGCCAAGTAATAACAATTCTTTCTCCACTGCGGAGATCATGCCTGGACTGCCACACAAATACGCTTCAGTTTGCTTTGGGTCTCTGATATATTCTTTGAAATATGGAGGAATATATCCTGTTTTTCCTTCCCATACTTCCCCAGGCTCTGGAACGGATAAAACGGGGACATAAGTAAAGTCTTGCAGTTGTTTTTCATGTGCATTAAATTCTTCTGTCAGATACAGATCTTTTTTGGTTCTTGCACCAAAGAAATAGGTCATTTTACGCTTTGATCCATATTTCTCCATATGCTCAACCATTGATTTAATAGGCGCCTTACCTGATCCGCCTGCGACAAAGATTATATCAGCATCAGTATCTCTGATATAAAAATCACCAAAAGGTCCAGTTAAATTGACAATATCTCCTACTTTCATAAAATCATGAACCCACGTCGTACAAATACCATCAGGTACTCGTCTGATAATTAACTGAACAGCATTTTTCATATCTGGAATACTTGAAATAGAATAAGCACGAGAAACAGGTTGTTTACTTTTTTCATATTTTGGTGATTCCAACTGCATGTATTGACCAGCTTTGAACTCAATAGTATCGGGTTCTAATAATTCAAATGTCACGCCTTTGATATCATAAGTATAATCGATCACTTCTTTAATGCGTGCTTTGTATTTTTTGATGTTAAAAAGCTCTTCAGGAATGCTGATCTGTATATCTTGTCTGATCTTCACCTGACAGGATAGTCGAACATTGTCCTGCAATTCTTTTGCTGAAAGATAGGGTTTTTCTGTCGGTAAAACAGGACCAGCACCATCTTGTACTTTGACCTTGCAAAAACCGCAAGATCCTCGACCACCACAAGCTGAAGGGATAAATATCTTATTCTCAGCTAAAGCGTTTAAGAGATTACCACCGCCTTTAACCTTGATTTCTTTCTTCTGATTAATGGTAATTTTACATTCGCCATAATTTGCAAAAAAGTATTCCGCCAGTACCAGCAATACTGCCAAGATTCCGCTGATGGCAGTTGCAGTTAAAATATTATATAATATGATCATATCTTATTCCTTTATTGAATCACCACAGCACCTGAGAAGCCCACAAATGCTAAAGCCATAATCCCTGTAACAATCAGAGTGATTCCCGCACCCTGTAATCCTGCAGGCACCATTTTTTCCTTGATTCTCTGTCGAATGCCAGCTAATGCCAGGATAGCTAATAACCAACCAACACCACTCCCTGATGCAAAGCCTATGCTCTGTAAAAAGGTATATTGTCGGATAATCATAAACAATGCAACACCAAAAATTGCACAGTTGACCGTGATCAATGGCAAGAAAATTCCTAAAGAATAATATAGCGCAGGTGAAAAACGTTCAATAAATATCTCAGTTAATTGTACTGTCGCTGCAATGACAAGGATGAAAATGATATATTGCAAATAAACAATATCAAAAGGAACCAAAACATAATGATAGACAGCATAATTGATTGCTGAAGTTAATACTGTAACAAACACCACTGCCATTCCTAATCCGAAAGAAGATTCCACTTCTTTTGAAACAGAAAGAAAAGAGCACATGCCAAGAAAATTACTTAGTAATATGTTACTGGTAAAAATCCCCGCAAGAAAGATAATGATTGGATGTATTTCTAGCACGATTCCTCCTACTTCTTAACCTGTATATAGTATTTCTGGTGAATGTACCAGAAAAGTAATGACAACATAAAAAAGGCACTTGGCGCCATGACCATGATCGACCAGCGTGGCCACCAGGATCCCATAACAGTAACACCAAAAACTGAGCCAAAACCAAATAGTTCTCTGAAAAATGAAATAATCAGTAAAACAAATGAATAACCAAATCCAGCACCAATACCATCGACAAAACTATCTACAGGAGTATTCTTCGCTGCGAAGGCTTCTGCTCGACCCATTAAAATACAATTGGTGATAATTAAACCCACATAAGGTCCAAGCTGTTTACTGACTTCAGGCTGAAAAGCTTTGAGTAAAAGATCAACCACGATCACCCAAGAAGCAATAATCAAAGTCTGAACCATCATTCGCACACTTCGTGGAGTGTAATTTCTTATGATTGAAATTGTAAAGCTGGATAATGCTGTAGAAAACATGACACCTAAACCCATCACTAAACTGTTCATCATAAAGTTCGTCACCGCCAGGGCTGAGCAAATTCCTAATACCTGACGCCAAATTGAGTTTTCTTTAAATGCAGCTTCTCTGAAAATGTCGATTTTATTCATACTTCACCTTTAATGCTTTAATGATACGTTGGCTTTCATCATTAATCATATTGACTATTGATTTTGAAGATAAAGTTGCACCAGTAATTTGTTTAATCTCCTGATCATTCTTCACTGCATCATTTTCTGATATCAGAGAAAAAATATTGATTTGATGATCCTTAATTAATGGTCTTTTTTTAAACTGATCCATAAACCATGCTTCTGTGATACGTGCTCCAAGACCAGGCGTTTCACTTTGATTGAGAATTCTAAATCCAATGATCTGAGAAAAATCAGGCGTATAAGACACAATGGCTTGAATACTGCCCCATAAGCCTTTTCCGTTGATCATAAAGGCATATCCCAAAACCTCTTGATCCTTTTGTGCAATGTAATAAAGAATATCATTTTCTTTTTTTTCTGTAATATAACGGCTGTAATCTTCTTCAATCTGATCTGATGATAAATCAAAAACACTGAGGATCGATGTCTTTAATTCTAATTCCTGATATAGAGTCACTCTTGCTTTTGTGGAATGATACAAAGCTGCCAGTATGCCTACAAAAATAATAGTAATAATAATCATAAAAATGATAGGATATAATCTATTTTCTTTTAATGCGTCGATGTCCATTGCCACTATGAACTCCTTGCTGTTTTTGCTGTTTTTGCCTTTTGTATCGCATAATCAATAATCGGCATAAATGAATTAGAAATTAATAATGCAAACATAAAGCCTTCTGAAAAAAGCGAAAACTTACGAATAAATACAGTTAAAAAACCAACCAAAATGCCATATATCCAGATACCCAGATTTGTTTTTGCCATTGATATCGGATCCGTAATCATAAAGACAGTACCAAACAATAAGCCACCACTAAGCAAGTATGTTAGTGTCAGATCAGGGTTGAACAGTGCAGTAAATAATGAAAATGAAAGCAGACAAGCAAGCATGGGTTGCCATTTGGCTGTTTTTGTCCAAATCAAATAGATCGCAGCAATAATAATTAAAAAGGCTGAACTTTCACCCATCGATCCAGGTATCGTACCCCAAAACAAATCAGATATAGAACTTTGATTAATTCCTGATTTCAACAATCCGACAGGAGTGGCAGAGCTGATCTTTTGAAAAGCATCTGCTGTTTGATAATGTAAAAATCCGCCAGGAAATGAAGTAAATGGTTTCACCCAGGAAACAGTCATTTCTTTGGGAAATGATATATAGATAAAGGTACGCCCGACGATTGCTGGATTGAATATATTCGTTCCAAATCCGCCAAAAACCATTTTCCCAAAGAGAATTGCTACTACGGCACCAACTCCTGCAATCCATAAAGGTAGTGTAGGCGGCAAACTGAGCGCCAGTAATGTTGCGCTGACAAATACAGCCATAGAGACTTTTCCGTTGGGTTTATTCTTTACCATAAGATATTCAGTCAAAAAAGCGATTGAATTGGTAAATAATACCAAAACTAATGATCTCCAGCCATAAAGAAAAATTGAAAAGAGAATAATGGGGGTCAAAGCATACAAGACTTTATTCATCACTCCCTGTTTTAAGATCAGATTCTTCATTAAAACCTCAAATATATTACTATTTATTTTTCTTCGTGTTCAAAACTAAGTATAATATCTTCCAGTTTTCGTTTGGGGACATGATGTATACTCTCATCATCTCTCCAGTATCGGATATCACCCTCTTTATCAATTTCTTCAATAATGATCTTCTCATCGGGTTTACCAATAGCAATCGTTAATAAAATTTCATAAGTCGAAGGAATTCCAAGAATTTTACGGAGTTTGCTTTTGTTTATGGAACCTATCATACAACCGCCAAGTCCTTTTTCTGTCGCACCCAGCAAAATCGATTGTGCAGCGATGCCTGGGTCAACATTGACATGTGGTGCGATTTGTAATTCTGTGATCATGACGATATATCCAGTAGGTCTTTGTGCAGGCTCAGGCCCTTTCCATTCTTGAAGATATCCCGCCCAACCAATACAAGGAAATATTTTATCAAGTTTATCATCTTCGTAAGCAATCACATATTTTGTAGGTTGTCGATTCGCTGCAGAAGCAGAAAGTCTGGCAAGATCAATAAGTTCATACAGGTCATCTTTTGTTACTTTATAAGTAGCATCAAAGCGTCTAAAACTACGATTTTTCACAATCAAATCTTTAAGCATAGCATTCTCCTCTTCCTTTGATTTTATTAAAATAACAGCTGAAAAAGTCTTGTCAATACTTTTTTTAATTGATGAATGGATTTTCTTCTTTTTCCTGTGCAATCGTTGATGATGGACCATGTCCTGGAAGTACGATTGTCTGATCAGGTAATGTAAATAATTTTTCTTTAATTGACTTTGACAATTGTCGGCTATCTCCACCAGGCAAATCTGTCCGTCCTACGCTTAAGTTAAACAAGGTGTCACCGGAAAATAGATAAGGCTTAAAGTAAATGACAATCCCTCCACGGGTATGCCCTGGTGTATGAAAAATTTCTCCCTTGATTTCCCCAAGTGAGACAGTATCTCTGTCTTTCAGAATCAGGCTAGCAACAGGAGAAATCACCGGCATATACATAAAGTCACTGAGATTTAATGCGGAATTTAAAAGCATATCTGCATCATAAGTATGAATGCCAATCGGACATTGATATAAACGATGAAAATACTCATTACCGCCAATATGATCACCATGACCATGAGTATTGATTATTCTTTGCACTTTTAAATTCATCCCGGAAATTTCCTGAGCAAGTAATTCACTCGGAGCTGCAGGATCAATTATAAGCGCTTCTAAACTTTCAGTATCCCATACTAAATAAGTATTTGTTTCAAATGTATCCAGTAAATGGTAGCGTTTATATTTTATCATTGTTACCTCAATTAATTTTATAGGGTTTTAAATCAATGTCGCTCATCTTTTCAGCCACTATGGAATGCTCGAGTTCAAAAACTTTGCCATAGGCGACTTTTTCTTCATCTCCAGCTTTGGAATTATAACGAAGCAGTATTGATGCGCTTAAGGAAATCAAATCTTCGCTTATCGTACCCGTACTTTGTAAAATGCCTAAAGGTCCTGGTATAGACGCACACTTAAACACCATTTCATTCTTGATCATTGGTGTTATGATATCTGATTCTTCTTTGAGACGTGTAACAATTAACTTTGTGTCCTGATTAAGACGAAAATTTCGTCCATAAGCTAAAAATTGAATATACTGAACATCAAACATATCATGTTCAAACAGATCTTCTAAACGTTTGCTATAGCCTTTATCGGTCAACAAACATCCACCGCCAGAATTAGGAAATTCTTTCACACCAAGTTCAGCAGCTAAGGCAATCTGACGACTGCGGGTACGTCCTTGTATGTCAAGCATATCTGATTTATTGACCCAACCCTCACGAATGGGTTTGGTATCTTGTATTAATTTTTGGGATAGAGGTCTGATAATGTAATCAGCAACTGTACTGACTTTTCCGACAGCAATAAGTGCATTTTTGGTTTGCGACATCGGTCTTTGTTTCAATACTTCACCTGAAATCATAAAATCGGCATCATATTTCTCCATATATGAGTACAGAATTTTGAACATCAAACCATGACAATCAATGCATGGATTGAGAAATTTGCCAAAACCATACTGAGGATGCTGTAACATTTCAAGATGAAGATCAGTGATATCAATGATTTCTATCTTGATTTCATTGATTTCTGCCATTTGGATTGCTTTTTCCGGTCTGAAAAAAGGAGTGGAAAAATAAACTGGAATTACTTCATATCCGATTTTTTCCATATACTTAACGGCAATTATACTATCCAACCCGCCTGAAAATAAGGCCAAAGCTCTATTCTTTTTTTCTGACATCTTAGCTCCTTTTATTATTGCACAATGTTTGTATGTTAGATTTTTTGTCAAACAATATCATTGAAGATAAGATCACCCTCAATAAATAAGCATAAAACGATCTTTTTTTATCTAAAAGTCCGTTCTCTTTTGAATCATTCTCTCTGATCATGAATGAATTTGTATTAATTCTTGTCCTGACATCATTGTACCAATTTTTCCCATTCTTCAATCCCTCCAACACATTGAATATCACAAAAATCTGTCATTCAGAGCGTAGCGTGGAATCTCCTATATAACCCCTTGCATCATTAAACAAAGGAGCGCTAGCTCTGACATCTTCGTAGCAATTAAAGAATATTCCTTATTTAGGAGCGCTAGCTCTGACATCTTCGTAGCAATTAAAGAATATTCCTTATTTAGGGGCGTAGCCCTGACATCTTCGTAGCAATGCAAATAAATCTCAACTCCTTCCAGCACATTGATTTATACGACCATCTCAATTCCCCTATGTGGAGGGGTGGCAGCTTTGCTGACGGGGTGGTCATGAAAAATTGTTTCATAAAAATCGTAAAGGCAAATATTATGACCCGAAAGATTGTATGTTCTATGTTATATCTTAACACCAACGAATTATACATATATCCTGTTTGTAGTTTTGAACATAATACAGAAAATACTATAAAAATTTACTTGCCAGAGGATAAAAACAAATTTATTGTCGATTGGGCTTTTCATTGTTTAATGAAAAGCCCAGAAAAAATAAAAATGAAAGAAGGAAAAAATGAAAAAGAATTTAATTATCCTATTGTTTCTATATGTCTTTACTATGAATTATGCTTATGAGAGTTTTCTTGCTGATAAGAGAGTATCATTAACTCCTGAAGAAAAAGAAGAATACTATCAAAGAGTAAAAGAAGATCCTGAAAATTACTCATTTAATCCCCTTCATTTAGGAGACAGCTGGTATTATTCTATTTATATCTACGGAGAAGATACTATTAACAGGATTTATAAAGTAACTGACAACATGGAGATTGATAATAAAAGATTATATCAATATTCTGTTTTTTTTAATGGAGAGTTTAACCCTTATGCATGGAGATCTAATATCGGAGATACAACGATTGTTTGGGATAGTTTAAATTATATTGATGAGACTGCTAATGATTTTCTTG
>CAZNKI010000069.1:0-15836 GCA_964573665.1 uncultured Candidatus Cloacimonadota bacterium | reverse complement strand
GTCGATGCCCTATTTATCAGAGTTTCAGACTTATTTGACGAAAGTTGGGTTAGGAACATGTAGACCTCCAAAACATAATCCTCTCTATCCAGGAAAAAAGTATATAGAAGTTCGTATAAATTCAAAGTATAGAAATTTGAGCCCGTCAAAACTTAAAAGCGAACAAGATCAAAAAAATTATATTACAGCTATTTTTGTGTTTGGAGAGGAACTTAGTCATGCTCATACATATACTCGCTTTCCGAGTAACGAAGTAGAAGAAAAAACAGCTTGGTCTCAATTTTATGTTGATGGGAGAGCAAATTCTGCTTCTGAAGTAAGTAAAAAATATAATTTTGATATATCACAAAAATATATTGAAAAATATAAGCTAAGATATGGGAATCCACAACAAGAAGCAATAAACAGGTACTTTTATGAAACACATAAATTTTAATTGGGAGCATATATGTTAAAACGTCATATTTTATTAATAGTTTGTTTTTTTTATATACTTAATCTAATTTCTTTAAATTTCACATTTGAAAAAATAACCGATATTTCATATGATCGAATTACTAGTTATGTTACTGATAAAGACTACTCATGGAATTATAATCACGTTGGGGACAATATAATTAGCGTTATTAAGGATAATTATAATTATAAATTTATAATTAAGTATGAGTTTAATTACTTCGGTATAATTAAAAATAAATATGTTGTCGTTAATCGTAATCTTAAGAAATTAAAAGAATTTACTGTATCAGATGAAGTTAAACTTTATGATTACAAAAATCGTTTTGTCTTTTTGGATAAAAATAGGTTAATTAAGCAAATTGATGCAATTGATAATAAATGGTTAAAAAATGAAAATATCATCTATAAAGAATTTATAACCAATATCAAAAATAGTGGAAGTAGAAAAGATAGAATATCAGATATTTTTGATAAGTCTTATTTCTTCTTTAATAAAGATTCATTTTTTTGCTTAGAAAAAGAAGGGAGCCGAATTTTACAATATGATTTAAAGAAGAAAACTTTAAGAAATGAACAATTAAATCTTTTGTTTAATGGTCTTTTTAACCCAGTAATCAATGATAAGTTTTTGGTATGTAATCACTTTGCTGATATGTATTTGTCTTGGTATTTTTTCTATGACATCAAAACTCTTTCTTTAATAGATGATATGTCAGATAGAACTTTACTTAGTAAAATCCCTTTTGAATTAGGAGATTATCGAGATTGGGAAACTTCAGAACTTTTTTGTTCTAATGGAGATTTTTATTTATGGATTTATTGTAATCAAAAGCTTACAATTTTCAAAGTAATAATCAAGTAAATTTTCATTTATTTATAGAAGTTTATTCATTAAGTTGTTCTCAATCATTACTTTGGAAAAAGAATTTCTTGAGAACTTATTTATTAACATTCTGTAAGTGCCATTTTCATAACTCTTTTAAGGAAAATTTTTATCATACTATCTCTAACAACAATCACAAGGTTTTTAAAATCCTTATATAAAGATATCAGAGCTAACGTCCCTAAACATTGAATATTTGAAATGGCTACGAGGATGTCAGGACTATGTCCCTAAATATTGAAAATCTGAAATGGCTACGAAGAAATCAGAGCTAGCGCTCCTATTATAAAAGAGAATTAGTAAAGATAAAGAATAAGCAACAATGGCTTTTTTTTAAATTGCCTTAGTTCGTTTACTTTCATAGATAATCTTTCCTCAGTCATTCCCAATTCTGTTTTTGACTGCATGAATGACATCTGCACCTTTTACACCCTTAGGTACTTCATTAACTTCATCATATGGAAACATAGAACTCAGTAATTCCTGAATTTTTCATTTCGGTTAAACATTCAGATAAAATTATTGAAAATTATAAAACGAAATATCCTATCAAGGTAGAGAAGAAAATAAATCTCAATCATTGATCATCTTTAAATCATCCAGTACCTCAAATCCAGTAGAGACGTCGATTTATCGCGTCTCAAACTGTAACGCAACCAACCTGGTTGCGAAATAATAATCTCACCCCTAGCGGGGCTGAATGATGTTTTTATTGCTACCGTAAGCTGCGCTTCGCTTGCATACGGTTACTGAGATATAGTCCCTCCGGGACAAAAAGATAAGATGATTCTTCTGATAATCAGAAAGAATTAAATAGCATTTTTCATTGTATTCCCTGCAAGGGATATATTATGAATAACCGTATGCAAGCGAAGCGCAGCTTACGGAAAAGATCCCGCAAATAAAAAAGCCCCGCAGGTGGCGGCATTATCGTTCTATTCAGGTTGATACTATAACATCAAAATCCATTCACCATTCATAATCCATAATTTACAATTATTTCATATCAACCATCAAGGAAAACATAAAAAATATAAAATAATCCTTGCTTTTCACCAGTATAACTCTCTGCTTGCCCTCTACGTACCCCTTACTTGGCCTCTATCTGAGTATTTAATTGATAAGACTTATATAAATATACTATCTTTTTGATAAAAATGGAGAATCAAAACTATAAAGTATCTGCCAAATATACCATAGAAGTTTGAGTAATATTAATTAAGAGGTGGAGAGAGAGTGGAGAGAGAGTGGAGAGAGAGACTCATGAACCTGTTCTCTAAGAAAACCCGTCATCCATTTGTTTGATATGTAATATTTCTACGGATATCTCAGACATCTTGGTTTTAATTGAGAGATATCCCTCTTTCTATTTTACACTTGACAATTTAAAGAAAGATTATAGTTTGCATTTTAAATAAAATACTATAAATCAAGGATGTATTAAAATGAATATTTATCTGAAAAAATTAGCAAAATATAGATTACAGCTTGCGTTGATTACGGTGTTGATTGTCCTTTTCATTCAATTCTTTGTTTTGAAAAACAATCCTCTTTCTCCTTTTACTGATTCGATTGGGAATATTGGCTTTATCATCGTCATGTTAGGCGTCTTTCTTCGTTCATGGGCAGCAGGAATCATCAGTAAGAATAAAGTATTAACAAAAACAGGACCTTACAGTATTTGCCGACATCCCTTATATTTAGGTTCACTTCTTATGGCGATCGGATTTATTCTCATCATCAGCAATCCATATTTATGGATTATTCTCGTTTTATTCATGTTTCTTGTTTATTTGCCAAAAATCAAAGGGGAAGAAGTAAAAATTAACCAGCTATTCCCAAATCAGTATGATGAATATAAAAAAGAGACTGGCATGTTGTACCCTAAATCATTATCTTTAAAGAAAATCATGCACCCTTGGTCGTTTAAACAATGGTGGCATCATACTGAATATAATGCCTGGATTGCGTGTGCAATTGCTTTGGCTGTATTACATTTCTGGACTTTGATTGTATGACCTCAAGAAAAGAATTTTTCACTGCAAATATCTTCTTCTTAACAGTGAATTTCTTCATTGCCATTGCTATTAATTTTATTTATTTATTCAATACTTCAGGGATCTCTGGTACACTAAGTCAGGTATTTTCAGTCATCGCATTATTGTCCAACACCTTTATGATCTATTTGATTCTCGCTTTGTTAAATCTCTCAGTAGTCGCTCTATTTCCAAGGAAAACAGTTTTCTATATCTGCAATCTGTTGACGATAATATGCTCGCACCTGCTGTTTTTTGCAGATGCTACAATTTATAAGATCTTCCGCTTTCATATCAACGGATTAGTATTAAATCTTTTTATGACAGAAGGTTCATGGGATTCTGTTAAAGTCGGTACGATCACGATGATCAGCTTTATCACTATCTTGATCTTACTTGTTCTTTTTGAAATATTACTCTTAAAAAAGACAATTAATCGTCAGTTTATATTTCTTAAACCGAAATATCTTGTCTTTGCCATCATCTTATTTATCATCAGCGATAAAACAATCTATGCCGTAGCAGACTTGTTTGGGAAGACGGAGATTACTTCACTTTCAAAAGCCTATCCGCTATATCAGCCTTTGACTATTAAACGTATGATGAGGAAAACTTTTGGTATTGATATGGCCGAAAAAGTCACTATCAAAGCTTCAACAAAAGGGCATCTCAATTATCCGATTAATCCAATTACTTATGCTCAGGATGCGCCAAAACCGAATATTATTATTCTCGTTATCGATGCCATGAGATTTGACACCTTTAATGAAAGTAATACACCAAGATTGTGGGAATACTCAAAAGACGCTACCGTTTTTTCAAATCACTTCAGTGGGGGAAACGCCAGTAGGTTTGGTGTTTTTTCAATTTTATACGGAGTGAATGCCTTTTATTGGCAAAACTTCCTCACAGAGCAGAAGAGTCCTGTACTCATGGACGAACTTCAAAAACTGGGTTATCAGTTCAAAATCAACTCATCAACAAAGCTTACTTATCCTGAGTTCAGAAGAACTGCCTTTGTGAATCTGGCAAACGATATTGATGATGAGATTCCTGGAAAAGATGCGACAGAAAAAGATCTTGAGAATACAAAGAGAGTGAATCAGTATTTACAGCAAAATCATCAGCAACCTTTCTTTCTTTTTTCATGGTTAGATTGTCCTCATGGTCCATATAGTTATCCCGATCAATTTGAAAAGTTTAAGCCTTCGAAGAAATCAGCAAATTATCTGACAGTTTCAAAAAATGATATTAATCCTTTAAGAAACAGCTATAAAAATGCGGTTTATTACAATGATCACTTGATTGGTACAGTTCTTGATGAAATCAAGAAACAAAACTTATTTGAAAATTCCATTGTGATAGTGACTGCTGATCATGGCGAAGAGTTTAAAGAAAATGGATTTTATGGGCATACCAGCGCTTTTACCCGCTATCAGACAAAAGTGCCATTTCTCTTATTTGTGCCTGAAAAATACCGTACTCAGGAAGTTAAAAATGTGACTCATCTGACCTCACATCTTGATGTGGTCCCAACGATTCTTACTTTCTTGAAATGCAAGAATCCCTATACAGATTATTCTCATGGAAAATTTCTACTGGATGGTAAGGGACATGATTATGTCGTAGCTTCTGGATGGAATGATGCAGCGATGATAGATAATGACAATGTCATCGTTTTCTCCCTTGAATCTTACAATGCCTCAAAGTTTGAAGTTCGAGATAACAACTATGAAATTGTAAAAAATAAAAATGATGTTATGAAAAATAAAACCTTAAAAATGCAGTCGCTGATAAAAAGTTTCAGAGACTATTTACGCTAATTAGTTGGATAGAGAGGAATTATGGATTGGAATTTAACACTCTGTGAACCAGATATAGATAGTAGAGAAATTGAGGCTGTGACAAAGATATTTAACAGCAAATGGTTTACTATGGGCGCTGTAAGCAAAGAATTTGAAAATGATTTTGCTCAGAGAGTCAATGCAAAATATGCTTTTGCAGTGAGTAATTGTACCGCCGCACTTCATATTGCAAATCTTGCGCTGGGTATAAGCTCCGGTGATCAGGTGATCTGTCCGGCTTTAACTTTTGTAGCAACGGCGAATGCAACAAAATATACAGGCGCCGATGTTGTGTTCTGTGATTCAGCATCTGAACAGGATCTCTCTTTAGATTGCGATCAATTGGAGCAATTAATTACACCCAATACCAAAGCAATATCAGTGGTTCATTATGCAGGTTTCCCCGCAAATATGGAAAGAATTATGTCTTTAGCAGAAAAATACAAACTCGCAGTGATTGAAGATTGTGCACATTCTCCCCTTGCAAAATATAGATTCGAGAATCATTCAGAGAAATTTCTGGGTACGATAGGTGATATAGGCTGTTTTAGTTTTTTTAGCAATAAAAATATGACTACTGGCGAAGGCGGTATGATCACAACAAATAGTGATGAATTAGCCGAAAAAATCAGGTTACTCCGTTCTCATGGAATGACAACTCTAACTTATGACCGGCATAAAGGACATTCAAACTCTTATGATGTGCTAATGTTGGGATATAACTATCGTATTGATGAAATTCGTTCGGCATTTGGCTTAGTTCAGTTATCAAAACTTGATGAGAATAATAAAAAAAGAAGAGAACTTTTTAAACTTTATTGTGAAGTTTTGAGCGAGAATGATAACATTATTGTCCCTTATAAAAATTCAAATATCGATGTTGCAACCCCTCATATAATGTCCATCATGATCAAATCAGATTATTTTGAAATCAAACAAAGACTATTTGAAGCAAAAATTCAGACCAGTAAACATTATGATCTGATTCCTTCATTTACTCTGTATAAAGATGATCAGTTTAAAAGTAAAATAAAACATATTCATCAATTACTTACTTTGCCTTTATATCCTGCGATGACGATCAATCATATACAAATGATCAGCCAAATATTAAAAGGATAATTTATGAAAAAAGTGCTTATTACTGGTGCTGCCGGTTTTATCGGTTCTCATTTAACAGAATTATGCCTGTCTAAAAATCTTGAAGTGACTGTTTTAATTCGCTACAATTCAAAAAATAATTGGGGTTGGCTGGAAAGCATCGATCAAAAGAATCTTAGAATTATCACAGGTGATGTCAGAGACTTCGATCTAGTTTCCGAAGCTGTAAAAGGTCAGGATACTGTCTTTCATCTGGCAGCTTTGATCGGTATCCCATACTCCTATGTTTCTCCATTGGCATATATAAAAACGAATATTGAAGGCACATATAATATTCTGCAAGCGTGTAAACAATATGAGACTGAAAAAGTGATTATCACTTCAACCAGCGAGACATACGGTACCGCGCAATTTGTTCCTATAACGGAAGAACATCCAATGGTAGGACAATCACCATATTCAGCAAGTAAAATTGGTGCTGATCAAATGGCATTGAGTTATTATAAATCCTTTAATCTGCCTGTTAAAATTGTTCGACCTTTTAATACCTATGGTCCCCGACAATCCGCCCGTGCGATCATCCCAACAGTGATTAGTCAATTGCTTGATGATAAAACTGCTTTAAAACTTGGTAATTTAACTCCTACACGAGACTTAACCTTCGTAAAGGATACTGTGGCTGGCTTTATGGCAATCGCCGAAGCTGAGGGACTGTTTGGTGAAATAACAAATATTGGAATGAAGGATGAAATCTCTATTGGGGATTTAGTCACATTAATCGCTCAGTTAATGAATAAAGAAATTGAGATTATCCAGGATTCTGAAAGAGTCAGACCCGAAAAAAGTGAAGTGGAACGATTGTTCTGCTGTAATGATAAAATCATTCAGTCAACATCATGGAAACCACAGTATAGCTTGAAACAAGGACTTACTGAAACTATCGAATGGATGAAAAAATACCAACATCTGTATAAATCAGATATTTATAATGTTTAGGAGCTTATATGCAAGCAGTCATACTCGCCGGAGGTAAAGGAACTCGTCTCAAACCTTATACCACAGTTTTCCCTAAACCGCTGATGCCTGTTGGTAACTACCCTATTCTTGAAATTGTGATCAGGCAATTAAAACATGCAGGCTTTAATCATATCACGATGGCGGTTGGCCACTTAAAAGAACTCATTCAGGCATTTTTCAATGACGGGTCTGCCTGGGATTTGAAAATTGATTATTCATTTGAAGATAAACCACTTGGGACGGCTGCTCCTTTAAAAATGATTCATGATTTTCAGGATAATTTCCTTGTGATGAATGGCGATGTGTTAACCGATTTAGATTATAAGAGTTTTTTTGAATATCATGTCTCCAATAACAATCTATGCACGATTGCTTCTTATCGGAAGCCTGTAAAAATCGACTTGGGTGTTCTGGATGTATCTGAAACAAATGAATTGAAAGATTATATCGAAAAACCTACCTTAAACTATCTCGTGAGTATGGGTGTCTATGCATTTAATAAAAAAGTCTTGGATGATATTCCGGATAACTCTTATTTTGATTTCCCTGATTTAGTTAAAGCCCTTCTGGCAAAAAATAAATCAGTTTTTGCTTATCCCTTTGATGGTCTTTGGCTGGATATTGGCCGTCCTTCTGATTATGAAGATGCGGTAAATATCTTTGAGAGCAATATTGATCGTTTTATAAAGGATATTTAATGAATATTCTGATTCTGAGCTCAAAAAAGAACTGGGGTGGCGTCGTCACCTGGAAAGTAAATATTGCTAAAAAAATGAAAGAAAGATGTCACAATCAATATCTTTTCAGCTCAAAAAAGTCTGCTCTAAGTCGTGAGATTGATAAGGATTTCCCTCTGTATCGCATCACTTGCGGGATGGATTATAATCCTCTGACAATCATGAAAATGATTTATTACATAAAGAAATTCAAAATTGATCTTGTCATTGTAAATATAAAAAAAGAGATTATATTAGCGGGATTCGCTGCAAAGATATGCAAAATTCCTGTCTTTAGACTCATTGGTAATGAAAGAGATTTTATCAATATTCGCTTCTTACAGGAAAAATTAGTAGATCTCAATATCTTTCCTTGTCAAAAAGCACTTGATTTAGCGATTCAGCAGTTCCCTTGGGTCAAAAAGTTAAATAACAAAGTGAACTATATCGGAATTAATCCTCAAGAAGTGAGTGCTGAACAAATCCAGGAAGAAAGAAAACGTTTAAATCTTATTGACGAGTTAATTATTGGCGTGACGGGTCGAATTGTTAAGAAAAAGGGAGTGGATTTTTTGATTCAGGCTTACGCCTCAATCGCTTCTCAGTATCCTCATACCCGACTTGTGATTAATGGCTCAGGTAAATATAAAGAAGAAGCAATCCAACTGGTGAAATCCTTTGATCTTGAACATCAGATTATTTTTGGCGGATTTGCACCAAATAGCACAGTAAGTGCTGCCACTTATGATATTGCTGTATTACCTTCTGATTATGAAGCTTTCCCTTATGCCGTCGTTGAATATTTTTCTGTTGGTAAACCAGTCATTGCTACCAATGTCGGTGGTATTAAAGAATTAATTCAGCATGAAAAGAATGGATTAATAGTTGAAGCACGAGATATTGATCAAATGACTTCGGCATTGAAAAGACTGCTTGATCATCCAGATTTACGAAATAGAATCGCTCAAGAAGCAATGACAACTTTAAAAGAAAAATTTACTGAAGACATAATGATGGATAAGTTTGAACAATTTTATCAGGAATATACTAATTGTAGGTAAATGAATGAAAAACATCGTACTGATTACGCCATATTTTCCTCCTTGTGGAGGTATTGCTGTCCAAAGAATTACGAAATTCTGCAAGTATCTTCCTCAACTTGGCTGGAATCCTGTTGTTTTTACGCCACCTGCGTATGCCACCAATATGATAAAAGATCACTCTATGATGCAGGATGTCCCAAAGAATGTTCAGATACATCGACCCTTCTTTATTGATTATAAGAAAATTCTGCCCGGTGATTTGGCAAAATTTTTAAAACCCCTAAGAAAAAAATACCTTTATCCTGATTCTTTCTCATATTGGTTACCAAACCTTAAGAAGTCAATTCATAAGTTTGCCAGTAACCATCAAATTGATGCATTCTTTATTACGACTCCTTCTTTTTCTTTACTAAAAATTGTAAAACATTTGAAACTCGAATATAATGTTCCTGTGATTCTGGATATGAGAGATCCATTTTCAACTAATTATTATAACACTGATAAAAAACGAGCGGTGGAAATAGAAAAAGAAGCCTTTCAGTATGCCTCTGCAATTATAAGTGTCACTGATCTGCTTGTAGATAATTTGAAAAAGGCTTATCCTCAGTATGAATCTAAGATCTTCTTGCTGAATAATGGTTTTGACAATGATGATTTCATTACTTTGCCCCAACAAACAAAAGGCAGTAGTGATTTATCTGTTGTTTTCACAGGTAGTTTCAGCTCTTTAGTACCTCTCCATCAGTTTTTAAATGCAACAAAAGAATTGCTTGAAGAAAAAAAAATCAAGGTAATTTTATCTTTAGCGACAAATATCCCAAAGAAAAGAGTATATAAAAAACTCAAAAAATTTATAAGCTTAGGGCTTGTGAATTACTTAGGTTTTTTAAATCATAAACAGAGTATTCAACAATTATTATCTCATGATCTGCTTTTGATAACTATGATCAAAGAAAATACAGAAGGTAACCTCAGTGGAAAGATCTTTGAATACATTAAAGCCGATAAACCAATTCTCCTCCTGAATGAAACAGATAGTACTTTAGGAAAATTTATACAAGATACAAAAACAGGCTTTATCGCTGATATTGATCAACATCAGGAAATCAAAGATACGATTGAGTTGATCGTTCACCAAAAAAAGATGAATTCACTAAAGATAGACCCCAATTGGGAATATATTAATCAATTTGAATCAAAAAATCGAACACAGAAGTTAGTAAGATTAATTGAATCTTTGCAATAATTATGACCAATAAAAATAATATTTATAATGTAGTTAGCCATTTTCAAAAGATAAAACTGAGTATGGTCTTTGAATCAATGCTTATAGGATTGATAACAGGCGGACTAGTAGTCTCTTATCGCCTGATTCTAAAGTTTCTCTTCCATTTTTCAGAAAAAGTATACACACACTTAAAACTAAATCCCATACTTATTCCGTTGTGGGTCATATTATTGGTCTTAATTGCTTTATGGATCAGGTACTGGTGCAAAAAAGATCCCATGGTCAGCGGTAGCGGTATTCCTCAGGTTGAAGGTGAACTTCTTGGCTATATAGAAATGAATTGGTGGAAAACCTTGATTAATAAGTTTGTTAATGGCGTTTTAGCCATAGGCTCAGGGTTGTCATTAGGTAGAGAAGGTCCTTCTGTTCAAATGGGCGCTTTAGTCGGTAAAGGAGTGAGTCGTTTATTTAAAAAATTAAAATTTGAAGAAAAATACCTCATGTCAAGTGGGGCAGGAGCTGGCCTTTCTGGTGCTTTTAGTGCTCCTTTTGCGGGAATTATTTTCGTTCTGGAAGAAGTTCATAAAAACTTTTCTCCAAGAGTTTTACTCCCCGCAGCGATAGCCTGTATCACTGCTGATTTTTTTAACAAATTTGTTTTTGGTTTTGAACCTGTTTTCAACTTCTCTAAACTTCAAATCCTCCCCTTAAATCACTATTTACTGATAATTGCTCTGGGTGTAATCATCGCTTTTGCAGGTAATTTTTTTAATTATTCATTGTTGAAAGCGCTAAAACTCTATGAAAACCAGAAAGTAATTCATGATAATGCCATAGTGGTTGTCCCTGTTATAATCGCTATAGCTTTAGGCTTTCTTCTGCCTCAGGTTTTAGGGGGTGGACATGAGTTAGTCGAATCTCTGATCATGAATAATACTCACTTTAAACTTCTATTAATTCTTCTGTTGGCAAAATTTCTGTTTACGATGATTAGTTATGGTTCAGGAGCTCCTGGTGGTATCTTTTTACCCTTACTTGTCATTGGAGCAATTATGGGTAATATTTTTGGTCAGGCATCTGTTTATTTATTCAATATAGATCCTATTTATATTAATAATTTTATCATTCTGGCAATGGCTGGTTATTTTACCGCAATTGTTAGAGCACCTATTACAGGAAGCATTCTTATTACTGAAATGACTGGATCCTTTTCTCATCTTTTGTCTTTAAGTCTGGTCTCTTTTACTTGTTTTTTAACTACTGATCTTTTAAAAGGTGAATCGATTTATGAGTCGCTTCTCGCTCGCTTTATTAAAAAAAATAAAAACATCATTCTTGAAGAACATCAGGAAAAAGTGATCATCGAAATTGTGGTTCAAATGAATTCCTTCCTCGATAGTAAAAAAATCATGGATATAAATTGGCCTCCTTCATGTTTACTTATTGGAATTAAAAGAGGAAAGACTGAAATTATTCCCAAGGGTATGACTCAATTGATGCAAGGAGACCTTCTCATTGTTCTTACAAATAAGTCCAATGAAACTACTCTCAGGAAGGGAATTTCTTTTCTTGCTGAAAATCCATAAATAATTATTTCATTTAATGTCATGATCTCCTTGACAAAAAAATGCTCAGTAAATAATTTGGCTAAGTTGCGAAAGTGGCGGAATTGGCAGACGCGCTGGACTTAGGATCCAGTGGCCTTAGGCCGTAGGGGTTCAAGTCCCCTCTTTCGTACCATTTTTTTTAAATGAAATAAATGATCATAAAGAGGCTATCATGAAAACAGAAATCAAAACTGTTAACTCAAACACACGTGAATTCATCGTCACTCTCGAAAACGAAGAGGCGAAAAAAGACTTTCAAAAAGTCTTTAACAAAGTAAAGAAAAATCTCGAAATACCTGGCTTTAGAAAAGGTAAAGTACCTCAGTCATATATAGAAAAAAATTATATGGATTATATCAAAGAAGAATATTTTGATCAATATGCTGAAGTTTATTACAAAGAAGCACTCAAAGATGCGACTGTTCGCCCAATTACTGCAGGTCATATTATTGAAGTGAAATGGGATACCGATCAGGAATGTACTTTTACCTATCAGTTCCAATGTTTCCCTGATGACTTTGAACCTGTTTACAAAAACATTGAAGTTGAATATGCTGAACCTACCTATGATATGGAAACACAGGTTAATAAAGCAATTGAAGAATTGTTAAAAAATAACGCTGAAGAGATCCCTTTTGAAGAAAACGACGAAATCGCAGAAAAAGATTTAGTGACACTCGAGTTTTTCAATAATGAATCTGTACCTGGCTGTTATGATGAAAATGAAACCTTTATTTTTGAAGCTGGAAGTAAAAAGTATGGTGCTGCTCTTGATAAACAAATTTTAGGACTTAAAATAAACTCTGTCTTTACTGGCACTTTACTTGATGCCGAACAGCAAATTCAAGGAGACTATCAGTTTAAAGTGACTGATGCCTTCAAAGTGAAACTCCCTGAGTTAACTGAACAATTTGCTAAAGAAAATGACTTTGACTCAATTGAAGATTTAAAAAATAAATTAAGAGAAGATTTTCAAAAAGAATATGATACTGTTAAAAACAGAGAATTAGAACAAGCAATTGTTCGTGCGGTTGCTAAAGCAAATCCGCTTGAAATCCCTGATGAATTCTATATCAATAATGCAAGATATATGTTTAGCAAAAATTATAACATCCCTGTAGATAATCTTGATCAGGAAACCTTGCTCAAATTTGGAAAAATGTTTTCTGAGAGCCAAACCATTTTTGATCTTGTCTTAGAAAAAGTAAAGAAAATTGAAAACCTTGAAGTTACTGAAGACGATAAAAACGCATACATTGAATTGCTAATCAAAGATCAAAATCAGACTATCGAAGAATACAAAGAAAATTATAAACATTTCGTTGAAACTGAAAACTTCACAGATCAGGTGATACAATTCAAATTAGTCAAAATCATCAAAGAAACAATGACTATAGTTGAACCAAAACCACCTGTTCCTGAAGAAAATGATGAACCTGGTATTGAAGAAGCAGTTTTTGAAACTGTAACAGAATAAATTTTAGTAGTTATAATTGTAATTAATAAGCATCGTTTTCTTAACTTTGCTTATTAATTTTTTAATAATCTAAGAAAGTTTCCTGAGATCTCAGGAGAAAGAGGAGCTTATGCCTTATGTACCAATAGTGATTGAACAGGTCGGTCGTTCTGAACGCGCTTATGATATTTATTCAAGATTATTGAATGATAGAATTATTTTTTTGGGCACTCCCATTGATGATACCGTAGCAAATCTTATTGTTGCCCAATTGCTCCATCTTGAAGGTGAAAACCCAGAAAAAGATATTTTTATGTATATAAATAGCCCTGGAGGCTCTATTACTGCTGGTTTGGCAATTTATGATACTATGCAGTATATTAAATGTAACGTGAGTACCATTTGTATGGGACTAGCGGCAAGTATGGCGGCTTGGTTGCTCGCTGCTGGCGCTGAAGGAAAGAGATTTGCTCTTCCAAATAGTCGCGTAATGATTCATCAACCACTGGGTGGCGCTCAAGGGCAGGCTTCCGACATAGAAATTCAGGCAAAAGAAATCCTCTATTTAAGAGAAAAAATGAATACTATTCTCCATCAACATACTAAAAAAGACCTTGATTCAATTATCCGTGATACTGACAGAAATTTCTTCATGAGTGCAGATGTAGCTAAAGATTACGGAATTATTGACGAAGTTATAGTAAAAAGAAAATAATTAGGAGGTCCAGATGAATAAATATAATGTCTTGCATTGCTCTTTCTGCGGACGACCTGAGAATGAAACGAAACACATGATCAAAGGGATTGCAGGTAATATCTGTGATGATTGTGTCACAATGTGTTTCTCTATTATTGAAGCGGATAAAAATGAAAAAGAAAATGCGCTTGATGGAAATTATAAATTACCAAGTCCTCGTGAAATTAAAGAATATCTTGATCAGTATGTGATTGACCAGCATAAGGCAAAGCAAGTAATTGCTGTGGCAGTTTATAATCATTATAAAAGAATTTTTAAACAGAAAAAAGACGATAATGATGTAGAACTTGAAAAAAGTAATATCCTAATGCTGGGACCTACTGGCTCTGGTAAAACCCTTATCGCTCAGACTTTAGCGAAAATGCTCAAAGTCCCATTTGCAATTGCTGATGCGACTACTCTCACTGAAGCTGGTTATGTCGGTGAAGATGTTGAAAATATCCTGGTGCGTTTACTTCAAAATGCCCAATATGATGTAGCAAAAGCAGAAAAAGGGATTGTTTATGTGGATGAGATTGATAAAATCGCCAGAAAATCAGAGACCCCTTCTATTACTCGCGATGTTTCAGGCGAAGGCGTTCAACAGGCTTTACTTAAGATCCTCGAAGGTACAAAAGTAAATGTGCCACCTAAAGGCGGAAGAAAACACCCTCATCAGGATTTTATTGAAATTGATACTACAAACATTCTTTTTATCGTCGGTGGTGCATTCAATGGCTTGGAAAAAATTATTGAAAGACGCTTAAACCAAAAGGTTGTCGGATTTGAAACTGCTGTAGCTGATGCTGAAAAGATTAAATCTGAATCGATTTTCAAACATGTGATTCCTTCTGACTTAACGAAATATGGCATTATCCCTGAATTGGTTGGTCGTCTCCCAATATATTCATCCTTAGAAGAATTAAATGAAAATGCGCTGATCGAGATTCTTTCAAAACCGAAAAACTCGCTCTGTAAACAGTATAAAAAACTCTTCTCAATTGATGGTGTAGATCTTGAATTCACTCCAGATGCGCTGAAAGAAATTGCAAATATTGCAATTCAGCAAAAAACAGGTGCTCGTGGTTTGAGAGCGATTATGGAAAAGAAAATGCTCGATATTATGTATGAAATTCCTGAAATTGGCAATGTCAAAGAATGTCTGATCTCAAAAGATGTGATCTTGGGCGAAAAAGACCCTGTCTATGTCTTTGAAGAAAACGCAGAAGTCACTGCCTGATTTCTAATAAATCATTTTACAAACGCTCCATTTTTGGAGCGTTTTTGTATATATACTGTAGGGGTAGGTTTTACGCCTACCAAAAATAATCCACTAGAGACGCCGATTTATCGCGTCTCATAATCGTACCGTAACGCAACCTACCAGGTTGCAAATTCCCTTTTCTGTAGGGGTAGGTTTTACGCCTACCCAAAATAGAATGGAAGCATTGACATCCTCACCTACGTTAACCTTCGTTCTGCAAACATCCCTGTTTGCAGCAATCCTCGTCACAACCTACCAGCATGCAAATTGTATCGCATGCTTCCATCTTGCGCCTTCTACATCAACCTACCATGTTGCAAATTCCCTTTTTTGTAGGGGTAGGTTTTACCTCTACCCAAAATGTTTGCGCTCATATCCGATCGGAGACTGTTTAACCCATCTTTCGAGTGATTTTGCCAAATAATGCCTTTTCAAACGCGTAAGTT
>CAZNKI010000068.1:0-16134 GCA_964573665.1 uncultured Candidatus Cloacimonadota bacterium | reverse complement strand
TCATTCACCCAGGGCTGCACCCTGGGCTAGTATTCTGTCACAGCTACGCTGTTCAAAATCGGTAATATCATTTGCTCGTTTATATTCACATTTCATTTAGTAAATTCATGACCACCCCGTCAGCTATCGCTGCCACCCCTCCATAGAGGGGAATGGAGATGCACGGGTATTTTAGTTGGTTTAGGGTGATTGCTGAACACTATTTTACTTATGTGAGGAGAACAGCTCATACAATGATCATTTTTATAATGAGATTACTACATAAGTTTTAGCATATTCTGCTCTCCCCCGTGTTTTTGAGCCCTTAAGACGAGTTATGTAGTATTGAGAAAAATTTGCTTTTTCACAACAGATCTGAGAATCTTTCTTTCTTAAAAGCGTAAAGACAGATTCAGAACGGGTTGATCGCTGTTCAAAGCGAAAGGATTAAGACCAGTTTCAAAATCAAAGCTTGTCTTCACTTTTTTTGAATCGGAAATTCCATAAGTATTGCTAAAGATATGATAAGCGAGATTCGCTCCAACAGTTGCATAAACGATTTGGGTGTCACTTTTTTCTTTTGAAGAAAGTCCCCATCCCAAAAGTGCTCCTGTGACTGCAGCAAGTGAATTTGTAAATCCATCAGAACGGCTCAATTGGTATTTTTTTGCGATATTTTCACCATAAGTAAGTCCCGCATTGGAAGATAAAAGGAGTAGCAGACCTGTAAAGGTTTTATTGGCATTCAAAAGTTTTGAGGCACTAAGCCCAACAGAAGCCCCCAATAGGTAATTTGTTCTGGCATTTGTTGCATCACCTTTAGTGAAATCAATTTTCTTCCCTGCTCTGAGACCTGTACTGATTCCACTGACTGATGAAAAAAGTCCAATCCCCAGTTTGATATCAGTATTCCATTTTTCATAAGCGTCAAACATTAAAAGGAGCGAAGCGGTATTTCCCCAATCGACATCGTGATAAAGCGGGATAGCGTTCACCTGAGACAGAGAGAGTTTACCGTTTTCTGAAAGATTATAGGCAATTGCGCCTTCAGCCCCACTGATTAAACTGGAATAAATCATTGACTTCTGATAGTTTTTATTGTCTGTGATCAGATAATAAAGCATATTTCCATGCCCGATACCGCGGGTTGCCATATTTACTGAAAAATTAGCATCCTGATAATGAATTTTCTTATAGCGTGTATTGATCATAATCCCGCCGACAATGAGCATATTGGTCGTGGCATAGAGAGCTACAATATTGTCATCAAGAATACTGTCCATCATGGGAAGAGAAAGCGAATAGTAACCCAAACTTAACACTGAGTATCCCGCTAAAAGAGAAAATTTTCCATCTTCAAATGCTCTTTCATTGATACCGCTCTGATTTTTACTCGTTTTATCGTAATATTGAGCAATTTTAAGTCTGAGTTGATCAATTTGTTCCTGAGTTTGAGGCACTTTAATCACTTTGTATTCATCTGCTTCTTTATAAGTGATTTCAAGATACATTGCTTCCTGATCATCCTTCATCAGTTTTACCTGTAATAGTACTGGATATTCGGGAAACAGTTCTAATCTAAGGTCATCCTTATCTGTAAGAAAAGACAATTGATGTTCAGGATCAAGAGGAATCAGGGTCTCTGAAAATAATGCGGTCATCGAAAAAATAATCATTAACACAAGGAAAAAAACTTTCATAACATCTCCTTAAAAAAACCTATCATATAATATATAACTCTAAATATGATTTATGTTTTAAAATTTTATTGAATAATTGAATATTGGGGTATCTGAATTGAAGGCAAAAGGATTTATATTGTAATCAAAACTAAAATTAGGCTGATTTTTTCTTTGATATCCTTTGCCAGGATATATTTCCATGAAAGCATAAGAGATGATTGCGCCAGTTAATATATTCTTGTACGCTTGTTCTTTATCTCCTTCTGCGAATCCTACGAGTGATATTCCTGCCCCTAATGCTACGATAAAATATTTGTTTGCTTCAGATTTTGAGATTTGGTATTTACGCGCATTATATTCGCCATATAGCAAGCCAGCATTGGAACAAAAATAGATTGATAAACCAGTTAAGGTCTGATTGAATTCAAAAACATCTGCCGTCAGATATCCGATGGCTCCGCCAATTAAACAGTTAAAATGAGCAAAATGAGCATCTCCTTTTGTATAATCAATTTTGTTCCCTTGAATATAGCCTCTTTGAATGCCTTTGACTGCTGATAACAGACCAATTCCCAGTTTAACATCGTCATTCCACCTTTTATAAGCGTCCAGAGAATACATCAGAGAGGCTGCATTCATCACTTCCACATCGTGGTATAATGGGATCGCATTTGATTGGGAGAGTGTTAGCTTTTGATTGAAAGATAACTGATAAGCAGAGTAGGCTTCCAGTCCACTCAGCAGACTGGAACAAAGAACGACTTTTTCATCATTATATTCATTATGACTCAATAAGTAATAAAGGGCATTTCCATGCAAAATCCCTCTGCTAGCCATATTCAAGGAAAAGGAGACGTCTTTATAATGAATTTTTTTACTTAAAAATTGTTTTTGTAGCGTGCCAATCAGTAAGGCATTTGAGAATACATAAGCAGGAACGCGTCGATCCTCAAGAACAGGATGTGAATATGGAATGGCAAGACCATAATAAGCAAGACTGAGTATAGAATACCCGCTAATGAAAAGTAGTTTCCCATCATCAAAAGCTAAGGAATCTTTTTTTGTATCTAATGTAGATTTAACGGTTAAAGAATCTACTGCAATGAAAGTAGAATCAACTTTCAAAGAATCAACAGGGTTGATTGAGTCAGCGAGCAATGTATATGAGATAATCAAATATATCAAAAGAAAGCAATATTTCATCTAAATTCCTAAAAAGAAGAAATGCCCCCACAGAGTGAGGGCAAGAGGTGTTGTTTATTAATATCTCTTTAATGGATCAAGCCAACCAAAGAGATTAATCGGTAATTCGCCTAAAGAGTAAGAGAAACCTGCACGGAGCATTAAGCCACCAAGGCGGATGTCATCATAAGGAGATTCTAAATCGCCTTGACCATCATATAATGTTTCGTCATTTTTTTCCAAAGTAACACCAGTAGGCATCAATCCAAGTTTGTAATCAACTCCTGCAGTTAATTTTAAATCAGGAGTTAGCATCATATTGAGATCACAACCTGCTTTTAAACCCCAGGCATTGATTGATAATGTGTAATCATCTAAAAAGTACATATAATCCATAGAAAATTGATCATAACCTGCCATTACATTGGCATGCAGTGCCATACGATTAAACCAGAACTTTCTGCTCAAACCTATATAGGCAGAAGCCGTGTATGGAGTAATATCTTTGAGATCTCCTTCTTCTTCAATCACTGGAATACCATAGCCGAGTTCAAGATCAAGGAAAGTCTGACTTGTTCCAATGATTGGTGCGAGATTGTATGCAAAGCCAAGATTCATCGTAAGTTGATCTGTTGCATCTTCTTCTGTATTAATAATTACTTTTGGAATAGTCATTCCTGTTTGATAACCCAGTTTGAAATTAACATCGATTCCTAATCTTGGATGTTCTTTAAGTACAGCGCCTTCACTGGCTTTACCGTAGTATAACTGGCCTAAAGACAATTCTGCTGGATTGTTTTTATTATCAGCCGTTTTTATCACACGTGAAAAACCTACAGTTTTTGATTTAACTTTTCCATCAGCAGTTTCATAGTTTTCAACGATAAAGAAAGTATCATCAAGATGAACGCCTTCTTTGAAACCTAATGGGAAACCGAATTTTCCGCCACCGCGAGTTTCAACGACTTGTGCGCTGAGATTGAACTCATCAATTTCTTTAGTTTTAACGCTTAAGTTTTTGGTCCAAGCTTGAATCGCATCATACTGAGCGTATTGTTCAACAGTAGTTGGGAATGATTCTTTACCGAAATCAAAATGAGAGTAATCAGCTTTGATACCCATAACTTGCTTTGGATTTCTGTCAGAAGTACCAATACCCATAGTAGCGCTTGAAACTCTTAAAACCATATCAACTTTGCCATTAGGATCTACTTTGACTTGATACCAAATAATACCACCTGTAATTGTGACATTGATATTTCCTTCTTTTTCCTCTTGTTTCATTGAAGAAATATAAGGTAAATAAACATAAGCTGAGTTCATCAATTTAGTTAATTCTTCAAGGGTCAATCCCATTGATTTGCCTTTTGAACCAGCAAAAGTTGCACCCCATGATTGATCTTTTAAATCAACAGCTCTTTGAGCCTGAATTTTTGGATCTTCAAGGATTTCTTTGATTTTTGCGCCGATAGTTTGGTTCATGACACCTGCTAAAGATTCAGGTGTTATATTTTGCATGGCATTTGCCTGTGTTCGGAAATCTTTTAAAAGTGGTTCAGGCAATTGGTTATAATCAAAGCGTTCAAGCTGAATATAGTGTTTAACCATTTTATCAAAGAAATTGTAATCGAACTGATTCATTCCCTGTAAAGCACCTGGTTTTATCCAAACTGATTCAACTGTACTGATTGATTTTCTGTCATATTTGCCCTGTTGAGCAAAGAGCATCATTGTCATGATTAACATTAACGTAATAAGTATCCATTTTTTAGACATCTTCTCTCTCCTTTTGTACTAAATCATATTGCAATAAATAAATGATTATTTTTTTATGTCAAGGATTATTTTAAGCGGAATGGTGATCATTGTTGTGCCGGATAGATAATAGATGTTCGTAGATTATCTTATCAGATGTACAGCACTTCATCGTTGTTCAAGCATCCCTGCTTGAACCATTGCTGCAAACAGGGATGTTTGCAGAACTACGATTAATCGCAAGCTGGTAGCTCGCGTTATAGTTTTAGATGCGATAAATAGCCTCTCTACTATGACTTAAGCAATATGCAAGACTTGACCACCCCGTCCGCCAAGGCGTCCACCCCTCCATAGAGGGGAATGGAGTTGATCGTACTAATACAATTTACGGAATGAATCAGTTGTCTTGATTTATTGATCAAACTAAACATCTCAATCACCCCAAAACCAGCTAATAAGACGTGCATCTTCATTCCCCTCTATGGAGGGGTGGCAGCGAAGCTGACGGGGTGGTCATGTTTATTTAAATGAGCATTGTAAAAACAAACAAGCAAAAAAAGAATACTCCATTCTTGAGAAAATGATTGCCAAAAAACTGAACATAATTTTTTTTTGTTTATGAGGAATCTATGGCTAAGAAAAAAAGTACAAAGAAAAGCGGGAGTTCAGGAAAAAAGAGTAAATCTACACTCATATTTCCATTGATTGCTCTTTTTGTAGTTTTTATCGTCATCTACTATATTTTGAATAACAGTCTGATTCCTGAAACGGATGATAGTGTCAAACCACTTAGAAAAAAGAAATCCTTGCTCAACAAACAAAAAGAGAATAAAGAAGAAGTTTTAGCGGATGTTGCAGCATTAGAAGACAGCGCTGAAGCAGATACTTTGATTAAGCCATATAAAGAAGAAAAAGTAAGTACGCCAAAACCTGGGTTTACAGAAGATGGCAAGTATTACAGCGTTGATCCTAACCTCCCAAAAGTATGTATCATCGTCGATGATTTCGGCTATAGTGAAGGACAGATGCTTAAAAACTTCTTGAGTTTAGATAAAAATATTGGCATATCCGTTATCCCAGGCGAGCAATTCAGTATCAGTACGATGAAAAAAGCCGTTCAGAATGGTAATGAAGTCCTGATTCATTTACCGATGGAGCCGGAATCATACCCAAAAGACAATCCTGGCGACAAAGCGATCTTTGTGAAAATGACTGATGATGAGATTAACAAGCGTTTAGATGAGTTTATATATCAAATGAATCTTGCCGTTGGCATCAATCACCACATGGGAAGCAAAGCGGCTGCCGATAAACGAATTATGGAAACAGTGATGCGTAAAGTGAAGGCTAAAGACCTGATCTATATCGATTCTTATACCAATGAGTTCTCTGTGGTTGAGGAAATGGCAAAGAAATATATGGTTCCTTTTGCTAAAAGAAATATATTTCTTGATGTGCCAGAGTCATCAAAAAACAGAGCATTAAAGAAAATCGAAGAAATGGAACGCATCAAAGCGCCAGTAATTGTCGTGATCACACACTGTCATAATGATGTGAAATACCGACAACTGAAATTTTTTGTAGAAAAGCTTAAAGACAAGCATTATCAACTTATCCCACCTTCAAAAGCAGGGAAATTAAAAAAACTAATCTCTTAACTTTTAAAATCTTTTGTTGACATTTCATTAACTGTCATATTTTTGTATTAAAGATAGAATGCGAGGAATATATGTTTAATAAATTAGTAAAATTCTTTCTGGGTGATCGAAATGAAAAAGAATTAAAAAAAGTATCACCAGTTGTTGACGCAATCAATGAAGAATTCAGCAAACTTGCAAACATCAGCGATGAAGATCTTAAAGAAAAGATCAAGATCATTCGTGAAGAAATCAGAAAAGAGCTCAATCCATTGGAAACTGAGCTTGAAGAAAATAGAAAAGCTTATCAGGCAAGTGCAGATGAAAAGGAAAAAACACGGATCAGCAATATCATTGATGAACTGGCTAAGAAGCTAAAAGAAGAGACTCAAAATACCTTAGATGATCATTTGATCGATGTATTTGCGATTGTCAAAGAAACTTGCCGCCGTTTAGTCGGCCTTGAGTATGATGTACGCGGACATAAAATGCGTTGGGATATGGTACCTTTTGACGTTCAGTTAATTGGTGGTATCGCCTTGCATCAGGGGAATATCGCAGAAATGGCCACCGGTGAAGGTAAAACCTTAGTGGCGACACTTCCTCTCTTCCTTAATGCGCTTACAGGACGTGGTGTTCATTTGGTGACCGTGAACGACTATTTGGTTCAACGTGACTCTGAATGGATGAGCCCAATCTTTAATTTCCATGATATATCTGTTGGCACCATTCTGACAAATATGCATTTTAATGATAGAAAAAAAGCCTATGCCTGTGATATCACTTATGGTACTAACAGTGAGTTTGGTTTTGACTATCTTCGCGATAATATGGCGATTAATTCTGAACAACTGGTACAGCGAAGCCACTTCTATGCGATCATCGATGAGGCGGACTCTGTATTGATCGACGAAGCGAGAACACCTTTGATCATTTCAGGACCAGTTGCAGACAGTAAAAATTATTATACTCATCTCAATCCGATTATCCAAAGACTTGTCGCTCTGCAAAATCAATTTTTACAAAGGATTATGTCGGATATCCGATCGCTTCAGAAAAATGATTCATACACCAGTGAACAAAGCGAAGAAATGGGAAGAAAACTGCTCTTGGTAAAAAGAGGAGCCCCTAAGAATAAAGCCTTTATCAAACTGATGAAGGAACCTGATTTAAAAAGATTGGTTCAGGATTATGAAGGAGTCATGCTTCGTGATAAAAAAATGCATGAACTTGATGCAGAACTCTATTTTGTGGTAGAAGAAGCTCATCATAGCGCTGATTTATGCGAAAAAGGTCAGGAAGAAATTTCAAAACTTTACCCCAATCTTTTTGTTATGGAACAATTGGATGACGTACTTCGTACAGTTGATGAAAATGAATCATTAAGCAAAGAAGAAAAATATAAATTAAAAGAAAAGAAAACTAATGAATTTATAGAGAAGAATGAATATTTACATAATATTTCTCAATTGATCAAAGCTTATGCCTTATTTGAAAAAGATGTCGAATATGTCGTCGTCGAGAATAAAGTCATGATCGTTGATGAATTTACAGGTCGTATGATGCCTGGCAGACGATTTAGTGATGGACTGCATCAGGCTTTGGAAGCAAAAGAAAGCGTGACCATCGAAGAAGCGACACAAACTTATGCAACCATTACCTTGCAAAATTACTTCCGTATGTATGATAAGTTAGCGGGTATGACAGGTACGGCGATCACAGAAGAATCTGAATTTCTGGAAATTTATAAAATGCCTGTTCGTGCGATCCCTACCAACGCTCAGGTGACACGTATTGATTATGATGATTTGATCTATTTGAGTAAAAACGAGAAATACAATGCGATTATCGATGAGATTGAATACTGGCATAAACAGAAAAAACCAGTATTAGTCGGTACGGTGACTGTTGAAGTTAGTGAGATTTTGAGTCGTTTACTCAAGAGAAAAAATATCGTGCATAATGTACTGAATGCCAAATACCATGAAAAAGAAGCAGAGATCGTTTCTTTAGCCGGTCAGGCAGGGGCTGTGACGATTGCCACCAATATGGCAGGTCGTGGTACAGACATCAAGTTGGGTCAAACTGTAATTACTCAACCCAAAGAAGCTTATCGAAATTTAAAAAGCCAGGTAAATGAAGATTTCCCCTTTGGTCAACCTATTGACGGTTTACATATTATCGGTACCGAACGTCACGAGAGTCGTCGTATCGATCGTCAGCTCAGAGGGCGTGCCGGTCGTCAGGGTGATCCAGGAACTACACGTTTTTATCTTTCTCTGGAAGATGATCTGATGAGACTTTTCGGATCAGACCGCATTACAGGATTATTGCAGAGAGCAGGACTCAAAGAAGGCGATGCGATCACTCATCCATGGATGACCAATGCTGTTGAAAAAGCGCAAAAAAGAGTTGAAGGTCAAAACTTTGAAATTCGTAAGCAACTCATTAAATATGATGAAGTCATGAATCAGCAGAGAGAAGTGATATATACCTATCGAAGAAATGTACTCAAAGGTTATGATATCAAAAATGATATTATCGAAATGATCCAAAATGCCGTTGAGAAAGTAGTTCTTGCTCAGACCAATGGAATTCAGTATCCCGAAGACTGGCCAATGGATCGTATCATTCACTGGTTTGAAAGCAATCTTAATGTCCAAATTCCTGCAGAGGAACTCAATGTCAAACGCATGAGTCAGGAAGTGCTTTTTGATATTCTCAGTGAATGTCTCACAAAAGCTTATGAAGACAGAGAGAAAATGCTGGGTACAGATACCTTGAGAGAAATTGAAAGAAGATGTCTTCTGGAAGTTGTTGATAGTGAATGGAGAGATCACCTTCACGAAATGGATATATTAAGAGATGGAATTACCTTTAGAGCTTATGCAAATAAGGACCCACTCATTGAATACAAAAAAGAAAGTTATGATTTATTTGAAGAACTGATCAGCAGAATTCATGAACAAACTGTACGAAAAGTATTTAATTCATATATTGTGACCAGTGAAAATCTGCAAAATCTTCTTGATAAAGCGATTTTAAAACATGAAGATTTATCCATGTTTCAAAGACCGCCTGTCGATCATGAAAAAGAGATCGAGAAAATAAAATTACAACCCCAGAAAACCGCTTTGAAAGTGGGCAGAAATGACCCTTGCCCATGTGGTAGCGGACAGAAATATAAAAAATGTTGCGGAAAAATGGAATCTTTTGATGACGACGACAATTAATTGCTTATATTATCTCTTAGGGATGCGATTGTTAATCAAAATAGAGTTAATGATTGGCAGGTGAAGATGAAAAATAATGGAAAAGAACTCAAAGATTTTCTTCAAAAAATGAATAATATCGGTTATTCATTAGAAGAAGGTCTGCCTGAAGATATGAAAGTATTTGAAGATTATATCAATTCACTCCTTGCTGAAAATATTAATATCAATCTACCAAGAATAATGAATGCAGATGAAAAAAGAATCATTACAAAAGAAGGTTTTGATTTTCTCAAAAGCCTTGTTCAGGATCATCGGATCAAATATCATCAGTTTGAAAAAGTATTAAATATCCTTGTGAAATATAAAGATGAGATTTCTGAGCCGATAGAGACCTTTGTGCTATCATCACTTTTGGAAATGATGACTTATACCAATTTTCAGGATCAAATGATTGATCAGATCATTCAGCTCTATATCAATTCCCCTGAAATTATCCTCAATGTAAAGTACAATATACATTGATTGATCCCAATCCCTCATGTGATTTTTAGAAAGGAAATTTATGAGTAAACCTTTAATAATAGTGGAATCTCCTGCAAAAGCAAAAACAATCGGAAAGTTTTTAAACAATCAGTTTACCGTAAAAGCATCAATGGGACATATTCGTGATCTTCCCAAAAAAGAACTCGGCGTTGATGTAGAAAATGAATTCAAACCCAAATATATAAATGACCCCACCAAAAAATCACTGATCGATGATCTAAAAAAGAATGCCAAAGAAGCCAATGCGATTTATCTTGCTTCCGATCATGACCGCGAAGGAGAAGCCATCGCCTGGCATCTCTCAAAAGTGCTTCACAAAGAAATCAAAGATAAACCTGTCTATCGTATCGTTTTTAACGAAATAACCAAAAAAGCGATTCAACACGCTGTTGAACAGCCTGGCCAAATCGATGAACATAAAGTCGATGCGCAACAGACAAGACGAATACTTGATCGAATTGTTGGTTACAAAGTCAGTCCTTTGTTATGGAGACTGATATCCAGCGGGAATCTCAGCGCAGGACGTGTTCAATCCGTTGCGCTCAGATTGATTTGTGAAAGAGATGAAGAAATCGCAAAATTTGTCCCAGAAGAATACTGGACCATCGAATCTGAATTTTGGAAAGGCGATTTACCTCATTTTAAAGCAACCTTACACCAGTTTGATGGTGAAAAGATCAAACTGGAAAATAAAGAACAAAGTGAAAAAATAATTCAGGAACTCATCGATCAAAAGCCTGTACTTAGCTCTTTAAAACATACACAGAGAAAAATTCAGCCTCAAGCGCCTTATATCACGTCCACACTACAACAAGATGCGGCTCGCTTATTGAATTTTTCAGGTAAAAAAACAATGATGCTGGCGCAGAATCTTTATGAAGGTATGGACATTGGCGGAGAAACCCTGGGGCTTATAACCTATATGCGTACCGACTCAGTACGTATTTCCGAAGAAGCAATCACAGATGCACGTACACTAATTAAAAAAGAGTATGGCGATCATTACATTTATCCTGAAGTGAGAGTTTACAAAAACAATAATGAATCTCAGGATGCCCATGAAGCGATCAGACCGACCTACCCATCCAGAACACCTGAATCTTTAAAGAATTACCTCAGCAAGGATCAGTATGAACTTTATTCACTGATCTGGAAAAGATTTATCAGTACACAGATGATCCCACTTGTTTTAAACTCTGTATTGATTGAAGTCTCTTGCGGTAAAGCACTGTTTAAAACCTCTGGTTCAGTGATTGTTGAAGAAGGATTTTATAAAATTTACCCCTATATTAATCTCGCACTTGGCGAGAAGATCCACCCTGATTATCATCAGGAAGATTTACTCCAAATGAAACAAGCCAGCGGTAAACAACATTTTACCAAAGCACCATCAGCATATACAGAAGCTCAACTGATCAAAGAGCTTGAATCTCTCGGAATCGGAAGACCCTCTACCTATGCCAGCATTACCAATACTATTATCGAACGTACTTATGTGAAAATTATAGAAAAAAGATTTTATCCTACGCCATTGGGCAAACTGGTCAATCGCTTTCTTGTCCATTACTTTGACTCGCTCTTTAATGTGAAATTTACTGCCGAAATGGAGAATAAACTTGATCTGGTTGAGTTTGGCAAAGAACTCTGGATTAATTTGCTCAAAGATTACTATCACTCCATCTCTGATCTGATCGGTAAGGTAAATTTAAAAGAAGCGCGTGATTTAATGACGGAAGAGACTGACATTGAATGTGAGAAATGTCACCATAAAATGATCATTAAAAATGGGAAAAACGGTGAATATTTAGCCTGCTCCAATTATCCTGAGTGTAAAAATATAAAAAACTTCAAACGACTGGATGATGGACAACTTGAATTACTCGAAGATTCAAAGGAAGAAACAGGAATTACCTGCGAAAAATGTGAACACCCTATGATCATCAAACGAACTAAAAAAGGGGAATTCCTTGGCTGTTCCAATTATCCGACCTGCAAGAATATCCTTAATTTCTCGCGTGATCCGGAAGGGAAAATTATCGTCGAAAAACCAAGAGTGACCGAAGAAACCTGTCCGACCTGCGGGAAACTGCTGGTGCTAAAAAAAGGCCGTTTTGGCGAGTTTTACTCATGCTCAGATTATCCTAAATGCAAGTATATCCGCTCAATTAATGCGGGTGTCAAATGTCCGGAATGCCATACAGGAGAACTGGTTTCGAAAATAGGCGCAAAAAACAGAAGATTTTATGCCTGCAATCGCTATCCCGACTGTACATATACCGCACCTCATAAACCGATGGCAATTCCTTGCGCTGTGTGTGACAGTTATTATCTTGAAGAAATGACCAATAAAGAAACAAAAGAGAAATATAAAAAATGCCCTAAATGCGGGAAAGAGTACTTTTCATAATATCCCCCCCGTCTTTTTCGGACAGCGGAGTTTAAATGCATCTGATTGATAGTGTTAGAAGTAGTTTTCAAACCATTTTGAGCCATAAATTGCGCTCATTTCTCACTCTGTTAGGAATTATTATCGGTATTATGGCTGTAGTGGCTATGTTTTCTTCGGTCTATGGCATCAAAGCGATTATGAAGAAAAACATGGAAGGTATGGGCTTTAACAATTCTCTGTTTGTGACACGAAAAAAAGAATCAGATAATAATTCACGCAATTTTGGGCAATCCTTCAGATATATGCGCAATGCGCGAAAAAGCAAACCGATTACCTTTGGAGATTACGAGTATCTACTTGCAACCACAGAGCGAAAATATATCTACGGCATGGTTGAAGCCTGGGAAAAATCTCCGAACAATGAGTGGATCAGACTCAAGGCAACGAATAATGATTTTTTCAAATCAAAAACATATAATATCTCTTCAGGCCGTTTGTTTAACGATGTTGAACACAAAAATCTCAGTAAGGTCTGTGTCATTGGCTATTTGTATGCAGAAGAAATAATGAAAGACTCTGAGCCCTTAAATAAAACAGTGAGTATCGGGTCAAATCGTTATACAGTCATTGGCGTATTAGGAAAAGATGAACTCAATAAAAAAAATGGTTTTAACTTCAATCCATGGGAAAGAAAACAAGATCTTCGATCAGTATATATCCCGCTAAAAACGGGCTCAGCATACTTACGAAAATCCAGTGCAATTGATTATATTTATCTTCAGGCAGAAAATGAAGATAAGTTTAAATCGCTTAAAACGCAGGTGACTCAGTTGTTGCTTGCCCGTAGAAATATGTCTCATGACTTTGGATTTGAAGATATTGGCACTTTTTTCCTCACCATCAATCAAGAAATGGAAGCCATGACCAAGAAATGGAATATTACCTTGATGGCAATTGCTTGTATTTCTCTTATCGTCGGTGGTATTGGACTATTTAGTACTCTACTGATTTCGATCAATGAACGTATGATGGAAATTGGGGTAAGAAAATCACTTGGTGCAACAGAACGTGATATTTTTATCTATTTTATAATGGAAGCGCTCGTCTTATCCATCATTGCCGCTATTTTTGGTATCTTATTGGCTGTAGGACTGATAAAAGCAATGGAAATGGGTATTGGTCAACAAATGGTTATCCCTATCTGGAGCGTCATTATTGGCTTTTCTTTCGCAATCATTACCGGTTTACTTTCAGGATTGTATCCCGCCATTAAAGCATCAAAAATTGATCCGATTCAAGCGATTTACTATTTCGAATAAGAGAGCTTTGAATGAGTAAAGAGCCGACTCGGCTCGAGCCGAAAATACCACATAATAATAAATTTAACTAATACTTCAAATACAAAACTCTCAATAATTTTACTTAGATATACTCCCCTTCTTATTATAGAAGGTTAGTCATCAGTTAGTGGTCAATTGTTGTTCTGTTACAAAGATTTATAGGCGAATAGACGAGGAACGGAGAGCGAACGGTACGCGCACGGAGCGTGAAAAGTTAACTTTTGATACATTTTAATTGTTTTAGCAGGTAATGTAAAGAGAGAGAAGGATTTGTTTTTTAGAAATTATGATTAATTATCGTAAAAATTGTAAAAATATATTGACTAATCGGCGAAAATAAATTATGTTTTAAAAAAATGGTGTGAGGAGGATGAATGCAATCTAGACTTGAAGATATCCTGGCGATGATTGATCAGGCACAACAAATAGTATTGAAAATCTCAAATAATGATCTTTCTGCCAAAATTGAAACGACAAAAGTACCTGAGGTAAAAGATCTTTTTAGTTCATTAGAAAAAATGCGAATTAACTTATCAAATGTGATTGCTGAGATCAGCTCTGATTCAGGCAATTTACTCGGTTCTGCTGAAGAGCTTAATCGTCTATCAGAAAAAGTGCAGAAAACCTCCAAAAACATGAATAAAAAAGCAGAACAAGTTGCTAATGCGACCAATGAAATGACTGATAATATGAATAGTGTATCAGCGGCTGCAGAAGAACTGAGTACCAATATGTCCACGGTGGCAAACAATGCGAATGAATCTGCTCAAAATATAAATTCTGTGGCAGCGGCTACTGAAGAAATGACCGCCACCATCTCAGAAATTGCAAATAATGCAGATAAAGCAAAGTCAATTGTTGACTCAGCCGTTGAAAGCGTTCAAAATGCAACTCATAAAATCGAAGAACTCAATAAAGCGACTAAAGAAATTAATGCAGTGACTTCCTCTATAGCAGGAATCAGTGAACAAACTAAATTGCTCGCGCTTAATGCGACAATTGAGGCTGCCCGTGCAGGCCAGGCTGGTGTTCGTTTTGCTGTGGTCGCCAGTGAAGTCAAGGCTTTGGCAGTCGAAACCAATCAGGCAACAGCAGAAATCAGAAGTAAAGTCAACGCGATGCTCAACGCTGCAGAAGCGACAATAAATGAAATTTCCAGTATTCATAAAGTGATCAATCAAGTGAATGAAATTGTTGCGAATATCGCCATTTCTGTAGATATGCAGTCAGATACCACCAAAGAAATTGCTTCCAGTATTACACATGCTGCTCATGGTATTGTTGAAGTCACAACGGCTGTTAATGAAGCGAATTTCGCTGTTCGGGAAGTGGCAAAGAATATCACGGAAGCTGCAAATCTTGCCAACGATGTGGCTGGTGCGATTAATGAAGTGTCACACGATAGTATTCAGTTAAAAGATGATTCCACCCTCCTCTATGTCGGCGCTATGGAAGTCAATAGCCGTGGTACTGATCTGAATAGCCTTGTTTCCATGATCAAACTTCATCCTGATTTTAAGAGTCATACTCAGCCAAGCAAAGTCTTATTCAAGTTTTCTGAACCCTTTAAAGTAGATGTAAAAGAACTCGATACACAACATATTGGCATTTTTGACTACATCAATCGGATTCATGCTGCATTAAAGCAAAATAAAGGTCATGGCGAATTATCGCGTATTGTGACGGAAATGCGTAACTTCACAGCAAAACATTTCAAAGATGAAGAAGTGCTCATGAAAAAAGTGAACTATGTTGATCTTGATAAGCAAATTAAAGCGCATAACAACTTGATTTCCAAGGTAGATCAGATCATCGGACAGTTTAACAGCAATCAGGATGTCAATATGATCGAAGTCATGGTCTTCTTAAAAGACTGGTTGGTTGGTCATATCATGGGCATGGACAAGAAATACTCTCCTGTCATGCACGATAAAAATATCTATTAACAATATATATTATTAGTTTAAGCTCCTTATTATCAAATGATATGAGGAGCTTTTTCTTTTTTTTCAGAGGGGAATGGAGTCGATCATATAAATACTATTTACGGAATGAATCAATTGTCTTGATTAACAGATCAACTCTATCATCTCAATCACCCCAAACCAGCTAAAATATCCGTGCAACTTCATTCCTCTCTATGGAGGGGTGGCAGCGAAGCTGACGGGGTGGTCAGGATTTTTAAGCGAAATGTGAATATAAACGAGCAGATGATATTACCTATTTTCAGAACAGCGTAGCTGTGACAGAATCCTAAGGAGCGATGAACCTTATCAGATGACCAGCAGACGTTTGGCACAACACATCATCGTTGTTCAAGCATCCCTGCTTGAACCATTGCTGCAAACAGTGATGTTTGCAGAAGTGCGTTAGTGATGGATAAATATCAGATGGGTGCAAGTCCCATTCAGA
>CAZNKI010000067.1:0-16287 GCA_964573665.1 uncultured Candidatus Cloacimonadota bacterium | reverse complement strand
TCTGAATTTTGGATACGATACAAGCATCTTAAGATAATAAATCAAATGAATAGAAAACGAAGATTTGATATTTTAAAAAGGTGATACTATTATAGATGAAATTATAAAGTGAATTGGGTTCAGGACAGAATAAGTTCTTCTACTTGATAGCTTGCTTCAGAAGATAAACATATCGCTTTTGGTCAAACTTCAAGTTATTCTTTTGTCCTTTATGTATGTTTTGTGAGAAATAAGCGAGATTTTCAGAGCAGATAACAGCAAACTTTCCTTTGGTATTATAGTTGAAAGAACTGATCATCAGATAATATTGAGCATTCTGCCCAAGATCAGCAACAATCCCAGATAAAAATGAAAAATACCTTCTTGATAATGGGAGATATTCATAAAATCTAGAAGATAACTCGTTTCTCCAACTATAAGCATAAGCCGCTTGAAAATAATTATTGGTTGGCAGATTCCAATGAAAATCGATATCAGAGTTAAAAATATTCACTTGATCATTTGGCATCGGATCTATTGATGCTGCGTTAAAAAGATAAGGAAGTTTGACAGATGTTGTATAATTCTTTTGAATAGAATTTCCTTCTGCATCTTTTCTGACAAGCGAGATATTGAAAGTTAACTCACTTGATGGTGAATAATTAGAAACATTAAAAGTAAAAGTCTGATTATCGTTATTAACGGTAACATTCGAATTGTTGATCACAAGAGAAGTAATTGTCACATCGTTTATTTCACCGTTATTGAGTTGAATATTTGTTAATGCCCTGGCAAAAAACTGAATATTCTTCTCATTCTCTGCAAAATGTTCGAAGATCACATAATCTTCAATTTGAGCAGGGTCGTTAATCATACTATCAAATGTCGCAGATGTCACTTTATTGTTACTACTGGAGCATGAGAATAAAAATATTGCAATGATTGACAATATCAGGTATTGATGGATTTTTAAACTCTTCGACTGATTCATATTCCCTCCCCACTCATTTTACAGAACAATTTATGTATTTATAACTCCACAAAAATAAAATATTACATGAAAGCTCAATAAGAGATCCATCAATGCAAATGGGGAGAAAACAGAATCAAATGTCTAGAATTCAAGTAAGCATTTTAAATAAAATTTATCTATATCTGCCTCATAGTTATCATTATAAGTAGCTCCACTCAGATTATATCCTGCGTAGAACTTTAAAACATCATTAACCTGTACTCTTAAGTTGATGAAATAAGCAAAGCTATTTTCCAAGCTTTGTTTTTGATAATCATCAAATCTGATACCAGCATTTAGTGACAGGTCATTGGTAAAATTATACGTCATATCGTAATTGATAATTGAATACTGATCATCATCTTGATATAAGTTAATCTCCGTTTTTTTTAAATCAGGATAAATTATTCTTCTTGCTTCAATACGATAACTTACAGCTTTATGTATTTGTCCCGATAGAAAAGCGATATAATTCGTTCTAGGCATTGTTCTATTTAAACGATAATAAATTGTCTTACCATTTAAATATACAAGAGTAAAAGTCGCAAAAGAATAGGGGTAATAGACCGTCTGAATATTTGTATCTATGCTTTCATGAGTTTTCTCCTTGTAAACCTGCTTTAAACTATAAATCTTGGAAAAGATTTTAAGTTTAAAATCAGTCTGAAGATCGACGCTAAATGTCAATGCTCTTTGAAAAAGTTCTTGATTTGATATCCGTTCACAATTTAAAACAAGACCTTCTGTTGCAATATATCTTATATGATATTGATTGAGATCAAAGCGATTTTTCATCCTAAAATTCATACTGAGTAAATCTGTTTCATTTGTATCACCAAACTCTGGGTTAAAATCCTTTTTTGTAATATTTATCCCACTATTTATTTCGCTCGCTTTAAGAAAATATAATTTCGTACTCACACCGTATTCTGTTCCTCTGGATAAGGAAGTATTTGAATTTCTTGTTTCGGACATGTGATAATAAGCAGAGCAAAGCAGTTTTTTTTGGTAAGTATAATCAGATTCAATCACATAAATCCTGTTGAAGTCATCATGATAGGTTCGATCAGCGTAACTCATCTGAAGCTTGAAATTTTCTTTGTTGTATTTTGTACCTAAAGCATGATATTGGAAGGGAAGATTCGTTATGGTTTCTCCAGAATAAATTTCCTTATCCTGAGCCAATAAAGCCCCATAATGCCAATCTTTGCTTTTTCCACTAAACTTCACTGCATAGTCTGGATCAACAATATATCGTGTGTTAAAAAGACTGGCACCCATACCTAAAACATTAAAGTCCTCAATAAAGAAAAATCTGTTTTCATCATAAGTCAAGCGATATCTGGAATTATAGACGTCTTTGAATACATCTGGAGGTACATCAGAAAAGTCAGGATTAATACTGAGTTTAATTTTATGAGAGTTATTCAATTGAAACTCGCTATCAACACCAATATCTGCCTGAGCATTTTCCTGCTGATCATCCAAACGGTCAATTTTGTAAAAGATAAAAGGATTAATTTTGTGTTTAAACGAAGACTTAATTTCTTCATTCAGTTGAATATCCAATGCTTCTCGAAAATAACTCAATCCTTGATTAATTGTACCAAAAGGAATCGAAAATGTCTCATCGCTCTTTTCATAATTGCGGGTAAGTATCAGTTTCCAGTGATAAGGAGCAGATCCTTGAAAGCGCAAGTCAGAAAATGGGATCTTCACATCAACGATCCATTGATCATTAATTGTCGTTGTATAAGTGTATTGGCTATTCCACTCATAATTACTGGAAAAATCGCTTTTTCTGATTGCATCCGCTAAACTTCCTAGTGGAAACATGTAAAAACAATAACCCTGATCACTCTTTGTATCCGTAATCAGAGTAACCCTAAGATAGTCTGAACTTGGCATGATATCGCGTTTACTCTTTATGCCTACCGTAAAAGTTGAATCAATCTCACATACAAATTTCACATATAGGTTTTCCTGGTCATAGTTTAAAAACGCCTGTGTTTTTAATGAAATCGCTTGGGCATCTGGTGGCTCAATCCGTACAAACTGGTCAAGTATTAAGGCATTATTAGAATTGTTCTTTACAGGTATTACGAGAGAATTTAACAAACTGATGCACGTCAATAAGAGCAATAGATAGATTAGTCTTTTTGTATTCATTCAGACCTCTTTTCATTATTTTTTATCCCATGTGCGGAGCAATTCATCTTGTAATAATCACCTTTAAGATTCATTAAGGTATCATGATCTCCAGATTCAGTGATCTTGCCATCTTTGATAAAAAAGATCTTCTTGCATCGTTTCACTTTGAGAAACTCATGGGAGATATTAATGACGATTTTCTTCTGAGACATTTCTTCAATTAAATCATTATAGAACTGCTCATTCGCTGGATCAATGCTGTTACTGGCTTCATCAAGAACCAGAACGTTCGGGTGCCTGATCAAAGCTCTGATCAAAGCAAGTCTCTGTGCTTCACCTCTGCTTAAGAATTGATTCCCCTGTCCAATTCGGGTATGATAGGATTCAGCTTTGGCTTCCAGGATCTTTCCGATGCCATGCTGATCTGCAAATTTGATAATCTCCTCATCACTCATCTCAGGAACTGCCAGCTTGAGATTATTTAATATTGTATCCGAAAAGAAATAAGGTTCCTGTGGGATCAACATGATCTGTTTTCGAATTTCCTTACTTGAAATGTCTTTCACATCCACTCCGTTCACCCAAAGATTTCCTTCATATCCAGTATAGAGCTTACTCAGTATGTTGATCATCGTCGATTTTCCATTACCCGATTCGCCGACAATGGCATAATTACCTGGTGCGTCGATTCTCAAGTCCATTCCCTTCAATATTTCTCGATCCTCGATACTCAATTTTAAGCCCTTGCATTCGATACTCATAATCTCATCAATCGGTGTATTGATGACCCCTTCTTCTTCCTCATCAAGCATTAAGAGATTCTCTTCAATTCTTCTCTTAGAAACTGTCACTTCATTGAATCCGATGTACATTGTCAGCAAACCCTTTATTGGCGCATATATTTTGTAAATCACTGTAAATGCGCCTAATAATGCACCCATCGTCATCAATCCCTTTTGTACCTTTATACCGCCCACATAAAGAATAATAGCAGAGGATATCGCAGAACATAAGATAATAGAGTTATTGGTTATCGACTCGAAAAGACGGTGCTGGGTTATTTTATGGATGACATTATTTGAGAATGAATCAAGATTATTCAACATTGTTTGTTCAGCATTCATCAATTTTATTTCTTTCAATCCTGTGACAATATCCATTCGTAAATGGCCTAATTGATCCCAACTTTTTGAACGTTCAATAATAGCAATTTTTAGTCTTTTACCGCTCCAGTGAACTATCATGTACATCAATGGAATTGTAAGTAATATTATTAATGATATTTGAACATCCATTAAAAACAAACTAATCAGTAAAAAAATAAGTTGAAACAAATTTGAAAGAAAACCTGTCAAAATACCACTTGTTATTGATGATAATGTCGAAGAATCTTTCTCGAATATTGATAACAAAACTCCAAGCTTAATACGTGATACTTTTATCCAAGTTATCTTTAGTAAATAACTTATTAGCAATTTCATTAAATCCTGAATAACTACTATTGATGCTTTTACATAATTAGTTGTTAGCATTACTGAAAATAAGAAGTCAACAACTCCAGTTACTATAAGAATTAAAGATGTTTTTAGAATGAGTGCCATATCAAGATGACTTTGATCAGTTATATTCTTAATAACATAAACAGGTATAGTTGCAATAAAAGAAGTTACAATAATTGATAAAATTGTAACCAAATAAAGATATTTTGACTTTAAGAAGATCCTGGTTAACTCTTTGCTTAAATTCATTTATTCTCCTTATCTTGTTAAAATATTTTCTGAGATCAGATAGTTTGCGGCTTCTATTGTTTGAGTCATTGTCCAATTTTCAAATCTCTTTTTCATATTTTTATTTATACTATCTATAGTTATTGGTTTTACGCATAAACTTAAAAAATGATATAAGTTATCATCTATTTCGTAAAGTTCAGAAAGATCTTTAAAAATGTACATCATGCAATATTTCTTTTCTTCTTTATTTATATCTAATCTAACCCTTTTGTCTTTTATGCAATCAATTAGTATTTTCTTAACATCATAATCGCATTTAAGAAAAGAGGCTTTATCTGAAATTCTCAAAGTCACTTTTCTTTCATCTTCTATTTTAGTGAAATTTTCGTTATTCTCTTTATGACTTAAGTACTTAACAATTGAAACTTGTTTTAAACACTCATGTGTTAACTCATAATCAAAAATTGAGCGCAAGTATGGTAAATACTTTTTGGTTACTTTATTCACGATTAGTTTTAGTTTTTGATCAAAAAACTTTCTTCTTAATGAATAATCAATCTTGATAAGTTTAGGATATACTTCATTACAGAAATTCAGTACATATTTCTCAAAAACTTTTGGATGATATTCTTTAAAGTAGGCTAGAAGACAAAATATTGTAAATCTGTAATTGTTTGATTTATTTACCAATAAATTCAAGAAAATGAAAAAGTTACGATTGATTGTTGGATGATTGATATAGTAAAATGAAGAAAAGATTCTTGGATATTTCAAAATATAATTCTTTTTCTCACTTTCTGATAATAAAATTCTAGAAAAATCTCCCATAAATCCATCAAATGATAAATTATCTTTATTTTTTTCATATACTTCAGTTAAGGGAAGTGGAGATAGAGAACTTATTTGTACCCTAGCAAACTTTAAAATACAATCAACAATACAATTAACTGTTTGTTGTATATCATCCATAGTTTCTTCAGGAAACCCACACATAAAAGCACAAGTTTTTTCAACTTGATATTTGTTAAACAAATCTAGTTTATCCAGTAAAGTGTTTAAATTTAGTCTCTTTTTTATTATTGATTGCATTCTTTGAGATCCTGTTTCAATACCAATAAATACTCCCATACAATTCGATTCTGAAAAACTACGAATAATATCTTCATCAATGGTATCTAACCGAACACTACATGTCCATGTATACTTATCTTCAACTTTTAAGAGTTCACACAACTCCAAAATGTTCGCCTTATTATAAGTCAGCATATCATGAGTAAATGATATGCTGAAAGACTGATAATCCTCAGTAAGAACATTAATCTCTTCAAGTATCCTTGCATTACTTTTGATACGATAAGTTTGATTAAAGAATTGACAAGTCGAACAATAGGTGCAGGAAAATGGACATCCTCTACCAATATCAAGTTCAAAAGTTTTTCCTATGAGTTTTTCAGCAAAATCCTTATAATTTGTTATATTAGTATATCTTGGGATATTGAGAGAATCCAGATTTTGAATCATTTTTGCTTTGTTTTGATATATCTGTTCACCTTTTCGGTACAAAAGTCCTGGAACTTCTTCGATGCTTTGATTTTGATCCAGTTTTTCGAGTAACTCATTCAGTGAAAAATCGCCTTCATTGCAAATGATATAATCAACCCAAGGAAAAGTTTCCATTGAATCCCATGCTGTTGCAGTTGCCTGAGGTCCACCCATTATAATAATTACTTCAGGATTTCTTTCTTTGAGTACTCGAGCAATCTCTAGACTTATATGATATGAAACGTTGATGGTTGAAAAACCATAATATTTAGAGTTAAAGTTTAATAAATAATCAACAAAAGTATTGATTTCATCCTGATCGTAAAAATCAATACTTAAATCTCGTATTGCTAGATAACAATTCCTGTTCTTTATACTGCTTGCAAGAGTAACAATTGAAAGTTGAAGATCAGTTTTTGATATTTCGTTATGCTCAAATTCACGCAATATGCATGATATAAATGTAATTGAATTATCCATTTTAACCCCTACTAAATGTATCTAGGGGGAAATCCCCCCTAGATTAGATTACTAGACTAATTATCAATAACAACTTATGATTTTAACTGTAATTTTTTTGTATCAGAGAATCTGTTATACAAAGATTTCTTTCTTGCTTTAATATCAAGACCTTCTGGAATATCAGGATCTTCTTCAAATTGTTCCTTATCCATTGTAGTATCTAATGAATCTTTGCCCCATTTACTAATGATTGTATCATTAACAAAGTGATTTAAACTTCTCAATTTCTTTTCTGCATGTAATAGTTGAATCATTTTTAATCCTTTCATACTTATAAGGTTAATAATTAGATTTCTAAACGTTCATACGAAAAGTGACGGGAGGACATTATTCTGTTGAGATGAAAGTGCTTAATCCTCAACAGTTGATGATCAAGGAAACTTCAGTACCATTCGACCTCCTTAAAAATTAGTGGAGATTTAATTTTTAATATTATCATAAATATACAATCGTATAAATCTTGTCAAGCTTTTATTTTATAATTTTTAATCTATTCGCGCTATGCTTTATTATTCGCCATTTCTTTTTTATTTTTATACGTTTTTTATAATCAAAAAAGCTTATTGAAATTCAATAAGCTTAAAATTTACTGGTTTTAATTTCAACAAAGAGAAGCATCTACTTCAATAACAAGCACTTCTTGCTCATAATCGTTTTATGATTCACTTTTAATTGATAGATGTATACTCCGCTGTTTACGATTTGATGATTATCGTTTTTCCCATCCCACTCAAGCACATGATCCCCTTTTAGATATGTTTTTTGAGACAGTGTTCGGACTTTTTGACCTTTGATGTTATAAATACTTACATCGACAAAGCCATCTTCAGCAATACTAAATGAAATATTTGTATTAGGATTGAATGGGTTTGGGTAGTTTTGTTTTAAACTTGTCTTATCATAAATAACTGGAGTATCAGAACCAGAGGGCAATGACAAATCAATAAACTGAAGGTAAAGGTTTGCATGATTATTGTTAGGAAAATGCAAATAATTACTCTCAATTTGTGACCATAATAAAATGGCATCATCTCCCGATATAATACGTTGATGAAGAATATGATCAAAACTGCTATTGGTATTTATGATTTGATCATTCAATTGTTCACCATTAAAATCAATCGTCTTTAATTGAAATGAATTTAAGCCATCGACAAGGTGAATTATATTATCTCCATATTTGAAAATGCTATTCAAATAAAAGTCATTAGTAACGCCAATATATAAAGGTTCTCCTTGAAAAAGCAATTGATTATTATTTACATTACATTTCAGTATTGAGCAATGAAACCTTATCATACCTGTTTCTGTAGGCTCATCACTATTTTTCCCCTTCAGTATCACTTCTTCATCCCAAGAAAAGGGGTAAACACTTTCAAATGCTTCAATCTGATAAGACTGCAGATCTGTTTCTTCACTCTCTGTATCAATGATCTGATATTTATTGTCAAAGAATACAATAATCAGATTGTCTTTTTGTAAAGAATTTAAATCACAATTTATAATATCACGGTGATCTTGAAATAAATGCCATAAACGAGAGACGTTTCCATCTTGATCCACTTTTGCTAATACTAACCCATTACTCCCAGTATAACGAACAAGAAGATAATTTCCTTTAATAATTGTTTTTTCAAAGTATTCATAATGACCTTCGAATAAATTTTGCTTACCTTCATCTCCCCACATCACTTCATTTTGGCTGATCTTTTGAACACAAATATCATATACATATTCAGGAGAAAGCGTATTGAAGTAAAAATAGATATTATCATTTTCAAAGTTTATGAGGTGTTTAATATAGTCAATATCATTCTCTGTTGTAAGGATCTTTTTCCCATAAATCCCATATAACTTGTCACCACTGGCACTGATCTTTTGTACCCATACTTCATTAACAAATCCTCTCTTTATTAACCAGGAAAAATAAAAATTACCTTGCGGATCAAATGCTGATGATAACTAAGTTTGAGAATAATCAGTTAATGCAAAGATTTCACTATGATTTGGAGTCAGAACAGGTTGCTGATTTTGAAAGATTTGATAATGGTATCTTCGTATATTTTCAAAATCTTCATACCAGAAAAGAATCATTCTATCATTAAAACGCGATATTATAGGATATTGATAAATGTAATTGCTAGCTTTAGCTAAAAAAGGGAGTCTCTCTGTATGCATGGTTTGACCATCCTGATTAATCACTTGATACTCAAAACGTGAATAATCACTCAAATCCCATAATATGATCATTTGATCATTCAGATAAAATCCATCAACACTATTCACCCAAACAGGTGAAGTATTCGCTTGAATAGTTGGATTGATTCTGCTTAAATCTTCTAAACTAAACTTTTGAATTTTGACATGATATATCTCTTTGTCCAGATTTTCAATATATCCCTTCTCCACGTAGAGTATCGAAAGTTTCTCCTCATCTCCAATAATGGCTTTAACAAGATCGAATCTACCACTAAAAATATCCAAAGTATTTTCAAGTGATGTTTGATTCTCTAAATCAATTTTGATCATTTTCAATTGATAAGACTTCTTAAATAAACAATAAAGGGCGTTCTCATAAAACAACACTTTCTGAAAATTATACTCATTATAATTGCCAATAAAATGGTTAAATGTTTGACTGTATTGTAGTTCTCCATTAAAATTATATTTCTTAACTACCAGAGAGGAGTTATAGTTAATAATCGCATAAATATCTGTATTGTTCATACATACTTTTGAAAAAGGCAATGTAAAAATAATCTCTGATGAAACAGAGGCTCTGATTAGAGTGCTTTGAAAAGTTGGATAAATAAAAAAGCCATAATCAGGATAAAAATCAACTTTTGAAATACGATCGATTATACTTGGGAATGCAGATTCACCAATTATTTCAGCATTATTTGAGATATGAATCAATTTCAAATAACCCACCGATTTATCCTGAACAAAGACACCGCCCTGTTGATCACTCACAATAATTATATTTTCTGTCATATCATAGCAGTTAGAAACTGTAATACCTTCTTCTCCCCATGATAAATTACCTTCAAGATCAATTCTTTGAGCTTTAACACAAGCTGATTTTGACCCATCTTCATTTCGAGTAACAGATTTCCAAACGATAATCGCATGCTGATCATCACCTTGAACAATTTTTTGTTCTGAATGGCTGGCTTGCGTAAAGCTTAACTGAATGCCCTGTTCACCCCACAGTTTATTGCCATTTTCATCAATTCTTTGAGCAAAAAGCTGTCGATGAAGACCTTGATAATCCTGCCAAACTGAAATAATTGTATCAGCAATTTTCAGGTTTGCATTCAGTGAAGTAATATTTCCTGTTTCTGCAATTTTGATTATTGATCCTTGCTCATCATCAGCATAAACTGAGACTAATATTAAACATAAAAATAAACAAACAATCATCTTCTTCATCGCATTCTCCTCAACATTTTGTGACATTTAATCAAGTGCAATTATTTTGACAAGTTATAAATCAATAATGAATGATATTTTTCAGTCAAGAGTTCTTTTCCCTTTTTATTTGACCTATTTGCGAATAATCTCTGAGAAGTAAGAGGAAACGATGTTTTAATCAATGACAGTAAATTTTCCTGACACTTCTGTATCACGACCAGTAATCTTATACAGATATACACCAGATCCGATTTTATTATTATTCTCATCTTTACCATCCCAGTTAAATCTGCTCATTCCTGGGCTTCGTTGCCCTTTGGCAAGCGTAATGATTTTTTGTCCTTTGATGTTATAGATACTGAAGTCGATATCATCATCTCGTGTAAACTCCACATCAAAATTGCAGAATAAATTTCTCTTTAGGGATAAGTCAATTGGGTTTGGATAGACAGAGCATTTAAAAGGTTTGCTTGCGATCACCTCTTCAGGATATTGAATCACACTTAATGGATTAAATTCATAAGCCCCAATGTCCACAGCAGAGCCAATGATCCTTAAATTACCTGCTAAGTCTCTTTCTGGAAGACTTATTCCTTCAGGCAAATCATTGGTGCCAGCATCAATACAAGGGGAGCCCTGAGATAGAGAAAAGGGATACTGGCCTTCACCTCTGAATAAAGGATCACCATAAAGACAATCAATCTCATTTTGAGTGACATTTGCTAATGTAATAAATGTCGAATCACTATCTTCAAAAAATAAACAATTGTTAAAGTCTACTCTTAAAGAATCTTCCGGATAAGGGTAAGCCAGTAAACCAATCGTATTAGGTCTATTGTTATAGAAAATTGAATTATAAAAATTAACTATCCCTATCCCTTTGATTGACATCGGTCCATAATATCCCGTATTATTGGCTACTGTCCAATTAACAAAGTAATTTTTATCCAAAGGCAGTGTAGTGGTTTGATTGAAAATAACAGTTGAACCCATAAATGGGAAACCCCAGCCCACTTGGTTCATATTTGAAGTATTAAAAATACCCACATTTGAGAATACAACAGGTACATCATCAAGATCTTCCAATCCGTTTTTATGGAAACTAAACGCTCTACCCCCTCCATTAATTAAAACATTATCCATAGTTGTCGGTGTATGTAATGTCCCAATCATCCCTTGGTTATATCCTCTTGGATTGTTAATCTTTAGATTGTTAATACTAAGATTCTTCATATCCATAAAATTCAACATAGCAATTTTTAAAAGCATCGTCGTACTAAGTTCAACATTTTTTAACTTAAAGTTTTCTCCAGTATCAATATAAAAAGCACTCCCATCATCTATGATATTTGAAGATCCAATATTGATTCCAATCATATTTTCTATAGAGATATTTTTTGAATTTAAGCTGTTAAATAAACTATATTTATTTGCTCCATCTATAGTAAAGTTTCCATTTACACCAATAATGTTTACCCCACTTTTTAATTGAATAGGCAACAATTCCTGCCCAGGGACAGGTGTATAAACCCCAGAGTCAACAAAGATATTTTTGGGTTGATCAGGGTCACTTTGAATCCTGCTCATTGCCGTATATATGTTCCGAAGCGCTTGATCAGGACTTGTGCCAGTATTATTGTCATTCCCATTGGTACTGACATAAACATCCTCATCTATTGGAGAAAAATATTCTTCTTCACAAGAATAATTGATAACAGCATCATTACCAGAGTATCGTCCAACCACCCAGTAGTTTGATAATGTAGCAGATGATCCTTTCTTCAAAATCACCGAATAAGTTTCTGTACCATAAATATAAATATCATTTGCAATACGACTAGTATTAGCATATATTGAATTCTTATTTTGAGCATCAAAAACAACAGTATTTTCTGGATCTTCTATATCAGTTATTTCTATTAACAAACCTCCTAATGAATTTGCTTCATTATACCTTATTAGATTACTTGACAAGACACCTCTTGTGGATTTCATGCTCAATCCCCCACCAGTAGTAGCACGATTAAATTGTATTATATTCGATCTTAACAAGACATTTTCACAATTTTTAACAAATACTCCTCCTCCAGTAACAATGCCATCATTAATATAAGTTCCCTTTCCATGTTCAAAAGTTAAACCAATGATTGAGGCATTATGAGAATTAAAAATATATAAACAAGATCTTATCTCACTACCATCAATAATAGTATTATTTATATCAGATTCATCTCCACTCAATAAATATAAACTGCTTAAGGTGAGTGTTTTACTGCCAATCACCAGATTTTCATAATATCTGCCAGGATGAACTAATACCGTATCTCCACTCACTGCAGAATGTATAGCAGATTGAATACTTTGATAAGTTTGTCCGCTTTGACCCACCTCAAGAATTGCAGCACATAACATGGTATTTAACAGAACAAAAAAGAGGATTAATATATATTTCAAAATATCTCCTTATATAATTAGGGGGGCAGAATATCACTGCCCCCAAATGATTGCATTATTTCACAAACATCAGTTTTCTGACAACAGTTTCTTTATCACATACAATTTTGTAGAAATAAACACCTGTTGATACGGTATTTTGTTCATCGCTTGTCCCATTCCAAACAAGTCCATGAGTTCCTTTGGATAGCATTTGATTGACGAGTGTTTTTACTTTTTGACCTTTTACATTAAAGATCTCTACAGAAACATTTTGAGCTTCTGTTAATGAAAATCGAATCGTAGTACTTGGATTACTTGGATTAGGGTAGTTTCTCACATTGAGAATTTGAGTATATTCAGCTTCATTGTTTTCATTTGTACTTTGAACCAAGCGGATATCAGTAAAATTAATATCTCCTGCAAATAATTTTGCTTTTTTCAGTTTTTTATCTTCATTAATGAGGTAAGGGGTATATAGGGTATTTCTGTTTTTGGATCCATCTAAGACTTCAAAAGTCAAAGGATAGCCTTCGTATCCTTCAGTATAAAGCAAAATCTGTAATGGAAACTGATTCACTTTGACAGCACCGATACAATCATTATTTGCAAAAACAGCAATTTCTTCAACACCTGATTTTGAATCCAATGATTCGATATTGAGGGTTTCATAAGAAGCTTGAGAAATAAAAGAATAATTTATTGCTTGTTGAACCATTGGAGCAGGTGAACTAGTCAATATTTTATTCTGCCATGTGAAATTTTGAATATTTCCAGCATTGGCTTTTAACTCAATAATATACATTTTGCCAAACTCCATCATTTGATTTTTATTACCATAGGTTAAAAAACTATTGGCGTCATAAGACCATCGTTCTGCATACACTCTTTGAACAGAATTAAAGTGAGTTCCTAATGCATCTTCAAGAGTTTGATTATTCATTAGCCAATATCCTACCCAATTAGGGCTATTTTGATTAAGTGTTAAAATTTCATTTTGAGGTAAATGATTAACTAAGTTAAATTCATAAAATTCATTGACATCATCATTAATTATTCTGGCTTTATATCCATATTTTTGATCAGGAGAGTTTGGAATTCCGTGATTTTCCCAAGAATCTAGACCAACTTTTACTGAATAATTATCTTCAACATCAATAATATAGTTTGGAGAGCCTGGTAATAAGGTATATGAACTCTTTAAAGGATAAGAAAACCATCCCCAATAAGTTCTTGTTCCAACTTGATTTGTAGGGAAATAGCAAGTTCGTTCAAAAGATTTCTTATACACACCATTGATGAACTGAGTAACGTTATATCTTAAGTATTTATTTCCTGGTGCTAAATACTCAAATACTGGGAAAGTATTATCAGTTTGCCCATTAATCATCAAGTCCATATTAGGCACTGGATTTTGTGCAAAATTATCTGTTAAAACTAAATAATAGTTTGTTGTTCCTGATTCTGCATTTGTGTGTAAATTGTAAGGATTCTCATCAACACCTGTAGCCTTCCTTCTAAATGCAAACCCCTGCTTTCCGTCTGTCATCACAAAATTACCTGCCCAATTACTTGTGGTAAATATACCATTACTAACCGAGCCAAATATATTAAATTGATTATTAAACAAATTTTCTACCACTTTTCCCATTTTCCAGTCATTAGTTGAAAGTTGTGCAAGAAGGTAACGAAAATACTGAGAAGAATCTATTGTATTAGGGTAGTCATACCATCCTGTCATTGACTTCCCAAAATCAGCGTTGCCTGTCAATGTAGTCACATAACCTGACATTAGTTGCGTAAGATTAATATTATTATTCGGTACAGAACAAGGAGGCACAGTTCCATTATGAGCAAAAGCATAATATTTGCCTTCAGCATTTTGATATACAAAAGGGTGCGGATCTGTAATCCCAGTAGCGCCTGATGTCCCATTTCTCAAATGAGCAATAATAATATGAGGACTGCTTTGACTAATGATATTAACGGCATTAGTAAAGTTAGTTCCATCAAGATTTGCCTGTTTATTCCCAGAGAATCTTAAAGGATCAGCTGTGATTTCAAGAGTAGTAACATTGTTGTTGTCAGTTACATACTTGTACTGATATCCTGGAATTGGTATTCCATCTTTATCAAAAGCAACAATTCCCCATCCATCTTCATTACCTGGTCCCTGAGCTTGAAAGTTTGTTAACAGAGTGACAATTTCAGTGGGGTTCAATGCATTAGTATCTTTACTTACCATCATAAAGAGTTTGCAGGCAAATAAATTCGAAGTGAATAAAAGGCTTACCATGATTAGAATCAGGCAAAATAAACGGTGTGAACTCATTTTGTTCTTAATAGTGTCAATGTACATAAATTCCTCCAGGGTTATTTTGCTAAACTTATATATATATATATATATAGGGCTGTCAAGTCAAATTTTAAGTATATCATAAAAAAACAAGATTTAGCAATCTTTGCTACATTTTATCTATTTGTTAGAGTTAATTTTAAAGAATATTTATTATTTCTTTTCCCTTTTTATTTGACCTATTTGCGAATAATCTCTGAGAAGTAAGAGGAAACGATGCTTTAATCAATGACAGTAAATTTACCTGACACTTCTGAATCCCGACCTGTAATCTTATACAGATATACACCTGATCCGATTTTTTTATTATTCTCATCTTTACCATCCCAGTTAAACCGACTCATACCTGGGCTTCGTTGCCCTTTGGCAAGCGTAATGATTTTTTGTCCTTTGATGTTGTAGATACTGAAGTCGATATCATCATCTCGTGTAAACTCCACATCAAAATTGCAGAATAAATTTCTCTTTAGGGATAAGTCAATTGGGTTTGGATAGACAGAGCATTTAAAAGGTTTGCTTGCGATCACCTCTTCAGGATATTGAATCACACTTAATGGATTAAATTCATAAGCCCCAATGTCCACAGCAGAGCCAATGATCCTTAAATTACCTGCTAAGTCTCTTTCTGGAAGACTTATTCCTTCAGGCAAATCATTGGTGCCAGCATCAATACAAGGGGAGCCCTGAGATAGAGAAAAGGGATACTGGCCTTCACCTCTGAATAAAGGATCACCATAGATACACTCTGTTTCAGTTTGAAACGCATTGTAGAAACTCACAAAAGTCGAATCACTATCTTCAAAGAAAGAACAGTTAATAAAATTCACTTTTAAAGAATCTTCATTACTTGAAGGGCCAATAAAGCCAATTGTATTTGGATGATTATCATAAAAAATTGAATTATAAAAATTGAATTCACCTTTACCTTGTATTAACATTGGTCCATATACTCCTGTATTGTGAGCTACTGTCCAATTATATAAATAAACGTTATCTCTAAATAAATATGCACTTGCAGCAGATCCAAGATATGGCACTCCCCATAAAGGAGTACTCTGATTATTAGAATTAAATACACCTATATTAGAAACTGATATTAAACCGTTAGGATATAAATCAGGCTGTTCTGCAAGAAAACTAAAACCAGA
>CAZNKI010000066.1:0-17618 GCA_964573665.1 uncultured Candidatus Cloacimonadota bacterium | reverse complement strand
TCTGTCCATAACCCATATTGTCATTCTCAAAGAAATCTTTGATTCCTCCTGTTGTTCTGCAAATGATGATTAGCCCATAAGCCATTGCTTCAATTAATGAAATAGGCATACCTTCAGAATAACTGGGAAGTAAGTAAATATCAGAGTGAGAGAAAAGATCTATTTTATCTTTTCCACTCACATAATGATGGAATTGAATATCTGGTTTTGAATTTTGAATCATTTGGATCTTTTCGTATTCAGAACCATCTCCTGCGATGTTTAATTTGACAGGATATGATTTATCTTTTAAAGATTGAAATATTTCAATTGATTCATACAAGCCTTTTTCTTTTTCTAAACGGGATAAAAATAGAAGAGAGATTTCTTTTTTCTCTTTAAGGGATCTTATCTTATCTTCGATCTGAAAGTGTGCAAGATCATCCTGGTTTACAAAATTTCTTTCGACAATAATATTTTCATTAAAATTCCAGCGGATGAGCTGATCTTTGAAAGATTGAGACAGAACAATGATTTGATCACTTAGCCTATAAATGATTCGAAAAGTATTAAACTTAGACTTATCAATGCGTTGTGCATATTGTTCATCCCAGCCATGAATAAAGAGTAGCACTTTTTTTTGAAGTAGTTTTGATAAAATGATATAAATTGAGTCTCTAAGGATCCCTTTTTGACCTAGCGAAGTATTTTGATGAACAATCTGAATATTATTGAAAAGTAGAATTATCAGGAATTTGAGATAATGCCACATTAATCTAATGGGAGTGAACTTAAGGAGAAAATGATGTTCTTCAGAACCTCTATAAACGACGATGTTAGGATTTTTCATAAATAAAGATATCTGAGTGCAATATTTAGAAATTCCACCTTGTTTATTAAAGTTTGGACTAAGTATCAATATTTTGGGAGTCACTTTTTTCTCCAGTTCAGATATCTTTTTCTAAAATTTAGCGCGGTTTTTAACAATAGAAATTTCCAATTGTTATGAATAAATATAAAACGCCCGTGATTGACCAATTTTCCACCAAATTTTAATTTATAATCTCTAACTCCATAAGGGATATCTGGTTTCCCAGCCCCACCAAAATCAAATAATTCGTATCCTTCTTGATGGTAGTATTTGAAGACTTCCCATGGGATAATATCATTGGGGTGTTTATTGTATTCAGAAGAGAGACTACCCGCAAAATAATCATAAATCATCTTTTTATATTTTAAAACAACCATCACACCAATCATCTGATGCTGAGAATAGGCACCCCAGATATCTAATCCGTAATCATTTGTACGTTTCATAAGTGCCGTTTTAAAAAACTTTATTGGCAATAAAGGCAGTTTTATTCGAGAATAGACATCTTTTAATATTTGATAAGCCTTTTCAAGCTCATTATTGTTGATTAGTTTTACTTGTATCTCCGTCTTTTGGGCTTTTATGATTTCATTTCTTCTTTTTGGATGTATCTGTTTCCATAAATCTTCTTCTGATTGATTTAGATTTACTAGAATATTTAAATGATCTTCGAAGCTAAAACCCAAATCATTCATGACACTTTTTATCTCATCATTAAGGTAGTGATTCCTGATTTCAGTAACAATTTGATTAGCATGTTTCTTTTGATAATAATCCAAGAGTACTCTCAGTGCTTCAATATCAGAATATATTGGACTTTGCATTAGTACTGTTCGTTTAAAACTGGTACAAAAAGGGATTTTCACCAGATCTTGTTTATAACCTGTTATAAGTGCTTTGATTGATCCCTCAGCATCTACAGTAAAATAAGCAAATGAAGATAAGCCTGAACATTGATCATACAGATCATGCATGTATGGGGTATGAAAGATTGTAGCATAATCATTTTGGTCGATGAACTCATGCCATTCAGCTATACTTATTGTTTTAATGTTTTTGATTTGATACTTTGATAGTTTTTGAATCATTTTATTGCTCATAACTCATAAATAAACTGATTAAGTATCTTAGAGTTTTTTTTATAGTCCAAATGTTCTAAAGCCCACAAATAACCCGTTTGAGCAATAATTTTAGATTGATCTGGATGAGAGATCACAAATCTAATTGCATCTGATAAAGAATTGATACTATTACTTTCGGCAAAAATGATTTCTCTTTTGTTTTGTAAGTAGAATTTTAAATCTCCGACATTTGTACTTACAACAGGTTTTTTATAAGAAAAATATTCACCTATTTTAGTTGGGAATCCAGCATCTGCCCATACGCCAGATCTTCTTGGATTAACAAATATATCAGCATTACTCAGATATGCTTGTACCTCATTCTTACATAATTGGCCAGGAAAATATATCCCTTCTAAATCAATTTTTAAGGCAGTAATTTTGTCTTTCATTGTTGTTGTCAGATGACCAATGATATACAGTTCAAGATTATCAAACTCACCACGTAAGAAGGAAAATGCCATAATAAGATCTAATACCCCGTTTTCTTCTGTGATTGTTCCACAATACATTATCTTTTTTTTATTACTCATTTCGGGCAAACAAAACTCTTGTTCAAACTCAATAAAATGAGGGATCAATAAGAGTCTTTTAGGGTCAACCTGGTTTTGTAAACATTTATTTTTCAGAAATGAAGAAAATACTAATATACCATCAAAATAGCGATCCAAGTGTTTAAATTGCCATTCGTAAAAAAAGATCTTAAGCTTTTTCCACCATACAGGAACGATCATATATTCCTGATAATAATCAGTGATAATTCGTATTGTTTTTATTTTCAGAATTCGGCACATAAGCACAATTATTGACAAGTAATAGGCATATTCAATGCCATAAAGTAATATCGCTTGATCTTTATATATTAATTTTCTTCGAATCAGGTAGATAGGCAGGTAAAATAGATTAATCAACAATTCAAGGATCTTAGCAAAGTCATTTTGAAAAGGGCTATTGAATAAGTAATTTTTGCACGTTATCCCTGTGTCATTTTCAAAAGAATAACGTTTCCCTCTCAAACGGCAAATGTCTATTATTGCCCCCATAGACAACAAGCCTTTTGCAATATTTCTGACGACCGCTTCTGCAGCGCCACCATAAGGGAAATCACTATTGGTTAAAATGTGAATTTTATTATATTTACTTGTCATTTTAAGCGGTAATAATCTCTCATCCAGTCAATTGTCAATTTAACACCCTCTTCTAAACTAATGCTCTCACGATGATCCAGTTCTTTTAAAGACAGGTCAATATTCACTTTTTTAATCTTAGTTGTCAACATTTCTGAGTCTTCATAATGGATTAAATCACGAGATGCTTTAGTATAATCCCATATAATATCTGCTAAAGTTTCAATATCATGGTATTGACTACTTCCAATATTATAAACTCTTCCAGTGATAAAATTATCAGAAATATTTGCGATAGTTCTCACGCAATCATCAATGTAGGTGCTTGAGCGATAATGCCCTCTATACACAGTAACAGGCAAGTCAAATAATGCATGATAACAAAACTTACAGTTCACAGAACGATAAGGGTGATAATATTCTCCGTCTCCATAAGTATTAAAAAGTCGAACAATCACAGTTTTTGTATTAAATACCTGCATGGAATTTCTTATTTGCATTTCATTTGCCCATTTAGAAATCGCATAATCATTCATCTGTTTGATTTCAAATTTGTCCATAACATCTTCAGACATGACGTCCTGAAAATCACCATAGACTTCAGAACTGGAAAAATGAACCAGTTTAAAATCATATTCTTCTTGTAAGCGAATGATATTTTTTAAACCCACAAGATTGGATTTCCATACCTGTTCAAAGTAATCTTCACCATTCCATCTGCCAAATTCTGCGGCACAATTATAGACTAAATCAAAGGGTCCAGCTTGCTTAATGATGCGTTCAATCTGTCGATATTCTCCAATATCGCATCGTGAATAGGTCCACTCTTCATTACTCATTCTTTGAATATATCCGATTTCTCCAGCATGATGTAACAAATCAACCCCAAAAACATAGTGTCCACGACGTTTTAATTCTTTTTCAAGTTTTTGACCTACGACTCCTTTTGATCCTGTGATGAGTATTCTCATAAAACCTTCTTTATTATATCTGATATGTTTTTTTGTTTAAAAATAGAGTACTAATAATCAAGAAAAATATGTAATTACCGCCGAGACTGCCAATTGCGTCACTTTGACCCACTAAAGAATAAAGAGAAATAACAAAAAGTATAATGACAATTCCATATCGATAATCATTTTTTGAGAGGTTGTTTAGATTTTTCTGGAGTAAACCTACCAGTAATCCCATGAAGACCATAAACATAAGTCCCCAATATCTAAAATTTAGAAATAAATCGCCCATAATCCCTATACGAATGCCAGTGGAGGTATTTGATTTTAAAAAATTTGCCATAATAACAGCTGAGTTATTGTTTTGGATCTTGTTTTTTACAATACCAAAGAAAGCCAGAAACTGTTGAGGAATGAATCCTACAGGAATAGGCAGGAGTGTTTGGCCATACAAAGGTTCACCATCATATTCATTAATCGCAATATTTAGTTGTCGATACTCATTAAAAGTGAAATAGATTGTCTTTTGTACGTTGTTTAAATGACTACTATTAACCACAGAATTGACAAAAGTTCCTGAACGATAATCAATGAACAAAGCATTAAAGAAAATGAAGGCGATAATAGAAAACAGACCTAATAATATTTTGACTTTCTTAGAGTATATTTGGAACAATATCAAAAACAATGAAACAAGAATGATAATGGGATAAATACGAGTTATAAAAAATAATGATAAGAGAAAAGAGACAACCGAAATTACTAAGATATCCGTTCTTTTTCTTTCATTATAATAATAATTGATCCCTAAAACTGCTGCAATCACGCACAGTGACCACAAACGAATAATTACAGAACTATCAGATTCTGATCCAGAGTAACGGACATCAAGTCCAGCCCCTTTAAAAAATGGAATAAATCCCAATGACAAGAAAGAGTAGATACTAGCAAAAAAGGATAAGAAAAAAGTAAAATAGATCAATTTTGTTGATAAATGAATGTAAGTAATATATTTCTTCATCTTTTGCCGATTCATAAAGAATAAATAACCAATTGCAAAAAATACCATTCCTCCCATCCAGTAGTAATTCGTGTATGATATATTATTGCCGAATGAGGGAAATATGTATCTTACTATAAAATTATTTACATTACCGATGAGCATAATGACACCCATTGCAACGAAGAAAATGAGTCCCAAGTTTAATTCATTGGATTGCTTATGAACTTTGTTTAACAAAGGCACAATAATCGAAGTGAGTAAAGGATAAAACACGACAATTTCTACAATATTACTGATTTCTTCATTATCGGGAAGTAAACTTCTTAAGGCTAAGTATATTCCGATACTAATAAAAAGAAACAAGAGTAGGGATTTTTTCATATATGATATAACTTTCTAAAGATGATTAATAGATAGAGATTTGAAATCATGACAATAATACTAAAAAATGAAAAAGCAACATTCAGATTTAGGTTAAAAAGGAAAAAGAGACTCATCAGCGGGATTATCCCCAAAGATCTGATGACAGATTCATATAAGCAATGTCTTTGTTGATCCAGAGCCATCAATGCATAATAGGTAGGTAAAGCAAGCAAGCCAACAAAAACACCAGGGATAAGGATATAAAATCCATGTAATACTTCGAGATGAAAATCCTTTCCTAACCATAAGGGAATGGCATAGGGAGCAACAAGCATTATAATAAAGAAGAAAGGTAAAGCAAGTTTTAAGAGATAATGGCTCATGGTCTTCACTTCTAGATATACCTGTGACTGTTTATTAATGGCTAATGCACCATATTTTCCAGCAATTCTTGGCATAACAGCAAATATGCCTTTTTCAAAAACGGTTCTGATCGAATAAACAAGTTTGCTTGAAAGCTCAAAAAAACCAACCGCATCTATACCTAGTCTATGAGAAATAAAGATTTTTACTAATGGGATGGAAAACATATTAAAAATCTGCATACTAATGATTGTAGATCCGAAAGACATGAGTTTTTTAATTATTCCTATATTGATATAAGTGAAACGAAATACCTGAATGTTGAATTTTAATCGAATGAGTATCATTTGTGCAATTATAAGTACAATATTTGCCAATCCGACACCAAGGATTAAACTTTTTAAGCCCAAATTCAATTGAAGCATCAACACAGAAAAGACTAATCGCAGGATATTCAGTAACAATAAAAAAATACTGGATATATCTAATCGGTTAAATGCACTGATTATCCCATTATTGCAGTCAAAAAGCAAATATGAGAGCATAAATGCTGATATTAGATAAATAACCTCAATTGATGAAGATTGGAACGCAATAGGGATATTTAGCCATTGTATAATCATTGAACTACCAAATGATAAGCATAAGCCGATCAGGATAGAAATACAGATGATGATATAAAAAGAATGAGTTATAATTTTTTGAATATATTCTTTATCTTGAGCTGATTCAGAAATGTATTTTACGAGCGCTTTACTGATACCAAAATCACCGATTAAAGCAAATGAGATGATGATAGAGAGTAATGACCATACAGAAAACAGTTTAAATCCCAAAAAATGAATATATAAGGGATAACTTATCAACACAATGCCAATGTTTAAAGCATGTATCACTGAGGCACTAATGATATTTTTCTTAAACTGACTGAGAATCATTGAAACTTATAGTTGAATGCCACAATTACTGATTGGTTGAGCAGATCTTGGAGTGGTTATTATCTCATATTGAATACGATCGTCATCATATTTATCATATAATTGCAAACTAATATCCGTATTTTTAAAATAATTATTGTTTGCATCAATATTGTTATCAACACATTGAGCTCCATTTAATGGAGTCAATCTTAGTAAGTAATGACTGATATCATAGAAATTATTGTAATGAACTGATCCACTTGAGACTTGACTCCCCACATTAAAGCAAATATCAGAAAAATCATTATTAAAGAATTTATTTCTTTGAATCTCAGAGTAAGCACCTTTTAGTACAATTGAATCTTCATTTTTCCAGAAATTATTGTATTCGATTGTGCTCGTTGAATTTCGATACAGAGAAATGCCTGTGTTACCAGAGACAAAGTAATTATTATTTAAATATGTATCTAATTGAATTATTTCATTTGCAACATTGTAGCGAATAAATATATTATTGTGATTATTTAGATTATTCTGGTTATAATTTTGGTTATGGATTACATATAAAGCTCGTTCTTTAGAATCGCTGAAAATACACTTTTTAACTTCTGCATTACCCCCATGAATTGCCATTGCGTTATCATTATTTTTAAAAACAGATTCTTCGATGATGGATGAATGACTCATAATATTCAGTCCTGAACGGGATTGAGAAACTATTGCGTTTTTAATATGAATCGTACCGTTGCTTGTGAAGTTAAACCGCTCAAAATAGTTCATTGAGTCTATGACTCCCGATTGGTTGATTTGATTCATTTGGTGACTTGTCGTACAATACCAATATTCGTTATTTTGAGCGATGACATTAAAGTTGTCATAAACATCCACTTTTTTTCCAGGCGCAATACAGAGTTTAGCACCTGATTCAACATTTACAGAAGCAGTAATCACTGTATTTTGGTTAAAATTATATTGAACACCAGACTGAAAAACATAAGGGCTATTGATGACAGCAGGGACGTTTACCATAGCTTTCATTATTGTCATCCCTTTGCTATCTGAAAAGAGATTATTTTCACCTGAGGTTATCTGAAGTTGATAAAAATAAGTAGTTGACCAACCTTCTTTAAGCAGAACAAGATTGTATTGTCCTGGAATCACTCCATCTAATGTGAAAAAGCCGTTATTATCAGTTTGAACTGTTTTCACAGGTAATTGCTGGCGATGATCAAAGATTGCTTTTTGAACCAAAGCTACTCCAATATTGGAGTATTCATTTCTTATTCTATTAAGGGTAGTGTCAGCTTGTGCCAGCTGATATAGAGCAACCGTGATCCCTGCATGGTTACCATGCGCTTCAAGATTAATCTGGCCTTTGATCGTTGCATTGGGATCAGAGGAGTCAGAGGAGCTACAAGATAGAATTATAACCGTTAATAATAAGATAATGACTTTGATTATTCTATATATGTTCATTTTTACCTCACAATTTTATCATTTTAACATCATCGGTATATTCTTCATAATTCAAACTGTTGAATTCTGTGAGTCTTAAAAGAATATCCTGAATGCGTTCGATAGAATCGCTCATTTTTTTATGATACTTGCCGTATTTTTCAAAATCACCTTTGTTTTCCATTTCAAATTGCATCATTTCGATATTTCCCTGCAGGATCATTAAGGGTTGACGAAGTTCATGACTTGTAGCGATCGCAGTCGCCATGATGGCATTTTTCTCAGTTTCTTTTTGTTCAATCAATGCTTGAATTTCAGCGAGTTTTTGTGCATTTTCTTCTGTAAAAATAGAGATTGTCAGTTGGTTATATTTTTTAAAATAATATATTGCTTTAGCGAGTTTGCCAGTTTTGGTATAAAACATAGCTTTCATTTCCAGAGCACTCCAAATTGCTTTTTTATTTTCGAGTTTTTTTGCTAATTTTTGAGCCTGATCAAGCATTGAAATTGATTTTTTGAAATCTTTTAATTCAAAATAGATATGGCCATTAATCAGGTAATTGAACACTAAACCATTATTATTTTTAAGCTCTTTATGAAATTGAATTGACTTCTTGATCGCATCCAAAGCATTCGGGAAATTTTTGATCTGTGCATAAGCTGCTGCCAGATTATTGTAGGATCGTGCAAGATTTCTTTTATTATCTGTTCTTAATGCAATCTGCAAATCCTTTTTGTAAAAGGTTATGGCTTTTCTATATTTCTTCAAATACTTATAAACAATGCCTAAATTGTTATAGGTGTTTGATTCGCCCACATCAAAAGGATGCTTTTTATAAATGACTAATGCTTTTTGGTATGCAGAAATTGCTTCTTCAAAGTTGTTCAAACCTGTAAATACTAAACCTAAATTGTTAAAAATATGTGCGAGTTCAACTTTTGATTCACATTGTTGATACAGATCAAGCGCTTTTTCATAGCATTCAATTGCACTTTTGAATTTCATTTGAAAATAAGCGAGCATTCCCCATAGGTGATATGACTTTGCTTGTCCATAGATATAATTGTTTTGAACAGCATTATCATAACATTGATTAATGATTCCTTTGGCTTCTTCTGAATTCTGATAGATTTTTTCGCCGGCAATTTCTAAGTTTTTTAATATTTTCTTTCTTAACAAGTCTTGATTATCGGGATCTTTTAAGAGTTCTTTTTCAATTTCTTCTAATTGGTCTATCAAACTCATCTTACCTCCAGAAAGGTCAATCTCAAGCATTTTATGAATGAGTCATATTTGTTTATCTCATTCTTATTGCTTTATTCTTATTATGGATGCTTATTTATTTACTCATTGTAAAAAAATTCTTATTTCTGTCAAGAAAGAAAATAATTGAGTGAAAGTATTTCTAACAAGCTTTATTTGTGAAAAAAATACAAAAAAGTAAAGATGATACTAAAATCATATTTTCGATTAAGTTGCTATACTTTTAAATGGTCAATTATAATCTTGAATAATACAGAATTTCATGACCTAATTTCTTTAAAAATCAATGTCCTAAAAATACTTGATATCAAATACTTTCAAATGCAGTTTTGGGCCAAAAAACGAGCATTTTTACCAAATCAACCAAGGTATACGCTCCGTTTCGCCTCAGTTCACGCTCGGTTCAGCTATTTGATTTATATTGCTTATCTAGTTTTTGAAGTAAAAACTATTAAATATTAATAAGCAAACATCCTTGAATGCATCTTTTCGGATGCTGAAATCATTGTATAAGAATTAAAATTATAGGAATATTTTTACTCTTGATGATCCATTATTGACACTCTGATGAACAAATCATCAGTGGGCTTTATCTTAAAGATCAAAAGTGATATTTTCAAGATAGTAATAATAGTTTGCTTTTTCTGCTGTGAACTTCAAAACACTATAATCAGGATCATTAACGCCAAGAGGATAATACATTTCATATCCTGCTTGCCAAAGTCTTTTTCGAGATTCTGGATCCTGAAGTATTTCAATTGTTCCAATCAGCATTAATCCAATAAATTTTTCCTGATCCACAAAATAAATACAAGCTTTATTATTGTTAATTAACTGGGATACTCTTTTTGATGAAGTGTTTGTACTGAACCAATGAGTTTTGATATCTTCACATGGTGTTGTCAGCATCGCTTTAACATTTGGAAAGCTGTTTTCGTCTATTGTACTAAGCATTGCAATTTTTGATCTTTGGACTAAACTTAAACTGTACTTTTTAACATCATTTAATTCTAAGGACATTTGAACCACCTTTTATTATTATCATTTCTAGTGTATTCAGTATCTGATTTCATTTTCAATGCTTGAATGTTAGAAATCTATCATGTTCAAAATCTGATATTTATCTTTGATTCTTTTACAAACTTTGTTCAGTTCTGAGTATTATTTCATCTTGTAAGGCATCAGTCAAGTCCACAAAATAATCACTATATCCAGCGACTCTGACAATCAAATCACGATAATCCTGAGGATGTTCTTTTGCATTTTTAAGTGTCTCTGCATCAACAATATTAAACTGGATATGATGACCCATCAACTTGAAATATGCCCTGATAAGATACATAACCTTCTCAATCCCTAAATCGTCTTTTAAAACATCTGGCGTAAACTTTTGATTGAGCAATGTGCCGCCTGTCTTGATATGATTCATTTTCGATGCTGATTTTATAACCGCTGTTGGTCCATTGATGTCGGTCCCTTGAACAGGTGATATCCCTTCTGAAATTGGCGTATAGGCAAATCGTCCATCCGCAGTCGCCTGTAATACAGAACCAAAATAGACATGACAGGTCGTTGGGAGCATATTAATTCTAAAATGCCCTCCTTTAAAATTTGGTTTCCCATCAATTGCCTCAAAATATGCATTGAATACTTTCTGCATAATATTATCTGCGAATTGATCATCGTTTCCGTATCGTGGCGTATTGACCAATAAATCTTGTCTTAAGCTCTCATGGTGTTCAAAATTATCCTTTAAAACCTCGAAAAGTGAATTTAGGGAGATTTTCTTCTTTTCAAACACATGGAATGCGATTGCTGAAAGAGCATCCGTTAGCGTGCCTGTTCCGACACCTTGGATATAAGATGAGTTGTATCTTGCTCCGCCATTATGATAATCTTTCCCTTTTAAAATACAATCATCAATTAACAGTGACATAAAGGGCGCAGGCAAATACTTGGCATAAAGTGCTTCAATGATTAGATTCCCTTTGATTTTTATATCAATGAAGTGATTGAGTTGTTTATTGAAAGCAGAAAAGAGTTCATCAAAATTGTTAAAAGATTCCAATTCTCCAGTTTTTGGACCAAGCTGTTTATTTGTTTTTGGATCAAAACCATTATAAAGAGCTAATTCAAGCATCTTTACCAAATTAAAATATCCAGTAAGAATATAGGCTTCTTTACCAAATGCACCTGTCTCAACACAACCTGATGCACCACCTAATCTGGCATCGACCAAATCTTTTCCTTGTCTGAGCATTTCTTGTATGATTGCATCGGTATTAAAGAGTGAGGGTTGTCCGTAACCTGTTTTGATAATTTTAAGAGCTCTTTTGATCAGTTCATCCGGATTCTTATGGCTAATTTGAACCATTGAGCTAGGTTGAAGCAATCTCATTTCTTCGATGACATCCAAAATCATAAATGTTAATGGATTGCAGGCGTCTTCTCCATCTTTATTAAGTCCTCCGACATTGATAAGGCAAAAATCGGTATAGGTGTTCGATTCTTGGGCAGTAATTCCTACTTTGGGTGGAGCAGGCTGGTTGTTAAACTTGACCCAGAAAGACATCAGCAATTCTTTTGCTTGATTTTCTGTTAAAAATCCTTCTCTTACTTCTCTTTGATAAAAAGGATAAAGGTGCTGATCTAATCTTCCTGGATTAAATGAATCCCATGTATTTAATTCAGTGATAACACCCAAATGAACAAACCAGTAGTATTGAAGAGCTTCATGAAATGTCGTGGGAGCATTTGCAGGGATATTCTGACATATTTCTGATAGCTTCAGCAATTCGGCTTTTCTTGTTGATGATGTTTCAGTTTCCGCTAATTCCAATAGTTTGTCAGAATGTCTTATGGCAAAATGAATCAATGCCTGAGCCGATATTTTCATGGCTTTCAATTGTTCTTTTTTTTCTGTACTTTCGGGATCGTTCAGTGTTTCTATACGGTTCAGATGCTCATCAATTTGAGCTATAAAATCCTTCATTCCATAATGATAAATTTTATCATCGCAGACCGTATGACCTGGAGCGCGTTGCTCCATAAATTCTGTGAAAACACCAGCCGAATAGGCATCTTTCCACTCTTGGCTGAGGTTTTCAAAAATCCGATCCCGAATGGATTTGCCTGTCCAAAAAGGCTTTACTTTATTCAATAATTGATCTTTTGTTGCGTTATCTACTTTAAAAGATATCTTTTCTCGATGATGGAGGATATGCAAGTCTTGCTCAGAATGGGTACACAATTCTGGATATGTGGGTGTGGCTTTGGGACTGCTTCCTCTTTCACCGACAATAAGTTCTTCTTCATTGATGCAGATGTCTTTGTTCATTAAAATATATTCAAATGCTTTTGCTCTCTGAACGGGAATAGAATCATTTTGATCAGCATATTTTTGATAAAAATCGGTGAGTAATAATGCTCTCTCATCTGATATAAAAGGAATGGCTTCAATTGTTTGCTTTCTCAGTTTTTGAATTCTTGGATTCATTTATCCTCCACGATTGATATGATTATCAGGGATTTTAATAAGCTCTTATATGAATTAATTTACTTTAAAATGATAGTGTTCGACTAATGCTTTGAGTTCTGCAAGTCGTTCATCACTTTGTTTATTGAGATGTTTAAGAGAGTGGTTTAAGTGGAATTTATGATACTTACTCTCGAATAAAGTGTTAAAAGGGAGTAAGTTGATTTCTTTAACCGGATGAGCCTGCTTTTTTGAGAGGTCACATTGATTGATGGCTGAATTTAAAAAAGACAGTATTGCTTCAATTTCCTCATTTGAGTCATTGATTTGAGGGATTAAGGGAATACGTATGATGATTTCTTTGGCAATGGATTGAAGTTTAACTAGGTTTTCGTGTATAAGAGCATTGTCTTGTTGTGTGTATTGGATATGCTTTTCTGAATGATACAGTTTCATGTCATAAAGATATAAATCCACATAGTGATTGATCTTTTCAAAGGCGTTAAATGGTGCAAATCCAGAGGTGTCAACAGCAGTATGAATGTTCTCTTTTTTACAAAGCATCAAAATTTCTAAAAGAAAATCTGATTGCATGAGAGGTTCTCCACCTGTAAAAGTAACCCCACCATTGGATTCGTCAAAGAATATTTTGTCTTTTAATATTTCATCAAATAATGCTTCTGCAGATATTTCTTTCCCAATGGTATGGATGGTTTTGCTGGAAGAGAGATTGAGACATTTCTGGCGATCATAAAAAATAATCTCTTCAGGTAATGGGTAAATACTTTCAGGATTGTGACACCATTGGCATTTCAATGGGCATCCTTTAAAAAAAACAGAAGTTCGGATGCCTGGACCATCATGTGTCGCAAACTTTTTTAAATCGAATACGATCCCATTCATAAAACCTGCTTTGCTTATTTTAGATCGTTAATATTGTATATTATCTGAGTTGTCAATTAAAACTTATGTGATTTTAAAACCCTATTCAAGTCATTTATGGCATACGATTTGCATTGGATTACAAATTAGCTTTATTGAAGATTACGCTCAAGCCATTGAATGTTTTAAAAAAAGTTTAAAGATTAATGCAAACAGTGTGAACCTTTTAAATAATCTTGCCTTCGCTTTTTTAAAGCTGGATAAGTTTGAAGAAGCTGAAAATACTTTAAAATCTGCTTTATCCCTTAATCCACATAACACAGAATCTCTTGAATTACTGAAAGATCTGAAAATACTTGATATCAACTAAGACGGCAGGTAGAGGGCAGGTAAGGGGCACGTAGAGGGTTTACTATAAAATATTGATAAAAATTAGCTCGATTTTACATGAGCTTCTATAACTTTATCTTTCTTCTTGATTGTCATCTATTTATATAATAGAAAATTACAAAATCAAATTCGTAAACAGAAAAACAGAGATTTTGCAACGACATGATTTGCAAATAAATAAATTATCTATTTGCCCTATTTCAAAAATACTTTATAGAAAAGTGGGACCCCTATATATATAGAGGGGGTAATTTTTTTTGTGAGTGTTGAATGATAAATTGAATTATCTGCAAACAAGGATGAATGCAGAACGGAATTAATTCAAATCTTTAATCTAATTGTATTTTTTCCGTCTGAGAATGAATGCTCAGGCTTTTGGATTCATCATCATGATTTACAAATGGATTAAATTCGTGAGAAACATAGGATATCAATTAATTAATTTCATTATTTTCGTCTGAGTATTCCAATGATATATTAATCTGAGGTTGAGTATTTTGGTAACATTGTTCAAAAATTTCTGTGATTAACTCTTCGATCATCAATTGATTATAGTAGATTTGTTTTGTATTGAGTTTTATTTTTGGAAAAATCTTCAATCTGAGCGTTTAAAGTGATCTAATGAAAACTTTTTGAAAGAATCTGATAATTTAAGATTCTTAGTTATTTGATTAATGCGATTGTTTTTTCTTTTTTTGGTTTTTCAAACATATCTTCTGGTGTTAGTTCTTCGTAAATATCGCCTTCATCCATAAAATTATTCGATTGGAAATATTTTTTTGGGAATAGTTATCAGAATACTTGTGTTTGTCTATAAAACATTCTCTTATCTTTTTCAGGACTATAGTCTTTTTACTTTCATTGGCATATAAGTTTTTTTTCGCTAACTCAAAAAAAACATTGACTATTTCTAAATAACTGTGTAAAATTGAAAACAAATGTATAATTTATAAGGAGGATTATATGAAACGGAGAATTCTGTTTATTTGTTCACTTTTTATAGCTTTTCATCTATCTGCTGTTGGTTTTATTCTAAACTCCGAGGTTGATTATATTGAAATCGGAACCTTGATCCAAAGCGATTATGAGGTTGAAATTGAAAATCAGATAGCTCAGATCAAATCAACAGAGACCTTTGTAAACCAAAATGAATTTAGTCTATTTTTACCCAGACTGTATTTTCCAATTCCAGCAAATGCGAGTGCTACAAAGATTCGCTGGTTTACAAACAATGAATGGCAGGAAGCAGTGATTTCTCCAACACCACAAAATCCAGTTGGGGGGCCTTCTGAAATGCCAGCAGGTATTATTAGCTATTTGCAAAATTCTATTCCAATTATTTTTGATATCCCTGCTGATTTTAATGTAATGGATACACTGATAGTAGAATTAAATTATATGCAGTTACTCCCATATTCCAATGGAAATGTTGATTTGATTTTAAAAAATGATTATAATGCGATTGATGAATGGGCAAATACCGAAATGATGAGAAATTTGAGTATTGAGTTAAATTCTGATCGCATTATTACGGATTATGATTTGTTGGCTATTACAAATGAAGTTAATACCATTACACCCAATCAGGCAACAACTCAATATTATGAACAGTTCTATTATCAAGATTATAATCTGAGATATACCCTAAGTCCGGAAGATTTAGGTATATGGGCTATGAGTAATTACCTGGATTCTGTCCCTGATAATGCAGGAAACGGCTTTTTTACAATGATTGTAGAACCTGACCCTTCTGAAAATACAGAGGTGATACAAAAAGTATTTACACTAATAATCGACAGATCAGGCAGTATGATTGGCAATAAAATTATGCAGGCAAAAGAAGCTGCAACTTATATTGTCAATAATCTAAATGAAGGGGATCAATTCAACCTGATTACATTTGCTTATGATGTTACTCCTTTATGGACTTCACATCAAGTTTATAATGAGAGTAATAAACAGGAAGCCCTTACTTTTATCTCATATATCATTGCAGATGGTTCAACTAACATTTCTGGTGCATTTGAATTGGCTGTCCCTCAGTTTGCAGTAGCTGATTCAAGTACTGCAAACATTATAATCTTTATGACTGATGGGGAACAAACAGAAGGTATTTTGGATACTGATCAATTAATCACTTACATTAATAATTTAATTGTTCAGACAGAAACGAATATTAATTTGTTTAACTTCGGTATTGGCTCAAGTGTAAATACTCCTCTACTGAGTATAACCGCTAACCAAAATAATGGAATTTCTGTCTTCCTTGGTAATAATGAACTGTATAGTGTGTTAACTGGATTTTATTCAATGATAAGAAATCCTGTTCTTCTCTATCCAAGTTTGACTTTTTATCCTGAAGGTGTTATCACAGATATTCATCCAATAAATTTGCCTAATCTTTATAAAGGCAATCAAATGATTATCAGTGGCCGTTATTCAGAACCCGTTAGCCTGAATCTAACTTTTTCCGGAATGACTTATAATCAGCCGGTTAGCTATCAATACAGTATTACTTTATCCGATTCCAATCAGACGAAGTATGCTTTTTTGACTAAGATCTGGGCGAAACAGAAGATAGATGATCTTATGATTCAGTATTATACTTATCCTGCTAATTCAACTCAGGCAAATGAGATAAAACAGCAAATTATTGATTTAAGCATCATGTGGGGAGTACTCTCTCCTTTTACCAGTTTTATAGGTGGTGAAGTGAGTATTGATGAAGAAGTGGAAGCAGTTAGTAAAGATCAGGTGATTCAGCTAAAAGGGAATTATCCTAACCCATTTAATCCTTCAACAACGATCTGTTTTGCAGTGACTTCAGATTTAAATGAGTTAGCTGAAATTAAAATTTATAATCTTAAAGGTCAGCTGGTAAAAACACTCTTTATTCAACTCAATGGTAAAGGAGATTATTCTGTATTTTGGGATGGACTTAATGAATTAAATAAAAGTGTCTCTTCTGGAGTCTATCTATATAAAATTTCTTGTAGAAAACACCATAGTAGCGGTAAAATGATCTTGATTAAATAAAAATCTAAAGAGATTTTTGGAGATAATGCAAATGTGGAAAAATTCCACATTTGCATTAATAGTGTATATCATTCATCAATTTTTTACTATACCAGCTTGCTAATCAAAGGAGCGTGGATGTCGTCGTCCACGAAAAACAAAGTAAGTGAGGACGCTTACTTTTCCAACATTTCCGTAAATCAAGCTTATAGATTATGATATCAAAGTAATACATCTGCCATAGCCATTTCCCTTTCCTGGAATACTCCGAAAATTTCAGATATTAATGTTATAACTTACTATAATTAATGACAATATATCACTAATCTCAAAAAAATAAGAATGAAAAAGAAAATGTATTATTCTCGTGACGGTAGTTCTTAAAATGCGCCTAATAAAAATCCGTCAATCGCATGGAAACTCGATTGGGTGCGAAC
>CAZNKI010000065.1:0-17876 GCA_964573665.1 uncultured Candidatus Cloacimonadota bacterium | reverse complement strand
ACCATGTTACAAAGTTTCACTACTACATTATACAGTGAAACATTAACATCTGCTGATTGGGTCAATCATTCAGTAGATTTATCAGCATTTAATGGACAGAATGTTTACATTGCATTTGTTCATAATAATTGCAGTAATAATTTCTACTTGAAGTTAGATGACATTCAAGTGACCAATATCAATAATCAAATCGTCTTTACCTCAAACTTTGATAACAAAGAAGACATTGAAAGATTCCAATTTGTAACAGAGACAAAGAATGATTTCATTGCAAGAGATGTAAGAGCAAAAGAATACAGCACGACAAACACCAGAGAAAATCTTGCAGTAACCGCTTACAATGTTTACAGAAACAATAACTTAATCGGTACTGTCGCTCCAACACAAAACACTTATGTTGATGCGAATGTAAATGCTGGCACATACACTTATTCAGTAAAAACTGTATATGGTGATTTAATGTCAGATCCAGCAAGCGTTAGCGTAACTATTGCACCAACGATCATCAGCAGTTTCCCATACGATGAAAGCTTCGAAGGAGAAGTCTTCCCTCCATTAGGCTGGACAAATCCTTATGAAGGTTCATCATCAGGAAACTGGAGAAGAACATCAAGCGCTGCATATGTTTACGAAGGCACAAAAACTGCTCAGGTTGGTTATTCAGCAGGTAACTACTGGTTAATCACACCTCAAGTGACCATCAATGCCTTAAGTAAAACCTTGTCATTCTATGTAAGAGATTATTCAGCTTCGACTTCATGGGATTATACAGATGAATACTTAAAAGTCAAAGTATCAGTTGCAGGACAAGATACCTCAAGCTTTGTTGATCTTGAAAGCTATGATTATCAAGATTTAACAACGACTTACAGAAAATACACAGTCGATATGTCTGCATATATTGGTTTACCAGTATATGTTGCATTTGAAAGAATTGCTACTGATGGCAATTATGCTTATCTTGACAAAGTTCGTTTTGATAACGAGCAAGTTGTACTTTTTGTTGCTCCAACAAACTTAAGTGCAAATGCAGGAAATCAAATTGTAAGTCTTATGTGGAATGCTCCAACAGCAAGCAACGCAAACTTAATCGGATATAAAGTATATCGAAATGGTATTGCTTTATCACAATTAATCAATGATTTAACCTATGTAGATAATACTGTTGTTAATGGAACCACTTATAACTACTATGTTAAAGCTGTTTATACAAATCCAAATGGTGAATCAGAAGCTTCAAACACAGTTTCAGCAACACCTCAAGCACCTGTTCTCTATCCTCCAACCAACTTAACATCAATGGTTGAAGGATCAGATGTAACGCTTGAATGGGAAGCAGTTCCATCAGAATCAAGCTGGATTACTCATAGCGGTGCATTTGCATCAAGCGTTGGTACCAATGCAGCAGCTAACTTTAGTGTTGCACAGAGATTTACAGCAGGACAACTTACAGCTCTTGGTGTCAATGGTGCTCAACTTCAGAAAATCAGATTCGTCGGTCATGTCGCTGGCGCAACTTACACCGTTAAAGTATGGACAGGCGGATCATCAGCTCCACTTGCTCCAGGAACAGAAATTGTATCTCAAATTGTTCCAAGCATTACAGTCGATACATGGACAGAAGTTGTATTAACTAATCCAGTCACAATTCCAGCAGATGCGGAATTATGGTTTGGTTATAATGTTAACACACCAAGCGGATATCCAGCAGGAACCGATGCAGGTCCAGCACTTGAAGGTTTTGGCAATGTCATGTACTTCAATAATGCATGGACAACATTAACTGCTTTATCATCATCATTGAATAGAAACTGGGTAATTGAAGCATTTGCAGTCAACAATGCAGGTCAAGTTGCTAAATTAGTTCCAGTAACTCCAGTAAGAGAAACAATTGAATATCCATCAATTCCTCTTAAATCTGATATGTTCCAGGCAATTGAAACAAGTATGACTGAAACTATGGACAGAAGCTTACTTGGCTATAAAGTCTATAGAGGAAATGCATTACTTACAGAAACTCCATTAGCATCAAATGTACTTTCTTATACAGATACAGACGTCGCTGATGGCCAATATACATATAAAGTAACTGCACTTTACAGTGAAGGAGAATCAGTTCCTGCAACTGTTAATACTACAGTAAATAACAGTTATACAATAGCTAGTTTCCCATGGTCAGAAGGCTTTGAAGGCTCATTCTTACCAATGGGCTGGAAAAACTCAGATGCAGATGGCGATGGTTACAAATGGTTTGAATACTCAGCAGCAAACTCAGCACATACTGGTTCAAAATCAGCTGCTTCCGCTTCATGGTTATCATCAGTAGGCGCACTTAGCCCAGATAACTGGTTGATCACTCCACGAATCCTACTTCCAAATAATGGTTCAAATCAAACGACTCAATTAAGCTACTGGATTGCAGCACAAGATGCAAGCTGGCCACAAGAACATTATTCAGTACTTGTTTCTACAACAAATAATAACATTACATCATTTACTCCACTTATGTCAGAAACATTACAGAGCAATACATGGTCAGAAAGAACCATGAACTTGAATGCTTATGCAGGTCAGTCAATTTATCTTGCATTCCGTCATCATGATGTTTATGATATGTTCTACTTAAAATTAGATGATGTAATGATAAATGTTGCTCTGAATAATGAACCTCCTGTTGCACACAAAACAGCATTAGGTAAAAACTTCCCTAACCCATTCAATCCTACAACAAAGATCGAATACAGTGTTAAAGAACAGACTAATGTTTGCATTGAAGTTTTCAATGTGAAAGGTCAAAAAGTTCGTACATTAATCAATAGTGTAGTCAACACTGGTAATCATTCAGTAGTTTGGAATGGTAAAGATGACAATAATAATGATGCTGGTAGCGGTGTTTATTTCTATAGAATGAGCACAGCAAACTATTCATCAACTGGTAAAATGATTCTTATGAAATAAGGTCATTAGATCAAACATATTAGAGCGGGAGAAATCCCGCTCTTTTTTATTGTCTTTGTGAAAGGTAGGCAGATCTATTGGAGTTATAAGAGCTTTGAATTAAAAGAAAACCGGTGACTTCATAATTATTGAGTTCTTTATTAATCGGCATTTACGGCTCGAGCCGAGCCGGCTCCATTAATAATCCAAAGCTCTTATTAAATCATTAGACCCGATAAATCGTTTCAACAACTTATACTTTAGACGCGATAAATCGCGTCTCTACTTTTTTTTATTCTATAGACGCGATAAATCGCGTCTCTACTGGGATAGAGGTGATTCACCTCTAATTCATCGACCGCTTCTATCCTGTAGAAAAAGTGCTTGACAGTCACAAAAAAATCATTATTCTCGATGTAAGAAATAGAATTGATATTAGGTGTATAAGCTTAAATCCTCAGATATATTCTGTGAATTGGGATGGAAGAAATACAGATGACGATCTGAGAACTAAAGGTAAGCGTATAGGAATGGGTTTTAATTTCGTGGACGGGGGCTTCTACGCTCCTAATGAAAATTGTTTCGATCGTGTAATCTGCTGTATGATGTCGAGATGAGTTTATCGCAACTTTTGTTTTCGGATGTACGGCACTTCGTTTCGCACATCCTTGTAAGCGATTAAAGCTGCAAGCAGGGATGCTTGCAGAACGATATGAGTTTCGTAGACGAGGACGTACATGATCCAATAAGGAGGTGAAGATGAGGGTTTATTTTTCAGAGACGAACTTTGATTTTCCGAAAAGCATCAATGATTTGAGAGTTGCATGGTATAGAGAAGGGCGAATCTGTATCAGCCGAAACTATAAAAAGAAAGAAATGCAGGTGCAGAATTATCGGATTATTCAGATGAATACGATGATTAAAATACTTTATGAAGATTTGAATAAAGGATTTAAAAAAGATATGGGGCGATATGCTCAGTTGTATAAAATCCGTTATCCTCATTTACGAAAACGAGGAATGAGTTCATACGCTGTATTTTTGATGATCGTGTATGCTTTGGTTCGTCGTTTTGGCTTGAGTGATCTGGCTATAGATGAGATAAAAGAGATATTATCGCGATTGATCATGAATCTGAGTGTCGCCGAATGTGTTCGATTGAAGCTCTTGGCAGTGGTTAAAGGCTATTATGCACTTAATCATATAGTCGGGATAAGAAAAGTTTTTATAAGCAAGGAAACTGCTGAAAACACGGAAGAGAGAAGAGATTATAGAGTCATATTGAGAAATGTCCCGTCATAGAGGGGAAATGAGATGGTCGTAGATTTTTTTTTTCGGATGTATGGCACTTCGTTTCACACATCCCTACGAGTGATCTGAGCTGTAGGGAAGGATTAATGCTGAGCGAAGGCTGCAAGCAGGGATGCTTGCAGAACGAAGATGATTTTCGTGGACGGGGACGTCCACGCTCCCAATAATGGCAAACTGGTAGTTTGTATTCATTATCGCAACATAGTAGGTTTCGTTACTGAGTTAGGCAGATGTGAAACCTGCATTTACATTAAAAATTGGGTAGGAGTAAAACCTGCCCCTACATTAAAATTGGGCAGGCGTAAAACCTACCCCTACATATTTAAAATTATTGATTTCCCAAAAATGTGCTTGACACTAATTTAATCTATAAACAATAAGATTTTGAGGTATGAGTATGATACCTGAATTGTGTAATTTTTTATACAGGAGATAAATATGGAAAATCGTATTACTGAACACCCAGTACTCAGTATTCCCCAAAAAGAGAATATCACTTTTTACTGGCAAAAGACTCCGATCCAAGCGAAAAAGGGAGAGATGATTTCCTCAGCTTTGATTGCCAATGGCATCAAAGTATTTGGGCATCATCATCGTGACGGATCAGCTCAAGGAATATTCTGTGCGAATGGTCAATGTGCAAAATGTATGGTCATCGCTAATGGCATGCCTGTAAAATCATGTATGACAGAGGTGAAAGAGAATATGATTGTAGAAAGCGCTGATGGCTTACCAGAATTACCAGAAGTTGATACTGCCTTTGTTCCCTCAGACATTGAGGCATTGGAGACTGATGTACTGATCATTGGTGGTGGTCCATCTGGACTTGCTGCAGCTATTCAGTTAGGAGCTTATCAAATCAATACACTTCTGATCGATGATAAAAATGAATTAGGGGGCAAACTTGTGCTCCAAACACATAAATTTTTCGGTTCAGTCGAAGATTCTCATGCAGGCACAAGAGGTAATGACATTGGAAAGAAACTAGCAGAAGACGTTCAGGCATTATCTTCTGTATCAATATGGTTAAATTCAACGGCATTATTTGTATTTAAAGATAAAAAAGTTGGGATAATTAAAGATGGTACTTACAAAATCGTAAATCCTAAAATCATCCTCAATGCAGCAGGAGCAAGAGAGAAATTCCTAAGATTTTCAGGCAATTCATTGGCAAACATCTACGGTGCAGGCGCATTTCAGACATTAGTCAATCGTGATCTGGTGAAATCCTCCAATCGTCTCTTTATCGTTGGTGGCGGTAATGTAGGACTTATCGCAGGTTATCATGCCTTACAGGCAGGCATCGAAGTGGTTGGGCTTGTTGAAGCCATGAAGCAATGTGGTGGTTATAAAGTTCATGCAGACAAATTAAAAAGATTAGGTGTACCAATTTATACTTCACATACAATTATCAGTGCCAATGGTGAAGAAACTGTTTCTTCAGTAACTATAGCAAAAATTGATGAGAAATTTAATGTCATTCCAGGAACTGAACAAAGTTTTGAATGTGACACCCTTTTAATCGCAGTGGGATTAGATTCACTGAAAGAATTCACAGAAACTGCTGAAACAGCAGGTATCACAGTTTATTCTGCTGGTGACGCCTTAGAAATTGCCGAAGCATCTTCAGCGATGTTTAACGGTAAAATCATGGGATTAAAGATTGCAAAAGATATGGGTGCCCCAGTTGATGAAATTCCTCAATCATGGTATGAGAAAGCAAATGTATTAAAATCTCATCCAGGTGCAATCACACCTTATCAGGAGCTTAATATAGAAGAAGGAATCTTCCCAGTTATTCACTGTTTACAAGAAATCCCTTGTAATCCATGTACAACAGTATGCCCCACCCACTCCATCATCATTGAAGGAGAGTCCATCATGGGCCAGCCTTTGTATAAAGGATCATGTATTGGATGCGGTAAATGCTTATTTATCTGCCCTGGTCTTGCAATCAGTTTAGTTGATTTCAGAAAAGATACTGAACAACCAATTGTGTCACTACCTTATGAAGTGGGTAATTATCCAGTAAAACAAGGAGATATGCTCCGTGTGGTTGATATCGATGCCAATGATCTTGGTCAATTCCCTGTTATTTCTGTAAGCAATAGCCCACTCAACAAGACACAAATGGTAAAAATTCAAATGCCAAAAGCAATTGCTAAGAAAGCTATATCATTCAGAATTCAAGATGAAACCATCACTCAAGCATTAGATCAGGCGATCATTCCAGAAAATCTTGAAGACGATGCGATGGTTTGTCTCTGTGAACGAATCACAGTTGCGGAAGTAAAAAAATGGATTCATAAAGGGATAAATGATATCAATCAAATCAAAGCCATCACTCGTATGGGTATGGGACCATGCGGGAGTAAGACCTGTGATGTCACATTAAAGCAAATTTTCAGACAAGAGGGCATTCCAATAGAAAATGTAATTCCTAATACCCGAAGACCGGTATTTATCGAAGTACCCCTTGAAAAATTCGCTGATGGTAAAGAATAGGAGATTGAAATGAGTAATATATACGATGTAATCATAATCGGTGCAGGATCTATTGGCGTTCCAGCAGCAATGGCTTTAGCAAAAAGCAATCTAAAAGTATTATGTATTGAGCCATTAGCTTCTCCTGGCCAGGCAAACAATAAAAAAGCGATTGGCGGTATTCGTGCGACACACTCTGATTTTGGAAAAATTCAGGTATGTCTGAGAAGTATAGAAATTTTGTCCACATGGGAAGAGACTTATGGTGATGAGATCGGCTGGATGTCAAATGGATACAGTTATCCTGCATATACAGAAAAAGATGAAAAAGCGCTCAAAGACTTGATGAAGATCCAGTTATCATATGGATTAAATATTAAATGGGTCAGCCCAGAAGAATATCAGAAACTTGTACCCGGCATCAATATGGAAGGTTTAAGAGGATCTACTTATTCTGCAGAAGATGGTAGCTGTTCTCCCCTATTGACCATGAATGCTATCTATTTTAAAAGTTTAGAATATGGAGCTGAATATCATTTTAATGAGCAAGTGACAGGTTTAAAGCTTGAGAATGGTTTGATCAATGAAGTTCAGACGAATAAAGGTACTTACCAATCAAAGTATGTCATTAATGCATCAGGCAACAATGCAAAAGAAATATCGGCAATGATCGGTATTGATTGTCCAGTCAATCCAGATTGTCATGAGGCAGCCATCACCGATCCTGTTAAACCATTCTTTGGACCGATGGTCGTAGATATGCGCCCTGATAAAGGATCCAAGAACTTTTATTTCTATCAGAATCATGAAGGTCAGGTGGTCTTTTGTATTACTCCAGATCCGCCGATTCTTGGCACAGACAATGATGCTACTTCAGAATTTTTGCCATTATGCGTCAAAAGAATGCTTGGCATATATCCAAGATTGAAGAATTTAAAAGTTCGTCGACAGTGGAGAGGTCAGTATCCGATGACTCCAGATGGATTTCCTATCGTTGGCAAAATGAATGAAGTCCCCAACTTTATTCAGGCGGTTGGTATGTGTGGTCAGGGATTTATGTTAGGACCTGGATTAGGCGAACTGCTGACGCGTATCGTTTTAGATCAGCTCAGTAAAGATGATCTGCGAATGCTCAAATCATTTGATCCATACCGGGATTACTCAGGAATGGAGCAATTTAAATAAAAAATTTAGTTTAAAAGGCACTTAAGTGTGCCTTTTTTTCTTGACTAAAAATTAAAAGTAGATTATATGTTTCATAAATAAGGGAGGTTCTTATGAAAAAAACATTTATTATCATTGTACTATTATGTGCAATCACGTTATCATTTGCATTAAGTCAAAACGATGTAAAGAAAGCGATTCAAATGGATCAAAAGATCCGCGAATGGAATTTACTTCATATTCAGGACAGATTACAAGCCCCATCAGTGATTTATTTTGATTTCATGATGGATGAGGAATGGACAGAAAACGAAAAAATGGAGTTAAGTTATCAGAGTAATTTACTTCAATATGCAACGACATCACACAAAAATGAAAATGGTGTTTATATTCCATTCATGCGTTATACTTATACTTACAATAACAGTAACCAGACGGATCTTGTTACTTATCAGATGAATGCAAACATGTCTGACCCTGAAGCAGAACCCATGTGGATTGATTTTATGGGGACACAATTTATTTACAGCAATGGACATATTTCTAAGTTGTATATGCTTGATGCAGAAGGAAATGCTGCCAACAGAATGCACTATATTTATCAGAATAATCAGATCAAGTATATTTATGGTGCAGAATATGATGAAGATCAAGGTGGATATATCTATTGGAGAAATGAATTTTTTATCACTAATGGCAAACTCACTCATTCAATAGAATCCACATCAGCCGATTCTACATCATGGGATGAGTCAGAAAAAATAATATACACTTATCACTCTTCTGATAATTCAAACTACGATGATCTGCAGAATATTATTGACCAAACATTTGTTTATCCATATTTTTATTATGCTTTTACAGGTGTCAGAATTACTCAGGAGATTACTCAAGTATGGAATGGAACAGAATGGGAACCAACAGACAAGACTATATATAGTTTTGATTCAAACTGGAATGTAGGACAGGAATTTTCATACTTTTTCCAGGGAGGCGCTTGGGTAGAGGAAAGTGCTGTTGATATTTTTTATCAAAATGCAAACCAAATCAACTATATTATTGATTCATATTGGACAAATGGCATTCAGCAAATGATGCAAAGAAGCCGTTATACCTATTCAACGGACACAGATATTCCTTCGGTTGTTCAAACACAGTTAAAGATGAATCTTTATCCAAATCCAATTGATATTAATTCAAGAATTAAATTGAACAATACCCAGAATCAAAATGTAAAAATCAGTCTTTATGATGTCAAAGGAAGACAGATCGCATCTAAAGATTTTACTGTAAATAATGAGTTGGAAATTGAAAGCAGTCAATTGATAGATCAAAAACAGTTATCATCAGGTATCTACTTTTTGAAAGCAGATAATGGACAAGAAGTCGTTACCAAAAAAATAATGAAAATCAAATAATCGAGAAATGTTTCATCATTCAAAAACCCCTTAATCGGGGTTTTTGTTTTTTTATATGAACATGATCAGATATTTTTTACTTTGACAAAAGATTAAGCTTTTTACAATTGGTTCAATAAATTATAAAAATAGATGGTAAACAAATCATGAGTCTAATAGTTTTAGATAATATCAGTCATGAATTCGGAGATGCTCTTTTATTTGAGAATATAAATTTAACTCTGGATTATAATACACGAGCAGGACTTGTCGGAAAAAACGGAACAGGGAAATCAACCTTGTTTAAGATCATCATGGGCGATATTCAGTCCAAATATGGAGAGATCCATAGAGCAAAACAGGCAAAAATCTCATTTCTTTCTCAAGAATATGATTTTGAAACAGATGACACAGTATTTCATTGGTTGATGGATGCCAGAAGTGACATTTTGAGACTTAAAGAAGAGATCGATCAGTTGAATCAGATATTAGTCAAGGATCATTCAGAAAAAAACCTTAATAGGCTAGCGGACTTACAACATCAGTTTGAAGCATTGGATGCTTATGAATATGAGAACTCCATAAAAATCATGTTATCCGTATTTAATTTCAGTACTGATTATTATCAGCGCTCAGTGAATACGCTTTCAGGTGGTGAGAAAACTCGATTACGGTTGATTCACACGCTATTGGAACAACATGATTTTATGCTTCTCGATGAGCCGACCAACCATTTAGATATCAAGATGATCGAATGGCTGGTAGCATATCTTAACAATACTCAGTGTGCTTATCTTATCATTTCACATGATCGCTATCTATTAGATAAAGCAGTCAATAAAATTTATGAGCTCAGAGAAAGAAAGATCAGTCAATATTCAGGCAACTTCTCATTTTATGAGACCGAGAAAGTAGCCCGTCATGAGTTACTTCAAAAACAATATGATCAGCAACAAAAGCTGATTGATAAAACAGAAGATTTTATTCAAAGAAATATGGCCGGGCAAAAGGTCAACCAAGCAAAATCAAGGCTCAAAATGCTTGATCGAATGGAAGTGATCGAAAAGCCAAGTGATGATAAAAATATAAAACTCAAAATTGAGAGCAAACAGAGAAGCGGTAATGATATCTTTCGTCTGGAACATATCGAGCTTGGCTATCCAGGAAAAACATTAGTAAAAAACATCAATCTAAATATCCATTATCAGGATAAAATATGCTTGTTAGGACCTAATGGTTGTGGCAAGTCAAGTCTGATCAAACTATTATTAGGAGAAGTAAGCCCATTAAAAGGGAATCTCTGGACAGGGTATGGACTAAAAGTAGCTTATTATGATCAGCTCCATTATGAGCTGGATTTAAGTATTCGCGTGATCGATACGATATGGAACCTTGTACCCAATGAAACTATAGGATTTGTATTAACATATCTGGCTCGATTTGGGTTTACTGGAGATAAAGTGGAGCAGATATGCCAAACCCTTAGTGGTGGTGAGAAAGCAAGGCTATATTTAGCCAAGATGATCTTTGAACATCCCAATTTATTAATACTTGATGAGCCAACAAACCATTTGGATATATCAATGATACAAAGTCTTGAAACAGCCTTAAAAGAATTTGATGGAACGATTATTTTTGTATCACATGATCGTTATTTCATCCAGAATATTGCGAAGAAGGTTTGGTATTTCAAAGATCAGCATATCAGAGAGTCAATAGAATCAATTGATCAGCTCATCGATGAAGTGATCCTCAATCAGGAAATAAAAAAAGACACACCTGCAAAAGATAAAGCAGTCTTGCATCAAAAACCAGAGAAAGTCCGAAAAATCAATCCATATATCATCGAAAAACTCTACAAGGAAATACAAGAGAAGGAAAAACAGATCAAGAGCAATAAAGTTCGAATCGAAGAGCTCCACATGCTTTTTAGCGATTCAGCGACCTTCTCAGATACTCAAAAAGTAAAACAGATCAATGCTGAAATTGAACAAATTACTCAAAAGATCAAGATACAGCAAGAGGAACTAGATGAGATGGAACTCAAGTATTTAGAGATGACAGAGTAGGTTTAGATATGAGAATCGGATTTACGACATCATTCCCCATAGAAGTTGTGATTGGAGCAGGTCATGAGGCAATAGATCTCAATAATATATTTATTTTATCAAATGCAGAGCAACTTGTCTCTGATGCTGAAAGAAAAGGTTTTCCAAGAAATATATGCAGTTGGATCAAAGGCATGTATGGAACGATCATCAGCAATCAGATGGATGCTGTGATCGGCATCGTACAGGGAGATTGTTCAAATACGCATTCATTAATGAGTATTTTAGAAGATCAGCGCATTGAAGTGATACCATTTTCATTTCCTTACAGCAGAGATTATCAGACACTCAACAGGGAAATCGAAAAGCTTGAGGAACGCTTTCATTCCAACAGAAAAAACACACTGGAAGCCAAGAAAGAATGTGACGTCATTCGTAAAATGCTAATTGAACTTGATCAACTCACATGGAAAGACAAGAAAGTGAGCAGTAAAGAAAATCATTTATGGTTAGTGAGTTCTTCTGATTTTAATGGTAATCTTTCTAAATACCGCAGTGATCTTGGTGAGTTTTTAAAAGAAGCCAAAGACAGAGAAGCAAAAAAAGGGGGACTTCGTCTTGGTTATATTGGTGTTCCCCCCATTATTACCGATTTGTTTGATTTTTTGGAACAACACAATGTTCATATCGTTTACAATGAAGTACAACGACAATTTTCAATGTTTTATCTTGAGGAAGATATTGTTAATCAATATCTGATGTTTACATATCCCTATACAATTTGGAGCAGAATAACAGATATTCAGACAGAAATAAGACAAAGATCTATCGATGGTATTATTTCATATACACAATCATTTTGCCACAGGCAATTAGATCATATCCTTATGAAAAAACATATTCAAATAGCAATGCTTCAACTTGAAGGAGATCAGCCAGGAGTTCTTGATGAACGATCCAAAATCAGGATTGAAAGTTTCATTGAGATGCTTTCAGAATATTAAACATAGATTGTTCATTTTGTTATGTACAAAATAAAGCAAAGTGATTCAAACTTGATCACTCGATAAAAAAAATAAAAAGCACAGAAATAGATATCAAATTATTTTCAGACGATTACTCAAAAATACATCAATTTTTTATACAGTTTTCGGTAGTTTTGAGATTATTTTTCAAAAACATTCAAAGTCACTCAGAAAAGTAACAATTCGGCATAGCAATTGCATTAATATTAAGCAGAAAATACATTAGGGAGGTCATAATGCAATTAGTAAAAAAGATGCTTTTACTATTCGTGTTATTTAGTTTTACTTTTTTATTGTTCGCTGAAATCAGAACCCAAGAAAGTAATGTGAATTATCAATCAGTAAGAACAAACAGTGACACAAGAGTTAATTTATTAAACGAAAGTTTTCCAACCTCGACAATACCTACAGGTTGGGCAGCAGAAAATTTAGCTGCACAATGGGCATGTGCGAATTCAGCAAATGCTGGTGGAAGTCCTTACGAATTAAAATTAACTTACACACAGTTTAATGGAACAACCCGTTTTGTAAGCCCAGTCATCAATGCAGCAGATTACAGCAATCTGTTTATTGAATTTAAGCACATGGTTGACTGGTATGCAAGCCCAATGACATTTGGTGTAGCAACCCGTTCAAGCAGTACAGATGCATGGACAACTTTATGGTCAGTCAGTCCTACCGCGAATATCGCAGCAACAACAGTTACCCAACAGATTCAGAATGCCGATCTTCCTTCAAGCACATTCCAATTCTGTTTCTTCTTCACAGGCAATCTTTACAATTTGGATTACTGGTATATTGATGATGTCAAATTATTCTACCCAGAAGAACATGACTTAGCGACAATGGCAATTACACTTAATAATCAATATCCTGCAAATACCCCATTAACTCCAGTTGTAAACTTTAAAAACGTTGGATTAAACAGTGAAACAGCAGACGTATTTTGCAAAATTTATCAGTATGATCAATTAGTTTATACACAATCTCAAAGCATTACATTAGCAGCCGGTGCAAACCAAGATGTTTCATTCCCTGCTTTTACACCAGCACTTGCTAATGAAATGTATAAAGTTGAAGCTTACACAAACTTAGCAACAGACACAGATGCGAGCAACAATTCTTTAGAAAAATGGTTTGATACCTATAGCAATCCAAGACAAAAAGTCATATTAGAAATAGGTACAGGTACATGGTGCCAGTATTGTCCTGGAGCAGCCATGGGTGCGGATGATTTACATAACAATGGTCAGCAAGTGGGAATTATTGAATACCATAATGGTGATTCTTATGTCACCCCAACAGGAACAGCGCGTATTTCCTATTACAATGTAAGTGGATTCCCAACATCAATTTTTGATGGTACATCAGCAGTCGTTGGTGGAAGCAATACACAAAGTATGTATAGCACATTCTTACCGATCTACAATCAAAAAATTGCTCAGAAATCACCATTTGTCATCGAATTTGATGGTTCAATGGATGGCAATACAATGAATGTAACCGTAAATGTCACCCGTTCAGGCCGTTTCTTAAATCCAAATACAGTATTACATTTTGCAATTACAGAATCTGATATTGCGCAGAACTGGCAAGGTCAGACTCAGGTGGATTTCGTAGAAAGAGCAATGGTTCCTAATGCTAATGGTACAGCTATTGATTTAGTGAATAATGAAACAGTATCAGTAGAATTAACAAAAGAATTTGCAAGCACCTGGAATCAAGATCACATTGAAATCGTAGCATTTATTCAAGATCCATCATCTAAAGTGATTTATCAGGGTCACATGGTTCATTTATCTGAATTAACACCAAGCCAGTTCCCAGCACCTACCGCTTTAGTGGCAGTAGCTGGAAATGGTGTTGTTGATTTATCTTGGAATGCACCATCAGCAGCTGATGCAACCTTATCAGGTTATAAAGTATACAGAAATTCAACTTTAATTACACCTAATCCAATTTCAACCCTTACATATAGTGACAACACTGTTGTTAACGGCACCAGTTATAGTTATTATGTCACTGCAGTATATACCAATCCAGCAGGCGAATCAGCTGCATCAAACAGTGTCAATGCAACTCCAGACAATCCAAACTTACTTCCTCCAGCAAACTTAACAGGCGTAGCTAATGGCAATGATGTGACCTTAAACTGGGCTGCTCCAGGCACGCCAGGTGAAGGTGAATGGATTTCTCATGCAGCAGATGAATATAACGATGCCATCGGAACAAACTCAGCAGCAGAATTTTCAGTAGCACAACGTTTTACATCAGCTCAGCTTGCTACTTTAGGCGTGGTTGGTGGTCAGTTAACATCTGTTCGTTTTATGGCTCATGAACCAGCAGCTACTTATACAGTAAAAGTATGGACCGGTGGTACAGCTAATCCTTATTCAGCAGGAACAGTTGCTGCTACAGTTCCTGTCACTTCAATTAATGTTGATGACTGGACAGAAGTAGCATTAACAACCCCAGTAACAATTCCAGCCGATGCAGAATTATGGATTGGCTATGATATCAATACTCCAAGCGGTTATCCAGCAGGTGTTGATGCAGGTCCAGCATTGAATGGTTATGGCAATATGATGTACTGGCAAAATTCATGGACTACATTAACAGCATTAGCTGCCACTTTAGATTACAACTGGATTATTCAAGGTTATGTGGTTGGTGCTACTGGTCAATTAACTCAAATTGATTACCCAGCGATCCCAGTTGAAGTATCAACTTTAGCAAATCCATTTAGTGCTATTCCAGTAACAAGAAATCAATCAAATGAAAGAAATCTTACAGGTTATAAAGTTTATCGTGGAACGACATTATTAACTCCAACAGCTTTACCAACAACGACATTAACCTATATAGATATGAATTTACCAACAGGTGCTCATGTTTATAATGTAACTGCAGTTTATACAGATGGCGAATCAGCTCCAGCGACAGTAACAGTCAATGTATCAAGTGGATCTGAAATAATCACTGTTAATAGAACTTTATTAGGCAAAAACTTCCCTAACCCATTTAATCCAAGCACACGCATTGAATATACCCTTCACGAAGCAAGTCTTGTCAGCATTGATATTTTCAATGTTAAAGGACAAAAAGTTCGTAGCTTAATCAACCAAACAATGAGTGCTGGTAATCATTCCGTAATTTGGGATGGTAAAGATGATCAGAATGCAGATTCTGGTAGTGGTGTTTACTTCTATCGTATGACTACACCAAATTATTCTTCAACTGAAAAAATGATCCTCGTAAAATAATTGTCGAACTCATACAATCCTCTGATAACCTCAACCTCGGTTGAGGTTATCTTTTTTTATAATAGCTTTGAATTAGAAGAAAAAGGGTGATTTCATAATTATTGAGTCTTTTATAAATCGCTAATTACGGATCGATCCGAGCCGACTTCATGAATAATTCAAATCTCTTTTTTCTGCTTTTATCCGATACATCTCAAGGGAATCTCTCACTTCTGTATTCCGTCTAACCTGTAGAAAACTCAAAATAAAGACAGATTTAATTAGCAAAAATGCTTAATAAAAATGAGACATATCAGGAGATTTGATATTGAAGAAGAGGAGTCTTATTAATCAATATTTAAGTTTTTTTCTAAAATTTTCTGTATCATTAAAGCAGAACAAGCACCAAGAGAATAACAAATAATATCTGACCATAAAAAGCCTTTTCCTAAAACTAAAGCAGCAAGTTTGTTATTTCTGATATAATCTATCCAAGGGCTGTGGTATAACTGGCTTAATTCAATTAAATATGAAAAGACTATTGTAAAGACGAAAATGAAAGCATTACTTTTACTTCTTATTAACAATCTGAGAATAAAAAAAACCATTATAGCCCATAAGGTATCTGGGGCATAATTCCCAACAATTGAACCAAAAAAATCATTATACTTTCTAATTATTAAACCAATACATATAAAACTCACAATCAAAATAATATAAATGATATTTCTTTTCATCAGTATAATCACCTGAGAGGATGGTTTTTAAGTCAAATTACTCTTGATTGAAATCGCCTAAAAGCCTTATCCAGTACAATTATCCATCATATATTTCATAATTTTCACTGCATTGGTTGCAGCGCCAAGTCGTACATTATTTGCCACGCACCAGAATTGAATTGAATGCTCATTAAAGGCATGACGTACTCTTGAGACATGAGAATCATTTGAATTTTTTAAATCATAGGGAGTCATATATTTTTCAGAATATTTGACTGCTGCAGCTTTTTTTAGAACATTGCAGAGCTTATAAATTTCAACATCTTTTTCAAATTCAACATAGACTGATTCAGAATGTCCATAAAGAACAGGGACTCGTACAACCGTTGCACAGATTTCCATATCCTGGCGATTTAAAATCCTACGGCATTCATAGTGGATTTTTTCTTCTTCTTCGCAATATCCATCCTCATTGATTTCACCAATTTGCGGAATCACATTGAGGTCAATATGACGGGGAAAATCTCCATTTTCATAAGAACCGAGCCGTTGTTCCTCCAAAGTCATAATCCCTTTATGTCCAGCGCCTGAAACTGATTGAAAAGTAGTGACTACAAGTCTTTTGATATTGTAATTTTCGTCTAATGGTTTTAAAATTAACACCAGCTGAATCGTGGAACAATTCGGATTGGAGATTATGCCTCGATAGTCATTAAGGAGATGTCCATTGATCTCAGGGACAATCAGAGGCTTTTTTTCATTATGTCGAAAAGCAGAGGAATTATCAATAACAATATTTCCAGCTTCTTCGGCAATAGGTGCATATTGTTTGGAGACTTTTGATCCAGCAGAGAATAATATATAATCATATTTTTCTTTCATTCGTTCTTCATTAAGTTCTTCGATTTCTATCATTTGATCTTTGAATTTTAATTTTTTCCCAGCAGATCGTGAAGAAGCAAAGAGTTTTAACTCATTGACAGGAATTTCGAATTCTTCGAGACATTTCATCATCATGAGACCGACTTCACCACTTGCACCAACGATTGCGATTTTCATATTCCCCTCACATTTCTGCATTTTTGTTCACATAATCTAAAATACAATATTTTATCAAGCCTTTTTTAAGAAAACCTTACTGTTCCAACGACCAGATTAAAAAAGCATAAGTGAAAGCATAATCTTTTAAGGAACTGTATCTGTCACCAGAGCCTGCATGACCTTCATTCATATTCATTTTAAGCAATAACAGGTTATGATCCGTTTTCAAATCTCTGAGTTTCGCCGTCCATTTTAGAGGTTCCCAAAAAGAAACTCTTGAATCTTTAAAACCAGCATTTATGAGTAAATGCGGGTAATTTTGCGCTTTTACATTCTCATAAGGAGAATAAGAGCGTATATAATCAAAGTATTCTTTCTCATAAGGATTCCCCCATTCTTCATACTCAGGAATCGTTAAGGAAAGAGTAGAATCCATCATTGTAGAAAGCACATCAACGAATGGAACATCAGCAATGGCAGTTTTAAAAAGCTCAGGTCTTAGATTAAT
>CAZNKI010000064.1:0-18196 GCA_964573665.1 uncultured Candidatus Cloacimonadota bacterium | reverse complement strand
AGTTTTCATCTGTATAAGTTAAAGTAGTAGTAGGTAAAGCAGTTGGAGTTAACAAAGTTGTTCCACGATATACTTTATAGCCTAACAGGCTTCTGTCATTTCTTGATGATTGTGCACGTGTTACATTGATTGACTTAAATACATCTGTTTGAGGATGAATTGGAATTATTGGCATCTGATTATTTACAATAGATGAGCTGATATATTTCGCTGCTCTTCCGGCACCTTCAGTTGCATAAGCCTGAATGATCCAGTTGTAATCAAGAGTAGCTGCTAAAGCTGTTAAAGTTGTCCATGCATTTTGCCAGTACATCATATTACCAAAACCATTCAATGCTGGACCAGCATCAGCACCCGCAGGATATCCGCTTGGTGTGTTGATATCATAACCAAACCAAACTTCGCCTGTAGCAGGGATAGTGACTGGTGTAGTTAAAACAACTTCTGTCCAGTCATCAACATTGATTGAAGGAACAGCTTGAGTCGCAGCAACTGTACCTGCAGCATAAGGACTACTTGTGCCACCGGTCCATACTTTTACAGTATAAGTTGCAGCTGGTTCATGAGCCATAAAACGAACTTTAGTAATTTGTGAGCCAACAACACCTAAGTTTGTTAACTGAGCGTTGGTAAAACGTTGTGCAACTGAGAAAGTTGCTGCAGAGTTTGTACCAATAGCATCATCATAAACATCATCAGCATGTGTGATCCAAGTTTGAACAGGACCAGCAGCTTGCCAGTTTAAGGTCACATCATCACCAATCACCATTGCATTTAATCCTAATGGTGGATACAATGTTTCTCCTGCGATTGTAACTGAAATTTGATTTGATGCAATAGATTCTAAATTAGGATTAATATAGCTTGCTGTTACATAATATGTATAACTTTGATTTGCACTTGTCGTAATGTCTGAATAAGTTAATGTGTTTGCAGGGACATTGCCTAAAAGTACATTGTTTCGGTAAATTTTATATTCGTTCAATGTTCCGCTTGAACCTGCAATCGGCGCTTCCCATGCTAAGTTAACATTATTTTCTATCATAGTGAATACTAAATTCTGTGGTGGATTAGCAACTAATACGGTAAAGTCAGATGAATCGCGAGCTGTAAAATAATTGCCGTCGGTTCGCGAATTGCATATACCAACAATATTCAAGCTACCAGTTGGAATTGGGTCTCCAATATAATTAACATCATAGAAAGTGCTTCGGAAGGCTAATGTGTCTGAACCAGATATTACATCGTAAACTGTTCCGTTAACAAAATTGCCTGTAGCAGTAAAATGAACATTTTCAATCTTTACTAATTCAGCTTCGTAATCCTCAAAAGATGTATTAAATTGATTGATCGTAATAACTTGAGGTGTAATTGTATTGTTAGTTGAACTTGCAGGTGCTCCAGCTAAAATTGGAGAGAATTGAAGCATTCCTCCAAATATATTCAATTTGCCAGTAATTCCGGTGATACCGTCATAAAGATTGTATTGAGTGGCAAGAATGTTTGGTAAATCATCAATAATAATAGCTGCTGTTGCATCCTGTATATATTTCTGGTTTCTATAGCTTTGTATGAAGGTGATTATTGCTTCGCCAGTTAATTTGTATACAATAGTATTATCAACTTCTTGATTTCTTAATGCACTGATATTTGAGACTTCTATTGGTAATGTGATGGTATAAGTTGCGGTTGATATACTGCTTGGAGTCATCCCAGTCGCATAAGCAATTGCTTTAATAGTGGTTGTTGTAGCAATGTTGATTGATCCTGTATAAGGTGTTGATAAATCACTTGGATCTGTGCCATCTGTTGTGTAGAAAATATTTGCATTTTCTGTGGCACAATTGATAGAGATATCAACAGGTGCATAGAATGTGCCTGGTGCGGGTGTAAATGTCGGTGCACTCACAGATGTAGGAGCAACTGGACTAAATGTGTGCATTCCTAAATCGGTTAAGTAGTCAATATCATAAACTGTCCATTGAGAATTATTTGCGTCTGTTCCTGCAGAAAGTGACCAATCAGTCGTTGGTGATATTACCGTTGGTTTACGAATTAATGTATGATTAACTGTTGCACCGTCAACTCCTGCTACAGCCCAAGCTGTACCAGGATCTAATTGATAGGTGCCAAATACATCAATTAATGTCGTCCCATTGAATAATCCGAGTGCATCGTCACCATTATAAAATGTAACATTAGATGTAGTATCTGCTAAAGCAAGAATAGTTGCATTTGATCCAGAATTTGCAATGATATATACACTACCATGTGCTAATGTTCCGTTTAATGTGACATTGTTGCCCCATGCATTACCATTAGCCCCAAGTTTTACAGAGTAATTGCTTAAATCTACTGTCTGACCAGTACCATTAAAGATTTCGATCGCTTTGTTATTGCTTGATCCTTCAATGTATTCTGAGATAAATAAATCTGTTGCATAGATTTCATCGTCATTTTCTAATGTTTCGCCCATGACCAATTGATTACTGCCACATGCAACAATTTTATTACCTTTAATATCAATGGCTCTGAACTGAGTTGGATTAAAGGTAAGAGATGGTAAAGTCTCTTCAGTCCAATTTATTCCATTGTCCGTTGATTTTAAAATCGCCCAGTTTGTACCTTGTTGAGATAAATTATTACTGTAACCAGCAATATATAATGTACCATCTTCCGTACGTGTTATTCCATTCAATGTCCCTACGACTGCTGGTAAGGTCACTTCAGCCCAGTCACTTGCGGTCATACCACCCGTGCTTGTCCTGAACAGTTTGCCAGCTTGTGTTACAGCTCCACCAGATACTGTCGCTTCTGTTAATATAAACCCATTGTTATCATCAATAAAGAAAATATCAGTGATAATTTTATTGCCAAGTGTAAATGTTGTCCAGTTTTGTGCTCCATCTGTAGTGACATAAACAGCACCTGCTGATCCACCTGCAAAACCTGTATTTTCATTTTTGAAATATCCAGAATATAATGATGTTGTTGTTCCAATGCCTGTATTAGTAGGCGTTGTCCATGTTGCACCACCATCTGTTGTTTTGGAATTATACATACTGCCTATTGCGTAACCTATCTGATCATTGATAAATGCAAAATCTCTGAATAATTTTGTTCCTACATTAGGTACTGTAAAACTTGTCCAGTCTTGTCCGCCATTAACAGTTTTGAAGATTTTCCCTGTTGTTTTGCCTGTAACAAGACCTGTGTTTGCATCAAAGAATTTCATAGCATTAAATGATACTTTTTCGCCAGGTACAGTGATTCTGGAGTAATTTTGACCATTATCAGTAGTCTTATACAAAATTGCTCTATCGCCACAAACATACCATGTCTGATCATTTCCCACTGCGACACTGTATAAGTCATAAGCATTAACAACTAAATCAACCCATGCCTGATTGACTGCATCCCATTTCATTAGAGTGCCATAAGCTGCGGTTGCGATTAAATCATTAGATTCATTAAAATATGCGCCACGAGTAGCATCTGTAAAATATGTTGAAATGACATTGACGGTTTCAAAATTATTACTTGTTGATACAATAAATCCATTATTAGCTACTGCATAGCCAATAGTGCCATTCCAGGCTGTGTCATAGATAGATACAGCATTTGAGCCTAAGTTGTTATGATGAGTCCAATTCGTACCATTATCATCACTGTATCCTACATAGCCTTTATTGCCAGTAAGTAATAAACGAGTGCCTTGTCTTTTGATTGAATAAATATTTGGATTATTTGCATTGCCTAATGGTAATGCTGTCCAATTTGCACCAAAGTTTTCTGATTTTTGAACGACTGCTGATCCGCAACCGATAAAGATCATTCCACTTTCTTCCATATAAATTGTGTTAATTGTACTGCCTACAGGGCTAGGTACATTAGTAAATGTTGCACCATGATTGTCTGAATATGCAATAACTCCGCCTTCACCTGCTACAACAATTTTTCCTGATGGTAAATACCATGCACTTTTAATATCATTGCCCACAAAAACACTAAGAATATGACTTGATGATGTCCAGTTCTGGCCACCATCCGATGTGTAAAAAGCAGTACCATCATTTCCTGCTACAATCCCATGCAAGTTATCTGAAAATGAAACGGCATTGAGCTGTACATATGTTGAATTTACAATTGAAAATGCTGGATTTGGAACAAATTGCCAGTTGTTTCCATTATCTGTCGATTTAACGACAGCTCCTCCACTGCCTACTGCCCATAATGAGCTCCCGCCTTTACTCATTGCTGTAAAGGTCGTTGGAAATTGTGTTTGTCTTGATAAATCCCAAGCAAATAATACATTACATGCAAGTATCATCAAAACGATGATAAAAGTGATTTTTTTCACAATTACCTCCTGTTTTTTTATTTGTTGTTTGTTAACAATGCTTTATCACAATCTGACTTTATTGTCTTGAACACGCTATGAATAGCAGATCATAAAATCATACATTTCTTAATCTTGTCAATTATTATTTTAACAAGAGCATTTTCTTTTGCTCTGAATATGATCCACTTTGCATTTTGTAGAAGTATACACCTGAGCTGACCTTATTCTGATGCTGGTCTTTGCCATCCCAAAGGATTTTATGCTCACCTTTGTTTTGTTTGCTGTTGATTAATGTTCTTACTAACTCACCTTTGATATTGTATATTTTCAAGCTTACCAGGCTCTCATTCTTTAAGCTGTATTGAATATAAGTCTCTGGATTAAAAGGATTTGGATAATTGCCTTTTAATTGTGTTAATAAAAGCTCAGGTTGATCATTTGAAGTTGTATTAATTGTGACAGTATTAGAAGCTGACGACTCTATATCCCCTGTATATAATGCTTTAACATGATAATTCCAGATACCCTCACTTACGGTGTCCGTATAATTTAACTGGGTAGATGGAACACTTTCAAGTAATACTTCATTCTTATAAATACGATAACTGATCAAATCTCTGCTACCCGCATATCCCACAAATCCCTGTATATTCCAGTTTCTATCCTGTGTAGCACTTAAATTGAGCAAAGTTGTCCATTGACCATTCCACCACATCATGTTTCCTTTATAATTGATGGCTGGACCAGCATCTGTTCCTGCAGGATAACCTGCTGAAGTACTGTAATGGATACCAAACCATAACTCTTGACTGGCATTGATTTGAATAGGCGCATTAAGAGTTACTTCATTCCATTGATCAATGATAATGCCAAAGACAGGCTGATCGATTAATTGAGTGCCAGGACTGTTTTGGTTGCCTCCCTGCCAAACGCGGATTGAATACTGACAATTTGGCGCATGAGGCCAAAATCTTATTTTGCTTAGATACATGTTATTGTATTGACTAATATCTTGCGGTTCAAATCTCACTGCAGCAATCATTTGATCTGCACTTGCATCAGATGTCCCCAGATTGTTGGTATGCTCACCGCTATCCCAATGGATCCATGATGCATTAGTTGATCCTGGGGTATCCCAGCTTAGGTTTATAGTAGGTAACTGAATATCTGCCATTAGATTTAATGGAGGAAGTATTGCATCTCCATACTGTACTGTCACAGTGTTGGATGGAACTGATGTCCCTAAATATGGCTCTCCGTATGTGGCAATGATATAATATGAATAAGCATTTCCTAACTGCACATCATGGTCAACATAACTTGTACTTGTTGCTGGAATTAACTCAGGATTTAAATATGCGTTTCCATTTCTTACAATTTGAAAACCTGAAAGATTATTTGCCGGTGATTCCGGGATTTCCCAAGACAACATGATGCTTGCATCTCCTGCCTCTCCTGCAAAATTTAAAGGCGCTGGGAATGTCCTTGCAAAATCACTTAATGATCGCGTCGTAACGAAATGATCTGTGCTTGAACGTGTGTAAATCCCCTTGATACTTTGTGGTAAATCAGGTATGGCTGTGTTGAGATAATCTGTATTGTAAAGCATTGGTTTAAAAAAGGCGGGAATACCAGTGTTATCATCAATTGGAATGGTCTGATTTAAAGTAAAACTTCCCCCAGTATTAAAATCTACTGAATGAAGCTTGATTAGACGGGATTCATAAAATGATGGATTTTGACTAATTTGTAAGAGAGTACATAAAAGGGGCTCAATGACGTTATTATTTGAACTGATACTTGCATTATTAAATGCAGGTATAAACTGCAACATACCGTCAAAAGTGGTTAAATGACCTGTTAAATTTATAATCCCATCTCCAATATTTGGGTTGATTTGAATGATATTATTCTGATCATCAATCATCAGCCCCGCTTCGGCATCCTGGATAAATTTCTGATTTCTATAGCTGTGTTTAGCTGTAAGTAGGACTTCATTACTCAGTTTATATATCGTTTGATTGTCAATTGGGGTTGCACGTAATGCTGAAATGCTATTAATTGCAATTGGAAATCTGTAAATCCCTTGAGTAACTGAACTTGGCATGAGCGATGATGTTGCGATTGCTTTTAATGTCGTATTGCTTGATATCAGTATGCCTTCGCTGTAAAGATTACCTCCCTGTTGTGGTATACTGCCATCAGTCGTGTACCAAATCTGTGAATTTGGAGTTGAACAAGAGATATTGACGGTTACAGGATTTTCAAATAGTCCGCCTTCTGGGCTAAAAACGGGTTGTGCTGTTGTTTGAAGTGGATCTGTGATCGTAAAGCTTTGAACACTGGCAAAATTTGAACCCGCAAAGCAATTGTCTATGGCTTGAATACTCCAATAGTAGGTACCAGGGCTCAAATTCTTGAGTAAATATGAAGTTTTAGATTCCATGTTTCCCTGTCGGCAGATCTTACGCCAACCATTAGCCAGATTAGCTTCTGCGCTGACGATGTTCATCGTTGTAGGACTTGTGCCGACAAACAGATTATAGCTTAATCCGCTTGATGGAGTCTGATTATCTGTACCTTGTGACCAGCTGAACAATACATTGTTTCCAGATACCTGCGATGTTAAACCACTCACTGTATTTGGTATTGTATTTGTGTTGGCTCCTGCGCTTGTATTGATATATATCTGATTATAAAATACACTGACATCTCTCCCTGTGAAATGTAAATCAATGTCGCCATCATTATCATAATCACCGATAGCATAAGTCGCATACTTTGACTCTAATAATGAATCAGATATTGCATAATTCTGTGTATTGGGCTGATAAAGATAAACATTGCCTGTATATATGGATGTGGTAACTAATCCGCCAATAACAATATCAAGATAGCCATCATTATTGAAATCTGCTAAGTTTATATCTCCCTGACGGGCTCCTGGAATATTAGGATTGACAACCGCAAAATTATCATTGCCATCATTGCGGTAGATTTTTAGAAAACTTGGTGTAGCATTATTATTGGATCCCGTGACGATTAGATCCTGATCTCCATCTGAATCATAGTCTGCCCATCGAACGCGACTATATCTCACCCCAACAAAATTTCCACTTACTTCGCTGAATGTGTTATTACCGTTATTCTTATAAACCTTGCATATATATCCATTACTTGATGTGCCGGTGATTGCAAAATCTGCATCTCCATCATTATCATAATCGCACCATCTTGCACTTGAATTGCTAACTCCTGGAAATGTTTGCCCAAGCAAAGTAAAACTATTCCCTGAATTATTCTTGTAGATATAACAAATATCTACACTCTCTTCATTGATTATTGTTGTCCCGGTAAGTAGTAGGTCTTTAAAACCGTCCTGATCGAAATCACTCCAGTCTGAAGATCCCGTTGTAACACCTTGAAATACAAAACTATGCTCTGTAAAATTATCATTTCCGTTATTGATATAGAGTTTTGAATTATAGGTTTGGTATACACTTTGTCCTGTGATAAATACATCCATCAACCCATCATTGTTCACATCCACAAAATTCAAACTGGATGCGCCTGCACCTAAAAATGTTGTTGCTACAGGCTCAAATGCATTGCCTATATTACGATATACCTTTGCTAAACCATCTCTGGCTGGATTACCTTCATAACCGGTAAATAAAATGTCTAAGTCTCCATCATTGTCGAAATCTCCCCATTCTGCGCCTGCAAGATATACTGCATCAAACGTGAATGATGACCCATTAAAGATTTCACCATGAAGACTAACCGCGAATATTACTAATAATAGGATTCCTACCCATTTTTGTTTTGTTATTTGTCCCACTTTGACCTCCATTTTTTGTCATCATAATCTTTCTCTCATTTTTTATCAAGTAAAAAATAATAAAGATCGTGTTAACTATAAGAATCTTCTTAATTTTGATGAAGTCACTTGTGAAATTAATACTTTTCTACAGGATAGAAGACATCGCTTTACGAGAGCTGAATAGTCACTTCCCTTTGAATAGACTGATTGAGGACTAATCTGTAGAAATAAATAGAAAAAAATAACTTGATAGATTATCACTTATTTATTTTATTGATTACTGAGGTATTTATGATTATTGAAACAAAAGAAGCTTATGATCGTTTTGCTTTGATTTATGAACAAAACCGTGGGCTTTTTGATATGTCCGAGATCTTTCATGATTTTTATTGTTCTTTGAATCAATCTTGTGGTCATCTTCTTGATTTAGGTTGTGGAGCAGGTGAACCTGTACCAAGAATGTTTCGCGATAATGGATGGCAGATTACTGGAGTTGATTTCTCACAAAAAATGCTTGAGTTAGCAAAAATCTATTTGCCTGAAATGAACACAATTCTCGCCGATATGACTGAACTTGACCTCCCATCGGACACTTATGATGCCATCACTGCCATTTACTCGATCTTTCATACTGATAAATCTGAACACCCGAAATTATTTCAATCAATGTATCAATCATTAAAAAGTAATGGCAAAGCCTTGTTTACCTATGCTGGAATCGAATATACAGGAAATGAAGAATTTAGCGGGATCATAGAATTCATGGGAGAATCTTTATACTATAGTCATCTTTCATTGAGTGACTTAAGGAAAACATTGCAAATGATTGGTTTTACGATTGAACAGCTTGATCATAAATCAATCGGCGGAGAAACTTTTCTTTGGATTACAGTAAGAAAGTAACATAAATACATCCTAACTGCTTTGATTTTATTCTTTTATTGACAAAACACCTTAACAAATCAACATTGAACTAGAGGATTTATATGAAATATAGTTTAGGTTTTATCATAATATTCTGTTTGATGAATATTTCTTGTTTTGCTGCTCAGGTGATCGAATCTCATTACCTGGCTGTCCCTGAACAATATACTATTTCCGTTGGTATTAGTCCATTAATTCGTAATATTGATTTAATGGAAGATTATATGTTATCGCAGGCAGCAATCCTTTTTACAAAATGTGAATGCGCTTATAGTATTGACCGTTATATTAGTGTTCAAAAAAATTCATCTCAATCAGATCTAAATGACTCTGCTCAACTCAAATATAATGTAGTCACAGATATGGATCGCTTAAAAAAGAATAAAGAATTATTGATCAAATGGAATGAACAAGAAATCTTTGGTCACATGATCGCACTATATTCAATGAATCAAAAAGACAGTACACTATGTTTTACTCCAGATGATAAATTTCTATGGGACAAAGAAACCCCTGTGAAGCGAGTTAATAATGATGTCATATCTATTGCACGAACAAAAAGCCCATCTATTGACTCTGCCCTTGATATGGCTTTTGATCAAGCGCTTTCAGATTTGTCCAAATATCAGAACATTAAAGTCAAAGCCCTTCAAAAAGAAAGTGCTGATTATTCTGAATCTGTCTTAGATATTGATGCGATTAATGAGATTTCTTCTGTTCAAATCGCTGAAATTCAGATTAATATTTTAAAAAATGATATTACCATTGAGTACGAAGTAATGATAAAACTAAGAAAAAAAGGTTTAAAATGAAAATTATTGCAATTATTCCCTCAAGATACGGATCCTCTCGCTTGCATGCAAAATCTTTGGCGAAGATCGGAGATAAAACTCTGGTTCACTGTGTCTATGAAGCTGTAAAAAACACAGCTCTTTTTGATGATGTCATTATTGCAACCGATCATCAAGCGATTTTTGAAGAAGTCTGCTCATTTGGTGGACATGTAGAAATGACATCAATTAACCATCAAAGCGGTTCAGATCGTATCGCAGAAGTTGCAGAAAAAATTGATTGTGATATTGTTGTTAATGTTCAAGGGGATGAGCCCTTTATTCGAAAAGAACCTCTTTCTGATCTCATTCATGCCTTTGGTGATTCTTCTGTTCAAGTGGCCTCTTTAATGACAAAAATTGATGAAATAAATGAAGTGAGCAACCCCAATAATGTGAAAGTGATCACAGATATTTTCAACAATGCTATTTATTTCTCTCGCTCTGTGATCCCATATCAAAGAAATTTGATTGAAAATCAATACTATTATAAACACATTGGTGTTTATGCCTATAAAAAAGAGACTCTACTCAAATTTGTGAAAATGCCACAAAGCGTTTTAGAAAAAACTGAAAGCTTGGAACAACTCAGATTGCTCGAAAATGAAATAAAAATAAAAATGATCGAAACTCCTTACCACTCCATTGGGATTGATACACAGGATGATCTCGAAAAGGCGAATGAATATGTCAGAAATTCAAAATAACTTGCACAATCCTGAATGGGTAACAAAGAAAACTCAATTATCAGTAAACTTAGGACTTGGTTTTAATATCTTGCTGGCTTTTTTAAAGACGATTGTTGGTGTCATAGGACATAGTGCTGGACTTTTAGCAGATGGGATCAACTCTACCTCAGATGTTGTTTATTATCTTGCAGTTAAGTTCTTTCTTAAATGGGCAGATCAACCTGCTGATGAAGAGCATCCTTTTGGTCACAGGCAAATGGAAAGTATCGCATCCATCGTGATTTCAGCTTTTGTGATCACTACAGCGATTGCGATCTTCTGGAATTCTGTAAATAATATCTATGATTATTGGGTCAATCCAGCTCATACAGATGCGATTTCAATTGTGTCATTATATATTGCACTATTTACCTTATTGGTAAAAATCTTCTTGAGCCTTTATACACGTATGATGGGTGATAAGTTGAAAAATCCTGCGATCAAAGCATTAGCCGCAGATCATATTAATGATATTTTCGCAGCAAGTGGTGTGATTATTGGTATTATTTGTGCCAAAGCAGGTTGGGTTTGGTTAGATCCAATGGCAGGCTGTGTTGTTTCGCTTTTTATCCTAAAAACAGGGATTGAAATTCTGAAAGATGGATCATCATCTCTGATGGATGTCTGCCCCTCAGATGAAATCGTGGATGATGTGATAAAAAAAGTCGAAATGATCGAAGAAATTAAAGATATTGAATCTATTTATTCTCATCGCTTTGGACCCTATTACACACTTAATATTACTATCGCTCTTGATGGAAAGTTAACGATGGATGAAGGGGATTGCATTGCAGATCGTCTTGAAGAGATGCTTTGTAAAGATAATTTCTTCCTAAAACAGGTCTTTATTCATTATCATCCTTTAAAACAAGATAAAAATAAATTAATATAGAGGTAAACATGGCAAATAAGTTTTCTATCCCAAGAGGTACATTTGATGTCTTGCCAAAAGATAGCTACAAATGGGAAATGATCGAAAATAAGTTTAGACATATTGCTAAAAGATTTGGGTATAAAGAAATTATTACGCCGATCTTTGAACATTCTGAAGTTTTTGAACGCTCAGTAGGTGATTCTTCTGATATCGTTCAAAAAGAAATGTATAAGTTTACAGATAAAAAAGGACGGACCTTTGCTCTTAGACCTGAAGGTACTGCCCCAGTAATCAGATCCTATGTTGAAAATAATCTGGGTGCTGACCAATCAATCAATAAACTGATGTATATTGGTCCAATGTTTCGCTACGACAGACCTCAAGCCGGAAGATCAAGACAATTTTCACAATTTGGTATTGAATGTATTGGAAGCAATCATCCTTACTACGATGCTGAAGTGATTCAGGTTTTCTACCTCTTCTTAAAAGAACTTGGTTTATCAAACTTTGAAGTCGAGATTAACAGCATCGGTTGCAATCAATGCACAAATGAGTATAATGAAGCGCTTAAGGCATACTTTTCTCCTCATTTGGATCAAATGTGCGAAGATTGTAATAATAGAATCAATAAAAATCCAAAGAGATTATTGGATTGCAAAATCCCCGCTTGCAAGACGATTGCACAAAATGCTCCATCCATGCTTGATTACCTCGATGATGAATGTAAAGCTCACTTTGCTGATGTTCAGAAATATCTGACTTTGATGAATGTTCCTTTTAAAGTAAATCCTAAGATTGTTCGTGGTTTAGATTATTACACAAATACCGCCTTTGAGTTTATTAATAATAACCTGGGTGCTCAAAATGCCTTGGGAGGAGGTGGACGTTATAATGGTCTTGTACAGCAGTTTGGTGGTAAATCAACGCCTGGTATTGGCTTTGCTGGGGGGATTACACGCATCATTCTTTCTATGGAACAGGAAAACTTATTCTCTGATAAAGATCATAAACCTGAGTTCTACTTTATTTCTGTTGGTGAAAAAGCACTTCCTAAATCAATAGAAATTATTTCCTGGATGAGAGAACATTTTTATTCGGTTGAATACGATATTGATAAGCAATCAATGAAAGCCCAGATTAAGAATGCTAACCGTTTAAATGCTCGTTATGCATTAATACTTGGTGATGACGAAATCGATCGAGGTGTGATGATTCAAAAAGATTTGATCAGTGGTGAACAAAAAGAATTCCCTCTGAAAGATTTCTTTGAATTACTAAGCACTGAATAAAAATATGAGGTTTTATGGCTGATATACTCCTGAGTATTGGGCTTGTGACTTACAATCGGCTGAGCTTAACCATGAGGTGTCTTAATAGCCTTTTTGAAAAGATCAAGACACCTTATGAATTGCTTGTTGCTGATAATGCAAGTCAGGATGGAACTCAGGATTATCTTCGTTCACTTTACCAAAAAGGGCTTATTCAGCGCTTGATTTTGTTCAATAAAAATGTTGGCGTTGCTCCTGCATCAAATTCTCTTTGGGACTTATCTCAATCTTCAGTCTTCTTGAAACTGGATAATGATATTGAAATCTATGACCCTCTGTGTTTTAATAAAATGCTGGAAATCCATGATCAAAATAATGAAAAGATGATCTTAGCTTATTCTTTTCTCAAACAGCTTTACAATATTCAGTATCCCCTTAAAACTCTAAATTCAGGTCATGAAGTTCAGATCCCAGAAGCTAATTTGGGTGGTGCCTGCATCATGATCCCACAATCTGTGAAAGAAACTTTGGGATACTGGTGCGAAGACTACGCCCCGTACGGTGAAGAAGATACAGATTATTCTCTCAGAGCAAGACTTGCAAACATTGACATTTACTATATGAAAGAAACTGAGTCATTGAAACACCTCTATTGCCCATCAAATGAGCAGTTCGATGCTCAAGCCTACAGAGATTTTAAGAATAAAAATAGATCGAACCATTTAGATCAGCAAGGTATCTTTAACAAAAATCTGGCGATGTATCAATATCAAATCAGATCTTTGTATATGCCCCGGAAATTTAAAACTCAAATCAGCGGAATTAATGCCGATCTTACTTTAGACAAAAACTACTCCATGAATCTGTCTCAAGCACTAAAGAAATTGAGTATATTGGAATCGAGACAAATATGAAAATCTCTATTAGTATTTGTGTGCCTGAAAATACCCGCAAATTTGCTAATTGGGGAGACCTGTATTTTGCATTAAGTATGCAAAAGTCTTTTGAAAAACTTGCTTTCTCCTGTCAGGTATTATGTATGAATGAATGGCATTTGTTAAACAAAGAAGATATTCATATTCATATACGAGGATTATACCCCTTTAATCAGAAAAAATCTGATTACTCTGCGATCTGGATCATTAATCACCCCGAATTGATTACTCTCAATGAAATTAATGAGTATCAGTCTTGTTTTTGCGCCTCTATGTCATTCAACCAATACCTCAATTCTCAGAATATCAAATCATTCTATATCCCTCAGGCAGGAGATCATCAAAACTTCTTTCCAGTTCAGAATCTGAATAAAACAATTGATGTACTTTTTGTTGGCAACAATCATTTAGCTCAAAATGGTCTTGGGAGAAAAATTGTTGAAGACTATTTAAAAATCCCAAAGAGGCTAAATTTTAAGTTGATTGGTGCCGCATGGAAAGGATTCGTTTCTTCTGATTTAATACTTTCTGAATTTGCTGAATGGCAAGATCTGAATAGGATATATCAGTCCGCTCATATTGTTTTGAATGATCATCATCAAACGATGAAAGATTATGGCTTCGTGAACAACCGAACCTACGATTTGATTATGGCAAATCAGTTTCAAATCTGTGATCATCTTGAGGATATTGAAACTTTGGGAATAATTACATATAAAACTCCAGAAGATTTGCATCATTTAATTCTAGATCTTCTTCAAAATCCTCATTTAATTGAAAGAAACAAAAAGATTGTTCAAACTCTTGCCATTCAAAACAACTTTGATCAAAGAATGGCACAAATGTTAGATATTTTACTTTCGCATCTTCCTTCAGATAAAACATTTGAAACTATCCCAATGATGTGCGACCACACAATATTTCCTGAGTATAAGTTCCTTTTTTATATTGAAAGGTCATTTCACTTGTATCTCTTTATGAATATTATTGATTACATTCATTCAAACAAACTCGGTCAGATAATGATTTTTTCACCTCCTTATCAAACTTCAGATCTTAATCAACCAAACTATGGGATCAAAAAGGATGAAGTTGATCAAATGATTCGGTTTAATTATAATTGGCTAAACGATCCCCGTGAGATTAAAGCTGACTTTTGTTTTATTGCTGATTCTTCTTACCAAAGTGTCGAAAACTGTGGATTCATAGTAAATATTGGCCATGGAACGATTTCAAAAGGAAGCTTTTTTACAGATACTCCACTTTCATACAGAGAAAATTGTGCTGATCTCTTTTGCTGTCCAGGTCCAGTACAATATCAAACCATGAAAAAGTATCTTTATAAAAATATGATGATCAGTGGAATGCCAAAACTTGATAAAGTCTTTCAAAATAGAGTTTCACCAAAAGAAGCAAAAAGAGAACTACTTATAGATGAAAGTAAACAAACTGTTCTGATTGCTCCTACCTATAATCCTGAGTTTTCTTTGCTTCCAGTCTTAAATGATATTATAAACCAATTTTCTGCAGAAACTTGGGATATTATCATTAAGACACATGCTGTTACACCCTTTGAATATCAGCAGACATTAAATCAGTTAGATCAAAAATATTCTAATATCTGCATTTATACCAATCAAGATCTCGAGTTGGCTTTTCATGCAGCAGATTTAATGATTTCCGATGTTTCTTCGATTGCCTTTGAATTTATGGCAATTGAAAAACCTGTGATTTTTTATAATTCTCCCTTGATGAGGAATCATCCAAAATATAACCCAAATGATATTGAACACCGTTATCGGCATAAAAGTATATGTTTCAGTGCTCCTGATCAAATCATTCCTCTTGTTAACATGCTCAATGATCCCGAAATCAAACATTATTATAAAGACACTGCCCGACTCTTTGTTGATAATAGAACGAATGCCTCTGAAATAGTGGTTCAAAATGCAATACAATGCTATAAAAGTATTAAAGAGGACTCCTTAATTACTTCTGATAGAAATTTGGAACAAAAGATGCTTTATAACAATACTAAATTCTATGATGAGTTGAATATTGACATGGATGGTTATAAAATGAATGTTCCAATCGAAGTATTACAAACAATGCTTAGATCAAATATTAAATTTTTTATTTTCTTGTATAATGTAATGGATCTGTCACCAAACTTATTCTCTTATTTGAAGAATGCAGTTCATTGGTATCCTGAAGCTTTAATATGTCCGCTTTCTTACAATCAGGATTACCCTCAACAAAATATTAGAACTTATTATCCTGAAACTAATGAGATGTCTTTTCAAACAATAAAGACTCCTTTAAGTTATCGTTACTCTGGGATTTATTCAAAAATAAACGATTTTTCTCCTCGATGCTTTGCTTTTTCTCGAAATGTGTTAAATGAACTTTTTGATCAGCTAAGAAATAAGAAATCTTCTGATAGTTACGTAAATCTGATTGATTGTCTTCGTAAGTTAAATAAAAACATTGTCTGCATTCATGATGCAATTTATCAATAATTGAGTTGAATATGAACAATGAACTTAAAAACCTGATCTCAGATTATGAAAATGAGAATGATCTCTTAAAAAAAGCGAGAATTGCAAAAAATATCGCTGACATATATTGGAAAACTGCTGAGTTTGATCTCTCTCGTAAATATTGTAACGATGCCTTATTGTTGATTGAAAACATTGATGATCTTCAAAATGACCCTCATATCTATTTTGACATCTTAGTGACCTTGGGCATTTCATATTCAATTCAAGGTAATAATATTACTGCGAAAGATTACTTTGATCAGTCTATGTCCTTCGCTCGAAAACTCAACAATTCAAATCTCATAGTGAAAGCTTATATTAATATTGCAAATACTGAATATCATCTAAACCTTTATGAATCTGCTCTCGAACACTATTTTGAAGCAATGAAAATCTCTCAGGAAAATAACTACTTTGAGCATTTTGCAAAACTAAACAACAATATTGGCAATGTTCTTCTTGAACTTAATCATAATCAGGAAGCTCTTGAATACTTTAAGAAATCTCTTCAGGAAAAACTTAAAGGCTCAAATAAACTCGATATCGCAACTACAATGTTAAACATCGCAAATCTATACTATAAAGAATCTGATTATCCATTATCTTTAGGATATTATAAAGGCGCTTTAAAACTGTTTAAAGAAATTGATAGTAAATCTCATGTCGCTCTTTCATACATAAGCCTGGCAAAAATTGCCAGACATAAAAAAGAATATATGAAAGCAATTAGATATCTGCAACAATCAATTGCGATAAGTAAGGATATCAATGTCGATTTTACGCTGTATCTCTCATACTATATCCTTGCACGAGTATATTCTGATATCAATAATCTCGTTCAGGCTGAAATCTATTATAATTTGCTGATTGATAATTTATCTTTTTTTAATGATAAAAATATACTGCTTTCTTTCTATTATAATTATGCACTTTATTCGATTAAAAAATTAGATCATGTTCGTGCAGAACTATATTTTAAAAAATATACTGATTTACATACTGAACTGTTCTCGGATAATCTTAGTCGTAAAGTGGCTGATGTAAAAACTCGTTATGATTATGAACAAAAATTGAAGGAAGCTGAACTGTATAGAATTAAAAATATTGCGCTTCTTGAAGCACAAAACGAAAATGAACAACAAAAGGAAAACCTGATTAAGCTGAATCAATCAAAAGATACTATCTTAAATATTGTTTCCCATGATTTAAAAAATTCTATTGGTTCAATTCAATCAGCTCTTGAATTAATTGAATATGAAAAACCTGATGATAAATTAAAGAAATACTTAAGAATCATAAAAGATGCAAGCGGTAATGCGATTAAACTCGTAAAAGATATTCTTGAAGCGAGTCAGATTGAGATGCTTGATTTTGAACTTGTTTTAAATGCTTTTGAGATTAACAGTCTTATACTGAGCTATAAACATCAGCTTCAATCATTATCAATTGGAAAAAATATTCAGATTGTTTTTGATCTATGTAATGAACCGCTTAACTGCGCAATTAACACTGATAAGTTCTGGCAAATTATTCATAATCTGATTAGTAATGCAATAAAGTTTTCTCACGCTTATAATAAAGTGATTATAAAAACTCAGATGTTAACAATAAATGATTTAAGTTATGCAGAAATCTCTGTTATTGATTATGGTATTGGCATCCCAAAAGATAAAATTCCTTACTTATTCGAAAAGTTCTCAAAAGCAGGGAGAAAAGGTACTTCAGGGGAAAACTCAACAGGATTAGGCTTGTCTATTGTGAAAAGACTTGTTGAACTCCATTCTGGTATAATTTCCTTTAAAACAGAAGAAACAAAAGGAACTGAGTTTATTATTCAACTCCCTATTTTAGCATAACACATGAAGTGTTTTTTTCTTTACGAGACTGTTTAAGAGAATTTCCTTTATCAATTAGACTATTGAGAGATTATCC
>CAZNKI010000063.1:0-18504 GCA_964573665.1 uncultured Candidatus Cloacimonadota bacterium | reverse complement strand
AGTAGATAGCCGCCATCATTGATCCCCTTTGATATTTTAAAAAGCACAGTCTAAAGCTGTGCTTTTTTGCATTTAAATAGGAACTTAAGATTTCATGCTTTCAAAAAATACGATGCGAGTGTGGACGTCCCATTTTATTATAAAGAATTTGGTAAATAAATCTACTTGACAAAACATTTAAAATCTATGTTGTAAATAATATGGAGTATTAAATAAAAATGATTATTATAATTCTTATCTTCTTATCAATGATGTCATTGCTTTATTGTTTGAATGACGAAGAAACATCATTAAGAGAAATTCAAAACTTAAAAGCCTTTGCAAAAATGTATGGCTATATACGCTTTTTTTTCCCAGGTGATGAAACTCAGGAGATTGACTGGGATCGATTTGCAATCTACGGTTCTGAACAGGTATTAAATGCAAAAAATAATACGGAACTGATTAATGCACTCAATAATTTATTCTTGCCGATAGCGCCAGGTATCCTTGTTTATAACAATAACAATGTTTCAGATAAATCTCTAAAGTATATCATTCCTCCTGATCCTGAAAATTATATGATAACTCACTGGCAGTATAATGGAATTTATTTAAATAGCAATATATATGATTCCAAAAGAACAAATCGTTATTTCAAGATTATGAAAGATGATAAATATAAGAAAAAGTATGGTATTATCAAACTAAAATCTGAATATACCAATGACTCTTATGATAGTATCAGAGTGAAAGTAACTGCTTATAGCGATAAACCCGATTCTTTAGATCCGCAAATATCTGTTTACTATGGTTATGCTGATCAAAAAGCATGTATCGAGAAAGAAATGCTTGTCAATGAATGGCACGAATATCAGTTTGAGTTTGCCTTTAATGAACATCTGGATAAGGAGCTTCAGTTCTTTATTGAAGATTTTCAAAAGATATATATTGAGAAAATCATTGTTGAAGTAAATTGTCAGAATAAATGGCACATTGTTGATCAAATTGATTTTACTAATGAAATCCCTGGTCAGAATCCTTCGAATCTGATTTATGGTGCTTACTTTGCCAAGATTATTGATTATTTTATCAAAGATACTATGGATAAAAGAGTGCTTGAAATCAGTGAATCTAATACAAATAATGATTATACTCTTGGATTTTCAGATCAAATATTTAGTCAAATCTTAGATTTCCCAAACATGATTGATAAAAAGCTAAATGATGAGTTAAATCTATTGATGCCACTGACACTCTATTGTAAAAGAGATTTTACCTATCCTCGAAGTGATAAGGAAAAACTGAGTCAGCTACAAAGACGATTGTCTTCTATGAAAAAGAATGACTCTTTTAATATACATTCAGCTCTTGGAGCTGTTGTGATTTACTGGAATTTACTTCAGCATTTCTATCCTTGTTGGGAATATACAGAGAATAATTGGGAAGAACAATTAACTCTTGGATTATCTGATGCGCTTAATGCTCTAACTGATAAAGATATCTTGTTTGTAATCAAAAAAATGGCGTCATATACCAAAGATGCACATAGTTATGTAGATAATAATAAGATTATCAAAAGGCAGGCATTACCATTTGAAGTAGATTGGATAGAAAACAAATGGATTATCAAATACAGTTTGATTGATGCAGTGAAACCTGGTTATGAAGTTCTTAAAATTGATCATTGCGATTTTTATCAGTTTATGAATGAAAATCGAATCTTTCATAAAAAAGCAACAGAACATGGAACTTTAGCCAATTTGATGAGAAATATTATCTGTTATTATGAAAATTCAGAGCCTCAATTTGTGTTTCAGACACCTGATTCAATGCAGGTTAATCTACGAGTTTCATTAAAAGAAATCCTGCCTTATGATCAACTCAATAACAAACATGATAAAATAATCGAATACCCTGATGGAGTAATTTATCTCAACATTAATCAAGGACGGATTACAGACACTGATTTAGAAGGAATGTATGAAACATTATCAAAAGCCAAAGGAATTGTTTTTGACTTCAGATATCATCCTGGAGTCAGTTTGAACCTCTTGTCTCATCTGATGTCGAAAGAAAGTGATAAAAAAGACTATTTCAGACAATATATCTTATATCCAGACAGAGAAAACGTGATAAATGGAGAAGCAAAAGTTGGATGGCCAATAAAGCCTAAAACACCCTTGATTAAATCAAAGATAGCTGTTTTATCAAGCAATAAATCTCAGTGTTTTTGTGAATCTTATATTGCTTTTATGAAATCGTATCAGCTTGCTACGGTGATCGGGCAACAGACGACTGGCTCAACTGGAAATGTTTTACAATATACATTGCCTGGCAATATCAACGCGATATGGACAGGGATGCTGGTAAAAAACCATGATGGCAGTCAGTTTCATGGAATTGGTGTTGTTCCTGACATCGAAGTCAAAGAAACAATCAAGGGGCTTAGCGAAGGCAGAGATGAAATTTTAGATCATGCTTTAAAATATATAAGAAATGATCGATAAATAAAAAAAAGGAATTACTATGGATAAGAAGATTGCTATAATTATATTATTTTTATTTGTAATATTAATATCAACGACATACTGTTATTTTATGCCTCAACAACCTAAACTAACCATTCAGGACTTTTTTTTAAAAAAGAATACAGATGAAAGCCATTCTTCACCATTTAATGATCCCTATATTAAATATGTTCCGGTTAGATATGAAGACTCATTACGATTTGATCAGTTGGAACCTGAATTTTTGAATATTGCAAAATATTCTTTTCTAATTGAAGAATTAGTATGTGGTTGCAATGATATTGATTTTGAAAGAAAAACACAATATGAACCTTATATTGATAGAAAGAGTTATGATAGAGATTTGTTTGATCATATTAAGAGAATTGATAATTCAGATGTATTTTTTGGTGCTTATGCTTCTTGCGAATCAAAATACTTAATCGATTTATTTAAACTTCATTTTGCAGTAAATGATAATAATCAAAATGAAGCCGATAAATACTTGAAAAAATTGTTAAATATAGATTTTCTGTATGTAGATAACATGTATCGTACTGATGAATTTTTAAACTATGCGTTAGTTAAAACCCAAGCAAGAATATATCAAATGAAAATGTTAGTTAAAAATAAGAATTTTAAACAATGTCATGAGATTTTAATCAATCAATACAAAGAATATGGTGAATTGTTTAATGAATTTTTTCTTTTGTTAGATGAATACAATGAAGATTTGGTATTGAACAATTTAAGTAGTGAAGAGATATTTACAGAAAGATTGATTACAGCGGATTTATTTAATCATTTTACTAAGAACAATTTCTTGTATAAATACAGATATGCTTTAATTTATTCAGATTATTTTAAGAACAGTGTAGATTTAAAGATAAAATGGTTTAGCAAATATTGCGATAAGATGAGTCCAGATCTTTTTCCTGAATGGGAAGAAGAGTATGAATCAGGACCATTAAGTCTTATACAAATGCTTTTTATCAAAGAATTGTTAAGAAGTCCTCTCACAACATCTCAGAAAAAAGATTTGGAAATAATCTATAGTAAAGCGTATAATACTTGTTCATTATTAGCAAAATATAATAGTAATTACGAATTAGCTTTAAAGAATTTCGATCTATCTTTGTCTAAGCAAGCAAGTGATCAGTATTTAAACAGAGAGCAAACATTAATTTATCAAAAGATTGCTGAAACTCAAAATAATCTGAAAAAAGCGTATGAAGATAATAATGCAAAGAATATATACTTTTATTCAAACATTCTTTTGAAAAATGATAAAGACCTGTATTTTGATAAATATAATATTTATTACACGACACTTTGGGATTTAGCAAATTTTGAATACAAGAATAAAAGATTTGATAAAGCTTTAGAATTTTATAAAGAGATAAAGGATAACTGTTCATTTAAAGAGCTAAATTATTATAGCTCATATGAAGAGATATATCCTAAAAAAGTTGATTCAATAGGAAATGTATTTAATGAATTTTATTCTTATCTTAATCTTACTTCATTCTACTGTCGATTTTATATCTATTTGAATGATTTAAAGCAATATAATTTAGCTGAAGAAGAGCTAAATGATTTCTTAGAGAGATATAATCATTTTAGTATTGAAGTATATAATAAGAATTTTCACCTGCGAGCTATATTTAGTCAGTATTTTGACAAAGTTAAAACTGTTTATACTTCAGACAAATTTGAAGATAGTGTAGAAAGATTTATTAAGAAAACTGATAATCCACAATTACAGGTTTTTTTGTATAGTGAACTTGCTCGTTATTTTCAAGAAACAAATCAAACAGGGAAAGAAGAAAAGATATTAAATAAAATTGTTAAAGACTACAAGTATATTTATCACGATAACTCAGGTATTGATGAAATTAAAGATCAATATACATACTATTGTTTAGATGCAATAAAGAGATTGAAAGCAATTTACAAAAACGATCCAGTGAAATCTAAATACTATTCACAATTGTATGAGGATTATAAGAAATCATTTGAGATTATTTTCAACTATTTTTATCCATATAAAAAAAACTAATTGAAGAACAATTAATTAATAGCTGTGTTTATAAGAAGTTTTTTGTCATTCTTCTTCACTCTCTTTAATCACCTCTTTTTTAGGTGACCCATCATAAGAATGTCTTTTATAATGGGCTTTTAATTCAATGAGAGTTAGTATCAAAACAATAACAAATAATATAGCTGAAATTACAAAATGTTTATGAATACCTTTAAACGAAAATTTCCCTGTATTTCTCCATCTTCCTCTGCTGATGCTTGAGGTAAATGACAAATATGCACCAACACTAAAAAGTAAAACCACTAATAAATTCAGATAATTAGACATAACATCTCCTTTTCTTTATATATAGAGTATATCAATTAATCGTCAATACTTTTTATCTGAGATACCAAAATATTCTTTTCACTTGACAATTAAAGAGTCATTGCGATACTGTTTGATAAATGATTGGACAAGAGTTGAGGTCATTATGCAATTAAGTGTTGATCTGCATTCTCACTCAGGATATGCAGGCGGTGTTGGAAATATTCAGCTATCTGATATATGTCAGACGATGGCATATAAAGGGATTGATATCTTTGCAACGGGGGATTGCCTTTATCCTCAACGCACGAATGAACTGAAACAAGAACTTGCCTATGGTAGAGATCAGCTCTATGCTTTAAAACAAAATGATCGTGCTTTGTTTTTACTTCAAACCGAAGTTATATTCAGCGTGGCTTTAGATCAATATAAACATAAGATTGTAGCACATCATATTATTCTTTTTCCTGATTTTGAGAGTATTCATCAAATGCAGAAACTGATGACTCAATGGAATCAAAAAAATACGATTGGCAGACCCTTTATTGTCTGTAAAACTCAAAGGGAACTTGAAGATCGCTTATTTCAGATTCAATATATTCATCCCTTAATTGAAATCATTCCCGCTCATGTATTGACTCCTGACGGGATAATGGGATCAAAGAATAAACTCTCTTCCATTAAAGAATTTTATGGAGCGTTTATTGGTCATATTCATGCGATTGAAACAGGTTTAAGCGCTGATCCACAAATGTTAAGTGAATTAGATGAACTCAATCGTTTAACAATGATTTCCAGCAGTGATTGTCATAGTCATGCGCTCAATCGTGTAGGACGAGAATTCACAGTCATAGAAACAGAGAGTGTATCCTATGAAAGTATTATTCAAAGTATTCGCCAACATAAAGTTGTCTATACTGCTGAATTTAATCCAAAAGAAGGCAGGTATTATCTGAGTGGGCATCGGGCAAACAAGGCTGGACATGAAGAAGATTTTTATATTATTGACAGAGATTATGTAGAGAAGTGTCCTGTTTGTGGTAAAAAATTGACTCAAGGTGTGATTGACCGATGCAAAGAGATACAAAAGTCAAAAGCACAACATATACAGAAATTTATGCACTTAATACCATTAATTGATGTGATCGCTTATGCATTAAATATCAAGAATATCAATAGTCCCAAAGTGATGAATGCTTATATGGCAATTGTGAGAACTTTTCAAACAGAAATCAATCTCTGGCAGAATAGTAATCAGGACATTTATTCAGCATTAGAAGGAAAGATTGACGAAAATATTATAAAACACATAGTGGCTGTTAAAAAACAGGATTTTTCTTATGATCCGCCTGGTTTTGATGGTCAGTATGGTTGCTTAAAGATAAATAATTAATTGAATAAAGGAGAACACATGAACAGTTCAGTTTTTAGCGCACGTAGAGAAAAATTGATTAGTAGCTTGAACAAGAATGAAATTGTTCTAATTTTTGCAAATGATGAAGCACATGGAGCAGGCCGTTTTTTACAGAATAGTCATTTCTATTATTTCACAGGACTTAATACTCCTGAAGCTGTTCTGGCAATGGGTATCATCGATGAAAAACCAGTAGATATGATCTATATTCAAAAAAATATTCCTGAACGTATCGTATGGGATGGTGAAAAAATTTATCCTGAACAGGTGACCGAATTAACTGGTATCAAACAAGTTTTATTTTTGGATAACTTTGAGAATAGTATCTCAGCAATCTTATATCAAGCTGACCGAGCATTTATAAATATCGGATTAACGGAACTGAATCAACCACTAAGTAAAACACTCCACTTTGTAAAAAAAGTAAGAGAAAAAGTGCCACACGTGATTTTCCGTGATGTCAATAATCATATGAGACCACTCAGACAAATCAAAGACGAAACAGAGATCGAAGCGATTACAGAATCTATTCGTATTACCTGGGCAGGCATAAAATCAATCTGGCTAAATGCACGCGCTGGGATGTATGAGTATGAACTTGAAGCGATGCTTCATTATGAAATGGAGAAAAGAGCTTGCAGAAATTTTGGATTCGTCCCAATTATTGCTTCAGGTAAAAATGCTGCTACTTTACATTATGTAGAAAACAACTGTCAAATCAAAGGTGGTGATTTGGTATTACTCGATGTGGGCGCTTCAATGAATAATTACAGTGCTGACATAACTAGAACAGTGCCAATTGATGGACAATTTAATGATAGACAAAGAGAAGTTTATGCTGAAGTGCTTCATATTCAAAAAGAAGTTATTTCTATGATCAAGCCAGGTGTAGGCATGGCTGACTTGAATAAAAAAACACGTGAACTGATGTTTGAATCGCTTAAAAAACTTGGGTTAATTACTGAAGAAAGTGAAATTACCAAGTATTATATGCATGGAATCGGTCATCATTTAGGTCTTGATGTTCATGATATCGGCGCTCGTGATTCAATTCTTCAGGAAGGTGTTGTGATTACCATCGAACCAGGCATCTATATTCCAGAAGAAAATATTGGTGTGAGAATTGAAGATGATGTACTTGTCACTTCAACTTCATATAGAGTGCTTTCTGATTTTATACCAAAAGAAATTGAGGACATTGAAGCGTTTTTTGCAAATCGTGAAAAACATATCATTACCCAGACTGATTTGGATGAGATCGCAAACGATTAAGAGAAAAAGATGAAAAGAGCTATATATCCGGGGACATTCGACCCGATCACCAATGGGCATATTAATATTCTTCACAAAGCAACCAGGCTATTTGATGAAGTGATTCTGGCTGTAGCAAACATCACTGGAAAAAATACATTGTTTTCTACAGAGGAGAGGTTATTTTTATGTCAGGAATCTGTTAAAGACATTCAGAATGTACAGGTGGTTTCTTTTGATGGTTTAGTGGTGGAATTTGCCCGAAAAATGAATGCTGTGACCATGATCAGAGGATTAAGAGCTGTATCTGATTTTGAGTATGAATTGCAGTTAGCTTTAATGAATAAAAGCGTTTATAATCAAATTGATACGATCTTTCTTGTACCAGACTCTCAATACCTTTACCTGAGTTCCAGCATGGTGCGACAGATTGTAGGTTTAGGTGGTACGCTTCATGATCATATTCCTGCGATTGTTGAAGAAGCGATTATAACGAAATTTCAGGAAAAACAGCTTAAAGATTTGAAGAGGTCAGAATAAAGATTAGCACATGTCACTGGGTTTTCTGGTGACATGTCTTTTTTTTGAACTAATTTTCGCATCAATCAATCAAGATATTTTGGAAACAATTCCATAGATTTTGTTTAATCTATAAATATTGGATTGTTAAAGCCTTTTTTAGAAATCGCTTTACAATAAATCAATCTTTTATTTTTATTGTCCGTAAAAGTAACATCCGAATAAGGGGTTTTAATGCAAAAAAGATGGGAAATTGCAGAAGATATTAGTAAAGAGCTAAAGCAAAATGCAAAGTCTCTTGCTTCTGAAATACACTGTCCACTTTTAATTGCAGAATTATTAGTTCAAAAAAGAATAGATACACAAGAAAAAGTCTCACAGTTTTTTAAACCAGAATTAGATCAATTGCTGGATCCTTTCCTCTTTGTTCAAATGAACAAATGTGTGGATCGTGTGTTAAGAGCGATTGAAGCTGGTGAGAAAATTACAATTTATGGTGATTATGACGTTGATGGAACGACCTCTACTGCTTTGTTGTATTTAGGTTTAAAAGATATAAATGCTGTCGTTGATTATTTTATTCCTCATCGAATGGTTGATGGTTACGGATTATCTGCAAATGGCTTGGAACAGCTCAAAGAAAAGGGCACTGGACTCATTATCAGTGTTGATTGCGGAATAAACGCCATTGCAGAAATTGATGAGATTAATGCCATGGGAATGGAAATTATCATCACTGATCATCACAATGCCAAAGATACCTTGCCCGAAGCATACGCAACGATAAATCCCAAACTTGAAGACTCTGGTTATCCGTCTCACGATTTAGCTGGCGTGGGAGTTGCCTACAAACTGCTTACAGCGATTTATTCTCGCTTAGGGATTGATACTTATGAAAATAAAATTAAATATCTGGATTTGGTGGCTGTAGGTACTATTGCTGATATTGTACCGCTCATTGGAGAAAACCGTGTTTTTGCCTCTATTGGTATGACCATTTTAAAAGAACAAAAAAACTTAGGTTTAAAAGCTCTGATGGAAATTTCTGGCATTGCCCAAAAAGATATTGATACCAGTGATATTGTTTTTGGTTTAGCACCAAGAATTAATGCAGCAGGAAGAATGGGTTCTGCAATGCGAGCAGTTGAACTGCTTATTTCATCGGATGTCACAAAAAGTCATGAACTTGCTGAAATCATTGAACGTGAAAATTCATTGAGACAACAGATTGATCAAAAGACCTATCAGGAAGCGATAGAGATTATTGATAAGAAGTACAAAGATATTCATAACACCTATTGCATGATTCTATCATCAGATGACTGGCATCCTGGTGTTATTGGGATTGTTTCCTCTAAATTGGTCGAAAAGTTTTATCGCCCTACGATTATGATTTCCTATCATGAAGGTATTGGTAGTGGGTCAGGACGAAGCATTAATGAAATCGATTTATTTGAAGCATTATCATCGATGGATGATGTACTTGAAAGTTTCGGTGGACATAAATATGCTGTGGGAATGACAATTTTACCTGAATACATTGATACATTTGAAAATAAACTGACTCGATTTATTAAAGAACGAGTGAGTCCTGAAATGATGATTCCTGCTTTAAAAATCGATAAGAAAATTGAGCTCTATGAAATCACTCACAAGCTGATGGAATGGCTAAATCATTTTGCCCCTTTTGGGCCTGATAATATGCCTCCTGTCTTCTATACCAAAGAAGTGATGATTGTCGGTTATCCATATACTGTTGGACGTAATCATCTTAAACTCAAAGTGACGAAAGATGGCTGTGTCCTTGATTTGATCGGTTTTAATCTTGGTGATTTTTTACCTGTTTTAAAAAAGAATGCCTATATTGATATCTGTTTTACACTAGATATGAATGTTTGGCAGGATAAAGTTACATTTCAAGGTAACTTAAAAGATATTCATCTCAGATAATGAAGTATTACCTTTTTATTCTGATTATGCTTCTGTTCTGCTCTTGCGCTGTACAGATTGAAACTGCACAGATTAAAGCACTTTCTGCTCATGATATGTTGACTCAGATAATTGATTATACTACCGATAAAGCCGTGTTTTCTTCTAGGTACAATACTCTTTTAGTGCTTAATAAAAAAAACAATGAAGCCATACTATATCAAAACAATCTTCAGATTAATAAAGTGGGGAGCAGTGGGTTTTCTCAGAGTCATTTCAAAAGGCTGGCTGATGCCTGCTTAAGTTATGATCAATATTTTTTATTGCTTGACAGCTTTGATAAGAGTATTAAAAAATATGATGCAAATGGACAATTGATCAGCACTTTTTCACTCCCTGAAACTATAGAACCCATAAAACTTGATATGAGCAGTTCTGGTACTCTCTATGTATATGATGCAGGCAGAAAAGAGATCCTTGTCTATGAAAGTGTAAGCTTAAAATATCTTTACTCATTTGGTCGCTTTCAGATAATGAATTTACAGCAAATGACATTTTCTGGAAATCGTTTAGTATGCTATGATGCTCAAAACAATCAAAGCACTCATTTCTTAAGTAACGGACAGTTAACTGACACTTTTGATGCTCAAGTTTATTTTGATTATGGTCAAAATATGTATTTTCTTGAGAATCAATTGCTTTTTATTAAACAGAATGCTGATTTTCGTCCTTTGGTCTTGTCTGTTGGGGATGAAATTACAGTTAAAGATAAATTTATTACACAAATTAGCAAAGGTTTTATAAAAGTATATGAAATTAGATATTAAAAAGATATTGCCTTCCTTACTCATTGTATTATCAGGTATTTTTTTAGGCTTAAGCCGACAGAGAATCCCTTTAGATTTTTTTGCATTTTTCTCATTTATTCCTGTGTTTTTTTACTTTTCAAGTTTAGATCGACATAGTTCTTTTAAAGAAATGGTAAAAAGAAGTGTCCTCAATGGGACTCTTTATTCCTTTACGTTCCTTCTTATCAGTGTCCATTGGATTTCATTGGTGACATTAGGCGGCTTTATTGGCATTCTGTTTCTGTATTCATTTTACTATTCAGTCTTATTTTTAATTATCTCATTAATACTCAAAAGAAATCCCAATCATCTAGCTCAGACAGTAATTCTTGGATTTATTTGCATGGAATTTGTATTAAGTTACGGACCATTTAAATTCCCTTGGTTAAATGTGGGTTATTCACTGTCGCATTACAAATATTTAATTCAATGTCTGGAAGTAGGCGGTGTTTATCTGCTCTCCTTGCTCGTACTGATAGTTAATTTTCTTTTGTACAAAATTATTTTCTTCTCTTCTGAACATTCCAGATTAAAACGAAATTCATATATTATTATATTATTTGTGTTGATGCTCTTCTGGTTTTTCAGTGGATATATCAGATATCATCAGATCGATCTTAAACAAAGCAGTACAAAGGTCGGAATTGTTCAGGTAAGTATCCCTCAGGAGTTGAAATGGCAGGCTGAATTTCTCGATAAAACAGTTCAAATGTATGAAAATAATACTAAAAGATTGTTGAAAAAGGAAAAACTCGACTTAGTGATTTGGCCTGAAGCTGCGGTGCCTACATATTTACTCATTTGGCCCGAATATCTCAGACGTATGATGATCTTTACTCATGAAGTACAAACGAATGTTTTTGTTGGATTTCCACATTTTGAAGAAAAGATAAAATATAAACAACAACCGGATCCCTATTTATACTATAATTCAGCCACTCAGTTTAAAAGTAATTATGACTATGATAACGTTTATTATAAAAGTCTCTTAGTTCCTTTTGGTGAAAGAACTCCTTTCCTTGAATACTTTCCGATATTGTGGAAAGTTCAATTGGGTCAGGCAAATTTTGAACCAGGCACAGAGCATCGTTATTATGAAGTGAATGGACTTACATATTCTCCTTTGATTTGTTATGAAATTATTTTTCCTGATTATGTCAGAACTATGCAAAAAAAGAAAACTGACTTTATGATCAATATTAGCAATGATGCATGGTTTAAAAAATCTATTGGGACGCATCAACATAAAATGATTACTGTTTATCGTGCGATTGAAAGCAGAAGATCAATTTACCGTTCAACAAATACAGGATATACGATGATTATCAATCCCAAAGGCGATATTATCAAAGAAATCGGATTGTTTCAACAAGGAGCAATTAGCAGTCCTGTTCAAATCTATGAACACCTTTCTTTCTACCATAGAATTGGATTTATTCTGCCTTATATTCTGTGTTTCTTGTTTTTTTTAGAAATTATTTTGACAATATTTAAGATGTTTAATAAAAGTGTTTTATTATGAGTAAATTATATTATTCGATCGGTGAAGTGAGTGAAAGAATAGATGTAAAACCTTATATCATCAGATACTGGGAAACTGAATTTTCTCAGTTAAAGTCAAAGAATGCCCGAAATCGGAATCGAAGATATACAGAAAAAGATATTTTACTTCTTCTTCGTATTAAAGAATTGGTCTATGAACAAAAATTCACTTTGGAAGGCGCAAAAATTGCCATTCACAACGAACATCTTCAAAAAAAGACAGAAGAAAAATCACAGCCTAAAGAACCTGAACAAAAACAGGTGATACTCCCAAAATCGCTGATTGAAGAATTAAAACAAATTAAAGAATTATTAATAAAAAGATAAATAAGGGGAAAGAATGAACTGGTATATTGAAATTGTTATGGCTCATCCGATCATTACAGCAATGATTCAGTTTGCAATTTTAGGAACATTAGGAGATATGATCTCAAAGTGGGTCATTAATAAAAAAGTGTTTCTTCCATTTTCAATTTATATGTTGCTCTGGAAAATGATTGAGTGGGCTTTTCTTGCTGTCTTGATCAAATATGCATTTGTTGGATTTCAAGGTTTTGTTGATGGCTTAGTTGATCACCAGTTATTGCCTGCTTTTATTCAGGAGGCTGGGGTTGGTCGTGCGTTTGCTGTCTCTTTTTTAATGAATGCACAATTTGGAATATTACTGGTCATCTTGCACCGCTTTCTTGATTATCTTCCTGTCGGTAAAATCAATTGGACGGGAATCAACAAAGGAATTTACTCATTATTTTGGTTCTGGGTTCCTGCTCACACAGTGACTTTTTCTCTACCAAAACCTTATCAGATTGGCTTAGCAGCGATCTGGTCATTAGTTTTAGGATTAATTTTAGGCTTATTCAATAAAAAATAATTGTTTACTTGACAACGGAGTAGAATGAGTTATAAATGAAACAAATGAATTTCTTAGGAGATAATTATGAGTGACGGAGAAATTCGCAAAAGCTTTTATGCTGACGGAACATTACATTCTATAGAGATATTTGTCAATTCATTACGTAATGGATTATGCAAATGGTATTATGAAAATGGCTTGCTGGAAGCAGAAATTCATTTTGTAAATGATCAAAGAGAAGGTGCTTTTAAATCATATTACGAAAATGGATTGTTGTGGCAGGAAGCAAGCTATAAAGAAGATTTACAGGATGGAATAACACGTTGGTATTACGAAAATGAAAACCTGGCTGCTGAAGTCAGCTATCAAAAAGGAATTCTCAATGGCGCTTCAAAATGGTATTATGAAAACCGAAAGCTTAAACTCGTCGAAGAATACAAAGAAGGAAAGCTGGATGGTATTTCTGTAGGCTATAATGAAGAAGGTAAAAAAGTCTTTGAAGAAGAATATCGTGATGGTGTAAAAATTGCCTGCACCAGATATGATTCTGAAGGTAACATTGTCCATTCGCAATCGTTTTAAATTATGAAAGATTATAAGGAGAAATAAAAAATGAAAAAAGGTTTACTTGTATTCATCGTACTCATTTTTGTGATTATTCTTGTGGGTAGTTTCTTTATTGGCCGTTTTAACAAAATGAAGGTCATGGAAACTGAAGTAAAAAATGCATGGGCTGAAGTTGATAATCAGTTAACTCGTCGTTATGAACTGATTCCTAATCTGGTTGAAACCGTTAAAGGTTATGCAAAATTTGAAAAAGAAGTATTAACTGAAGTGACTGAACTTCGCTCAAGAGTGGGATCTGCTCAGACAATTCCAGATAAAATGAACAGCAATAATCAGTTAAGTTCTGCTTTAGGTCGTTTAATGGTTGTCATCGAAAAGTATCCTGAACTTAAAGCCAATCAAAACTTTATGGCACTTCAAGATGAACTCGCTGGAACTGAAAATCGTTTGAGTGTTGCTCGAAAAAGATATAATGAAACTGTTACTGATTTCAATAAATACTTAGTCGTATTTCCAAATAACATATTATCAGGAATGTACAATGTGAAACAGGCTGAATTATTTAAAGCACCAGAAGCTGCAGCCACTGCTCCAAAAGTAGCATTCTAATCAAAGTTTTTGGGAAACATGAAAGCGCTGAAAAGATCCTTTTATGTTTCCCTAATTTTTTAAACAAATGATTTCTCAAAAACTGATCAATCAGCATCTCAATCAACGTTCTTGTTTGTCATATCTCTTACTGCCTCTTTCATTAATATATTCAATAATTTTAATTCTCAGACGTTTGCTATACCATTTTTTCCCAGGATTGAAAAGAACAACAAGGATTCCTTTGATCAGTATAGGCAATATCAGTTCTGGTGGAACAGGAAAAACACCATTTGTCTTGTTTTTAAGCAGATTGTTATTAGCAGAGGGCTATAAAATTGGTATTATGAGCAGAGGTTATAAGGGAAAGTTTGAGCACATGAATGTTCAGATTTCAGATGAAAGCGGACTTTTCCCTGAAGCGAAAGATGCGGGAGATGAACCTTTTTTTATCGCGGAACAGTTAAGAAATGTACCGATGATTGTAGGCAAAAACAGGCTTCGATCGATTGAAATGTTTGAAGAAAAATACCCATATATGGATTTTATTATTTTAGATGATGCTTATCAGTTTTTAAAGCTTAAATATACGCTAAGTTTTTTGGTTTTTAATGGTCTGCACCCTTTGGGTAATGGTTTTGTTTTACCAGCGGGAATACTCAGAGAACCTTTTTTTAATCGTTATGACAGCCATGCCTTTGTCTTGAACTCTTATGATAAAGCACAAATTAAACTATTAAATCAAAAACAATATTTATTTCAGGTTTCTTATCAAATCACGCGTCTTTATGATAAAAATAATAATGATTTGAAGATAGAAACCGTTAAAAATAGTCGAAATTATCTGATGTCAGCAATAGGTATTCCTCAATCGTTTGAACATACATTGTCGCATCATGAAATTCCTTTCCTTAATCATTTTACTTTTCCTGATCATTATGATTATCAGGATCAAAGTGTATTAGAAAATATTAGAATTCAATTAAAAGAACATAATGTAGATTTTATTATTTGCACTGAAAAAGACTTTGTAAAACTGCAAAAGAACGAAATTGACTTACCTCTTATCGTCGTACATACAGAATTCTATATGAATTCTGATGATCGAGATTTTTTGAAAAATATGATAAAAACAATTAAATAATGGAGATCTTATGACTTTGGATCAGATGAAGAATAAAGCAAATCAGCTTAGAAAAGATAAGAAATATGAAGAAGCCATCGACTTATATACACAAATTATTGAACAAAGCGGTGAAGAAGTATCAATATGGGATGAGTGGGGTTTAGCTTATTGTTTGTACAAAACAGAAGACTTCAAACAATCCCTTGAATATTGCAGAAAAGTATATCAGAAAGACCCTTCCTTTGATGCAGTTTATAGTGTTTATGCCTGGGATTTGTATTATATAGAGATCAAAAAGACAAATGTAACCGATGACGCTAAGTATTTTAAAGCATTAAACGAGATTTTAGGGATTGTTGATCAGGAAGAAGAATACACACCTTATACATTGGCAATATTTAAAGCGACCGATTATTTGCTTAAGAAGAAAGAAGTTGATTACGAGAAGGTGATTAATTATTTATTGATGGTCAAACCTGACTTGCTGGAAGATAAAAAAGCAAAGTATAAAGATAAACGTGGGGTCAGTATTGATATCCCTTCTCAAAAAGAAAAGTACTATTCTTCTCTCTGTAAAGCTTTAAAGAATACAAGAAGATATAATGAATGCATTGAACAATGTGATTTGGCATTAAAAGATCTTCAGGATAAGGGAGAAAAGAACTTTATCTGGTATATGAGAAATAAAGCGCTTTGTTTAAAAGAATTGCAAAAAAAGAAGGAAGCACTTCAAGTTTTTATGGAAATATTGAAGGTAAAAAAAGACTGGAATATCTTTTTTGATTTAGCAGAATTACATTTTGATCTTTCAGATTTTAAAACAGCTTTGCAGTATTCTATAGAGTGTGCCATGATGAAAATTGATGATGCCTCCAAAATTAAGAATTTACTTTTATTAATCGATATACTTGAGTCAATGAATCTAAAAGAGGAAATCGCATATCACTTTAAACTAATCCAATTGATTCATGAACAGAACAAATGGAAGATGACCAAAGAATTGAAGATTAAAATGAGCCAGTATTCTAACCCACCTCAAAATCTGTCAAATATTTATGCCCTTGTCAATCATTTGTCTCAATACTGGAATCAGATTAAATATGATCAACATGAAAAATCCAAAGGATTTATAACAAAGATCTTTCCGCATAATAAATATGGTTTTATTCAGAGTAAAAAGAATAGTTACTATTTTCATAGAAGAGATTTTAAAGGAACCGACGAACAATTTGCTGAAGGCACTTATGTGAGTTTCTGTCTGGTTGATAGTATTGATCCAAAAAACAATAAAGCCGTCAAAAATGCCGTTCTGGTAGTCCCTGAAGCAAATAAGAAGAAGTTCAAAGAAGACTAAGCCTCTTGTTTTCTAATCTATAATCCAGTAGAGACGCCGATTTATCGCGTCTGAAACATAAAGTATTGGAGCGTAGGCGTCCTCGCCTACGAAAATTGCCGTACCGCAACCAACTTGGTTGCAAAATCCCCATTTTGTAGGGGCAGGTTTTACGCCTGCCCAAAACATCTAACTTGCGAAAAATCATCATCGTTCTGCACGCATCCTTGCTTGCAGAAATCCGTACCGCAACCAACCTGGTTGCAATATAATAATTTCACCCCTAGCGGGGCTTGATGATGTATTGATTGCTACCGTAAGCTACGCTTCGCTTGTATACGGTTACTGAGATCTAGTCCCTCCGGGACAAAAAGATAAGATGATTCTTCTGATAATTAGAAAGAATTAAATAGCATTTTTCATTGTATTCCCTGCAAGGGATATATTATGAATAACCGTATGCAAGCAAAGCGCAGCTTACGTAAAAGATCCCCCAAATAAAAAAGCCCCGCAGGTGGCGACATCATTGTTCTGCACGCATCCTTGCTTGCAGAAATCAGTATTGCAACCAACCTGGTTGCGAAATCCCCATTTTGTAGGGGCAGGTTTTACGCCTGCCCAAAACATCCAGCTTGCGACATCATCTTTCTCGTACAGCAAACATCTCTTTTGCAGATAATGTTTACGCAAGGATTTTAACAAACTGTCATTAATCACGATAATCTAAAATCATTCAGAGTTAATCAAATCACCACTTGTAGGGCTTTCCGAAACGAAGTGACGTAAGGCCGAAAATAGCAATTAACGACCAACTTAAATCGATTTACTACAGGACTCCTAATCACAGATACATTTCATAAAAAGCTTGACAATAATTTATAACGTATTAAAGTTTCAGAAGTGGTATAAGAAAGAAGATTTGAATCGAAAAGATCATACTGATTTAGGATGTAAGCTGAATTAATAAGAAAGGATGATTGAAGTATGACGAATATCATGAGGTCAGATGAAAACTTTATTAGTGAGATTAAATCATTAATACTTGAGAGCAAAACAGCAGTCGCTAATACGGTAAATACCGCAATGAGTATTCTGTACTGGAATGTTGGTAAACGTATTAACGAAGAAATACTACAACATAATCGCGCTGAATATGGGAAACAGATTCTCGAAACCCTTTCAAATCATCTCACACAAGAATATGGGACAGGGTGGAGTGAACGACAACTCTCATATTGTATAAAGTTTTACAACATTTTTAACAATTATGAGATTTTGCACACGCTGTGTTCAAAATTAAGTTGGAGTCATTTAAGATTACTGCTTTACATGGATGATCCCCTAAAAAGAGATTTTTACATTGAATTATGTAAACATGAAAAATGGAGTGTCCGACAACTTCAAGATCGCATTAAATCAAGGCTTTATGAAAGAACAGCAATCAGTAAAAAACCTGAAGAAACTATATTAAATGATATTGAGCTTTTAAAGAATGAAAAGGTGTTGAGTCCTGATCTGGTATTTAGAGATCCCAATTTTCTTGATTTTTTAGGATTGACTGATACTTATTCAGAAAAGGAATTAGAGTCTTCGATCATTGTCGAATTACAAAAATTCATAATCGAGTTAGGGAGTGATTTTGCTTGAGACTGTTTAAGAGAATTTCCTTTATCAATTAGACTATTGAGAGATTATCCT
>CAZNKI010000062.1:0-18609 GCA_964573665.1 uncultured Candidatus Cloacimonadota bacterium | reverse complement strand
ATTATACCAAGTTCGATTGACAATAAATCATCATAATATGATGCATTATAATCAATATTATTCACATAATAAAATCTCCTATCATTTTTTTCATCAATTTCCATATAAGAATTACCTACATAGTTTTGATCTCTTTTACAGTATAAAGAGATACATTGTAGTGCAATGAGTATAATTATAAGTTTTTTCATTATTTCACTCCTAAATTATTATCTACATATTACTTATATCTATTCTAAATAAGGCTACTCTTGTCTTTGATTCGATGATGCAGTAAAGATTGTTCATGGTTGCAAAATAATTATAGCTGCTAAACCCTGGTTCTGGTTTGTAAAGTCTTCCTACATCAAAATTTCTATTTATGTTTTGGGACCAGAATGTAGATACTTTCTGAGTTTTAATATCATAAGTAAAAAATTTAAGAGGGTGTATATCTATTAAAATGATTTTGTTATTTACAATTCCAACCACATCTAGCATATCAAAATCATTATTAAATTTCTTTAAATAGTCAATAAAGGGCTTAATATTGATTGTCTCAAGAATTTGAGTTTTAGTATTAACTTTGAATAATTCATTATTTGCATCAATATAACAGAGACTATCTGAACAATAAAAATAACCATAAGTATCAATAAAATTATTTTTAATATGATTCATTGGTAAATTATATTTTTCAAGTACTTTCTTACTTTCTTCGATTTGTTTTGGGAAATCAGGTAATTTATTTTCAATATTCAAATCCTGATTTATCGTAAACCCTGATAATTTACCTCTATTAAAAAAACACACATCATTACCAAACATCATATGATTGGAAGAATATTTAGACCAGTTTTTGAGTTTAATTGAATTGGTTCTAACTAATTTGATTTTATCAGCAGGTTCTTTATAAAAAGCTAATATATCGATTTCCTTTTCTGATTCTATAGCGTTACTTTGAGTAGTAAATCCTAATACAACATTATTTGATTGTTCAATAACAAAGTAAGAATAAATTTGACCTATTTGATCGCTATATGATCTATAAATAGAATCTCTTTCAATAATCTCGTCAATATTTAAATCAATCAATTTGTCGATTTTAATTTCATTGCCTTCATAATTGATCGTTTTTGATTCTACTGCAATCACTTCACAAAACATAATAAAGTATAAAAACAGCATTAATGATATCTTAAATGTTTTTAAACTCATTCAAACTCCAAATTTTTATATGGTGTGATTCGGTACAAAGCAATTAACAATTCGTCTTATTATAAGATCACTATACTAAAAATCAATAAATATTATATTTAGTCAATTGTTATTTTTTATTCTTTATCATAATGCTCTATACGCAGGTTTTACTCCTTGACATTTAGGTATGGACTATTTCTTTTCTTAAAAAAGAAAGGAACATAGAAATTCAAGTGTCAGCACAGAATATTTGATATGAAATATCTCCGGAAATTGTATTTAAGTAAAAAAACAAGGATTATTGATGTTTTACTTCTGCTTTCGTCTCCGTTCCGTCTCGGTTCACGCTCGGTTCAGCTATTTGATTTATAAGTAAAAGATAGTTTTTGGTTTTATTTCTGGGAAAAAGTGTTAACTATTGATGTTTTTTAGGTGTATTGTAGGGGTAGGTTTTACGCCTACCCAAATTAGTTGTTCAAGCATCCCTGCTTGAAGCTTTTCAATGGGTTGTCTGCCAGATTGCCAAATGCATTTAAAAAATTGATACAATTTTTCATGACCACCCCGTCAGCTGAAGCTGCCACCCCTCCACATAGGGGAATGGAGCTGGTCGAATAAATCGATGTGCCGGATGGATTGTACCTACTAGTTAACTGCACCTTTTTCGGATGTACCGCCCTGCTTTTGAAACATCCTACAAGTGCGAAAATGTCGTATTTTGTTCTGTGATAATCTATTGTGTGATGTTAGCGATTTTCTGAACAGCGTAGCTGTGACAGAATCCTAACCCAGGGTGATCAAACCCTGGGTGAAGATGCACCCCAAAATAAAGCACCGTAGGTGCGCAAGATGTTCTGCCACCACCTGCGGGGCTTATTATCAAAAGAGTGATTCCGTAAGCTGCGCTTCGCTTGCATACGATTATTGAGATATAGTCCCTAGGGGGAAAAAAGGTTATTTAAAAGATGTGTTAAAGATTTTTCTTTACAATATGCCTGATCGTGATAAGTTGCATCTTATGAATGATTTTATAGTAAGGATGATACCCATTGTAGTATTTTTTTTGCTGGGTTATGTTTTTAAGCGCTTAAAACTATTCCGCAAAGAAGATGGCTCTGTATTACTCAATCTTGTGTTTTATTTGACAATGCCAGCTTTGACGTTTTCGTCGTTATTTGATACGCCCTTAGATTTTCAATTGCTATATCTGCCATTTATTCCGTTGATCATCATGATTTTTACCTATTTAATCGGACGATTGTTTCTTTCAATCCGAAAGTATGAGACCAAGACGGCAGGGACATTTCTCATCGGCTCAATGATTATGAATACGGGATTTACCTTAGGGTTTTTCCATGCAGGATTTGGCAGTGAAGGTTTTACCAAAGCGATTCTCTTTGATTTAGGCAATAGCTTTCTGATATTTACCTGGGTATATTTTATTGCGGTGAAGGCAGGCGCACAAGAAGGACATAGTAAAATGAAACTATTTAAGAAGATCTTTTTACTACCTCCTTTGTGGGCTTTGATTCTGGCTATTGCACTAAAAGAGAGTCAAATCAAGGTGCCGGATGTTTGCATGAGATTCTTTGATATTGCTGGTCAACCAACAATTCCATTGATTATGCTGGCTTTGGGATTGTATTTTGAACCCGCATTACACCATCTGAAGCGCTCATTTGCCGTGATTTCAATCAGGATGTTTGGCGGTTTGCTGATATCACTATTGCTTATAAAATTCTTTTCATTTGACTTAATAACATCTGTGGTAATCATCGGAAGTTCAGCAGCTCCGGTCGGTTATAATACGCTGGTATTTTCTGGGATGGAAGATCTTGACAAAGATTTTGCAGCGAGTGTAGTATCCTTATCAATACTATTGGGAATGATTTTCGTCCCTGTATTGTTTTATTTTATTGCCTATCAGTAAGTATGGAGGCTTTATGAAATGGATTCATAGATTATTTATTGCGTTTCTTTTTTTAACAATGGTCTTTTCAGCACTTCACGCGAATGAACAGAGAAAATTTGATACCGATTTCCTCATACATATCCGAATATATGATGAAAAAGATGAGAAGTTTTCTCGTGAACTCAAACAGAGTTTTTCTGAAAGTATGGATAAGTTTCAGAGAAAAATGAAACAGTTTCCTGATATTCATGTATATGTACGCATTTCCAAAGATGATGAGCATTTTGCCAGCCTGATAAAAAATAGAAATAAAGTGCTGGAATTCAGCGAAGGTTTTACGGATTTGAGAAGTAAAGAGATCTTTTTAAAGAATCCTCGATCGATCCGTAATATTGAAAAATATCAAACGATACTCCTTCATGAGTACATTCATCTATTTGTTGCTTATCATTGGGCTGATGCGCCTTTATGGTTTCATGAGGGGATGGCTGTGTATTTTTCTGAAGGGATCAGTTTTGAACGATACAGTGACTTTATGAGTTTTTATGCCTATAAACCCATGAATTTAATCAAAGACAATCCTATGAAGTATCCCGAAAATCCACATTTCTTGTCTCCCTACTATTTTCAATCTGCTCAGGCTATTAGAAAGCTTTATCTAGATTATCCAAAACAATTTGAAAGCCTTTGGGATTTCAGAAGATTTGATTTTGAAACTGCCTTTATCAATGCCTTCAATATGAGCGTCTATGCTTTTGTGAAAAATTTTGATGAGGTGATTCAAAGAAATTTCTTAAAAGGGATCATTTTTATGGTGATCAGTGTCATTTGGTTTGCAGTACCTGTATTGGTGATTATCGGTGCGATTCGAAAAAAGAGAATGAATCGCAAGATTATCAATGAATGGGAAAATGAAGTTCTTGAAGACTTTGAATATATCCCTTATGAAGAACAGACAACGCCAGAAGATAAAAAAGAGGATAAAGACTAAGATTGATCAGGAAAGCGCATGGCACATTTAATGCCGTCTGTAGCAGAACTGATAATCCCTCCCGCATAACCAGCACCTTCCCCAATAGGGAAGAGGTTGCTTGCTGATAGAGAATAGGCAAAATCCTGATGCCGAACAATTCTGATTGGGCAAGAAGTTCTTGTTTCTGGCGCAATCAGCAATCCATTTTGAATAAAACCCTCCACTTTTTGGTTAAATTGACTTAAGCCATCTTTTAAAGCTATGCCAATATTTTTTGAGAAGAGTTCTGATAATTGTCTTGAAGTCAGATCTAAGGTGTATGAACTATTTCCTAATTTAGCTGATATTTTGTTGTTGATAAAGTCTTCAGCTTTTTGAACAGGTGCGTTATAATTTGCAAAAGCTTTTGACTCAATCAATCTCTGAAATTTTATCCCATCCAGCGGATGAGTACCAAAGTCCTTTTCATTGACACTTGCTACAATCGCACTATTGGCAAACTCATTGTTGCGTTTGAGTAAGCTCATTCCATTGACGACTTGAAAGGCTTCTTCAGACGCAGCAGGGATCACAAATCCTCCTGGGCACATACAGAAAGAATAAACCCCATATTTGCCTGATTGAGCTGTCAAACTGTATGTCGCAGGTCCTGTCACTGAGTAGTCAGCATTTTTGCCATAAAATCTCTCATTGATAAAGGCTTGAGGATGCTCTATTCTAAAGCCGACAGCAAAGGGCTTTGACTCAATTTGAATGCCACGTTTGTATAAAACTTCGAAGCTGTCCCGTGCTGAGTTACCCAAAGCGAGAATAATGTGTTCAGGTTGATAACTGATGCCATTGATTTTTATACTTTGAACTTTATTGTCTTTGACTACGATATCTTCAAACTTTGAAGAAAAATTGATGGTACAGTTTTTACTGAGCAAATAATTCCTGATAGAAAGAAGGATGTTTTTTAAGCCATCTGTGCCTAAATGAGGTAGCGCATTGATCATTATATCTGTATCTGCACCATGTTCTATCAGGTATTCAAAGACCTTTTCAGAATATACTGAGCGGTTTCTTGCAGTGAGTTTGCCATCTGAAAAAGTGCCTGCGCCACCTTCACCGAATTGAACATTCGATTCAGTATTTAAAGTTGCATTTTTCCAGAAGAGATCAACATCGATGTTTCTTTCCTCTATTGCTTTCCCTCTTTCAAAAATGATGGGAGTATAACCTCTTTTGACAAGCTCCAGCGCACAGAATAATCCTGCTGGTCCCATGCCGATGATGAATACATTTTTATCGTTAGCGTTGATCATGGGCAGGTTTTCTGCTTGCGGGTAGTTGTAGCGGTGTTTTGTCAGTTGGGGGATATCTTTGATCGAATGAAGTATGACCGTAAAATTATAGCAGAGTTGATTCTTTTTTCTGGCATCAATTGATCTTCTGATCAGGGAATAGGTGATTTCTTTATTTTTTAATGAATAGTAGATAAAGGGGAATTCTTTGCTTAACAGCTTTTCGATGTTTGGGCTTTTTTGAATTGGGCATTTTAGATTGGCAATCAGATAATGGATCATTTTATTTTTCATGATTACCTTTTCGCTTAAATGTAGAATTTGTCAATATCTAATGTCGATTCTATTTTAGATGAGACATATCGAAACCAGGAATGTAGTAGTGTTTTTCCAGAAAATCCATAAAATGAGAGATTGCCCACACCATCAGCAAATAAATAATGCCAATTAAAACAAAAATATGAATGTAGAAAAAGGTGTCTGAGGCGAAGTATTTTGCCTGAGCAAAGAGTTCTGGCACCTGAATAATATAGGCAACAGAGGTGTATTTTACTAAATAGATAATTTCATTGGAGAGTGATGGCAATGCAAAACGGAAGGCTTGTGGGATCAACACCGAAAAAACTGTTTGCCATTTTGTCATCCCTAGGCTAAGAGATGCTTCGTACTGCTCTTTTGAGATTGCAAGGAAGCCACCTTTTAAATATTCAGCCTGATACGCTAAGGAGTTGAGGACAAAACCAATAATAGCCGCGATCAGCGGAGACACGCGAATCCCGATTGCCGGAAATCCAAAATATATGAAGAATAATTGCACCAGCAGGGGAGTTCCTCTAATTAAAGAAATAAAACTCCCAGCAATGATTTTTGAGGGCTTACTGCCATATAAAACTGCAAGCACCAAAGGGATCGAAGCAAGAAATCCAACAATACCAGAGACAAAGGTCAAAACAAGGGTAAGCCATAATCCTTTAGCGAATGCAGGCAGGTATTCGGCAAATTTTATGAAGAAGGGCATCAGATTTATATTCTCAAACATTCTATCCTCCTCGCTAATTATTGACTGTGTTCGCCATATAATTCAGAAATCTTACTCAAGAATGCCTTTGTTCTTTCATTTTTAGGATGAAAGTAAATTTCATCAGGTGATGCCTGCTCGAGAATATGTCCTTTTTCCATAAATATAATTTCAGTGGCAACAGATCTGGCAAAACCCATTTCATGCGTCACCATGATCATTGTCATACCATCATGAGCCAATTGTTTCATGACAGAGAGTACTTCGCCGATCAGTTCAGGGTCAAGAGCAGAGGTGGGCTCATCAAAAAGCATAATCAAAGGATCCATCGCTAAAGCTCTGGCAATGCCTACTCTTTGTTTTTGACCGCCTGATAATTGAGCGGGATATTTTTCTTTATGTTCAATTAAACCGACTCTTGATAACTCATATTCTGCTTTCTTAATCGCATCAGAGCGGTTAAGTTTTTTGACTTTTATTAAGCCTAAAGCGACATTTTCAATGGCACTAAGATGGTTAAAAAGCGCAAAGTGCTGAAAGACCATGCCGATTTTTTGTCTTGCCTGAAAGATATTTGTTTTGTGATGGGTTAACTCAACGCCTTCCAAAAAAACACGTCCAGAATCAGGAGGGTTGAGCATATTGATACAGCGTAAAAGGGTTGACTTTCCCGTTCCTGATGGTCCGATTAGTACTTTTACATCTGCTTTATTCATTGTTAAACTAATGCCATCAAGCACCGTTTGATGACCAAATTTTTTTACTAAATTTTCTATTACAAGTAAAGGGGTCTGATCCATATATCCTTCTTTCTAAAAATCGATAGAGTAACCTGGAACGCTATAGCGTTGCGCAATTTTTTTAAACAAATAGAAAAAGAGTTGAAACAAAAGAAAATAAATAATTGAACATGCGAAGTAGATTTCAAATGGTCTATATGAGGTGGAAATGATATCTCTACCATTTTTCAGTATTTCAGCAATGCCTACCGCATAAGCTAATGGAGAGTCTTTTAGTACGATTGTAAACTCATTGGTAAAACCAGGTAAGGAAAGGCGAACAGCTTGTGGCACAATTACTGTAAAAAGAGTTTGAAACTTTGACATTCCTAATGACAGCCCAGCTTCCATTTGTTCCTGACCGATTGAGAGGAAGGCCCCTCTATAGATCTGCGCCTGATATGCTGAAGAACCCAAACCTAAGGCTAAAATTACCGATAAAAATGCGCCGATGTGAATGCCTAAAGTAGGTAATCCAAAGTAAATCAGAAAGAGGAGTACAAGAATTGGCAAACCTCTCATCACCCATTCATAAGCTTTCACCATTTTTTTTACTGTTTTTGTTCCATATATCTTTAAGAAAGCAACGAGCAACCCAACGATCATTCCCAATAGAATGGAAAGGATCGTTACTTCTAAAGCGACAATAATCCCATGTAAAAGAAAGGGCATGCTTTTGGTGATAAAGAGCAGCGTTTCTACAAGGTTTTCGAAAAAGGCGATCATATATAATCCTTTCTCATTTAAAAAAAGCCCCTCTCTGTTTAAGAGGGGCTAAAAATTATCTTATTGAACAAGATATTTATTAATGATTTCGTCCCATTTTTCACTATTCATTATTTCTTTTAAAGCTGCATTAATTTTGTCTTTATGAACAGAATTTTTTGGAAGAGCAATACCGTAGTTTTCATTGGTAATAATCGTATAAACGGTTTTTACGTCTTTTACTTTTTCATAACCGGTTGCAGCAGGTTGATCCATGATGACCATATCAATGTTTCCGTTTAAGAGATCAGTAACTGCTTCGATGTTTGTGGCATATTTTTTTAAGTTATCTTCAGGCATTTTATTTGCTTTAACAAAATTATCTGAAAGATATAACTGACCTGTGGTACCGTTTTGTACACCAATCTTATATTTGAGTAAATCTTCTTCGGAAGCAATAATGATGTCTGAACTCTTTGTGATCAAGAGGCTTTGATTTGACTGATAATAAGCATCTGAAAAGTCCACTTGCTCTTGTCTTTCTGGAGTGATTGTAATCGCAGAGATTGCCATATCAATTTTGTTTGAAGTAAGAGATGGAATAAGAGAGTCAAATTCCATATCCTGGATTTGAAGTTCCAAGCCTAATTTTTCAGCGATTAACTGAGCAATTTCAATATCGATCCCTTTAAAATCAGCCCCTTCTTTATATTCAAAAGGAGGGTATTCCGCAGAAACACCAACAACAAGTTTTTTGCCTTTTGCAGAACAGCTTAAGAGAAAAAGTAAACTGCTCAACAATACCAAAACTACCATTACCTTAAAGAATGTTTTCATTCTTACCTCCTACAATTTTTAGCTCATGGCTCTGTTCTTGATCTATACACTTAAATTTTAATCAAGTCAACAGAATTTTTAAGTTATTTTAGTATTTTCATGCAAAAAAGAGAAAAAGGGAGTCATTCTAATTGATCGACTCACAATATGATAGATACGGGAAGTAAGAAAAAAATGAATGTTCACTCAAAAAAGTGCTTGACAAAATGAATAGCCATTCAAGAATGAAGAAAGAAATCAATCAGGAGGATCAAATGGCTTACTCAGTAGATGGCTTAAATGATAGAAAACAGAACAGACGAAGTATGATTATTGATGCAGCGATCAAGGTGTTTGCTCAAAAAGGCTTTCATGACACAAAGATTGCCGATATTGCAAAAGTGGCTCAAGTAGCAGACGGCACGATTTATTTGTACTTTGATAACAAGGATGATTTATTGATCAAAGTTTTTGAAGAGATGATTGTGGATTTGTTAGACAAGGCGAAAGTCAAGCTTGATCAGATTGAAGACAAAGTTGAAAAGATCAAGAGTTTTATTGATCTGCATATAGAGTTTTGTGAAAACAATCCCCATTCAGCAAAGTTACTTATCATTGAATTGAGACAGAGTCCTGAATTTTACAATAAATATCCAGAATTTTGGCCCATCAAACACTATTTAGGATTTTTAAATGATTTATGCCGAGAAGCGGTCACCTCAGGTCATATCAGACAAATAGATCCAGAGTTATTAACAACGATTATCTTTGGATCATTGGATTTTACGATTACGACATGGTTATTATCAAAAAGTAAAATAGATTTAAAAAGAATAAAGGATGGGGTCGCTGATATCATTTATCATGGTTTAGAAGTGAAAGAAGGTTAAAAATGTTCAAAACTCTAAAAAGAAGAAACCTGTTAATGTTGTATATACTTCTTTGTTCTTTCATTTGTTCAGCACAAATTTTTGCTGAAACACCTGAGATAAAGAGTATTACTTTACAAGAAGCAAGATCGATGGCGCTGAAACATAATCTTAGTAGTTTGAGTGCACAACAAATGAAAGAAAGTGCAGAATTACAAAGAAAAGCAGCGTTTACCCGTTTTTTCCCTTCGTTTAATCTTGCTGGGACTTATATGCAAAAAGGGGATGTGTACAAGGTAAAAACAGAGCTTTATAAACTGCCTGTTTATTCCGTAAATAGCAGTACTGGAGAAGTTGCTCCTGTAGCTGGTCAGTTTGTTCCATTTCAGCTAGATTTAAAGATTGATGATGAAGATGCATTTATCATGAATGCCAGTATGAGTCAGCCCCTGTTTATGGGAGGAAAAGTACTCACCCAATACAAACTAAGTCAAAACATTGAAAAGATAGAGAAAGAAAAATTAAAACTCAGTGATCAGGAAATTATCGTCAAAACAGACGAAGCCTATTGGCGAACAAGTGCATTGAATGAAAAGTATAAGCTTGCACAGCAGTATTATGAAACCGTCAATCAGCATTACCTTGATCTACTTAATTACAAAGCGGTTGGGATCATTACCAATAATGAACTTTTAAAAGTAAAGATTAAGCTCAATGAAGCAGAATTGAATTTATTAAAAGCAAAGAACGGTTTAGCTTTATCTGAGATGGCGCTCAATCAAATATTAGGCAATGATTTACAAAGTGAAATCGTATTGAGTGATTCACTTGAAAAGAATCAAACACGAGACTTTTCAGCGATCAATAAAGAACAATCATTAAAGAACCGTCCTGAGCTTGCTATGTTGAAAACTGCCGTAGATATTGCTGGAAATCATAAGAGTCTTCAGCGTTCACGATTTATGCCTAACATTGTTTTGAATGCTTCTTACAACTGGATGAATCCTAATCCATACAATACTTTAAAAGATGAAACCGGGTCAGACTGGACGATCTCAGTGTTGGCTCAAATGGAGTTGTTTCATTGGGGCGAAAACCGCTATATGTATCAATCTGCAAAGAAGATCGAGCAATCTGCCCAATTTAAATATGATGAGAGTAGAGAACTGATTCAGTTAGAGATGCAACAGGTTGAATTTAATCTGAAAGAAAGCCATCAGAAGGTAGTGTTGTGTCAGAGCAGTTTAGATCAAGCAACAGAAAATTTAAACTACACCAATGATCAGTTTAAGCAAGGGATGCTTAAAAGTGCCGATGTGCTAGATGCTCAAACATCATGGCAAAAAGCAAAATCAGAATATATTGATGCATTGTCAGAATATCATGTAAGTCAAACAAAATTTGAAAAAGCATTTGCTTTGATCCAATAAGGAGAATAAAATGAAAAGAAATCATAAATTCATCATCACTTTGTGTGTGGCACTCATTTTCAGCGCTTGTGCAAAAAAGGAAGTAAAAGTAGAACAGAAGATCATCAATGTAAAAACTGAGACAGTAACAGAAAAAGAATATATGCCAATGAAACAGTATTCAGGGTCTATTCAAGCGTGGAAAGAAGCAAATTTAGGTGCAAGCTTGCCTGGAAGAGTTGAGAAATTTTATGTTAAAGAAGGGCAGAATGTTTCTGAGGGTCAACTGATCGCTCAACTCAGTGATGAAATGTTTACTCAAGTTGAAATCGAACACAAAGCGATTGCCAAAGATTTTCAGAGAGTGGCACAATTGTTTGAAAAAGGGTCAATTTCAGAAATGGAATATGATCATTTGAAAGCGAAACTTGATGCGAGTCAGGAGAAGTACAATTTATTGAAAAAGAATACTCAGATCAGAGCTCCATTTTCTGGTACAGTGGTTGAATATCTGGTCAATGAAGGAGAGAACTTCTCAATTATGCCAGCTTTAAGTGTTGGGTATTCACATTCATCAGGTATTGTGCGATTGATGCAGATGAAACAAATGAAAGTTGAGATTCAGGTGAATGAGAAAGACTTAAGTGTAATCAAAAAAGGATTAAATGCCCAGATCAAATGCGATGCTTATCCCGATGAAGTGTTCAAAGGAGAAATTACTGATATTAAGCCAATTCTGTCGAATATATCCCGTACATCGAGTGTTGAGATTGCTGTCAGTAATCCATCCAATAAACTGATGCCAGGTATGTATTGTCGCGTAAGTCTGAATATGCCAAAAGATCAGGGAATATTTATTCCAAGATATGCACTAATGAAGTTATCTGGGACAAATGAGAATTTTGTCTATGTGTCAGAAAATAATCAAGCAGTTAAAAAAAATGTAGAAATCATTGATTCCATCGGTGATGAAGTGATCGTCAAAGGCTTAAATGCAGGTGAAGAAGTGATCACTGCAGGTAAAACAAAGGTCAGCGACGGCTCTCAGATCACGCTCAATGGAGGTAATGAATGAAACTTCCACAAATAGCCGTAAAGAATCCAGTCTTTACGATGTCAGTATTTATTGCATTGTTAATATTTGGGATTGTCTCTTTAACAATGCTACCCAGAGATATTCTTCCTGATGTAGAATACCCTGCGATTACAATTATTACTGTGTATCCTGGTGCTTCAGCCAGTGAAGTTGAAGAACAGGTGAGTAAAAAGCTGGAAAACCAGTTATCTAGTGTGACAAATTTAAAGAAGATCAGTTCTAAGTCAAAAGAGAATGTCTCATTCATTTCTCTGGAGTTTGACTGGAATACCAATCTTGATGAAGCGACTAACGATACACGCGACAAAATCGAACTGGTCAAGAAAGAGCTTCCAGACAACGCTTATGATCCCAGCATTGTCAAAGTGAACAGTTCAATGGTGCCAGTAATTATTTACAATGTTTCAGCCAAGGAAAGTTATAATTCTCTAGATCAGATTCTTGAAGATAAGATGACGAACAGATTGAAACGTGTGAAGGGTGTGGGAAACTTTATCATTATTGGTCAAAAAGAACGACAGATAAAGGTGGATATTGATCCTTACCGCATGCAGGCGTATCATTTGAATATTGCATTAATATCTCAGGTTTTAAAAGCTGAAAATATAACTGTACCTGGTGGAAATATAAATCTGGGGATCAATGAACTGGCAGTGAGAGTTCCTGGAGAATTTACCTCTGTGGAAGATATTCAGAGTATTATAGTGACAACAATCAATGGACAAATTATCCGATTATCCGATATTGCAAAAGTATATGACGATTATAAAGAAAAAGATGAGATCAGTAAAGCATACAAAGAAAAATCTGTGATCATCATGGTTCAGAAACAATCTGGAGCAAATACACTTGAAGTCGCATCAGCGGTTAAAAAAGAGATCAAGGAAATTCAAAAAATATTACCTAAAGATGTAAAGATTAATCAGGCTATTGACTCTTCAGTATTGGTTTCTCATTCAATTAAGAATGTTTCTTCTACCATCTGGTATGCAGGTTTCTTTGTGATATTTGTTGTGCTTTTCTTTATGAGAAATGTCAAAAACAGCATCATCATCATTTTGACGATTCCTTTCTCACTAATATTTGCTTTTATTTATATGTATATTGCGCATTTTTCTATCAATATATTTTCAATGATGGCGCTTGCCATTGCTTTAGGGATGGTGGTTGATAATGCGATTGTGGTGTTGGAAAACATTACCCGTCACATTGAAAATGGTGCGCGTCCTCAAGAAGCTGCAATATTTGGCAGTTCAGAAATGGGAATGGCGATCAGCGGATCGACTTTGACGACGATCGTCGTGTTTTTACCGATGGTATTTATGGGCGGTGTGGTTGGTATTTTATTTAAACAATTGGCGCAAATCGCTTCAGTGACACTGATCGCATCATTATTTACGGCTTTAACGCTTACACCAATGCTTGCCTCCATTTTAATCAAACCTGCTCACTTGCAGAAGAAGACACACGGAAAAGTTTTTTCTTATTTTGAGAAGATGTTTATTCATATGGAAAATAAGTATTCAAAAATCTTAGAATGGTCTGTGAATCATAGAAAGACAGTCATTTATGGATCTTTGGCATTATTTATACTAAGTATCGCTATCGGATCGGGTGTCGGTTCAAATTATATCCCTGAATTTGATGCTGGTGATTTAATGGCATCTGTTGAACTGCCAGTCGGTACCAGTTTAGCTGAAACTGAGCGAATATCATCAATCGTAGAAGATATTTTTTTAGAAGAAGTGCCACAAAAGGACTTATTATCACACTACAGCATCATCGGTCAGACTGAAAAAGGTGTGCTCTCTATCATGGGATTTAAAGAGGGTAAAAATGCTTTTACAGTGGGTGCAAAATTAGTTATTCCTGATAACAGAAATTATTCATCATCAGAAGTAGCAGAAAGAGTTAGCAAAAGAATTTCAGAAATTCCAGAAATTGATAAATTCTCTGTTTCTGGCGGAAGTATGCTTGGAAAAGCATTATTAGGCAATAGTAAACCCGTTGATATCAAAGTTATGGGTAATGATTTTTCTAAATTGAATGAAACCGCACTTGAGATTCAGAAAGTACTGGAAAAGTATGGCAAACTTCAAAATATCAGCAATACTATCGATCCAGGCAAACTCGAACTTCAGTTAGTCATCGATAAAGATAAAGCGCGTGATTTGGGTGTAAATACTGCACTGGTTGGGTTAAGTGTCAGACAGAGTATTTACGGGGTTGAAGCAAGCCAATACAAAGAGGATGGCGAAGAATTTGATATTCTTGTCAGATATGCCCCAGAATATAGAAACAGTATTGATGCAATAAATGATATCATGATCCCTACAGCAAGTGGACAAGCGGTAACTTTAGGATCTTTTGCCCAAGTTGTTGAAGCCAATGGAGCATTGGAAATCAAGCATGAGTCACAACAGCGAATCGTCTATGTTTCTGCAGACTTAAAGGGTGTTTCTTTGGGAGAAGCAGTGAAGGATATCAAAAAGTCATTATCTTCTCTTGAGATTCCAGATGATGTCATCGTCGAATTTGGTGGACAGTATGAAGAACAGCAGGAGTCATTTAAAACCCTTCTGATGTTGTTTGCATTGGGCATATTTTTAGTGTATTTGGTTATGGCATCGCAATTTGGTTCATGGAAAGATCCCTTTATCATCATGTTTGCTGTTCCATTATCAATTATCGGTGTCGTATTTGCCTTTTTATTATGTGGAGAAAGTTTGAGTGTCACTACATTTATTGGGATTATCATGCTGGTGGGTGTGGTGGTCAATAATGGTATTGTGCTGGTGGATTATACAAATCTACTTAGAGCGCGTGGATATCATCTCAGCAAGTCAGTAATTGATGCGGGGCATTCTCGTTTGAGACCTGTTTTAATGACGACTTTCACAACAGTTTTAGGGATGCTCCCTATGGCAATGAGTAGCGGTATGGGCTCAGAAATGTGGAAGCCGATGGCGATTACGATGATTGGCGGGTTGAGTGTTTCTACTGGAATCACACTTGTCCTCGTTCCTGTAATTTATCATTTAATGAATTCAAAAAAAGAAGGTACAAAATGAAAATGGCTTATGTTTCGTGCAATATCAGCTCACTGGAATCAGTGCTGGAAATGATAAAAAAAGAGAAGATCAGTTCTTATCAGATCATTGAAGAAGCGTCTGGTGTTTTTCCCAAAGGTGAACCACGACTGAATACAGCCGTTTGGCCAGGACTCAACTCGATTGTCTTTGCGACTTGTTCAGAAACACAATGCAAGAATCTCAAACAAGAGATCAGCAGTTTTAATCAGAAAGTTTTTAATGATAATGAGTTGGTTTATATCAATTCATGGTCGATCGACGAAGAGTAGAAATATGCATTCAAATAGGAGAATTACTATTGTGGCAAAGGATTTAGAGTCAAGTGGTAATAAATTTTGTAACAATATGTTTTTTCGTTAGTTAATTAAGTATCATATACCTCCTAAACCTATAGATCGGCAGGACATCAGGTCCTGCCCTTTTTTATTTGTAAGGAGTTATATTATGAAGTAAATGACTAAAAGCTTTTCCATTCTTTTGCAAGACCACCAAGTGAGGTCTCACGATAGGGTGCCTGTAAATCTCTGCCAGTCTGATTCATCGTATCGATCACCTGATCAAAGGAAATACGATGTCTTCCATCAGAAAACAGAGCATAAGAGGCACATTCAAGAGAGCGAGCAGCGGCAACGGCATTGCGCTCGATACAAGGAATTTGAACATATCCGCTGATCGGATCACAGGTCAGCCCTAAATGATGCTCCATACCCATTTCAGCCGCATATTCGATCTGTGCAGGAGATCCGCCTAATAATTGAGCAGCTGCAGCAGAAGCCATCGCGCAGGCAGTTCCGATTTCACCCTGACAACCCACTTCAGCGCCAGAAATGCTGGCATTATTTTTTACCAGATTTCCGATTAATCCAGCAGTTGCCAGAGCTTTGATGATTCGATTGTCATTGATTTGATAGGATTGTTTGATAAAGAGAAGGACGGCAGGAAGCACACCTGCAGAACCGCAAGTGGGTGCTGTGACAACGATATTCCCTGAAGCATTTTCTTCTGAGACAGCTAAGGCATAGGCAAAGAGAGATCCAATTTCACCTAAGACCATTCCAATATTATTGGCTTTGATGTGATAGGCAGCTGCTTTTCTGGGTACTCTGAGTGTTCCTGGAAGTACTCCTTCATTATCTAAACCATTATGAATGACTTCTTTCATTGTTTTCCAGACGAGTTCTAAATGATCCCATATCGATTTACTTTCATAAATATCTACGAGTTCCCAGAATCCTCTGCCTGTATCATTGCAGAAATTGAGCATATCTGCCATTCGTGTCATCTCATAAACATGATTTTCATTACATTTAAAATTTACTTCATCACGAATTGAACCGCCACCAATACTATATACGCGCCAGGTGCCAATCTCAATGCCTTTTGAATAGGCAAAGAAGTCCATTCCGTTTGGATGGAGCGGTAGAATAATCTCTGCTTTCCATTCGATTTGGGTTTTAACTGGTTGAAGCGTTTTTAAGATAATCTGATCGGTGAAGTGACCCTTTCCTGTGGCAGCAAGACTTCCATACAGAATGACTTTATAAGCATCAGCATGTGGATATTTTTTTTTAAATTCAAGCGCTGCTTTTTGCGGTCCCATTGTGTGACTGCTTGAGGGTCCAAAGCCAATTTTAAATATTTCTTTAATGGATTCCATGAGTCTCCTTTATAAAAAAAGGTGTTCAATCAGAATTTTTAAACCAATCAGAATTAATATAATACCGCCGGTGATTTCGACTTTTTTACCGAAAATATCTCCAAATTTATCACCAATATACATCCCGCCATAAGCAGCAATAAAAGAAACCAATCCAATGACGAGTACAGGGGTAAGAATACTGATCCCAAGAACGGAGAAACTGATTCCGACTGCCAAAGCATCAATGCTGGTGGCAATTGCCAGTCCAAAAACCAGGAGAATGTTTCTTGGGTCACAGCTTTTTTGACTTTCTTCCAGGAGAATGGCTTCATAGATCATTTTACCGCCGATTGCAGCGAGTAAGATAAAGGCGATCCAATGGTCAAAGCCTTCAATATATTTTTTAAAACTAAGTCCTGCCAACCAACCAAAAACAGGCATCAGCGCCTGAAAACCACCAAAGAAAAAACCAACACGTAAGGCATATCTTACGCGAAAACATTTAAGCGCAATACCGCTGGAAATAGCAACTGCAAAGCAGTCTATAGATAATCCAATGGCAATAAGCAGTATGGTGATCAAACTCATTTTTGTCCTATTCTATCTCTTCAATATGAGTACAAAGTGCTTGAATTTCTTTTAAGTAATCCATAAAGAAGGTTTCTGTATTAATTGATTTTATTTTTATTTGCTCATGGGCAATCAGAAAAGCGGTTTTAATATTCGATAACTGCATTTGATAGTTCTTTTGCAGAGCTTCAATCAGGGCTTCATGCAGGCTTGGAATTTCAGCATTTTTAAGGAAAAGCAAACCTTTAAGCACTGGCTTGAGAGAAAGAACCGATTGGGTGATCAAGTCTTTTAAGCGGGAATCAGAGGGATTAAATGCCATGTAGTTACTGGTAATCAGCAAATATTTACTTTTTAATTCTCTTTCAATCTGAAGGCGCACCCATTTTTTATCAAAAGTCAAAGATTGAATATAATCTTTATCATTTAAAGCATAGAGCGTGATGTAATCATTTTGAATATTGAGGAATTCTAAAGGATAGGAGTCCAGAGAAGACGAGATAAATTCAGGGCTCATGAAAAATGGAACAGCAATCTTGTTTTTTTTGAGAAAGTTAATGGAAGACTGAGTTGCTTTGATGCTTTGCAAATCATTGGATTGACAGATAACAAGAATATCGTCAGTATGAGGATCTTTGTCGTTGTAAAGCACAATCTGAAGTAAATCGTTGCCACAATTTTCTTTGAGGAGTTGACACAGTTTTTCACGGATTTTGTTATTAATACACTCAGCCATGATACATCCTTTCTATTGTTTTTCAGTATTTTCGTATTGGCTCAGATAGGTGAGAGCACAATCTTTTGCCATTTTTCTGATTCTTCCGATATAAGCGGCTCTTTCAGTGACGCTGATGACACCTCTTGCATCCAGCAGGTTGAAGCTATGAGAACATTTGAGTAAGAAATCATACGCAGGATAAACCAGTTTTGCCTGAATCAGTTCGTTGACCTGAGCTTCATAATCTGTAAATGAGCGGAACAGCGTTTCAACATTGGAGTTTTCAAAGTTAAATTTTGAAAATTCGACTTCTTTATCGAAAAAGATTTCACCATATTTTGTGGTATCGTTCCATTGGATATTTCGGAAATTATCGACATCCTGTATATACATAGCGATACGTTCCAACCCGTAGGTCAATTCAACGCTGATGGGGGCAACTTCGATGCCGCCGACTTGTTGAAAATAAGTAAATTGAGATATTTCCATTCCATCGAGCCAAACTTCCCAACCGAGACCCCATGCGCCAAGAGTTGGAGATTCCCAGT
>CAZNKI010000061.1:0-19057 GCA_964573665.1 uncultured Candidatus Cloacimonadota bacterium | reverse complement strand
AGAAGCATAATTCTTGAGATATTAATTTGCAAAAAGATGTGTAGAGAGGAAAGCTGTGGAGGGGTGGCAGCGATAGCTGACGGGGTGGTCATGGTTTTTTTAAAAGAGTATTGTAAGAATAAACGATCAGATGATTTCAGATGACCAGCACATCGTTTTGCACAACACATCATCGTTGTTCAAGCATCCCTGCTTGAACCATTGCTGCAAACAGGGATGTTTGCAGAAGTAAAGAGAGAAATACGCAAGCTGGTAGCTCGCGGTACGGTTTTAGACGCGATGAATCTGCAGCTCTACGATGACTTAAGTAATACGTAAAATGAATTCTTATATTTTAAAATGCATTTTCATTACTTCTACCAGAGACTCAGAACCAAACTTCTTTTCAAAATCAAGAATTGCCTGTTTCACATGATTACCCGCTCCCAAGGGAAAATTAAACTGGTAATCGTGAGACATTTGCTCCATTGCAGACACATAAATATGACGTGCAAGAATTGATGCAGTCGCTACACATACATCTGATTCTGCTTTTGTTTTTTGAACAATATTAATCTTCTTTATGTCTGATATACTTGTAGAGATCAGATCCCGCCTGGAAAACTGATCAACGATAAAGCCTTCGAAACAACACTTGGACTGCAAATCAAGAATGTTTCGTGCATGTGCCCAGGCTAAAAGATGATTCAGATTTTTACTACTATTCTTAAATTTTAAATACAGGGCATTGTATTGAACTGGCATTAGTTTCATCACCTGAAATTGCTGGCTATATGTTTTTATGAGTGATTCTGCTATGCGGTGTATCTCATGAGGTGCGATCAGTTTACTGTCTCGTACTCCGATTTTTCTCAATTCATCAAATTGATTTCTGTGTGCGACAAAAGAGCAGATCACTAAGGGACCAAAATAATCTCCTTTGCCTGCTTCATCGCTTCCTCCATAAGTTTGCCAGGATGAATCAGCAATTTCTTCACATTCTTTTGCTGTTTTTATTTTTAACGGTTCTTTTTCTTTGACCGGTAAATGCAGATCCTGTATGTCATAAGAATAATCCACAATAATATCAATCTTCTCTTTATATGGATGATCTTTTTTAGCTCCTGAAACGAGAGAAAATCCTTTTTTCTTAGTGGAATAGTAAAGATTGAGACTGATGATATCTTTTTTTAATCCACACCTATGATTAATCTTGATTTGCTTTCCATAAGCAATTTCTTTTGTTTCTATAATTTGAAAATCGAGAGACTCTGCTTGATTACAGATGGCTTCGCAAAATTGCTTAAAATCCATCAACATTCTCAATTTCTATTGAATCTTTAATCACTTCAACAAAGCTCATCACATTACGTAGTTTGATAATCAATATCTTTTGATTTGTATTTTTCCCATTTATTAAATGAATACTTTCAGAGATCGGAGCGCTTGTAATATAAGGGAGTGAAGTTTCTGAGAGGAGATTTTTTACTTCAAACTGATAAGACAATGAATCAGGAACTCGTATCGTCAAGTTTGAAAAAACTGATTTGATCATTAATTCATCATTCTGATTGGAGTGATAATCTCCTAAATTAATTTCTTCGTTCGCAAATACTGCGGAAATATTTCCATTCTGATCATTTTTAAACTTTGATATCTTCTTGAAATTAATATTATCTCTGCCTACCAAAAGCTGAAATCCTATAAGGATAAAAATTACCCCAATAAGAATTTTAGCAAAAGATATTTTTACATTAAAAATTCGCTCAATAATTAATGTAACTCCAAATGCAATAATACAAATTCCCCAAAAAGTTGCTGTAAAAAGAAAACTCATTTTAATCTCCTTACTCATTTTGTAGAAGAATATAAAAAAGATGTAATTCAGTCAATAAATAAATTGACAAGACTTTGAGAATGCATTATTAAAAGAAAAAAGAGGATGTATGAAAATAATTAAATATATGAACAGGTTTGCATTTAGAAATCTAAAACGCCCTTATTATATCATTTTTCTTTTTTCCTTTTTAATCAATCTGACAATTCTCACGCAATGTTATTTTTATAATCGAAACCTAAAAATCAAAGCAATTGATGATATGAAAAGTAAAAATACCACGATGGCGCGCATTTATGAAGAGCATACAAAACGCACACTAAATATCGTCAATCAGATATTGCTGGATATAAAATCTGAAACCGATACACATGGTTTAAATATTGATTTAATTGAATATTCTGAGAAAAATCTGATTGGGCATAGTGATATTATTAATTTAATCACAATTGCTGATAAAGAAGGAAATACAAAACAATTCAGTATTGTTGGTCCGAATTATGTGAATATCTCCGAGCGACCCTATTTCAAGTTTCATAAAAATAGTAAAAGTAAAGAGATGTATATTGGACGCCCTTCCCTGGGAAAAGCCACAGGAAAATGGTTTATCCCAATGACATTGAGACTCAATCATGAAGATGGCTCTTTTGCAGGAGTCATTATAGCCTCTGTCAATCCCTACTATTTTGTAGATTTTTTTAAGCAGGTCGTTCAAGGTCGCATATTTTTATTAAATAACGAAGGAATCATTATTGCCAGCTGGACAGATAACGAAGCCAATGAAATAGGAAAAGACTACAGTGCTTCTCCAATATTTTCCATGTTAAAAATTTCACATCAAGGAATAGAAATTTCACCAAGTATCTTTGATCAGGTGGTCAGAATCAGAGCATTCAAAGTCCTTCAATCCTATCAGGTGAGTATTATCGTGACCAACTCTATTCATAATGCATATGCAGAAGTAAGCCCTTATCTGAACACCTACAATATGAATATTCTTCTTCTGATTGTAATTATCAGTACCTTTTCGCTTTGGATGTTTTTAGCACTAAGAAGACAATATTATACAAATCTCGCTCTGAGAGAAAGTGAACAAAAAGCAAAATTGATTCTTAATACAGTAACAGAAGGGATTGTTGTCATCAAAAATCAGAAAATCGTATATTATAACCCAAGCGTATTAAGCATTTTAGAAACAGATGAAGAATATGTCATTAACCGTTCATTCTGTGATATTATTGTGATGGAAGAGCAGGAAGATATTTTAGTTCGCTATCAGAAAAGCATTCAAGGGATCAATTTTGAGAAAAAACATGAATTTACAGCGATCTGTAAAAGTGGTCGTCGTATCAATATCAGGGTAGATTCTGCTCCCATTTTCTGGCAGGGTGAGCTTGCATTACTCGCTTGTTTTTATGATATTACTCAACAAAAACAATGGGAAATGAAAGAAAGAGAACATTTAAAACACATTGAGGAAATGTATCTCAATCTGCAAAATGAAATCAAAGAAAGAAAGTTTCTTGAGCAGGAAAATAATCGTTTCATTGAAGAAATGAAGAATAAAAACCAGGAACTTGAACGGTTTGTCTATACAGTATCACATGATTTGAGAAGCCCTTTGATAACCATAAAAGGTTTTGCAAGCTTTGTTAAAAAGAGTATTCATCAGTTGAAAGCTAATGATGAGAATTCTCTTAAATTGGCTGAAAAAGCAAATTCAGATATAGAGCGTATTGATTTTGCTTGTGACAAGATGTCCGCACTTATTGATGATCTTCTTGAAGTTTCGAGAGCAGGCAGAGCTTTACGTCCCTTTGAAGATTGTGATATCAATCTGATTATCAGTGATGTCATCAAGATGATTCAATTCAACCTAAATAATGATCAAACAAAAATACTCATTAGTAATACTCTGCCTCCTACGTACGGAGATCGTCAGAAAATTCGCCAGATATTCCAAAACTTAATTGAAAATGCAATAAAATATAAGGATCCTTCACGATTATGTGAAATTGAAATTTCTTATGATCAAAAACAACAAGCATACTTTGTCAGAGATAATGGTCTTGGAATAGAAGAAAAAGATATTACTATTATTTTTGAAGTATTTAAAAAACTTTCTGCCGAATCTCAAGGGTCTGGCATTGGATTATCAATTGTAAAGAAAATTGTCGAACTTCATCAGGGTCGTATCTGGGTTGAAAGCAACATTGGTGAAGGAAGCACTTTCTACTTCACTCTCAATATAAAAAAAGAAACTGAGTGATTTTCTGAAACATTTTTGAGCACTGCTCAATAATTTTAATCATTTTCAATTATAATTTTTAATCAAGCACTGTTTTAAGATCATTATCACAAAAAGATCATGAGAATTAATGAATAATTTTCATTATCTTTCACTATTCTCTTATTTTTTTAATTATTGGAATCCTTTTTGCTTTATATTTGAACAAAAGGAGGAGTTTCAATGAAACAACTAATGACCATATTATTGATACTCATTATGAGTAATTTGCTTTTTGGTGCATGGATCAGTGAATTTCCCATGACATTTAATCAAACAGATGGCACTGAAATAAATTGTTATACGTCTGGTGATGAATTTCATAACTGGTTACACGACAAAGATGGATACACGATCATTCAGAATGATGCAGGAGATTTTGTCTGGGCAATTAAAAGCGGTGACAAAGTAATTCCAAGTAATTATCGTGTTGATTTATACAATCCAGCTCAATTAGGTATTCGCCCTAAAGTCAATATCAGCAATGAAGAGTATTTAGTGAAAAGAAACCGATTTTTAGATACGACCCGAGATATTCCATCACGTGCGCCAACTCAAGGTGTGATCAATAATATTGTTATTTTTATTCGTTTTGCTAATGATACAGAATTTAACCAACAGATTACTCCTTATGAATATATGTTGAATGATTCTACAGAAACAGGAAATTCGATGAAGAATTATTTCAGAGAAGTTTCATACAATACTTTAAGCGTGACCTCCTCTTTCTATCCTTATCCAGAAAATAATATGGTGATTTCTTATCAGGATATTCATCCAAGATCATATTTTTTACCTTACAGCACTAATAATCCAAACGGATATCAGGATAATGAGCGTACCACCCGTGAACATCAGTTGTTAAAAAGAGCAGTTGATGCTACAGCTTCTCTCGTTCCAACAGATTTAAATCTCGATGGAGACAATGATAACCGGGTTGACAATGTGTGTTTTATTATTAAAGGCTCAGCAGGTGCATGGGCTGACCTGTTATGGCCACATCGCTGGTCACTTTTTTCAGAAAATGCATATATCAATGGGAAACGCGTCTGGGATTTTAATTTCCAATTGCAAACATTCCTAACCTCTTCCGGATCCAGTGTTCTTGCGCATGAAATGTTCCATTCATTAGGTGCTCCTGACTTATACCGCTATGTCAATGAAGCAAATCCAATTGGCGCATGGGACCTTATGGCGAGCAATACAAATCCACCTCAGCATATGAGCTCATACATGAAGTACAGATATAGTACATGGGTGAATCAGATACCTGTAATCAATCAGTCTGGCAATTATTCATTAAAATCTGTAAAATCTTCAACAAATAACTGCTATCGTATCAATTCGCCTTTCTCAAATTCAGAATATTTTGTCATTGAATACAGAAAAAACAATATGGGTATTTTTGATAGTCAGATTTATGGATCAGGTTTGCTTGTTTATCGTGTTAATGGTTCAGCTGATGGAGATGGAAATGCACAAGGTCCACCAGATGAATTGTATGTTTACAGACCTGGTGGCACAGTTGATTATGATGGTAATATTCAAAGTGCTTTCTTATCATTAGAATCAGGGCGAACACAAATCAACGATGCGACAGATCCGAATACCTTCTTGTCAAATGGCGCATTCGGTGGTTTAAATATCTACAATATTGGTGCAACTGACGCAGATTCAATTACATTCACAGTTCAGCTTTTTGAAGCAAACACAAATGACATTGATGAAGACTTTGAAAATCAATGGTTTATTGATTATGACTGGCAGAACTTCAGTTTATCTCCATGGACGATCGCTTCTACTGGATATCAGAGCTCCTTTTCTGCAAAATCTGGAGCAATCAGCGATAATCAAAAAAGTGAAATCGTGATGATGGCCGATGTGCAATTTGGTTTTGTTCAGTTTTATTACAAAACATCTACACAATCAAATGCTGATTATTTAAAATTTTACATTGATAATGAGTTAATGGGACAATGGTCTGGTATTGAAGGCTGGCAGCATACTTCTTATCCTGTGAGCAATGGAATTCATACTTTTAAATGGGCTTATGAGAAAAATCAAAGCGGTTCTGCAGGAGATGATACGGTGTACATTGATCGTATCGGTTTCCCTGAGTTTAATGGCCCTGTTTACTATCCACCAAGAAATTTACAAGCAAACTTACAAGGCAGATTTGTAGAACTATCATGGAATAAACCGATTGTTTCAAACCTTTATGATTTAGGTCCGATCCTTTCATATTCAGTATTCTGTAATAATACATTACTGACTTCTGTCCCTCCTACAGATTCCATGTTTGTTCATGGACCAATCCTTGGGGGAAGTAATACCTATTCTGTTAAAGCGGTGTATCTTAATGCTGAATCAGAATTTTCTAATGTAGTCACAATGAGTATCCCATTCAGCGAACCATTAAACTTAACGGGTGTTTTTGCAGATAATGCCATTCAATTGAGCTGGAATCCTCCTGCTTATGTGGATAGAGTTTTTATCGGATATCGTGTGTACAGAAACAATGTTTCGATTACCTCAACACCATTTACAGAACTGACTTATACTGATTCAAATATCACTTATGGGCAAACATACAGTTATACCGTTCGTGCGGTTTATCAAAATCCTAACGGAATATCTCCTCACTCAAATACTCTTGTGATTAATGCAAATGGAACAGACAACCCCAATCCTCTGACTTTTAAAACTGAGTTAAAAGGCAATTATCCAAATCCTTTCAATCCAAGCACATCTGTGGCATTTAGCCTGAAAGACCCATCAAAAGTGAATATTTCCATATACAATATCAAAGGCGAACTCGTAAAAGTGCTCGTCAATGAAACCAAAAATCCTGGTCACCATAGTGTAGTCTGGAATGGCAAAAATTCTCACAATAAAACAGTCTCAGCAGGCATTTATATGCTCAAGATGGAATGTAATGAGTACATAAAAACAAAAAAAATAATTATGATTAAATAATAGTCTTCGGACTATACCCACAACCTCCTAAGACCCAACCGCCTGAGACCCATCAGGCGGTCCTTTATATAAGGAGAAATAATGTCGGAAAAACTTTTTTACAATGCAAAACTACTAACGATGAGTCATCAGAATAAGGATGCAGATACCGTTTTTGTAAAAAACAATAAAATCACAGCCATTGGATCCTATCATATACTTAAAAATGAAGTAAGTTCCTCATGCAATATGATCAACCTTGAAGGAAAAGTACTAATGCCTTCTATTATTGATGCCCATACTCATTTTTATCAATATGCAAAATTTATGAATATGATCAACCTGAGTGATTGTCAAAGTATTCAGGAAATTTCTGACAGGCTATATCAAAACAAAGATAAATTCTCTCAAAACAAATGGATTAGAGGATGGGGCTGGGATAAAAATAAATATACGGATTCATCTCTGATGAACAAATCCACTCTTGATTTATTATTTCCTGATCAGCCTGTCTGCCTGGATAGTCATGATTTACATTCAAAATGGTGTAATTCCAAAGCACTTGAGATTGCTCAGATCAATCAAAATACTTTAGATCCTCCAGGCGGTTTTATCGGCAGAGATCATCATGGCAATCCTGATGGCTTATTGTATGAACTTGCATGGGATTTAATCAATAGAGTGATGCCAGAATCTAATCAAGAAGAACAATTGAATATTCTCAGATCATCGATCACACAATGTCATGAATACGGGATTTCTGCTGTGAACCTTATGGAAGGAGAAGAGTCTTTTCTCCTCTGTAAAACACTGAGTGAAACAGACCGGAATTTCCGATTTGTCTGGCATTTCCCCTCTGAAATTCTGGACAATGTCATTCATAGAAAAAAACAGGGCATCTTTTATAATAACACAGATTTTATTAGAACTACTGGGATGAAAATCTTTATGGATGGTTCTCTCGGTAGTAAAACAGCCTATATGTTTCATCCTTATCCCAATGACCCTCACAATTTTGGTAAATTATCTCAAAGTTGGGAAAAACTGTATGAACTCATGTTAAACGCAGGGCTTCATGATATCCCATCAACGGTTCATTCAATTGGAGACAAATGCAGCTCCGAATTAATCAAAGTATTTATTCGCTTAAATCAAAATTTAAATAAAAAACTCAATCATCGGATAGAGCACTTACAGTCAATAAGACCGGATGACATTTCAGAATTAGCTAAATCAGGAGTCTCCTGCGCAATGCAGTCAATTCACATGAAAGAAGATATTGCCTATATTGAAAAACTCTGGCCTCAAGCCAGTCAATATGCTTATACATTTAAAAGCCTCTTGGATCATCATATTCTTTTTGCACTTAGTTCAGATGCCCCTGTAGAAACGATAAATCCATTTGAAGGTGTTTTTTCAGCTGTTGAAAGAAGATTTAAGAATAGTTTTGAAAATCCCTCCTGGCATCCAGAACAATCAATTTCAGCAATCGATGCACTCACAGCTTATACTGTCAATTCAGCAAAAGTTTCAGGTATTTCTGACCTTTGTGGAACAATTGAAGTCGGAAAATTTGCAGATTTACTTGTTATTGATAATTTTTTTAACAAAGACAGCACTTTTTGGTTGACAGCAAAGAGCTTATTAACCATGATTCACGGAGATATCGTTTATCAATCAATTTGATAAGCAATATTCAATGATCTGTATGTGTCTATGCATTATATGATAATGTTTTAGCATCTCCATACAGATTCAACTATAGATTAATAAAAGCAATGGAGTTTCTATGGCAAAAAAAAATAATCCGGCACTTTCCAATCTTTTGAAGAATAAGTCAACCGTTTTGTATGATTCAGAAGATTTAAGGCCACAGGATGTTCTTAGTAAAAAAATGAATGCCTGGATTGGCTTTATCGTTTTTGCATTTACCTTAATTATTTATATGCTTACTAATGCAAAGTCACTTTCTTTCTGGGATTCAGGAGAATATGTAGCCTGTAGCAGTATATTAGGGATCCCACATCCTCCAGGAAATCCTTTTTACATCGTTTTAGGGCGATTTTTTAGTATTATTGGGTTAGGATTCCCACACGCAGCCGTGGTGAGTTTCTTGTCATCATTGTTATCGGCTTTTGCTGTTTTATTTACTTACTTAATCACTGTTCATCTCTTATCAATGACTGAAAAAAATAAAACTCTTGTTGCAGGCGGAGGAATTATCGCCGCATTGTTTACAGCATTTTCATTTACTTTCTGGATGAATGCGATTGAAGCAGAAGTATATGCAGGGTTAGCTTTTATCATCAATATATCTGTTTGGTTAACTTTTGTCTGGGTAAAGAAACAAAGAGATTTTTCGCATCAAAATATCTTACTGACAATTATTTATATCCTCTTTTTAGGATTTTGTATTCATCAGACTTCCCTTCAGGTGGCTCCCGCAATACTCTTTATCGCCGTTTACCCTCTGATCCTGCCTCATCTGAAGAAATTTAACTTCTGGGCACAATGTGGTGCATTTACTTTTGTTTTGTTATTACTTTATATTGTTTTTAACCAATTAGGCGCAAAATTCCAGATTCCTGTCCTGGAAAAATTTGTCGTTGGTGCAGGCTTCTTTATGATTCTTTACTACTATCTTAAAGATCAGGTTAAGCCTATGGTATGGTTTTATGCCTTTCTTTTGATATTATTAGGATTTAGTCCGCATTTATTCTTATTGATTCGCGCTGAATCAAGACCATTCATCAATGAAGGACATCCGCATAATTTTGAAATGTTTATGGAATATATATTACGCCGTCAATATGGTGATTTTAGTTTTATGGTACGTCGTGCAGCCTTTTTTAAAGAGCAGATTGGCTATCATTTCCTAAGATACTTCTCATGGCAGTTTTTACATGTTGAAACTCTGGCATCTTGGTTAAAAGCTCCTGCTATCGTACTTCAGGTAATTTCAAATGTCGTTGTCACTTTCTTGGGAATGATGGGATTTTATCATACGTTCAAGAAAAATAAACATAGTTTTGCTTATTTTACAGCACTCTTTGTTATGGTGTCGCTTGCAATGATCTTTGTTATTAACTTATCAAACAAAGAAGTAAGAGACAGAGATTATTTCTTTACTACAGCTTATAATTTCTGGGCAATTGCTATGGGTATTGGCGCAGTGGGTATAATACGCTCTCTCGACTTGTTAAAAGCTAAAAAAGCGATGCAGATCGCCTTGGCACTTGTTCTTTTTGCTTTGCCTTTTGTTAACTTGAGCAGTCAGTACTTTATTCATAATCGAACAGGAGAATTGATTTCTCTTGATTACGGTCTCAATATTCTCAATAGTCTTGAAGAAAATGCAATTGTCTTTACAAATGGTGATAATGATACATTCCCATTATGGTATGCTCAGGCAGTTAAAGATCCATATGCAATAGAATATGTACATCCTGCAAAAGATATCCAAGCAACAGAAACGACAAAAGAATTAATCAAAGATGCGATGGCATATAAAAACAAAGAATGTGCCGGCATCAGAAAAGATGTGACCGTTGCCAATCTCAGCTTATTGAATACTCCGTGGTATATCCGACAACTGAGAGATAAAGAAGGGGTTGAATTTAAGATGGATGATCGTATCATTGATCAGCTTGCACCTATGAGATTGTCTGACGATGCAGAAGTGGCAATTGCTGAAGGTCGCCCTGAATCTTTTGTTATCTCTCTAAAAAAAGATAGCCCACTCTTGGTAAAAGATATGGCCGTAATTCAAATCATTAAAGACAACTTTGGTAAACGCCCTATTTATTTTGCTGTGACTTGTTCCGAAACTTCTGGCTTCGAAAAACACTTAAGAAATGAAGGAATGGTTGATCGTGTAGTTTCAATTCCCAATGAAGGAAGTAATGATCCTCAGAGATTAGAACAAAATATTACTAAAGTTTATCAATATCGTGGTATCTTTGATGATAAATTGTATAAAGATGAAAATATGACTCGCTTAGTGACAAATTATGGCGCTGCTTTCATGAGATTATCCGAATATTATAAATCATTAAAGCAATATGATAAAGCAATTGATTTTTATAATGAAGCACTTAAATTTATCTCCAAAGATGAACAGAATCGTTTCTTTGGCTTAAAATCTATACTATACATTGAAGCGGGTAAAATAGATCAGGCTGAAAAAGAAATACAAGCTGCACTCAAAGTCAATCCAAATAATTATCAAATGATTCTTCAATATTCATACGCTCTTCTTAGAGCCAAATACTTAGACAAAGGCTTTGATTACCTTTCAAGAGCAGCAGCAATTGATCCTTCAAATACAGATATCGCTGGCTTAGTCGTTCAGGCTTCTGCAATTTATAATCAACGCGATAGAGGTATTAAAATATTAACAACAATGGTTCCCTATCAGGCTGAAGCGCAAACATATATTGAATATCTAAAAGACCCCGAATTTAAAATTGATCGGGAATCCTTAGAATAATTTATGATGAGAGAGGCTGAAAAGTCTCTCTCTTTTTTTTATGAAAAAGATTAAAAAATACCAGTAGAAATGAAAATGAGCATAACACAATCAAAACATTGCTAAGTAAATTAATATGATAGTGATGCAATATCAGAACAAGGCTATTATTAATAAGGTGTGCTAATATTGCCGGCCATATACTTTTTGTTTTCACTACAAGATAAGAAAACCACAAGCCAAGAATTAATAATCCGAAAAATTCAAGTGCATTTTGATGAAAGACAGTAAATATAATGGCAGATATCATAATCTTCTTGCTTTCTGATAAATCGCATAAGGAATTTAACAAAAAACCACGGAAGAAAAATTCTTCACAGAGTGCTGGAATTAGACATAATAACATGATATTTTGAAATAATGTCAGTTCCTTAAAAACTAAATTACCTGTTCCGCCAGAAGGTAAAGTGACAAAAATTCTGATAAAATAATTGTGAATGTAATTGATACAGACAAACAATAAGCAAGTAATGATAAAAATCATCAGTGTATCTGAGAAACTGATTCCTTTTTTCAAATAAACGATATCTTTTCTCTTTTGAAATAAAAAAATCCCAATTATCGCAGGAATAAAGAAAATAAAGAGTTGAGATTTAATAATTCCTTGAATATAGTCTTCATTAATCCACTTTTGTCCAAAAAACATCATAGAAAAATAAACAAGCAGACAAATGACTATTATCATCACATTTTTTTTATTAAATTGCATTCTTGATTCATAAGATACTTTTAAAAATTCATCTTTCTTAATAAATTTAAAATTAATATGCATCAGGAAGACAAAAAGAGAAAAATATGAAATATAATAAAGAATTATTTGGTAATCAAGACTTAACGAATTTTTTATCAGATAAATGGTATTAACAAATGGAAAAGCAATCACAAACAATTCATCTGGCAATTTTATATATGAACAAACAATCATCAGAATTGAAAAAAATAAAAAGAAAACACTCTCCATACTCTTTGATTCATGAGTGGTTCTTGAATGAACTGCAATATGAAGTAAGATCGCCGATAATAAAAGTAATGAAGGAAATAAAATAATGAAAAGACTTAATATATCTGAAAAAATATGATTTATATACTGAGGATTAAAAAATATGTTTGAAATTCCTAAGATCATGACATTAAAAATAAAGTTAAAAGCAGAAAAGAGAAAGATTGTTAAAAATTTAGAAATTAGAATATCTGATCGTTGAATTTGTAAAGAAATCAATGATTCAAGCGTGTGCCTTTCCTTTTCTCCGGTAATAATCTCAGTGGCAACAAAAGCAGCACCAGAAAAAGAAAACATAAGAAATATCCAGGGAAAATCACTTAACGGCGATTGATAGGGTGGCGCATGCGTTTTTTGAGTTTCTTTGCTCAAGTCACTACTAATAATATTTAATTTTGGATTTGATACTCTGATAAAGTAATCCGTAAAATAATGATATGCTGTCAGACTACTTTCATTTTGCGAATCAAAAAACACTTTAATATAGTTTGAATCTGAATAGGTGTCATGCACAATAATATTCAAATCAAAGGCAATCGCCTTCCGACTTTGACTTTGACCTTTAAAATAATGAATTTTTATATCTTCTGTTTGAAAAAATTCTTTAAACAGCTTCTCTTTTTGTTTCAAACGATAATCATAAATGGCAATATTCACTGTCTGTGGCACTTTTTCATTACTGATCATACTTTGAAAATAGATAATGAAAGGAATAAATAAAGCCGGTAATAATAATCCTGAGATAAATGCACGTTTGTTTCTTAATACTTCCAACAGGTCTTTACACAGAATATAATAAATATGATTAATCATAAAATGCCGTTTCTTCCTGTACCTCTGAAACTTCAGGATAAAATACTTTGCCATATTGATTCACTGCTTGAATCAGGATATCTTTCAGTAGAAGATCCGGATTTGCAGATTTAAGATTTGCATAAGAGTCATTGATAATCAAAGAACCGCGCATCAGCATTAAAATGTGATCACATAAAGATTCTATTTCATACAAATTATGCCCTGAAATGATTATCGTTGATCCTTCTTCTTTTAACAGTCTGAGTTCTTGAATCATCTGTTCAACAACAAGAAGATCGACATTTGAAAATGGCTCATCTAAAAAGAGAAATAGAGGTTTCTTCATGATTACAGATAAAAAAGCTGTCTTTTGTTTCGTACCTGTAGAACAATTTTCCAACAACTGATCATAATCTCCGCTGAGTGCAAATAAATCGATATACTTATCAAGGATTGTCTGAAAATCTGCTTTATTGATTTGAAGAATTTTTGCATAAAACTTTAGGAATTCTCTGATGCTTAAACGTTGATAAACTTGCGTATCGCTGGAGAGTAAAGTCATTTGCTGTGGGAACTTTTGATGAAAATCTGCTTGTGAACAGGAGTTTATTGTGATCATGCCACTACTTGCCTGAAAAACACTGCATAAGAGACGTAACAAAGTCGTTTTCCCTGCACCATTCAGTCCAATCAAGCCTGTAATCGTCTGAGCATTAAGTGAAAAACTCACATCCGATAAGGCATGAAATGGCAGATCATTCTTCATGAATACTTTGCTAAGATGCTCAGCATGAATTCCAAAAGCTTTTGACAAATACTTCCTCTTTTTTCTCCTCTTTGAGGATTATTGATAAAAAAAGGGCATATAAATATGCCCTTTATGATCTAAATTAATTTTATTTATTCACTTTGAAAGAGATATCACCTTTTTCAAAGAAATTGACGATTTGACGTGCTGCAGCTAAACCTGCATTGATATTCGCTTCTTCTGTCTGTGCCCCCATTTTTTTAGGTGTTGCAAAATAACGTGGAACATATTTGCCCATTTCAGCATGCTTGTCAGATTCAATATCAGTAGCATATTTGAAATCCTTGCGTTCTTCAAGCATCATTAAAATACCATCGTCACATACGACTTCTTTGCGCGCAGTGTTGATCAGACATGCACCTTGTGGCATGAGTGATAACAATTTGTAATTTACAAAACGAACTGTATCTTTTGTTTTTGGTAAATGAAGAGAAATATATTCACAAGTGGAGTATAACTCTTCTACACTTTCTACAGGATTGATCCCGTCTTGTTGCATTCTTTCTTTTGTCACAAATGGATCAAATGCATATACAGTCATTCCAAAACCCTTTGCAATCTGTGCTACATAATATCCGACGTTGCCATAAGCATGAATACCAAGTTTTTTCCCTCTTAATTCTGATCCGCTTTTGCCATTAAAAGAGCTGCGGGCAAGATATAACATCATACCGAATACAAGCTCTGCTACAGCATTTGAATTCTGACCTGGGGTATTCATCGCTGTGATATCTTTGGCTGTACATGCTTCAAGATTGATATTGTCATAACCAGCTCCTGCTCTAACCACAATCTTCAAATTCTTGGCAGCATTAACAACTTCTTCAGTCACTAAATCACTACGAATAATCACTCCATCGACATTTTCAATCGCTTTAACAAGCTCTAATGGATTGGCATAATTCTCAAGCTTGAGAAGTTCATAACCTGCTTCATTAAAGATTTGAGTAATGCCTTCAACTGCGACTTTCGCAAATGCTTTTTCTGTTGCCAGTAAAATCTTCTTTGACATGATCGTCTCCTTGTTTTTTTTTATTATTTAAATCATTTTTAGTAAAGAGACTTTCTTTTGTCAATTCATTTCTTTATGCAATTTTTTTTTCTTGACACAAGCAGCTCTTTGACATTATATCTAATAAAGAAAATGAGGAATCATATTGAAAAAGATTAGAAAAATTATTCAACAGTTACAGTGCAATCAATTGAAATGCATTATGATTAAATCAATTGCTTTGGTTTTCATGATTTCTGTTTTTGCCTACATATTCTTTAGTGAATTAATCATATATCTTGTAAGAAATAAAGTCGTTTATTCATATACGAATTCTCAAGTGATGTTTTCAAATAGTATTGCTCGGATTATAAATGGTGAGATTGAACGAAAGCATCAATTGCTGATAAAAGTAAGTGATCAGTTGAGCGGTTTGGAAAATAGTAATGAATCTCCTATAAGCATCATCAACCGTCATTCTCATTTACTATCTATTTTTAATAATGGATTATTCCTTTTTAATTATGATGGACGACTATTATATGAACTCCCAATTAAACCCAATCGTATCAATCTTAACTTTTCATACCGATCCTATTTCTCAGAAACAATCAAACAAAAAAAAGGGATTATTTCTCAACCCTACATCTCAAGTTTACCCCATAGCCACCCCTGTATCATGTTCACAGCACCAATTTATGATAAAAAAGGAAATATTGTTTCTGTATTGGGTGGCAGTTTAGATTTAATTAGTTCCAATTTTTTAAATGATATTTTTAGCATCAAACACTTGGATTATGCTTATTTTATGTTGATGACTGCTGATGGGCGGGTGATTTATCACCCCAATAAGAAATTCTTATACAGTAAAGTCAAAAATCCCGATAAATCAAGTTTTATCCAGATACAGGATTTAAATAACGAGTGGGTAAGTCGAGTAAGCAATGTTATCGAATATCCGAACTGGATACTACATTACAATATTCAGAATAAACAAGTGATCTACGAAATGATCTCTAATAAAAAAATTATATATCATTCAGTGTTTCTTGTTGTATTTGGCACATTTGTATTAGTTCTTTTTATTTTTATTAAAGTCTATCATTTTTCCATTATCATGAGTAAAAAGTTAAGTTTTCAAGAACTGAGCAGTAATATTGATCTCCCTTTAAAAGAAAAAGGTCCGGGGCTCTTCAAAGCAAATATCAAAAAAATTAATGAAACCGTAATGCTTTATAAAGATTTATTCAAGAAGTATGAAGCGAGCCGAGATGAATTCATTAAGATTTTTACAAATTCTAATTTGGCTTTTGTCGCATACAATGAGAATAATGCATGTATCTGTCAATGGAACAAACCATTTCTTTCCTTATTGGATACTGATGAAACAAGTATAAACAATATGCCCGTTCATCAGATTTTGTTTCAGGATCACAAACTCTATCAACAGCCATTCAATGATTTTATTGATGAATTAGGCTATCGGCCAAACAAAAAAGATTTAATCATTTTTAATAAAAAGAAAGAATCATTACGGTGTCAGATTCATGCGTTTAGAATTACGCTTAAACAAGTGAATCAGATCATTTTAATTATTCAATACCTTCCCCAAACAATAGATTTTCAAAGTGAATATATCATGACTCAATCAATAAATCTTTTACTTCTTGAACAATCAAAACAAGCCTTTCATATCGCAGATGTAAAAGGAAAAATCACTCAATTTAGCCCTGAATTTAAGAATCGTTTTTCTCCCAATAAAAAGATAAAAGAAGTCTATATCTGGGATCTACTGATTACCAACAAAGACCTTATCGAATTACAACAGTTTTTTAACAGCCTAAAAACCTTTAAGCAAGAACGAAAGCAGTTCTATATCAATATCAAAAATGAAAGAAATCATCTCATCAATCTAAGCAGTCTAACTTACTATCCTATTAGAAACGAACAAAACGAAATCACCTATCTTGTAGGGATTATTGAATAAATAGAGTTTTAATGAATCAGATTATCTCTAAAAAAGTTGTTCAAAGCACAATTCAAGTCTCAGAAAATATTGATTTTATCTTATATATGCTGGCACATCTGGACACCAATAATGTGGCTTCAAATTATGATCAGGAATACATTGATCTTTTTGCTTCAATAAAGTCAGAATCATCTTCAGCGTTAATGCAGAAACTTAAGCCGCTGGCTAATGGCAGTTATGCCTATATTTCATTCTTGCCAGTGATTATTCCTGACTTAAATTTAGTCTATCAGATTTTAAACACAATATACACAAGTGATCTGAAAATATTAAAATCCTTTTCTAATGATTTAAACCTTATGATGGCTTATTTATTGGAACATTTTGAGGTGAAAGATCGTCTTACTTTGCCTGATTTTATCCAATGCTGTCAGAATGAATATACCAACTTCTATCAGTCATATTGGTTGAGTCAACAGAGTGTTTTTAATGATGGAATTGATCTTTTTTTAGAAATGTGGAATGCACCTGATAATCAAGTGATGCTTAAGTTCTTTCAATCACAACAAAAAACCAGATATATGATTTATCTGTCTGAATCAATGCGTGTATATGGGAGAGGTATTTCTTTAGCTCAAGATACATTAACGGCAATCAGTAAAATACCTGTGTCTAAGAATGATCTGTTTTATACTTATTTTATTGTGATCCATGAGATGCTTCACCAAAGTATCGATCAAGTGACCATACAAACATTAAATCTCGATGCGTCTCAAAGAAATCTCAATCAGAATGAAGAGGGTTTTGATATCCATATGTACTTAGAAACTGCTGTGTTTTATATGCACTTCCTCTTGAGTGAACGACAAAATGATGATTATTTAAAACAGTATTTTCTACAATTATCAAAAGTTACAGGAAACAGCATCTCATCTAAAGCAGATCTGCTCCATTTTTATCCCTTGAATGATCTTCTTATTCAAAAACTTGAACGCATATTAAACTAAATCATTTTGCATGATGCGACGTCTTTATTTTTATTTGCTCGTTTATCTGATACATTTCGCTTATAAAATCCATGACCACCCCGTCAGCTACGCTGCCACCCCTCCGTAGAGGGGAATAAAGTTGCACGTTTTTTTTGCTGATTTGGGATGATTGTGTTATTTGATTTGATCAATTATTCAATAATATGAATCATTACGTATATAGTATTAGTACGACCAGCTCAATTCCCCTCTACGGAGGGGTGGACGCCTTGGCGGACGGGGTGGTCCTAGAAAATTACATGAATTGCAAACAGGGTTGTTTGCAATCTTTTTCGTCAAATATGGTGATACATTATAAACTACGAGATTTACTTCGCTTACCCTAAAAAGTTAGTAATTTCACACTGGCACTTCGTACATGTTTTTTGATACCAAATCGTTCTAGATCCGCATGATGGACATTTCCAGAAATCTTTCTGCTCATTTAAAAAAGCTTCTTCACCTATTTCTTTAATTCGGTTTAAATTATTGATGACCACCTGATGATGTTCCCATTCTTCATCTTTAAATTTTAGAATCATGTCACAGGGAAATTCAGAGCAAAACGCACAGGAGGATGTTTGGTGCCTTTGATTGCATTGGACAAATTCACAATTTTTCTGATATTCTGAATCACATCCAGAGCATGGCAGTTCTTCATCAGGCACGAGCACATTTTCAGCAGTTTGATCATTTAATCCTTTATCATAGACAATCATGCTTGAACAAGCACCACAATACAATCCACAGTAAGCGATATATCTTTTATTGCTCACAATGTCCTCCAACTTTATAATTTTATTGATAAATGCAAAAAAGCACAGTTTTAGACTGTGCTTTTTAAAATATCAAAGGGGATCAATGATGGCGGCTATCTACT
>CAZNKI010000060.1:0-19214 GCA_964573665.1 uncultured Candidatus Cloacimonadota bacterium | reverse complement strand
GGATAATCTCTCAATAGTCTAATTGATAAAGGAAATTCTCTTAAACAGTCTCGTATTGAACCAGACTCAAGTGAGTGATGTCCCTTCGGAACACGATTTTATCGCAATAAATCAAATGAATGCTTTACGGAAAACATGGATGATTACTTAACGATAATTTCACCACCTGCGGGGCTAATTGATTTGGATATCTGGTATTTATTGGGAAGAAACAAAGATCTTTCCCTACGATTGAATGGGCAGGCGTAAAACCAGCCCCTACGATACGCTTTTTCAAATATATCCCCTGCGAGGAAAAATATGAGGATTTATTAACCATAGAACACACGGAAAAAGAACGAAAGATATAATTATTTTCTCATTGATTTGTAGGTGTATCGTAACTTGTTTCGCATTTTTCTTAAAAACATTTCCAGGTAATGATTCTTTGGACAAAACAATACATTGATTGTGCAAAATGTAGTCATCTCAAAGCTCAAAACAGCATTTCATTTATATATGATAAATCGCTTGACATATCCATCAATTTTGATTTTATGTTTATAGGAGTTTTGTAATGATGATTAAAGAGAACTATGAGAAGATATTGAGTAAAATAAAAGAATCATGTCAAAGATCTCAGAGAAGTGTCGATGATGTATTGCTTTTAGCTGTTAGTAAAACTCATAGTGCTGATTTGATCAACGAATGTCTCTCCGTCGGCGTTCAGGCGTATGGCGAGAACAAGATACAGGAAGCTGAGCAGAAGAATCCATTAATTCATCGGGACGGAAAGCAGTTTCACTTTATCGGTCATTTACAAAGCAACAAAATCAACAAATTATTGGCTTTATCTCCTGATTTAATACATTCGATCGATTCATTAAGTACTGCTGAAAAACTGAATCAAGCCCTGATCCGTCTTGATCGGGTTCAGGATATTCTGATCGAGGTCAATACCTCAGGAGAAGTATCGAAGAACGGGATAGACCCTGTTGCACTTGATAATTTTGTGATTGCTCTTTCAGCTCTTTCTCATATACATATCAAAGGTTTGATGACGATAGGTACATTAACCGAAGATAGAGTGGAAATTCGTCGATGTTTCAGACAGCTTCGGGACTTATTTGAAGGAATCAAAGCAAAGCAAATCAATCATTGTGAAATGAAATATCTGTCTATGGGAATGAGCGGTGACTTTGATATTGCTATTGAAGAAGGCAGTCATATTATCAGAGTCGGTTCTCTTTTATTTGGGCATCGTGATTATACATAATCTTTTAAAATCAGAAAGGATTGAATCATGAATTTTTATTTATATATCGTATTAGTCAGTATCGCCTCGTATTTTATCGGGTGTTTTTCAACAGCCAGAATGATTGCTAAGTCATTTAGAAATATGAACATCTACAAGGTTGGCACAGGTTATGCCGATACAGAGAATATCTACTCAAACATCAGTAAATTTTTAGGGATCCTTGTCGGCACTATTGATGTGCTTAAGGTGTATTTTTATCTGCAATTATTATCTTTTTGTCATTCTTATCTCAGTTTTTCAGATAAAATGCTCACGCATGATATTACCCTATTTATCTTTGGGTTTTTCCTGATTTTAGGCCATACATTACCCGTCACCCATGGCTTTAAAGGTGGCAGAGGCATATTCAATTATACTGGTTTGATGCTGTATTTTATTCCGATTCCAATGATCATTATTCTTGCTTTATGTTTTATTATCATTCAGTTTTTTAAACAAATACGTTTCAGCAATTTCATAATTGTACTTTTACCTCCTGTGATCAGTTTCTTTAGCAACACAGAACATTACTTGCAGGTATTGATGGTGATCACAGCGTTATTAATGGGTTTGTTAAATTTTATCGTAGCAAAAAGGCTTGGGGAGTTATAATGTCATTTCAGGTAGTGAGAGTTAGTACTAAAAGAGAAGTTAAAGAGTTTGTAAACATGGTTTTTGATCTTTACAAGGATGATCCAAACTGGGTCGCTCCATTGATATTTGATCAAATGAATTTTCTCAATCCAGAGAAGAATCCTTATTACCGTCATTCAGCTGTTCAATTGTTTTTAGTGAGGGATGGTCAAAAATGTGTAGGGCGTATCTCCGCTCATACCAATCGCCAACATAATGCCTATCATCATGATCGCGTGGGTTTTTTTGGTTTTTTTGAATGTATCGACCATCAGGAAGTGGCACATATTCTGTTTAAAGAAGCTTCAGAATGGTTAGTGGAACAAGGATGTGACAGTATTCGCGGTCCATTTAATTTTTCAACGAATGAAGAGTGCGGCTTATTAATTGACGGTTATGATTCATCTCCTTTTATCATGATGACACATCATTTGGATTACTATCCAAGATTGATTGAAAAAGAAGGATTATCCAAAGCCAAGGATCTATATGCCTGGCTTTTAAGATATGACAAAATGCCTGATTTTTTGGATCGCATCGGTAAAAGCATCATCGCAAAAGAACCTTCATTTACTGTTCGCCCCTTGAATAAAAAGAAACTCAAAGAAGAAATCGAAACCGTCTTTACGATATATCAAAAAGCCTGGGAAGTGAATTGGGGATTTGTACCTATGATCCGTGATGAGTTTGATCATTTGGTTAAGTCTCTGTTACCCGTAGTCGTCCCTGATTTAGTCTATATTGCAGAATGTGAAGGCAAGCCAATTGGATTTTCAGTAACCTTGCCGAATTATAATATTATATTACAAAAACTAAAGGGGCATTTATTCCCATTTGGAATATTCAAACTCCTCTATTACAAGAATAAAATAAAATCATTGAGAGTCTTAGCGATGGGGGTTGTCGGAGAATATCAGACACGCGGTATCGATAGTCTTTTCTATTATTATTCCTGGAAAAAAGGTTTGGAACTGGGATATAACTGTGGAGAATTTTCATGGGTACTGGAAGACAATACTTCGATGAATCGGATTGCCAAACATTTAGGGGCTCATATTCATAAAACCTACAGGATTTATGAAAAAAGTATCGGTTAAAATATCATCTTTTTAACACAAAATACAATTTTGTGTTTCGTATTTAAATCTGGAGAGTTGTATCTATAAAAATCTAATAGGAATGGTGAAGTGATGATAATGAATAAAAATTCTAAGTTTCAAATATATCAACTGGTGGATCATTTTAACAAAACCGATCTGATCACGATAATCTATTCATTGATTAATATGCTTTATATCATATATGGCTATTCGAAGGTGGAGCATCCTTTGAAACTGATCGTCAGTTTTTTGAGTATTATCGTTTTTATCATTGCTATCTCTCACTTTGATACATCAGGGAGCTTATTAAGAAGAGAGTATAAGAAAAGGTTGATTCGCTTTTTACACTTGTGGTCAGCACCAATGTTTTTTGCATTTTTCTTTGAAGCGACTTCAGCAGTAAACCTTGTGGTTTTTAAAGATTTCTTAGATCCATTTTTTCAAAGGCTTGATTATTTAATCTTTGCATATCAGCCAGCGATGGAGTGGGGGACACGATGGGATAATTACTTTATTCAGGAACTCCTACACTTCTCATACTTTTCCTATTATCTGATGATTTTTGGTGTTCCTTTTCTTATTTACTTTAAAAGAAAAGAAGAAATATTTAAACGCGTTGTTTTTAATATCAGTTTTGTATTTTATTGTTGTTATCTGATTTTTATGGTGTTACCAGTCATTGGAGGACGGGCATTAGAAGGTGCATTTGAACTTACTGTTCAATACCGTTATGGCATATTTACTCACCTGATGGCATATATTTATCGGGCGACGCCACACTTAGGCGGTGCATTTCCCAGCTCACATGTTGCAATCGCCGTATGTATTTCATTGATAAGCAGTAAATACTTTAAAGTACTGCCTTATATACTGTTCCCAATTACATTTTTATTGAGTATTTCTACGGTTTATTGCCATTATCACTATTTTGTTGATACGATTGCAGGCGTTATTTATGGGGCAGGATGTTATTATTTATCGGAAAAATTATACAATAAGCTAAAAGTGATTGACAAAAAATCAAAAAATATGAATTAATAGTTTAATTATCTATTTTAAGGAGTTAAGATGATCGAAGTAATCATCAATAAATGCGTCGGATGCGGAAAATGTATCAAAGCCTGTGCATACAATGCGATCACAATCATTGATAAATGTGCAGAAATCAATGCAGATATGTGTACTCTCTGTGGAGCATGTGTCAGTTCATGTCCATTTGAAGCGATATTTGTACGCAAAGAAAGCAGTGCTTCAGTCAATAAAGAAGAATACAGCGGTGTATGGGTATTTGCAGAACAAAGAGATCATGAAATCGCTCCTGTGGTTTTTGAGTTATTAGGCAAAGGCAGAGAGCTTGCAGATAAAAGAGAGTGTGAACTTTGTGCTGTATTATTAGGGTACGAGATCGAAGGCTTAAAAGATGAGCTTATCGCATGTGGTGCTGATAAAGTGATCATCCTGGATGATCCTCAGTTAAAACATTTTACAGATTTAGCATATACTGATGCTTTGGTGGCTTTGGCAGAAAAATATAAACCAGAAATTATTTTAGCTGGTGCGAGCAATACAGGTCGTTCATTTGTACCTCGTGTTGCCATTCGCTTACATACAGGGTTGACTGCTGATTGTACCAGTTTAGATATTGATATGGAAACAGGTAATTTAATGCAAACCCGACCAGCATTTGGCGGAAATATTATGGCAACAATTCTTACGCCTAATCACAGACCACAGATTGCAACTGTACGTCATAAAGTGATGGTTCCATTCCCAAAAGATAATACACGCTCGGGCAGTGTTATCGTCGAAGATTTTGATTTTGATACCAAGGAATATAGTTTAAACTTTTTGGAAAGCGTTAAAGATGAAGGGCAACAAATCAATATCACTGAAGCAAACATTGTAGTCGCTGGTGGTCGTGGATTGAAAGATGCGAAGAACTTCGAACTCTTAAAACAACTGGCTAATGTGCTTGAAGGTGCTGTTGGCGCTTCTCGTGCTGCCGTTGATGCAGAATGGATTCCATATCCACATCAGGTAGGCCAGACGGGAAAAACCATTAAACCAAAGATTTATATCGCTGTAGGAATTTCAGGAGCTATTCAACATCTCGCTGGAATGCAGTCCTCAGATTACATCATTGCCATCAATAAAGATAAGGATGCCCCAATATTTAAGGCAGCCGATCTTGGCATTGTTGGTGATTTATTTGAAATTCTTCCTTTAACAGTCAAGAGATTCAATCAATAAAATGTTTAGAATCAAAGTCAAATCGGCGATATCAAAAATCGAATCCATTCATCATAATCATTGGATCGAGATAGATAGTCCCTATTTTAAAGACTTTGATTTTAATTATGATTCTGAGCATTTATTAAGTTCTTTACCCTTAATTAATGCTCATGATCATCTTATTGGCAACTGGTATCCACGATCAGGGATCAATGCACCATACATCAATTCACATATATGGGTTGAGGATAACAAAACTTCTCCGAGCGTAATCGAAAGAAACAAGATATGGGTCAATGACGGCTCTTTTGACTTTTTAAGCGGAAATGCGCATTTACTTGTTAAAATGGGTGCATATAAGAATTTGTTTTCTGGTGTCTCAATTGTACAGGATCATGCTGCTTTACAGGCAGATGATTATTATAAAATCTTTCCAATCGAAGTGGTCAAAGATTATGCTCAGTGCCATTCAATTACCTTAGGCAACTGGTGGGGAGGAAACACACCAGAACAGGAAATGTTACGAACAGAAGGCAGAATGCCATTTATCATTCATTTATCTGAAGGCTTGGATGATAATACGCGTAACGAATTTACCTTGTTAAAAAAAGCCTTTTTACTCAAACCCAATACATTAATCATTCACGGTATTTGTCTCACTCCTCAGGAGCTTGGAGAAATTAGAAAAGTAAATGCTTCTATTTGCTGGTGTCCTGGATCAAATCTCTATCTCATCGGTAAGACATTAGATATTCATACTTGTCTTGAAAAAGGCGTCAATGTCGTTATTGGGACAGACTCAACACTGACTGGTAGCCTTAACCTATTTGAAGAAATACGATTTGCACACAAACATTTTCCTGATATAGACAGCAGAGATTTATATCAGATGGTTACCACAAATGCATCAAAAGCATTGTTTATTCATGATAAAGCTTTGCTGGATAAACATCAGAATGTAGTGCTTCTTTCTCATAAAAAGGAGAATATCTTTGATAATGTTCTTTACCAGGAATTTGATGATATACATTTAATGGTACAAAGAGGGATTCCCATCTATGGTGATTTAGCCTTTATGGAATACATGAATGTGAATGAATCAGACTACTTTGTCTTTAAGATCGGGCAAAAGGAAAAGTTTGTTTATGGTCACCCCGAAAAGATCAGCCAGTCAATTGATGAACTCTTAGGATATCATAAAGCATTGCCATATTTACCTTGGGAATAATCCTTTTTCTTTGTTATGAATATTAACGAAATCTTTCTTAGTCTTCAGGGAGAATCTACATTTGCTGGGCTTCCTTGTATCTTTATTCGTTTTTGCGGATGTAATTTAGATTGTTCTTACTGCGATACTCAATATCATCATGAAATCAACGAACAACTCACTCCTGCTCAAATATTAGATCGCATCAAAGCATATTCACCAGTCACTCTTGTTGAGTTAACAGGTGGAGAACCGATGATTCAGGAAGAGATTTATGATTTGATTGACCTTTTGATTTCACAATCTTTTCAGGTCATGATTGAAAGCAATGGTTCTATTTTATTGGATAAAGTGTCTCCGCTTGTACATAAGATCATTGATGTCAAATGCCCTGACAGTGGAATGGGAACATCATTTCTTACTGCCAATCTATCATATTTTCAAAAAGAAAGAGATAATTTAAAGTTTGTGATCAGTTCTTATACTGACTATGAATGGGCGAAAGCATTTCTTAAACATCATAACTTAAGTGGAAGTGATATTTTATTCTCAGCAGTTAGCTCTTCAGTGTCCATTCAATCTTTAGCCGAATGGATCATCAGGGATCGATTGGACGTCAGATTCCAATTACAAATGCACAAATATATATGGTCACCTGAAACAAGAGGAGTTTAGTTTTTTAAATCTCTAAAATAAATATATTTATGTTCTTTTTGGTCATTGTTGAAATACTTCTCCACTTTGATAAAAGCATTTTTCTCAAGTATTTTAATAGATGCTATGTTTTCGATATTCACTTCGGCATAACACTCAAAGATATGTTTTTCGTGATAAAGATAAGAGATAAATTCTTTCACAATCTTAGTCATCCATCCTCTGTTCCAATAGTCAGGATGTAGAGCATAAGCAATTTCATACTTACTTTCATCAAAGGGTAAAGGACCAATAGAAATCCATCCAATCAATAATTCTCTATAAGTAATTCTGTACGTTAACCTAATGAAATTATCCTGATGATAGTTTGAAAAAAGCCAAAGTAAGCATCTTAAGAGCTCATCTTCATTGTCAAAGCGGTCAGGGATAAATGTTTGAATTTCAGGAATTGAGAGAAGAGTAAAAAAGGCACTGAGATCATTTTCAGATAGATAATCAATCTTGAGATGTTCAATACCTTTGATCGTTAACATTAGTTTTATCCTTTACACTGAGCATATTCCAATTGTAATTCATTAATAAGCTCTTTTACGGGCATAATTCGATCAACCCTGTAAGCATTTTCACCGGCAAATGCAAAGCCATTGTCAAGATTCCCTTTTCTGGAATTAAGTAAGGCATGTGCGATACAATAAGGAGCAGTTTGATAATCGCAAGTTTTTAAACATTTCCAAGGACAGGCGAATGGCATTTTTATCCCATTGGCAACATCAACAAGAAACTGATTGATAATAGCTCTGCCTGGTAATCCCACAGGACTTTTGATGATCCCAATGTCTTCTTTTTTACAATTAATGTAAGATTCTTTAAATTTGATATCTGCGTCACATTCATCAGTAGCTACAAATCTTGTACCCATTTGAACGCCATCTGCGCCAAGATCAAACATCTTCTTTATATCACAACCTGTATATACTCCACCACCAGCTACAAGAGCGATTTTTTTGTTAAATTTTTCTTCTAATGGGGTAATAATGTTCTTGATCTGAGGGATAAGCTTTTCAAGAGAGAATTCAGGATCATCAATCTGCTCTGGTTTAAAACCGAGATGCCCACCAGCTTTGGGACCCTCAACTACGATTACATCAGGCACTTTAGCATACTTATCGCTCCAATGTTGGATCAAAAGACTTGTTGCACGAGCTGATGAGACGATCATGCCGATTTTTGTTTTCATACTTTGGATTAATTCCTGAGTAAAACCAGAAGGCATTTTTAATGCTAAACCAGCGCCTAAGAAAACAATATCAATTTTTTCCTGAATTGCTGTCATGATCATGTCTTCGAAATTTGAAAGAGCCAGCATTAAATTTACTCCAATAATACCATCAGACATTGATCTTGCTTTTTTTATTTCTTCTCTTAACATCATTGTGTTTGCTTCGGGGTATGATAAGCCATTTACTGGGTAGATAGCGCCTAAGCCAACTGTAGAGATGACACCAATTCCCCCTTGATTCGCAACAGCAGCTGCCATACCTGCCATTGAAATGCCTACACCCATTCCCCCTTGAATAATTGGTATTTTTGCGACAAGATCGCCAATTTTTAATTCTGGGAATTTTATCATTTGATACTCCATCTTTTTATTTCTTTAATTATATAGATAGAAAAGAAATCAAATCATTTATTCAAAATGAATAAGATGAAGTATTTTAAATTACTATTTTTTATAATTAATCCGATATTATTTGGCAATCAGAATATGTCAAATAGATTTATAAGAATGTAAAACTTTACTGATTAATGTGCATCAGCCCAGTTTTTGCCACTTCCTGCTTCAACTTCAAGAGTGATCACTGTGGCGTATTTTTCTGGCAAAGCGTTTTCCATCATCGACTTAATCTTTGGCAGCCATTCATCTAGTAAATCCTGTTGGATCTCAAATACTAATTCATCGTGTACCTGTATGATCATCTTGATGCGATCGTCGTTCTTTATTACCTCATGGATGTTGATCATGGCAATCTTGATGATATCTGCAGCAGTCCCTTGAATCGGCATATTTACAGCAACTCTTTCAGCTTCTGAACGAATCAACTGATTAGTGGAATGGATGTTTGGTAAATGAAGCCTTCTGCCAAAGAGAGTTTCGACATATCCTTCTTTCTGAGCTTTGAGCTTTTGTGATTCAATAAAATGAATAATTTTTGGGAACTTATCATAATAGTTTTGGATAAATTCTTTTGCAGATGAAACGGTGATCCCCAGTTCTTTTGATAAAGAATGTGCTCCCATGCCATAGATTATACCAAAATTGATGATTTTTGCTCTACGCCGTTCTTCTGAAGTCACTTCCTTTAAGTCTTTATGAAAAACCAATGCAGCAGTTTTTGTGTGAATGTCTTCATGATTTTTGAAAGCAGAGAGCATATTTTCATCTTCAGCAATCAATGCCATCAAACGTAACTCAATTTGTGAATAATCTGCAGAGACGATAACATAATCTTTTTTTTGAGGAACAATCGCTTTGCGAATTTCTTTGCCTAGCTCAGTTCTAATCGGTATGTTTTGCATATTAGGATTTGAACTTGATAATCTTCCTGTTGATGCAACTGTTTGATTGAAGGAAGAGTGGATCCTGCCTGTCTTACTTTTGATTAATTTTGGAAAAGCATCGATGTAAGTTCCCGTTAATTTGCTTAACTGTCTGAACTCAATCAATTTTTGGGCAATGAGGTGTTCTTCAGCCAGTTTTTCAAGTACTTCATTATCAGTAGAAAAGCCAGTCTTTGTTTTTTTAACCGTTTTTATCTGTAGTTTTTCATATAGAATTTGACTGAGTTGTTGTGTGGAATTGATATTAAATTCTTCCCCTGCTATTTCAAAGATTTCATCTGAGAGGCTTTTAATAATTTGACTGGCTTTGACAGAAAGTTCATTCAAGAATGGCTGATTGATAAACACGCCATTCTTTTCCATTTTTGCCAGCACTCTGATCAGCGGTATCTCGATATGATGGTAAAGATCAGAGAGTTTTGAGTTCTGTAACTGCTGATTGAAAAGGAGGAACAAACGATAAGTCATCCAGGAATCTTCTGCTGAATATTTGCAAGCTTCGTTCACTTCAACAGCATCAAAGGTCAGTTGTTTTTTGCCTTTGCCGATGAGTTGATCGATCGGAATCATGTCATAGTCAAATTCATTTTTAGCGCAGGAGTCCAGACTAATTCTACTTCTGCCTGGATCAAGTATATAGGCTGCAAGCATTGTGTCAAATATGGGATTATTGATTTCCCATCCGTGATTTTGAAAGACTTCAAAGTCAAATTTGAAATTATGCCCAATGATTGTTTTCCCTTCGAATGTATCCTTAAGTGTATTGATTGTCTCTTGCAAATCAAGATTTTGAGCAAAGGAATGTCCAATGGGTATGTAATAGGCTTCCTTTTCATCAAAACAGAAAGAGATGCCAACAAGCCTTGTGAATAATGATTCAACGGAGTCTGTTTCTGTATCAAGTGCGATGTAATCTTTCTCTTTTGCTTTTTGCAGAACTTCTTGAAGCTGCTCTGTCGTATCGACTAAGATAGCCTTAAAGTGATTGTTTTCTTTTTCTTCAATAATGGTCTCAGGTGATTCTTTAATATCGTGAAATTTATTGATACGATCGCATAATTGCTTGAGTTCAAGATCTTTTAAAAAGTCAATGGCAGTTTTCATTTGAGAAGGATGAAAAGCGAAGTGTGTTGGATTTACAGATTCAAGAGGGACATCAATGACAATTTTTGCTAATATCTTAGATAAATCGACCTGCTCTTTTGAAGAGAGCAGTTTTTCACGAACAGAGGCTGATTTAATTTGATTAATATTCTCATAGATACGATCGATGGAATAGTATTCTTGAAGTAATGGTACCGCTGTTTTTGGACCGATTCCTTTCGCACCAGGAATGTTGTCTGCACTATCCCCGACTAAAGCTAAATAATCAATGAATTGGGCCGGATCAATGTCATACTTTTCTTTGATCGATTGTTGATCGTAGAGTTTATCATTCTTGGGATCAAACAGGTTTATATTCTCGTTGACTAACTGAGCATAATCTTTATCACCTGTAACGATGATGCAATTGAAATCATTTTGATATTTATATGCAAGAGTGCCAAGAATATCATCTGCTTCATATCCTGCTAAAGATATTTCTTCCAACCCTATTAACATAAAGAATTGTTTGATCAGATCCATTTGAAGAATTAAATCTTCGGGCATCGGTGGGCGTTGTATCTTATATTGCTCAGTCAGCTGATGACGAAAGGTCTTTTCTTTTCGATCAAATGATATTGCCACGTACTGAGGATTAAACTGATCTATAAGTTTGATAAAGGAATTTGCCACACCATAAATTGCACTGATTGGAGTCCCTTGACTGTTAATTAATGGATTATTTATAAAAGCGAAATACGAACGGTAAGCAAGAGCAGTCCCATCGATGAGAAAGAGTTTATTCTTCATATTGATCTCATTTCATTTTATTTATTTTCATTAGAAATACTGTACTGAGACTCGAGTTCATTAATCCGATCTCTCAGTTCAGCTGCAAGTTCAAAGTTTAAATTTGTTGATGCTGTTTTCATTTCTTTTTTAAGAATCTTTATAATATCGCCCATAGAATCAAGTTGGAGATATGGGCTGATTTCTTCTTTTTTCTGAGTCGATTTATTACTATCATATTGTTGGTAACCTTCAGCAACAGAGGTAGATTGCATAATATCTTCGACAGATTTCTCAATTTGTTTCGGAACAATTCCGTGTTCAAGATTGTAAGAGATTTGTTTTTCTCTTCTTCGGTTAGTTTCATCAATGGTATGTTTCATTGCATCGGTGATTTCGTCAGCATAGAAGATGACGGTTCCTTCAATATGACGAGCCGCACGGCCTGCAGTTTGTATTAATGAACGAGCCGATCTCAGGAAGCCTGTTTTGTCTGCATCAAGGATCGCAACAAGAGCCACTTCAGGAAGATCAAGACCTTCTCTCAGAAGGTTGATGCCAATCAGCACATCAAACTCACCTAATCGCAAATCACGGATGATTTTTGACCGTTCTATGGTGTCGATTTCACTATGCAAATATCTAACTCTAATGCCAATATCGGTAAAATATTTGCTTAAATCTTCAGACATTCTTTTGGTAAGTGTGGTGACCAGGACTCTCTGTTTTTTATCCGCTCTGATTCTAATTTCAGCTATTAAATCATCGATTTGATTTTTGATTGGTCTTACGATGATCATGGGGTCAAGTAAGCCTGTAGGTCTGATGACTTGCTCGACAAATTCACCTTTTGTTTGGTATAACTCGTAATCAGATGGTGTTGCGGATACAAAGATGACTTGATTGAGTTTTTCTTCGAATTCTTCAAATTTTAAGGGACGGTTATCAAAAGCAGAGGGTAATCGAAATCCATAATCAACAAGATTTTTCTTTCTTGAATAATCTCCAGCATACATTGCTCTTACCTGTGGAATGGTCGCATGCGATTCATCAATAAACATGAGGAAATCATCAGGGAAGTAATCCATTAAACAGAAAGGAGGTGCACCAATTTCAGCACCAGTCATGTGTCTTGAATAATTTTCAATTCCTGAACATGCACCAATCTCACGAATCATTTCAAGATCATATTTTGTTCTTTGTTCAATTCTTTGAGCTTCGATGAGACGGTTGTGATGGTTGAAGTATCTGATTTGCTGATTGAGCTCTTCTTCGATAGTTTTACATGCTTTATCCAAACGTTCTTTTGACATCACAAAGTGATTTGCAGGATAAATCGGGTAACTTTGCACTTCTTCTAAAATATGTCCTGAAATAGGATTTAAGCGAGTGATCTTCTCAATCTCATCGCCAAAGAACTCAATACGGACAGAGTTTTCCAAATATGCAGGATAGATATCAACGACATCTCCTCTAACACGAAATGCGCCTCTTTCAAATGCGATATCATTTCTGCCGTAATGACTGTTGACTAATCGTTCAAGTAGCTCATCACGATCAATGCTTTGTCCAACGGTCAAGTTGATTACTGCTTCACGATATTCTTCTGGAACACCTAAGCCGTAAATACAAGATACGCTGGCAACAACGATAACATCACGACGTTCAAAGAGTGACATGGTTGCTTTCAATCTTAATCGTTCAATCTGATCATTGATATCGGAATCCTTTTCAATATAGATGTCTTTCCCAGGAATATAAGCTTCAGGCTGATAGTAATCGTAATAAGATATAAAATACTCAACGGCATTATCTGGAAATAATTGTTTGAATTCTCCATATAGTTGAGCTGCTAATGTTTTATTATGAGATAGGATTAATGTTGGGCGATTCATTCTTTGAATCACATTCGCCATCGTAAAGGTTTTTCCTGATCCTGTAACACCAAGTAATACTTGAAATTTTTTATTGTTATTAAGGTTTTCAACTATTTCCTCTATTGCCTGAGGTTGATCACCTGTCGGATGATATTTAGATGATATTTTGAACTCTGTACTCATATTCCCTCTTTTTCTTTAATGCAAAAGTAATACATCTATAAATCTTGTCAAGCAATGATCAAAATTAGTGAATAAATTAAAAAAGCCCTCGATATGAGGGCTTATATAGTTGAATTAAATTATTCGTTGAAACCAAGAACATCAAGGCAAAGTTGAACAGCAAAGAAATCTTCGTCAATTTTAAATACCATCACGACACAAGGAATGTCTTTTTGTTGCACAACTCTATGTTGATTGCCAGTAATCACTGTAGGTGCAGATAATAAGAAATGATATTCAGAATCTCCAAGTCTTGCTTTTGCACCACCTGCGATCATATTGATCAATTCTCCCACACCATCAAGAAGTTCATCATCACTAATCTCTTCAACAGGAAGCCCCATAATGGAAGAAATGATTCTACTGGATAATTCTTCGTAAAATGAAATCATGATTATGCCCTTTTTCTCGCCGGTAAGTGCCATAATTCCTGAAACATCTCCATAGTGGAAAGGTGTTGTATTTAGGTAGATTTCATCGAGCTCAACAGTCATCACTGCCATCATTGACATGATTTCCTGAACTGATAAAATAAAAGGATTTAGTGCTTGTTCATTGAAAAATCTGGAGCGGTCCAGCTGGATTTTAAGTTCAGACAAATGGTTAATGAGTTCTTCATCTGAAAGAGGAAGTAATTCTACAAAATCTGCTCCAAAAGAAAGTGCTTTTTTCTTTATTTCTAAGTTGATTGAATCAGTAAATACCATTAGTTTGATATTGTGAAACGCAATTTTTTTTCTTATGAGTTTGATGGGTTCAATATCAATCTCATTTTGATAAAGGACTATAAGAGAAAAATCATAAATCTGATCGAGACAGCTTTCTGACCAGTCTTCAAATATTGGTTCAAAAGTTTTTGATTCTACAATTGTATAAAGAGAGAATTTATCTTTGAGATTTAAAAAGATGGCCTTTTTCACTATCTACCCCCAAATTTTAAAATTTGTTTTGCTTTTTCAACTTCAGATTCTACAGATGCAATCAATTCAGGCATAGAATCTACCTGAAGATTTAAATCTTCCCAAATATCATCATAGAAACCTTCTGGGAAAAATCCTGTTCCATTATCAACACCGCGATTATTACTGATAAAATTAGCTAAATAAACTATTTTTGCATCTCTGACAGAGAGTTTTGCATTTTGTGGATGATGATGATACTCAATGACATCGACGATTTCATCTGGGATTTTCCATTTTTTTAAGAGAAATGCTCCAATTTCTGCGTGAGAAATACCCAAAATTTTCTGCTCAACAAGTTCAAGCTCGTATTTTTTATTCACAGAGATATCAAAGACTTTTTTATACATGTTTGTAAAATACTGATCTAATATTAGGACGCCAATATCATGCAGAATGCCACAAGTAAACAATCGATCTGCTTTTTGTTCATTACCGCTAAGTTGGTGGAGATAGAGGGATAAGTATGCTGTTGTAATCGAATGCATCCAAAACTTCTCATAATTAACATAAAGAGATTTAAAACTGTTTAAAAATGCGATTGTAAGTGTTAGTCTTCTAATTTCAGCGAATCCCAGTCGTGCGATCGCTTGTTGAAGACTGACGATTCTTTGATTGCCTGCATAAATGACAGAGTTTGCCACTTTGAGTACTTTACCCGTAAGCGCGGGATCTAATTTTATTACTTTACCGATATCTTCAGCTGACGCATCAGGATTGTGAGTTAAACGTTCAACTTCTGCAGCAATTGTCAGAAGTGTCGGTACTTCATCTATGGCACCAAGCTTATCTAATATCATTTTTTTATACATGAGACTATCCAATTCTTCTGATTTCACATCACATCCTATAATTGAAAATCATCCATATCTAAATTGGGGAGTTCATTTGAATCACCCTGATCTAAACCGGAATTATCACTCATTCCTAAACATTCTAAAATCTTGATGGATAAATCTTCAGGAGTGAATGGTTTTGTTAAATAATTTTCTGCTCCGGATTGAATTGCTTTGATCACATTTTTGCGTTCACCTTCAGTAGTGACCATCATCACGGGAATATGTTTGTACTTATCAGATGCTTTGATGAGCTTTAGCAGGTCATAACCATTCATTCCGGGCATGTTCCAGTCAAGTAAGATCAGATTGATTTCTTCACTTTTCTCCTGCAAAACTTCTAAAGCGATGTCGGCATTTGCCGCTTCTAATGCTTCGTATCCTAAAGATTTTAGCGTGTTAATTATAATCATACGAATCATACGAGAATCATCAACGGTTAAGATTTTCATATTTATCCCTTACTTTTTTGGTTTATAGTAAACACCTTTTTGATATTCAAGCTGTTCAAAATCATTTGAATATCCGATTAAACTTTCGGTAGATCCGATAAAGAAATAACCATCTTTATCGACTTTACTCCATATCTTCTTAAATAAATCTTTTTTGAAGTCTGCAGAGAAATAGATCGCTACATTTCTGCAAAAAATCAGATCACAGGTCGGGATTTTCATAAAATCATGTTGCAAATTAAATTGTTTAAAAACTACCATTTGTTTGATTTCAGGTTTGATCTCAGAAACTCCATTGTTGTCCGTAAAGTATTTTTCTTTATAACCAGGCAACATTCCTCGAGACATTGCTATGGTATTAAATCTGCCAGAAATAGCCATATACAAAGCACTTGGAGAAATATCTGTTCCTAAGATACTAAACTGAGAATTGCTTACTTTCCCATCTCGCTTGACCGCTTCGTCAACCAGCATTGCAAATGAATATGGCTCTTGACCTGTTGAACAAGCGGCTGACCATATTGTTATCTTTTGCTTCCTACCAGTTTTAAGATCATCAATAAATTTTGGGATTAAAACTTCTTTCAGAATAGTCCAGGGTTTCATATCGCGAAACCAGAGCGTTTCATTGGTGGTCATCGCATCGACAATCTTGTCTCTCAGTTTTTTTGTAAAATCAGATTTTGCCTTAATATAAAATTCTTTAAAGCTACTACAACCTGTTTCTACGACCAGACGTGCCAGACGACTTTCGATAAGATATACTTTCTCATCGCCAACAACTATGCCGCATTCTTGCTGAATGTATTCTCGAAGGAGAATAAATTCTTCATGATTGATAGCAATTTTGGAGGATAACATCAACACCCCATTTTCTTTTATTTAATACCATTTTTTATTAAACTGTTAACTCTTCCAGATAATTGATCCAAATGAACCGACTCGTCAGAAAGACCAGCTTCATCAACTGCTCGAGGCATGCCATAAACTACACATGAATCTTCAGTTTGTGTGATTGAGTAACACCCTGTCTTTTTTAGTGAACGGACACCATTTAACCCATCTGAACCCATACCTGTCATAATGACAGATAGGACATTGTTGTTATAAATACTTGGTATAGAATCATATAATACATCAACAGATGGTTTGCATGAATTAACTGGAGGTGTGTCAATTATTGAAATTACTTGATTTGAACTCTCTTTTTTTACAGTCATATGCTTACCACCGGGTGCAATATATATTTTGTTTTTTTCAACCATCTGACCGTCTTCTGCCTCAACCACTGGCATACTTGACTTACTGCTAAGATGAGCCGCTAATGATTTTGTAAACATTGGTGGCATATGCTGAACAATGAAAACAGGAACGTCTAAATCAGGAGATAAAAAAGGAATAAACTTTGCCAATGCATTCGGACCACCTGTCGATACACCAATAACTAAAACGTCTGCTTTTTTGGGATTAGGTGCAGAAGAAAATGGTGTTATTACAGGTTTTGGTGTGGGTGGAATTGGTTTGCTAGTCGATGGTATAGGAGCACTTTCACGAGTTCTGATACTTGTATCAGTAAAACTGCCTGATCTAACCGCTGATATCGTTTTCTTCGTTAAAAATAATGAAATGATTGGTGTGAGACTCTGTTTCAAAGACTGAATATTTGTTTCGATATTGTTACCAATTGGTTTTGGTACGAAATCGATAGCGCCTTTTTGTAATGCTTCCATTGTTATAGAGGCTTGTCTTTCATTAACACCGCTGACCATAATGACACCAATTTCAGGGAATCGAGCTTTTATTTCCTGGAGTGTTTCCAAACCATCTTTCACCGGCATTTCAACATCTAATAAGACTAAGTCAGGTTTATCTACTTCGATCTTTCTGATCGCTAAATCGCCATTGGACGCGGTTCCAATGACTTCTGTATTATCTATTTCAGATACCACATCTTTTAAAATTTTTCTATAAATCACTGTGTCATCGACAACAAGTACCTTGATTTTTTGATTCAAGCTAAACCCCCTTATGTTAGTACATTTTAAAATATAAGTGATTACTTTGAATTGTCAAGTACAATTTTTCAGGAATCATTTATTTTTTTTAGATAATCTTTCATAATATCATCTTGATTCTCTAACTCACAAAATTATATTATTTTAAGTAATGAACTATTGTTATAAAAAAGGCTCATATCTTCACAATCTAACCATTCTTTATATCTGTTTTCTTCAATTATTAACGGACTACGATCATGAATTTCCTTCATATTTCCTTCTGAAGCTTGTGTAATAATACTGAAAGTACTGATGATCTGATCAGCAGTTTTCCATTCTTCCCACAATCCGCCGAAAGAGATGATTTCCTGATCTTGGATGCTTATTTGATGTTTTGCTTTTTGAGAATCCCATTCATAAAAATGGTTGCAGGGAATGAGACATCGTCTGCTTTTCAACGCATTTTTAAAAGATGCTTTTTCATGTAGTGTTTCTATACGGGCATTGATCAGCTTATTGGCAAAGCTTTCATCTTTTGACCAGGAAGGTATCAAGCCCCATCTTTTCCAGTCTATTTTTATCTCATTTTTTTCCTTAAACACTACTGGAACATACATGGAAGGCGTAATCTTATGGTTAGGGAAATCATACTTATTGTATGGTGTTTTATCTTTTTTGCTTTTTAAATACTCGTGAAGAGCTTCAAAATGATGGGCATCTTCAAACTTTAATAAAAAATGATAATAATCAATGATGGCTCTAATATTGGAAAAAATAGCAAATTGTCCACACATTGTTTACCCTCCTCAAAAACGATCTTTTTATCTTTAAACAAGCTAATCAAATTTTGTTTAAAGAGCAATATTTTTCTTAAAATTATCCAATAAAATCTATGTATCGTTACTCTGACATGATTATCAGTAAAAAAGGCTTAAATAAAGGGTTTGATCTACATGCTGTCTGCTTACGCTCTATTCAAGTCTTCTTTCTATCCTGTAGAAAATGCTTTTTCAAAAGAAAACAAATTCAAAAGAATAAATAGAAAATCAGTGAAAAACTTAGTCAAAAGTATAGATAATGGAGTATGAATGTAAGAGGGTCAATGATACTTCGTTAAGAGATCAATACCAAAGAAATTTTCAATCAGATAGAGAAGTCGGAAAATAGAGTAAGATGGCATTCTGAGAGAATGTTAAGAATTAATCTCTTTCTCCACAAAGAGTAGAGACTGTTTAAGAGAATTTCCTTTATCAATTAGACTATTGAGAGATTATCCTA
>CAZNKI010000059.1:0-19757 GCA_964573665.1 uncultured Candidatus Cloacimonadota bacterium | reverse complement strand
GGTGCATTTTTAAAGAATAAGGCATAATCACTAAATCTATTAAATCGAAGAGGAATTTGACCTCTCATTTCCATCATTACTTTATTTTGGAGCATTTCATCTTTTGAAACCTGAAAAGATCGAAAGAGATAACATAAGTAATAACCTACTTGACCATATCGTAAGAACTCTATCGGAGAAATGATCTCGATAAAGGTGAATCCGATTAAAAAGACACCCAATATCCTGATCGGATAAAGTGTTAAGTAGATGATCTTATTTCTCAATGTTGTCAAATTGATCCCTGGGCTGATTTCCCAATTATTTAGCAAGAAAATTAAAGAAAATATAAAGAAGAAAAAGAGTCCAATCAACCATAATGACAAGATCCCTTTTAAAGACTTGAAACTCTTTATCTTTGCGTATATCAATGAATAAGAGAATATTAAGAGGATTAAAAATACTGAGTACCCGATGAGAAAATCTTCATTTTGAATATAGGGGAATAATAGAAAGGCATTGAGTAACAACAGCAAGAGCTTGGTATTGATCGACAGGGACTGAAGATATTTCTGCATTTTAACGATTTTCCTGATTGACTTGTATATGAATCTGATGATCCTTTATCTCAAGCAACACTGACTCAAAAAAGGGTAAAAGACTCTGAGCATGAGTGATCATTAACACTGAAAATTCTATTGATGACCTGATTTCGATCAATATATCAAGCATTTTTTCAATCAAATGAATATCAAGACTCCATGTTGGCTCATCAAGGATCAACAGCTGTGTTTCTTTTCTAAATCCGCAAATCAGTAGTAGGAGTTTGAGTTCATTGGAAGATAAATAAATGCATGGGTAATCATCAGAATAAGAAAAATATTTTTTAAAGGTCTTTTGTAAAAAATCTAAACCTGTTTGAACGACTTCCTGGTAGCATTCACCGATGGTGTTCCAGAACATCTGTTTTTCAGGAAATTGAGACACATAATGGATGAATGGGTTGATCTCAGAGCGTTTTAATTTTTCTAAAGCTAAGCCATTTAAGAAAATATTCCCTGTATTTGGTAGAAGCTGGCGATATAATAGCAAGGCTAATGAAGATTTTCCAGACCCATTTTCACCGAGGAGAGTGTAGAAGTGGTCTTTTCTGATCTTTAAGGAACAATCTTTAAAAATCATTTGATTGGGATATACAAAACCTACATTTCTCAATTCAGCAATCGTCTCTTTTTGCTTATCCTTGACGAAAAAAGCATTAAAGGCGTGTATCTTTGATTTTAAAGCATCACTCAAATCACTTTCCAATGAATCACCGGTGTGATAAGAGGAATCTTCTACGAGTTTTTTTTGAGGCAATCGATCATTATTATCGGTGATATGATCAAGATAAAATAAACGATCGATGACAGAAGAAAGACATAAATACTCCTGTTCAAGAATGATAATGACTTTCTTCTGTTCTTTTGCTTTTTGAATAGCGTTGAGCAAATCGGATCTTCCCTTTTGATCAAGCCAGGGTACAACACCATGTAATACGATGATCTCTGCATCTGAAGCAAAAGTCAGGGCTAAGGCAAACTTCATTTTCTCTCCACCTGACAGAGTGGCGATTTCACGATCACGAAAATCCGCACTGAGAGAAAAAGTGTTTAAAACCCTCTGAATATCCTCTTCCCCATATTTTTCAAAAATAGTGTAGAATTCTTCCCAGATCTTTGAAAAAAAGAGTTGGCGTTCGGGATCAGAGCCAAGATAAGATACAGTCGATGCTTCTGGACTTGAGATAAGACTCAAATGACCATAAAAATCTTGATAAAGCAATTTCAACGAATCTATTTCTGGCAAATCCATACAGGGCAAAATCTTCCCGAGGATCGCACCAAAAATCACATAGGATTTGTCTTCCTCACCTCTGATCAGCTGACATGAGCCTTCATTAACTGATAGGCTGATCTGATCAAAGATCATTTTTCCTGAAACTTCATACGAGAATTGATACTCTTTCACTTTCCCTCACTTACTCAAGATTAAAGGCAGTCAATTTTCTGTCAAGTGACAAGAAGTTTATACTCTTATATAGACTCAATCATATTAGATTCTGTTGCTCACAAAAATTAATTTTCTACAGGATAGAAGTGGAGCGTTAAGCAGAGACAAAGCAGAGATTAGTAGATAAATAGGCAATTTCAGACGATTTATATGTTTTCGACTCAACGACAAGTAAAATGATTTGACAAAAAGGTATGTTGATGATATTTAAATCATAATGGGTGCATGGATGATATCAGCTCTCGTTTGTTTTGGAAACGGGCAAGTGAGCTCGACTCCTGATATTAGCCTAAACACCCTTTTCTTATTCTGTTGTAAATACAGAAAATTTCCCTTGTCTTAGAGTGATTTAATCTTATTCTTTATATTTTTAAATTTTCTTCTTGACGAAATATACCCTTATTGTATTTTCGAACAAACTAATAAATTATTCTAAAAAGGAAATTAGTATGGATAAAAAGGAAATTATCATTGAAGCTGCAAAGAAAGCTTTTAGACAGTACGGGATTTATAAAACAACCCTTGATGACGTAGGGAATCATTGCGGGATGCGAAAGAATTCTCTGTACTATTATTTCAAAAATAAAGAAGACTTATTTCGAGCGACGATTCGTTCAGAATTTGAAAGCTTTATCCGTAATGAAAAGGAGTTTATCAAAAAAGACTTACCGTTAAAAGAATTACTCAGAGCTTATATTGAATTCCGTTATCAGGAATCAATGAAGTTTGTCACCGCGTATGAATTGATGAAATATGATACTCAGCAAGTTTATCATCAGATTTTCCATGACGAGACTGAATATTTAATTCAGGAAGAGAGCCAGGTCGTCTATGAGATGATTCATCGTCATGTCGCTGAGGACACTGATTTTAATTCACTGATCACCATAATTATTTCAATCAATCAAGGATTATTGTACAAGAGTTTTTTCTTAAGAAATGATAATACTGACATCATCAAGGAGATTGATACGATTATACATTTCTTATTCAATGGCATTAAAACAAAAGAGTAAATTATTAAATGAGGGAATAATGAAACTATATCTAAGCCTGATTTGCTCATTAATGTTTTTTTCAGGTATTTTTGCTGAATCATTATCTTTAGATCAATGTATTTCACTAGCTAAAGCGAACAACAAAAATCATCAGGCAAGCCAATACCAGTTACAATCTGCTGAATGGCAAAAGAAAAATGCAATCACATTATTTTTGCCAAAAGCAAGTTTCAATGAAACATTTCTGAAACTTGATCAAGAGCAAATTGTTTTTCCAGGGATACAAAATGATTTTTTTGTAATACCTGAGATCAAATCATCCGATAAAAACTATACGAGTGAAATCAATGTCAGTCAAGTGCTCTTTAGTGGAGGAAAGTTATTTCAAAACTACAAGATGGCACAATTGAACCTTCAGCAAAATAAAAATCTGTACCGACTCAGTGAGAAAGAAATTGAGTGGAAGACAGCAGAATACTATTTTCAGATTTTGAAGCTGACTGAACTGAAACTTGTGTTAGAAAACAGTATCAGCAGTTACCAGAAACATCATGAAAAAGCAAATCTCAAATACAATGCGGGCACATGCCTGTTGAATGAAGTATTACAGTGGAAGGTTAAGCTTGATGAAGCAAAAGCTGAGTTAGCGCAGCTCTCTAACACAATAGAAATCGTCAATCAACTATGGATGCAACATTTAGGTCTTTCCACAGATAAAGAACTGATCATTCCTGTAAAAGCGAACACTGATCTTGTGCTGAACGAAGTTAAATCATTATTTGATGTTGATTCTTTGAAACAAGCTCAAATTCTTGAAAAACAGATTAGTGATTTTGTTCAATCAAGCATACATTTAAAGAACATGAAGATCAGCAAGGAATTACTCAAGTCTAACGAGAAAATGATCAAATCTGATTTCATGCCAACTTTAGCACTGAATTTCAATTATCAGTTTGAAAATGATGATCAATTGAACTTTAAAGATTCTGAGAACTGGAAATTTATCGCATCGCTTTCAATCCCTTTGTTCAACAGCGGATCGACTTATACCCAATATAAAATGAAGAAATATGAGATTAAACAGCAAGAAGTTCAACTCACTAATTATGAAGAGCAATTAAATATTCAGGCTAAAAGAGTGATGCTTGATTTATTTGATTTAGTACAAAAAATCACAAGCAAACAAAGTAATCTTGAACTGGCAATAGAAAGTAAAAGACAAATTTCACATCTCTATGATCAAGGCTTAAGTACTTATCATGATCTTTCTGATGCAGAGAGGCTATATCTTTCTATTCAAAGCAGTTATTTAAATGATATCTATGATTATCAGATCAAGAAATATGAAATTAAACAATATTGTGAGGAATAAAATGAAAAAAACAATATTAGCAATCACCATTTTATCCCTGTTCTTTGTCTTTGCCTGTCAAAAGAAGGAAAGTCAAAACAAAGCAGAGACTCAGACAGAATCAAATGCAAAATATGTAAAAACTGAAATAGCAAAAACAGGAAGTATCGAATCATATTTGGAATATACAGGTAAAATTATGGCAGATCAATATAATGATTTAGCCCCTCAAATGAGTGTAAAAATCGAAAAGATCCATGTCAGTGAAGGTGATTTTGTTAAAAAAGGCACTGTGTTGATCAGTCTTGATAAAAATGCATTAAAACAGTTGGAAGTTAACCATAAAAATGCAGAAAAGAATTATCAGAGAGCTAAAAGCTTGCTTGCCAATCAGGCGATAGATCAAAAATCCTATGATGATATTGAAGCCCTTTATATCAGCGCAAAAGCTTCTTATGAAAGCAACTTGGGTAATTTTATCATCAGTGCTCCTTTTGATGGGTACATCACTGATATCACTCAAAAAGAAGGGGAAAACTACAATGCGATGCAGATGGGTTCGGCAATTAATGGTTTGATTAGAATTGTAAATTTAAATACAATGAAAGCTATCGTGGCTTTATCTGATAAAGATTTGGCATTTGTTAAAAAAGGACAGCATGTCTATGTGAATAGTGATATGTACCCAGATCAAACCTATTCTGCCACAGTAAAAAGCATCTCAGCATCTGCAAATACTGCATCAGGGCTATATAACTGCGAGATTCTGATTCAGAATGCACATCAGGAACTCAAACACAACCAGTATGCCCGTTTCAAAATCGTGAAAGAGAAAGCTAATAATGCGATTCTCATCCCTACCCGTTCAATCATTGATCCTGACATTGTTTTTTCAGTCGCAGATGGCAAAGCAGTAAAGAATATCATTAAAAAAGGGATTAGTAATAAAGAATATACTCAAGTCATCACAGGCATTAAAGAAGGAGAAGTCATTATTACTGAAGGTAGTATTGGTATTGATGAGGGAACTCCTGTCGTAGATAAATAAATGAGGTAATCATGTTTTTAAGTGATTTTTCAATTAGTCATCGCATTACAGTGTTAATGATGACAATTATGATATTAATTTTTGGTACAATCGCTTACTTCCGTTTGGGTTTGGAGATCTTTCCAGAAATGGATTATCCTGTCATTTCAATTCTCACGCAATATGATGGGGCATCTCCGAAAGAGGTCGAAGAGATTGTCACCAAACCATTAGAGATGGCACTCTCTACTGTAAAAAATATGAAGTCAATCAAGTCAGAAAGCATGGATGGTTATTCTGTTATCATGGCAGAATTTGACTGGGGCACAGATTTAGATGCATCTGCTCAGGACTTGAGAGACATGATTGATCAAACCATTCCTTATCTTCCAGAAAATGTTGGAAGACCAATGGTAATGAAATTCAATATGTCGCAGATCCCTATCCTGATCTATGGTGTCACAGGTATGAATAATACCTATGAACTGCAAAAAGTCATGAAAGATGATATTTCCAACAAGCTAAAAAGACTCAAAGGCGTCGCATCAGTAACCATCATTGGTGGTGATGTGCTTGAAAAACAGATATTTATTAATAAATCAAAGCTGGACCAGTATCAGATTTCATTTGAGCAGATTCAGCAAGCCTTGCTTATGCAAAATATCAACACATCAGCAGGGCACATTGATCAGTTTAAACGTGACTATCTGATCCGAACGATATCTGAATACAAAAGTATTGAAGAAATAGAAAATACCCCCGTGAAAAACAATGCAGACGGCAGTATTATTTACATCAAAGATATTGCAGAAGTTAAATCTGCTTTTAAAGAGCGACGCTATGATCTCAGAACGAATCAAAAGCCAACAGCTGCCTTCTGGATTCTTAAAGAATCAGGAGAAAATACACTTCAGGTCGTTCGAGGAGTGAAGAAAGAACTTAAGAAAATTCAAGACTCGAAACAGTACAACCTTGAGTTTTTGGAAATCAATGATATGGGCAGAATGATCGAAAATACTACTAATGACGCAAGCTCCAATGTGATTTTCGGTAGTATTCTTGCAATCTTGATCATGTATATCTTTATGCGTAACTGGAGACCAACTCTAGCGATTTCTCTGGCAATCCCTCTTTCAGTGATCGCCACATTTATCCCACTCTATCTGATGAAATATTCGCTTAATCTGATGACACTTGGTGGTTTAGCGTTGGGTGTAGGTATGCTGGTTGATAATGCTGTCGTGGTAATAGAAAATATCTATCGTCATGTGGAACTGGGTCATGACAAAAGTTACTCTGCTAAGATTGGTGCAAAGGAAGTGGCAATGGCGATCACTGCATCAACAATGACAACTGTTGCGGTATTCTTGCCTATGGTTTTTAGTGAAGGGATGACCGCCATACTCGTCAGAGGATTAGCATTAACCGTTGCTTTCTCATTATTTGTGTCTCTTTTTGTTGCATTGACAATCGTACCAACGATGGCAAGCATCTTCTTTGAGAAAAATTCTAAAATGATTTCTGACTCTCATTGGTTTGATCGTATTAGAAATCCATATATAAAAATCCTAAAATGGTGTTTAGCCAATCGTGGCAAAACATTACTTGGTGTATTCATCACTCTGTTGATCAGTGTATCACTCTTATTTACTTTAGGTTCAGAATTCATGCCTGCAGGCGATAATCCTTTTATCATGATGAAGATAAAGATGCCTAAAGGAACTGCTCTTGCTGAAACCAATCAAATGGTCAAACAGGTTGAAGATATATTTGCCTCTACCCCAGGCATGGAAAACTATATGACAATGGTAGGCGCAATGGAAGAAGGTGGTGCTCAGGCTGATCAAGGCAATCCTCAATCTCCTGCAGAAGCGATTGTATGGGCTAAATTAAAAAACAAAAAAGACAGAACGATGTCTCAGGAAGAAATCACAGAATATATCAGAAAGAGAATTCCAGAGATTAAGGACGGAGAAATCATTTTCATCAAAGATCCAATGAGTGGCAGTCAAACACCTCCTGTTGAGATCAAAATCTTTGGAAAAGACCTTGATGAGTTAAAAAGACTATCGATCAAAGCTCAAAAAGCCATTGAAAACATTGAAGGGATCCGAGATGTGCAGAACAGCATCAGTGAAGGCAATCCTGAATTACATATCAAAACTGACAGGAATAAGGCTTATCAATATGGTCTTACACCATTCCAGATCGGATCATTCGTTAAAACAGCAAATCAGGGATCAGTGATCGGTATTTTCAGAGAAGGCGGAGAAGAGATTGATATTCGACTTCGCTATCATGAAGAAAGCAGACAAGATATTTCTGACATCCAAAACATCAGTATTCCTACATATAGCGGTCAAAGCATCCCACTCTCTCACATAGCAAATATTGAAAAGGGTGAAGGTCCAAGCAGAATCACTCATGAAAGACAAAACCGAAAAGCTACTGTCACAGCAAACATCATTGGCAGAGACTTAGGCAGCACATCGAAAGATATTCAAAAAGCCTTAGCTCCTATTCAAAAAGAAGTCCCTCTTGGTTACTCAATCGAAATGGGAGGATCTTATGAGGATATGATGGAGGGGTTCAAAACACTTTTCTTAGGTCTTTTACTCTCTATCGTACTGGTATATATCGTTATGGCTTCTCAGTTTGAATCTCTAAAGCAACCCTTTGTGGTCATGTTTACAGTTCCATTGTCATTTATCGGTGTATCATTGGCTTTGTTTATAACAGGTACAACAGTTTCAGTTGCAAGTTTTGTGGGTGTGATTGTATTAGGCGGTATAGTGGTTAACAATGGAATTGTGCTGATTGACTATACCAATCAATTAAGAGCTCAGGGCATCGAAAAGCATGAAGCGTTAATCAAAGCAGGTTATGATCGTATTCGACCGGTATTTATTACATCTTTTACAACTATGATTGGTATGTTGCCTATGGCATTAAGTAGAGCTGAAGGCTCAGAAATGAAATCACCGATGGCGATTACCATTATTGGAGGTTTACTCAGTGCCACTTTTTTAACCTTAGTTGTAATTCCAGTGATATATAGTTTGATGGATAAAATATCTTATAAAACAGTTAAAGAAAATAATTAATAAGATTTGGGGTGTTGAGCAATCAGCACCCCATCATTTTATTGATTTAATACTTCATTAATTAAATGTGAAATATCAGAAGTATTATAAGGCTTTCTAATAAAACCATTGAGACCTAAATTCTTCATATCTGTAAGGTCTTCTTCTTGAGTAAATCCAGATGATAGAATCACTTTAACCATAGGATCCACTTTCTTTAATTTTGCAAAACATTCCTTTCCGTTCATCTCAGGCATAACCATATCCAGAATCACCAGTTTGATCTGATCAGAGTTCTGTTTATATACATCAATTGCCTCTAAACCATTTGATGCAATAAGTACTGTATATCCAAGATTCTCAAGTATCGCCTTGGCCATCACTTGAATGATGTATTCATCGTCAACAATAAGAATAGTCCCACTCCCTGTAATATATTTCATTTTCTTCTCTTGAAGTGTCTCCTTCACATCAGCGAGAGGGAGATAAACTTTAAACGTAGTACCTTTGTTTAATACACTTTCAACAAAGATTGCTCCATGATGCTGTGTAATTGTACCATAAACCGCTGCAAGCCCTAAACCTGTCCCTTTACCTTGTTCTTTTGTCGTAAAGAAGGGTTCAAAAATTCGGTTAAGATTATCTGGGTGTATGCCTTGTCCTGTATCTTTGATTTCGATTAAGATGTACTTTCCAGCTTTGATATCAAAAAATGTGTTTTTACAGAAATCTTCATCAAGATAGATTTCAGAGGAATGGTATATTAATTTTCCACCGTCAGGCATTGCATGATCAGCATTGATTCCCATATTCAAGAATATATTCATTAATTGTGTATAATCACCAATAATAAAAGAGGAAGAAGCATTCAAATCCTTTTCTAAAACAACTTTCTTATTAATCGTTCGATCTAAAAGAGCTGTTGCATCATTAATTGCTTTGTGAACATCCACAGGGGATGAATCAATTTTTCCTTTACGCGCAAAGACGAGGAGTTTTTTTGTCAGGTCTGCAGCTCTTTTGCCTGAGCTAAGAATCATTTGCAGATTTCTTTGACGATCTTCATAGGAATATTCTTTCATCGTCATTAACTCAACAATTCCTAAAATACCTCCGATGATATTATTGAAATCATGAGCAATTCCACCTGCAAGCTGACCGATTGCATCCATTTTTTGAGCATGAGTTAATTGTTCTTGTAGTTCTCTGATTTCTGTAATATCATTAGCGATGGTAAAACTGCATAGTTCATTTTTAAATGTGATTATTCTTGATGAGAAAAGCACATATCTGTTCCGACCATTGTATTTACTTACTTTAATCACATTATCAACAGAGCCATTTTTTAATAAAAGATCAAAATTCTGACGGTCTTCATCATCCATACTGATCCCAAAATCTATTGGTTTCTTTCCAATCATTTCATCTTCAGATTTATTGCGACTCTCTAAAAATGCTTTATTAACGAGCATATAACTCGTATCACTCAGTTTTTGGATAATAATATAGAAAGGACTAATATCAAAGATCGTTTTAAAAAGTAAATCTCTTTCTTCTTTATCTTGTTTGAGGTTATATTCTTGTGTAATATCTTTGATCACAAACACCAAACCCTGATTTGTTTGATTATCACCCATTATGGTATTCACATTGATAACAACTCTATAAATTTTCCCAGAACTTGAATACAAGAAAAAGGTTTCATGGTTCATTAAGATATTAATGGAATCTTTGTACAAATGATATTTTTCAAACAAGTATTTATCTGATTCTGAAATCTTGATTTTTAAAACTTCTCTAATATGATACTTCTGTTTGGGGTCAAATTGAAGACCAAGTAATTTTTCAGAAGATGTATTCATTTGATAAATATTCCCATAGATATCAGTAGAAATAACGGCATCTGCGATCGACATCAGCGTTGTTTTTATTCTTTCTTCACTCTCTTTTAATTCTGATTGTATTGTTTTTATATGAGTAATATCTCTGAGAAGAACATAAAACAGCGCTTTGTTTTTTATATAGATCTGTGTCATACTAATATCTGCAATAAACAATTCTCCCGTTGTTTTCTTATGAACCCATTCAAAACGGGTAAAGCCTTTTTCTGCTGCTTCTTTATAGATGCTTTTAGCGAGTTCAGAGCTTAGTATATGGTTATTTTGGTATTCTGGAGATAAATCTTCTGGTTGCAAACCAATGATTTGACTTTTTGTTTTTAAGATAAACATCTCTAGGGCTGATTGATTACAATCGATGAACGTATCATAATCCATAATGATAATAGCATCGCTTGATTCTTCAAAAATCTTTCTGAACGTTTCTTCACTTTCCTTTAATTTCTTATTTGCGAGATCTTCTTCAATTTTAGAACGAATACTTCTAAGAGAAATTACCAAATTGATTAATATCGTGATAAAAACTAGTAAGGATCCTAAAAAGACCAATCGGTTTCTCCATTGAATTGTATCCTTTTCTATATCATCAATGTAAACACCTGCACCAATAATCCAGTTCCATGGCTCAAACTTCTTTACATATGACATCTTCTTAGTCAAAATATTTGGATTATCATTAAACTGCCAGTAATACTCAACAACTCCTGAACCATTAGTTTTAACCACATCCTGCATTCTTGAAAGAAGTATTCTTAATTGTTTCCCATCAGGTCCTTTCACCGAATCAGGATTTACGTTGACAATACTTTTAACATAAGGATGCATGATGACATAACCACGTTCATCAAGAATCCAGAAATAATCACTGTTATTTTTCCCAAATCTTAGTTTTTCATATCGGTTTAACACTCGTTTTTTATGATCTTCTTCACTGATCAGACCCTGATCAACTTCTGCTTGTCGAGAGACTAAATCAGAATAAAGCAATTCTGCCAGACGTTTAGTTGTTTCTATTTTTTCGTTATAGAGATTTTTCTCTAAAGTAGGTATGATTAAACCAAACACAAAAAATAAATATAATACCAGCAAGATCAACAAAGGGTTGATGACTTTAAAGAAATGTTTTATGAATAGTTTATTCTTTAAAATTTCAAAACAGTTCATATCGCCTCCATTGTATAATATAAGTATAATTTTCAAATGGTCAAGAATAATTTCGATGAAGTGATTTTTAAAATTTATTTAGAAATTTCACATTTTGGTGCAAAAAATGCAAGTGAATGTATAAAATATAGTAATTTAATGAAATAATTAAATGTAAAGAAGGTCGTATGAAAAAGAGCAAAACGATTAGTTTTATTTTCTTTCTGATGCTAAGTTTGATGCTTTGTGCAGAGACAGGCATTAAAAAAGAAATCTTCAGAGTCAGTAGCACACAAAATTCAACTGAAATTTTATTTAAAATGCCTGATTTTGAAACCAGTAATGAGAGTCAGTTCAACAAAAATTTTAAAAGATTTAAAATTGATCAAGCAGAATTCACAACCAAAGAGGGTCTTCCTGAACTACCATTTTTCACTGTGAGTATAGCTGTTCCTGTAAACTCATCTATTTCATTGCTCTCAAAAAATACACTTGCTTCTGAAATTATAAACAACATCACAGTTTATCCTTCTCAGGGAGATGAAGACGAGCGAAAAGCATTTGAGTTTAATGAAGAATATTATGAAAAAAAGCAATCAAATCTTCAGGAAAGTGTCGTAATTTCTGATATTCAGATCATTAGAGACTTTGCATTTATCAGTGTTAATATATATCCAATGAATTATAATCCTGGTGAACGTAAAATCGAAATCAGCAAAGAAATGAGCATCAGAATTGCTCATGAAGCGAGAGGAAATGCACAGTATCAGGTCAATGAGACAATTTCTCGTGCCTTTGAGCCATTTTACAGAGCTACTTTTGCCAATTATGATCAGATCAGAAGTGATTATCCTGTTTATCAGCAACCCAGTATCTTAATCATCCACCCAACAAATACGCAAACCACATTTACAACAGAATTGAATAAACTTGTCAACTGGAAGAAACAAAAAGGATTTTTTGTTTCTACTGCTGATGCGAGTGTCACAGGAACGACCACAACTGACATTAAAAATTATATTCAAACCGCTTATAATACTTGGGCAGACAAGCCAGAATATATAATAATCATTGGAGATGCTTCTGCTGGGACAGGATTTCAGGTCTCTACGTTTAACATCGCTTACGGGTCATTTGCTCATTACGGAGGAGCGGGAGATTATCCCTATACATTCTTAAGTGGAGATGATTTTTATGGAGATGTCATCATCGGCCGTATGTCAATTTCGAGTATTGCTGATTTTCAGACCATGGTAGCAAAAGTTATGTTTTATGAGAGATTCCCCACTTCAGAAGGCACTGAATGGATGAATGAAAATTTACTTGTCGGAGATACCACACCATCAGGATATTCAACTGTGATAATGAATAAATATGTCAAAGAGCTCAAAGAAAGCTATGATCCTGCACACAATTATCTTGAGCTCTATGGAGGAGATCCTTCACCGACCACAATGCAAAACAAAGTCAGCTCAGGTGTTTTGACTTTTAATTACCGAGGATACATCGGTATGAGTGGGTTTTCTGAGACTCTTGTAAATGGTTTAACCAACATTAAAAAACTTACAAATGCTGTTTTCCTTACTTGTAGTACAGGTCCATTTGCATCATCAAGTATTATCGAAACCATCACTCGTGCTGGAACGGCTGCAGAACCAAAGGGTGCCATTACTTCTGTTGGTTTATCTACATCAGGGACTCATACCACATATAATAATTGTATAATGGGTGGTTTATTTCATGCAATGTACAGAGAAAACATCACTACAATGGGTGGAGCTATGCTATACTCAAAACACTATATTCATAGAGTATATGGCACCACTCAGACTGATGCAGCAAAAACCTTTTCCCAATGGATGAATCTAATGGGAGACCCTACTGTAAATATCTACAGAACTATTGCAAAGACACTCAATGTCAACTATCCAGCAACAGTATCAGTTGGGACAAACTATATTACAGTAATTGTCAGAGATAGCAATAATCAGCCGGTTAAAGATGCATGGGTATCCTTAACACAAAACAATAATCGTATTGATTTCAAAGTTAGCCCTGTGAATGGCGTTGTTATTCTCGCAATTCCAAATGAACTTAGCAGTAATTTGACGCTCGTGGTATCCCATCCTGATTTTGCTGCAAAAATGTTTACCATTCAAGCTGATACAAATGCAAGTATTGCGATGAATGCCTATACAATTACAGACACACCAAATGGCAATAACAATCAACAAATCAATCCAGGTGAAACTATTCGTCTGAGTACAAATATAAAAAACTATACCAGTACTGCTTATAATAACATCAATCTAAAACTACGTTCAAGCAATCCATACATCACAATCTCTGATTCTACTGCCAGCATTGCGAGTATTTCTGCAGGCTCAACAGTAAACTTAAATAATGAATTTGCTTTCACTGTAAACGGTGCTTATCCAAACAATTTCCCATTAGAACTGAATATTGTAATGAGTACTGGGGCAAATACATGGCAATCAATAATCATCGAGCAGGTAAAAGCCATTGATCTTGATGTAGTTTCAGTTATTTCAAATGGAGCTGGCGGAATTATTCCTATTGCAAGCCCTGTGAATATTTATACAAACATTATTAACAACGGAGCAATCAGTGCAAGTAACATCAACGGGATTTTAAGATCCAAGAGTGTTTATCTCCAGGTTAGCGATTCTTTAGGCACTTATGGAACGATTAATGCCGGATCAAGCGGAAACAATCAAAGTAATACGTATACAATACAAGTACTCAATGGGGCTTATCCCGGATCACAAGTTAAAGCAGAATTATATTTTTATAATGCCTTAGGATATGAAGAAACAGAAGAGATAATCCTTACAGTAGGATCAATTGCTACAAGTGACCCAACTCCTCCTGACGCTTATGGATATGCCATTTATGATGAGACAGATGTCACCTATTCTCAGGTTCCTGTTTATAACTGGGTAGAGATTAACACTATTGGTACTCGCTTACCTCTCACAGATTCCGGTGAAAACAATGATCAGGTCACCGTGATCAATTTACCATTTATGTTCAAAATGTATGGTCAACATTATACACAAGCCTCAGTGAGTTCAAATGGATGGTTAAGCTTAGGAGTCACAGAACAAGCAAATTTCCGTAATCTTCCATTACCGGGACCATTAGCGCCAAGACCATTGATTGCCCCTTACTGGGATGATTTATACATTTCTGGAACAGTCAGTGGTGTATACACTTATTACGACTCAAATAATCATACCTTTATCGTTCAATGGAATCAGATGCTTGCATTAGGCAATAACGCTCAGGTAACTTTCCAGGCAATTCTTTATGATCCAACAGTTTATCCAACACCTTATGGTGATGGTCCAATTAAATTTCAATACAAAACATTTAGCGCAGGAATTGCTGGTCCATACTCTGAACCTGATAATTTCTTTAGCGTAGGCATTCAAGATCATACAGCATCAAGAGGTATTACTTATGTCGATAATAATACTTATTATCCGGGAGCAAGTACATTGGGAAATAATAAAGCCCTATATATCACAGTTCCGATAATTCAATCACAGGAAGCTTATGTGGTTTACAATGCATGCACAGTATCAAGTACTGGCAACCAGTCAATCAACTACAATTCAAGCTCAAATATGAGCATCAGTATCAATAACATCGGTAGTAGTAACGCAAGCAATCTCACAATTAAACTTAGATCATTGAATCCATATATCACAGTTTTAGATTCTACTGCAAGTCTTGCTTCAATTCCATCCGGACAAAGCGTCACGCTGAATAATGAATTTTCAATCCAAGCATCAGAAAATGCACCGAATATTAACTATACGCCGATGTTGATCACTATTACAGATAATGCAGGACATTCCTGGACATCCACCTTTATGTTACAAATCAATGCACCTGATCTTTCATTAGGCAATATTGTGATTAACGATGCCAATGGAAATAATAACGGCCGTCTTGATCCAGGTGAAACAGTGACGATTACTGTTCCAATTCTCAATAACGGCAGAATGTCAACTGAAGGCGGTTCTCTATACATAATCAGTACGAATCCGCAAGCAAGTTTAACTGAAAACAATATCAATATTCCTGCAATCAATGCTTCCTCAAATTATCCGTTAAGTTTTACTGTAACAGCTGATGCAAACACTCCAACAGGTTCATTAAGCAACATTGGGATGCTATTTTCGTTAGGAAATTATACAGCTCAACTGAATTACTCATTAGCAATCGGCTTAAAAATTGAAAGTTTTGAAACAGGCAACTTTTCAGCTTATCCATGGGTCCATAGTACAAGCCCATGGACAATCATCAATAATGATACCTATGACGGCACATATTCAGCAAGATCAGGAGTTATTGGGCACAATCAAAGCACTTCATTAACGATAACGGATGTGGCTCAATCAGCAGGAACAATCAAGTTTGCCTTCAAGGTCAGTTCAGAAGTAAACTATGATTTCTTATACTTTTATATCGATACTGTTCAACAACAAAGATGGGCGGGCAGTGTTGACTGGAATGTTGTAGAATACCCGGTAACAGCTGGCAGTCACACTTATGAATGGCGATATGTCAAAGATAATTCAGTCGTAGGTGGAACTGACAGTGCCATAATCGACAAAATCATTTTCCCTAATGCTGGTGGAAATAATAATAACGGAGCAATTGCTCACTTACCACAAACGTCCATAGATTTTGGCGAAAATGCTTCGGTGAGAAATCTGAATATTGTCAATTTTGGCAACCAGGCTTTAACTGGTCAAATTACTTTACCCAATGGATTCTATTATCAGACTCCAGGACAAAGCAGTTTTTCTTATTCGATCAATGCACAGTCTAATCAAACCTTCGCAATACATTTTTCACCTATTGCAAATATATCTTACGATGGTCAGATTCTGATCACAAGTAATGATCCACAACATGCAACAATGACTGTCACAGTTACAGCAGGTACTCATGCGACCCATTTCAATAAAGTATGGTCTGGAACTGCAATCCAACCAATGACATTCAATATCAGTAATATATCCATAGACAATCTTCCAATACAAATAGGCGATGAAATTGGTATTTTTGATGGAACTTACTGTGTAGGAAGTACTCAGATCACATCATTAAGTAATCCAATCGTCACAGTGGTTTGTTCAAAAGACAATCCAGATACTCCATTGATTGATGGATTTACTGTAAACAATCCTGTAAGTATCAAAGTCTGGAGACTCCAAAATACGACTGAATATGCTAATGCCGAAGTGATTGTGACCTATATCAGTGGTAATAGTAATTTTGCAGCAGATCAGACACTTGAAATCCAAATTACTGTAATCGGAAGTATTGACCAAAACATCAGTTTAACTCGTGGCTGGAATATGTTCTCACTCAATGTATTGATGGATGACCCAAGTATGAATTCAGTGCTTCAGAGTTTAATCACAAATGGTACATTGGTAAAAGTTCAGAATGAAGCAGGATTATCATTTGAATATCTCAGTTCTGTCCAGGAATGGATCAATCAAATTGGAAATATTCAATCAACAGAAGGATATAACATCAAAGTAAATAACAACACTACACTTAGTCTCAATGGCGTACCAATTGCATTACCTTTAAATGTTCCATTAACTCAGGGCTGGAATATTGTCTCTTATCCTTTCAGATTCAATCAATCCGCGATGACATTACTCAATGGATTAATCAGCAATAATCAACTTGTAAAAGTTTTAAATGAAAGCGGAATGGCAATTGAATATTTACCACAAATCGGCTGGATCAACCAAATTAACCAATTTGTTCCTGGTGAAGCATATTCTGTGAAAGTAAATCAAAATACTTCATTGAACTATACCATGCCAAATATGATCGCTACAGCAAAAGAACTCAATGACTATAACAAAAATCAAGCAGATGCAATGCAAAGCGCTAAAAAAGTTAAACGTCAACCTGTACATTTCATCAAAAACTGGGAAGGAAACGGATATCAACATCATAATTTCTACGTCATGAATAATGAGTATCTACAAAGTCATTTGCTTGCAGGTGATGAAATTGCAATTTTTGACGGAACCGAATGTGTCGCACAATACACCATCGTTGGAGGAGAAAACGTTTATTCATTGACAGCAAGTATGTCTGACAGCGAACCTGTTAACGGTTACATCAGTGGGCACAGTTTCAGCATCAAAGTATTTACAAACGGAGTTGAAATTAGTGACGTGCCATTTACAGTAACTTATGGAGTAGATCATTTTGAAGCGGGTGCGAGCACATTAGTTGAGATTAACCAGCTATCAAATCTTCCAGATTTACTAAACCCAGAGACAAAAATTCAATCAATCTATCCGAATCCATTTAATCCATCCACAAACATCAAGTATAGTGTAAAAGTTGAAGGTCCGGTTGAAATTGAAATCTTCAATGTTAAAGGTCAAAAAGTAAGAACTCTTGTTTCTGAAAACAAGGCTCCAGGTCACTATCAAATCGTATGGAATGGCAATAATGACCATAATAATTCAGTTGCATCTGGAATGTATTTCTGTAAACTCAAAACTCAGGACAAACAAATCATCAGAAAAATGATGATGATCAAATAAAATATTTCACATCAATGCTCTGACAGACTAAGTCAGTCAGAGCATTTTCTTTAGGAGAAATTATGCCAAATATTATTATTGATGAAAGTAAATGCAGTAAATGCAATATCTGCCAAAAAGTTTGCTCTTTCGGATTAATCGAAGGGGCGGGTCCAGAATCATTTCCTTCTATACCTAAAGCAAAACAGGCTTATTGTTTTAAATGTGGTCACTGTGTGGCATTTTGTAAAAGTAAAGCCATCAGATTAGACAGTACAAATACAAATTTGGATCAGGTTTTAGCTGATTTATCTGAAATGAATGCGAAACAATTACAGAACTACATTTCTCTTCGACGCAGTATCCGTCATTATAAGGATAAGGCTGTAGATAAAGAGCTAATCTTAGACATTTTGAATACAGTCAAGTATGCGCCAAGTGGTGGAAACTCACAAAATGTAGAATGGTTGGTGATTTATTCAAAAGATCAAGTTAAAGAAATATCTGCATTGACCATCGAATGGATGAAAACAATTATCGGCACACCTCATCCCTTGGCTGCTTATATAACTCCAGTTGTTCAAATGTGGGATGTTGGAATTGACTTTATCAGCCATGATGCACCTCATTTATTATTTGCACATATTCCAGTCAGTCCCTTTATTGAAGATACAACCGATGGAATTATTGCCCTTACTCATTTTGATATTCTTTCACCTGCATTTGGTCTTGGATGCTGTTGGGCTGGTTTTATAAAGATGGCAATTGCCTCCTACGAACCTGTAAAAAAAGTAATTGGTTTAGGAGATGACCGATTAATTGCTTATCCATTGTTGTTTGGATATCCGTCTTACAAAGCATATCAAATTCCTGAACGTAACGATTTAAAGATTGAATGGAAATAGTATTTTTCATCAATCATCATATAAAGCTTTTAAGAATCATTCAATTTGGCAGGTGTAAAAACCTGCCTTTTGATTTTTATATTCCCGATAAATTGTCCCACACCAATTATGAGAGATTTGAGTTAGTCATGGAGCTGACTCAGCTCGATCCGTAAATGCCGAATATTTAAGAACTCGATAATTAAAAATCAACTTTTTTCTTCTAATTCAAAGCTCTTACAATGTGATCAGAAATAGTTGATATCAAATATCATTTTGAAGCATTTTCTTTGACAATGCTCTGTTTTACCTCCCTCTCCACTCTCACTTCACTCCCTCTTCACCTCTTAATTGATATTACTTAAACATATTGAGTATTTTTGGCAGATAGTTTATAGTTTTGGTTCGTGAGTTTTATCATTTTTTCAAGCTATTTATCTAAGTCATATCAATTAAATAGTCAAGTAGAGGATAAGGGAGAGACAAGAGAGGGACAAGCGGAAGGTTTCTTTGGTAAAATTCATCAATTACTTTACATTTTTACGATTTACTTAATAGTTGACATAAATCAATACACAAGCACTGATTTGTTCTGAAATGCTTTTCTAAGTTAGACTAATTATTCCGATATAATTACATTTACTATCATCTGTCACCCAGAGCGGAACGTAGTGAAGCGTGGGGTCTCCTAGATGAACTTCTTGCATCAAATGAACCCTTCATTTCTTTTCTTGAAAAAAGAAACG
>CAZNKI010000058.1:0-20092 GCA_964573665.1 uncultured Candidatus Cloacimonadota bacterium | reverse complement strand
CTCAGATCATCATCCGTAGCGCTTCCGTCCCATATTACCGACTATCAACGAATGAGTCATCATCTCTGCTTAGAATCAAATCTAATTCTTACATCGAGAATAATGATTTTTTTCCCGCTGTCAAGAAGTTTTTCTACAGGATAGAAATAAGTGTTGAATCAGACGCAAGAGATCTATCTACCTGATTCTCTGCATTTTATATCTTGCTTTAGTTTGTTTTGCCATTTATTGATCTATACTTACTTTTAGCCAAGCACCATCGGTGCGATATAATATTATTATAAATCCTAAAAGTATTAATAAATACTTATTAACAGATTAAATTTTAATGAATAATCTATTTACATAAAAGCTCATAATAAAAGTCCACTATTAATACAATATCGGTCAGTCATTAGTTCTAAGCACCATCGGTGCGATATATAACTAAAAACGGGTGTAAGCCCGTTGAAAAAACAATTAAAGAAGGAGCGCCATCGGTGCGACACCCGAAGCAATTAAGAAAGAAAAGGAGAACAAAATGCCAAACACTTTTTCTCAGATTTATCTTCATATCCTCATTGTAGTTTCAGGAAGACATAGTTCAATTCATAATGATTGGAAAAATGATCTTTATAAATACATCACAGGCATTGTTCATTCTAAAAGCCAAAAATTGATTATGATAAATGGAATCTCATATCATCTTCACATGTTATTAAGCACCAAACCAAACTATTGTATTTCTGATTTAGTTAGAGATATAAAAAGTAATTCATCCCGCTTTATCAATCAAAATGAATGGGCAAACGGAAAGTTTAGTTGGCAATCAGGTTCTGGCATTTTTTCTGTGAGTCAATCACAGTTAAATAAAGTAAAAAATTACATTATTAATCAAGAAGAACATCATAAAGAAAAACTATTTAAAGATGAATTCGAAGAATTTTTAAAAGCTTATCAAATCCCATATCAACAAGAATACTTATTTGATCAAGATTAAGGGTGTCGCACCTCTGGTGCTCATCTTGTTATTAGCAACTCACAGGCCTCACAGCCTGTGTTAGTTATATAACGTTCCTATGGAACTCAAATAAATGTAATTGAGGATAATGACAATGCAAAACTAAACTCATTTATAACTAAACAAGCTTTAGACTATTTTTAAAAAAGGACTTACAAAGCCAAGCACCATCGGTGCGATATATAAAAACAACGGGTGTAAGCCCGTTGAAAAAGACAATACAAAAAAGAGCACCAGAGGTGCGACACCCTCAATCATCAAAAACAAAAAAATCTGAAAAAACTCACTCAAAAAAGCCATTTCTGACACATTTATTATGATCAGATTTAGAATTATAATGCCTGTGAATCAAATTCAAAACTCATCTAACATTATATTACACCCTCTCTAAATAGATTCACAAGCCTTTTAACTATCTTAAAATCATACGATTACTTAATCAGTTATTTTATAAATCCTCCTTCATAAAAAAAAGTAAAAAACAATTTGACAAAAAAAAATTACTTTTCTAAACTTTGCTCAAGAAATACTAAATAGATTATGATCATGGGGAAAATTGATAATCTATAAAGAAGGAGCAAGTATGTACGAAGCAATTTTGAATAAGTACTCTCCTGAAAAGGAAAACTTGATTTATATCTTGCACGAAATTCAGGACAACCATCCTCAACATTATATTTCTGAAGAAGCGGTTGATGTTGTTGGAAAATACCTTCGCATTCCATCCTCCCATATCTATGGTGTACTAACTTTCTACACGATGTTTAGTACAAAACCTAGAGGGACGAATATTATCCGCTTATGTGAGTCACCTCCTTGTTTTTTAAGAGGATCTGACAAAATCATTGCAAAACTCAGGGAGATTTTAGGGGTAAAAGTAGGAGAAACAACAAAAGACGGATTATTTACATTAGAAGTGTGTGCATGCTTGGGGGTTTGCGCAAACGCTCCGGTAGTGATGATCAACGAAGATGTCTATGGGGATCTTACTGAAGAAAAAATTGAGTCAATCATCAATAAATTGAAAGGAGAATCAAAATGAAAATTTTCAGAGGACACATTCTCCTGGGTATTGATGAATCTGCTATTCAGAATGGGGTTTATGAATTCAAAAAAGCACTTGAGCTTAAATTGAAAGAATATGACCTCATGGATGAATTCAAAATTCTTGATTCTGGCCCTCTTGGACCTTTTGGACACGGAATATGCTTAAACATATTCCCAGATCAGGTTTCTTATCATGACGTGACAATTAATGACATTGATGAATTAATCAATGAACATTTGATCAAAGGAAGACCTGTTAAAAGATTATTACTCAACACAAGTATAAAAGAAGAATACGATTTTAATTATAAAAATAGAATTGTGCTCGATCACTCAGGACTTATTGATCCTGAAAATATTGAAGAATATATCGCAGTTGGTGGTTATGAAGCATGGGAAAAAGCGCTTACTCAGCTTAAACCTCAGGATATAATCGACGAAGTAAAAAAATCAGGACTCCGAGGCCGTGGTGGAGCAGGTTTCCCAACTGGTTTAAAATGGACTTTCACAGCACCAATTGAATCAAATGACAAACTCATTGTGATCAACGCTGATGAGGGTGAACCTGGCACATTTAAAGATCGTCTCATTATGGAAGGCGATCCTCACAAATTGCTTGAAGGTGTGATGTTGGCTGCTTACGCTGTTGGTGCTCACATGTCTTATATTTACATTCGTGGCGAATACAAACTCTGTATTGATAGAATCAGAAAAGCCATTAAACAATGCCACGAATACGGTATTCTTGGAAAAGATATCTTTGGATCTGGTTTTGATATGGATATCGATATCAAAATTGGCGCAGGCGCTTATGTGTGCGGTGAAGAAACTGCTCTTATCGAATCAATGGAAGGAAATAGAGGTACTCCACGTACAAAACCACCTTTCCCTGGTGTTAAAGGCGCTTGGCAAAGACCTACCGTAGTGAATAATGTAGAAACCATTTCTAATGTTCCTTTTATTATTAAAAATGGAGCCGATGAATTCAGAAAACATGGTCCAGCAGATTCGACAGGGACAAAAGTATATACAATACTTGGTGATGTCGCATATCCTGGTCTCTGTGAAGTTGATATGGGTGTCACATTGAGAACGATCATCGATAAATTCGGTGGTGGAATGAAACAGGGAATGAAATTTAAAGCAGCTCTCGTAGGTGGTGCAGCAGGTGTATTCCTTTCCGATAAACTCCTCGATGTCAACATGGACTATGCAAGTTTAAATGAATATTCTGCCGTACTCGGTTCAGGAGCAATTCTCGTTATCGGTGACGAATTCAGTATGGTTGAAATGCTCAATTCTGTGATTCGTTTCTTCCGCCATGAATCTTGCGGCAAATGCTCTCCTTGTAGCAAAGGAACTCAAGAACTTTTTGTTTTAATGAACAAAATCAGAACAGGTTTTGGTACAAAAGACGATATGGACAAAATGTTGCTCCTTGCTCAAACAATGAAAAATACTTCCTTCTGTGCATTGGGCCAATCTTTGATCATGCCAATCCAATCCGCATTTGATAACTTCGAATCTGAGTTTACTTCAATGCTAAAAAAATAGTAAATTGCGATTGATCGCATAAATTTAGAAAGAGCAGGCAATGCCTGCTCTTTTTCTTTTTTCGTCTTCAATGTTGCCTTTTGATTTTATTATTTTCCTTTTGCCTGAAATAAATAATTGACTGATTTTATTTAAAAAATAATATATGCACAAAATAAATAATAAAAACATTAGGAGTAAAAATGGAAATTAAGAATCAATACTCGACTTATACTGCCTCAATGAAATCATCCATGATTCGTGAGCTCGTTTCCACTACGAAAGGAATTCCAGATCTCATTTCCTTTGCTGGAGGTTTTCCCTCTCCCTTGACCTTTCCGGTCGAAGACCTCGCTCAGATCTTTCAGGAAGTAATTTCTTCTGACGGGTCTGACATTCTTCAGTATGGTGCAAGTGAAGGCGACAATTGCCTTAAAGCTGAAATTAAAAAACTCGAATCTCATCTCAATTTACATGACGATGAAATGCTCATTGTTAATGGATCAACGAATGGTATTTATTACTTTGCGAAAACATTAATTAATCCTGGCGATGTGATTATTTGTGAAGGCCCAAGTTTTCTAGGTACTTTAGTCGCTTTTGAAGCAGTCGGTGCAGAACTTATTCCAGTAAACATGGACGATGATGGCATGATCATGGAAGAGTTAGAACAAAAAATTGAACTTCTTGAAAAACAAGGCAAAACCATTAAGTTTATTTATACTATCCCTGATTTCCAAAACCCAACAGGTGTCACTCTATCTTATCAAAGAAGAAAAAAAATGATCGAGTTAGCTCAAAAACATCATATTCTCATTTTAGAAGACGATCCATACAGTCAACTAAGATACAAAGGTGATATGCCAAAAACAATTTTTGAAATTGCACGCAATGAATATAACGACAACAAAACTGTCACTTCAATCAAATCCTTCTCAAAGATACTTGGTCCTGGATTAAGAATCGCCTATGTAATGGCACATGAAGATATTATTAAACCAATGATTTCATGGCTTCAGAAAGTCATTGTTTCTCCTGATTGCATTACTGAAAGAGCTGTTGCAAAATTTATGAATCAAAATAAACTTCTCCCTCATATCAAATCCATTCAGGAATTCTATGCACCTTACCTTGAAGCAATGCTCAATGCTCTTGAAAAATATATGCCAAAAGAAATCAAATGGCCCATAGTTGAAGGAGGTATCTTCCTGTGGCTCAATTGCCCTGAATACATTAACACCGATGACCTCTTTGCCTTAGCTAGAGACCAAAAAGTAAGTTTCATCCCTGGAAGTAAATTCTACCCAAGCAAACATGAAAAATTCAACAGCCTAAGACTCAATTTCTCATATCCAAGTATAGAACAAATCGATCAAGGCGTATTCCGCTTGGCTGAATTACTTAAAAAAATGATTGAAGAACATCATAAATAAATAGTTATTCCTATCAGCAAATATAAGGAGAAGTTATGCACTTTAACCCAGTTGAAATTATTGTAAAAAAAAGAAATAAGCATGAGCTCAATAAAGATGAAATCTCTTTTATGGTCAATCATTTCATCAATGGTCAAATCCCAGAATATCAGATGTCTGCCTTTCTCATGTCAATTTTCTTCAATTCTATGACAGAACAGGAATATATTCATCTGACAGATGCCTATATTCAATCTGGATCACGTATTGAATTTGACAAAGACCTTAATACGATTGATAAACACTCAACTGGCGGGGTTGGCGATAAAATTTCGATTACTCTTGCTCCAATAATGGCTGCGTGCGGTGCTTATGTGCCGATGATCTCAGGAAGAGGTTTGGGTCATACTGGAGGTACTCTTGATAAACTTGAAGCAATCCCTGGCTTTAGTACAAACTTCACCGATGCTGAATTTAAAAATATGGTGCAAAAAAGTGGTCTGGCAATTATCGCTCAATCAGAAAAAATTGTTCCTGCTGATAAAAAAATCTATGCCCTTCGTGATGTCACGGGTACTGTCGAAAGCTTGCCTTTAATCACAGCAAGTATTATGAGTAAGAAAATTGCTGAAGGCGCAAAAAATTTGATTATTGATCTGAAAGTAGGTTCTGGCGCATTTATGAAAAACACAGAGTCTGCTGAAGCACTTGCAAATGCTCTGATTAAAACAGGTAATGCCTTCGGACAAAATGTAAGAGCCGTTTTTACAAACATGAACTCTCCGATTGGTCACAAAATTGGTAATGCTTTAGAAATCATCGAATGTATTGACTATCTCAAAGGAATAATGATCCCCGATTTAGAAGAAATTACCAATGCCCTTTTAATTGAAATGTTGCTGTGCGCCAAACTTGCAGATTCAAAAGATGACGCACTTAGAAAAATCAAAGAAGTCATAAACAATGGCAAAGCAATGGAAAAATTTATCGAAATGCTAAAAAACCAAGGAGCAAACCCCAAAGTTGTTGATGACTATACTTTATTTGGAACCGCTGCATACAAAATCCCTGTAATCGCTCAAAAATCAGGATATATTGCTTCCATAAATTCACAGGAAATTGGATATGCGCTAATACAAATATCTGCAGGCAGAATGGTACTAAGTTCACAATTAGACTACACTGCAGGATGTGAATTGTATAAAAAAGTGGGACATTCTGTACAAAAAAATGAAATTATTGGCTATGTATATTGTGCAAAGTCTGATTCTGGTGAAATAGTTGCTAATAGAATTCTCAACGCAATGACGATCTCAGAAAATGAACCGCACTCAGAATCTCTTGTTTTAAAGGTCATTTAAACCCGCATAAATAAAATAATAATGCGAATTTAGCAAAAAGCTTGACAATATACTGAATTTAATTTTTTGTGATCAGAAATAGTGAAAATTTTCTCAGTATAGAAAGGAGATAAAATGGGAGTACCAAAAAGAAAAACTTCTAAAGCGAAAAGAGATAAAAGAAGAACTCATGATTCATTATCAGTTCCAAGCTGGAGCAATTGCCCAAATTGCAGTGAACCTACAAGAGCTCATTATGTCTGCGCAAAATGTGGATTCTACAAAGGAAATCAAGTCGTAGAAGTGAAACAATAATGAAGATTGCATTAGATGCATTCGGTAGCGACAACGCACCTTTACCTGAAGTTGAAGGTTCAGTCCTGGCGATAAAAGAAAATGTCTGTGAAAAGATCTTTTTAGTCGGAAAAGAAGAGGTGCTTGCTAAACACCTTGAAAAATACATCTACGACAAAAAAAGAATCGAAATTGTAAATGCATCTGATGTCATTACTATGGAAGACGATCCGAGCACTTCGGCTCGCACAAAAACAGATTCATCTTTGGTTAAGTCGATCAGACTTCACCATGAAGGTATAGCAGATGCCGCTGTCAGCGCTGGGAATACTGGCGCAGTTATGGCGGCTTCTCTTTTTACCTACGGCAGAGTAAAAAATGTGCTCAGACCTGCTATCGCCCTTACATTCCCTACTATTAAAGGACAGGAAATCGTTTTGGATGTCGGCGCAAATGTCGATTGTGAACCCGAATATCTTGAACAATTTGCTGTACTTGGCGCTTTATATGCAAAATTCCTCTACAATATTGAATCCCCAAAAGTTTCGCTCTTAAATATTGGTGAAGAAAGCAAAAAAGGGAATGAACTTACAAAAGCATCCTATCAACTATTAAGTAATAACCCAAAAATAAATTTTATCGGAAATATTGAAGGTAAAGACTTACTCAAAGGAGTAACTGACGTTGTCGTCTGTGACGGCTTTGTCGGTAATGTCATGTTAAAAAGCGTTGAAGGCGCAGCTATCGCTATTTTTGACATTATGAAAGAACAAATGAAAAATGACTGGATTGCCAAATTAGGCGCTTTGCTCTCTTATCCAGTATATAAATATTTAAAAAAGAAACTCGATCATACCGAATACGGCGGTGCATTACTCGCTGGGTTAAACGGTATATCGGTTGTCGCTCATGGAAGATCAAATGCTTATGCAATTAAAAACGCAGTAAGATTTGGATCTAAAATATCTGAAACCGCTTTTATTGCTCATGTAAAAGAGTATTTTGAAAGGACGAACAGATGACCAAATATAATGCTAAATTCGACTCTTTTGGATCTTATGTCCCTAAAAAGATTGTCAATAATTACGACTTAGAACGTATGGTTGACACTACTGATGAATGGATCAAGACCCGTACAGGTATGTTTGAAAGACATTTCTGTGACTCAACTGAAGCTGCTTCTGATTTAGCTTTTAAAGCAGCTGAAAATGCAATCTATTCCTCAAATACCACACGCTTAAAAGATATACAAATGATCATCGTTGGTACGATCTCTGGTGATCATGCCTTTCCTTCAACAGCTTGCATTATTCAGCAAAAACTCGGACTCAAAGATATCCCTGCTTTTGATGTTTCGGCAGGATGTACTGGCTTTATTTATGCCGCAGATATCGCAAGACATTATATTGAATCAGGAATCTATGATACGATTCTTGTTGTCGGCGTAGAAGTACTCACGAAACTCATTAACTGGCAAGATCGTGGCACATGTGTCTTGTTTGGCGATGGCGCAGGCGCTGCAATCATGAAGAGAGCTGAAAAAAATGAACTCTCAAGAATTATTGACTCAAAAATCACAGCAGATGCTTCTGAATGGGACCTGCTTATTCAAAAAGCAGGCGGTTCAAGATATCCTGCATCTCAGGAAACCCTTAAAGAAAATGCCCATACGGTCTATATGGAAGGCAACAAAATTTTCAAACATGCTGTAAAATCAATGTACACTGTTAGCGTAGACTTACTTAAAAAAAATGATCTTGATGTTAAAGATATCGATTGGGTGGTCCCTCATCAGGCAAACCTTCGTATCATTGACTCACTTGCTGAAAAATTTAAATTACCAAAATCAAAAGTGGTTGTTACAATTGAAAAATATGCAAATACATCGTCATCTTCTATTCCACTTGCTGTTACAGATGCAATCAAAGAAGGAAAAATAAGAAGAGGTGATATTGTGCTCCTGACAGCATTTGGTGCAGGACTAACCTATGGTAGCTTAATCTATCGTTATTAATCAGAGGATTTTATGACTTATAAAAATAAAAAATTTGCCTTTGTCTTTCCAGGACAAGGTGCTCAATACATTGGTATGGCTGTTGACTTTATTAATAATAATTCTGAATATGCTTCAGTCCTTGAAAACTTTAAATCAAAAACTTCATTTGATTTAAAAGATATAATTACTAATGGTCCAGAAGAAACACTCAAGGAAACAAAATTCACTCAGCCTGCTATTCTCTTTCATTCAATTTGCGCCTTTAAAGAATTTTCTAAGAAAATGAATATCACTCCTGACTTTGTGGCAGGACATTCATTAGGTGAATTTTCTGCTTTGGTCGCAAATAATGTCATTCAGTTTGAAGATGCGCTCTACCTCGTTCATAAACGCGGTGAATTTATGATTAAAGCAAATGATGGACAGGATTTTGCAATGTCTGCAGTTCTTGGTCTCTCTCCAGAAGTGGTCAAAGAAATATGCGATCTCGCTTCTGAAACCGCTCTTGTTGTTGCTGCAAACTTTAATACACCTGTACAGACTGTGATCTCTGGCACCAAGTTGGGTGTAGAAAAAGCATCTGAACTCGCTAAAGAACGAAAAGCAAAAAGAGTGATGCCTCTTGTTGTTGGAGGGCCCTTCCATTCTCCGCTGATTGAAAAAGCAAGCATCTGGTTGGAAGAAGAATTATCAAAAGTCGCTTTTTCTGATACAAATATACCTGTAGTAAGTAATGTTAACGCATCTCCTGAAACAGATATTCAAAAGATAAAGCAAAATTTAAAGAATCAAGTCACTTCATCTGTTTTATGGGTGGACAGTATGCAATATCTTAAAGAACAAAATGTAGATTATTATATTGAATTTGGTCCACAAAAAGTTCTTTCAGGGATGATTACAAAAATTAATGAAAACGCTGTCGTGTTCAATATTGACAAATTTGAAGATATTGATCATGTGATTAGTGAATTGGAGAAATTATGATTAAACTTGAAAATAAAGTCGTTATTGTCACCGGATCAGCCAGAGGTATTGGTTATACAATCGCAGAAGCCTTTGCACAAGCTGGAGCAACAACAATAATTTCCGATATGTCTGAAGATTCAGTAAATCAGGCTGTTGAAAACTTAAAATCTAAAAACTACTCTGTTGATGGTTTTGTAATGAATGTCACAGATTCTGCTCAAGTGGAATCTGTATTCAAACAAGTGATTGAAAAATACAAACAAATTGATGTGCTTGTAAATAATGCTGGAATTACAAAAGACACATTAATCATGAGAATGAAAGAAGCTGAATGGGATGCAGTGATTAATGTCAATCTTAAAGGCACTTTCATCTGTACTCAAAAAGTATGTAAATATATGATGAACCAGAGAAATGGTTCAATCATCAATATTTCATCAGTTATTGGACTGATGGGAAATATGGGTCAAAGTAACTATGCAGCTTCTAAAGCAGGCATTATCGGATTAACAAAATCCACTGCAAAAGAATTCGCAAGTCGAAACATTCGAGCAAATGCCATTGCTCCAGGATTTATTGAAACTGAAATGACTGCACAATTAAAACCTGAAGTTGTAGAAAATTACGCAAAAGCAATCCCAATGCAAAGAATGGGTAAGCCTATTGACGTGGCAAATGCGTGCTTATTCTTAGCTTCCGATTTATCAGCATATATAACAGGTCAGACCATCCAAGTTGATGGTGGATTGATCATGTCATAAAATAAAAACTCTAATATGGAGGAAAGAATGGATATCGCTGCAAAAGTAAAAGAAATCATCGTTGACAAATTAGGTGTTGACGAATCAGAAGTTCAGCCAAACGCTCGTTTCATCGAAGATTTAGGCGCAGATTCTTTAGACTCTGTCGAATTAATCATGAAATTCGAAGAAGAATTTGGTATTGAAATTCCTGATACTGATTCAGAAAAAATCAAATCAGTTCAAAATGCTATTGATTATATCACAGAACATTTGAACTAATTTATCTAATTGCTATTACACAGATCGCTGTGTAATAGCAATTTTTAAAAAATGAGAGGTTGTAATGAATAAACGTAGAATTGTTATCACTGGAATTGGGGCAATTAGTCCTACTGGATTAAATGTAGAAGAAACTTGGAATAGCTTGCTTGCTGGGAAAAGTGGTATTGATAAAATCACACACTTTGACGCTTCTGCATATGCGGCTCAAATCGCAGGTGAAGTAAAAAACTATGATCCATTAAACTATTTTGAAAAGAAAAGTGTTGGAAAATTAGACCCATATACTCAATATGCAATTATTGCTGCCCGTGAAGCAATTAAAGATGCAAATCTCACTGAAGGATCTTTCGACCCTGAAAGAGTTGGCGTAATCACTGGTGCTGGTATTGGCGGAATGCTCTCTTTCGAAGAAGAAGCAAGAAAATTGGTAGAAAGTGGACCTCGTAGAATTAGTCCATTCTTTATCCCAAAAATGATTTCAAATATCGCAGCGGCGTACATAGCTATTGAATTTAATTTTAAAGGAATTAATTTCAATTGTGTATCTGCGTGTGCTTCTGCAAATCATGCCATTGGAACTGCCTTTAGATCTTTGCAGTACGGGGATGCTGATATCATGATTACAGGAGGCACTGAAGCAGCTGTAACTCCTCTGTCCATCGCTGGATTCTGTTCTATGAAAGCGTTGAGTACTCGTAATGATGAACCTCAAAAAGCAAGTCGTCCGTTCGACTCAGGACGTGATGGTTTTGTAATGGCTGAAGGTTCTGGAATGCTTGTGCTTGAAGAATTAGAGCATGCAAAAAAAAGAGGTGCAAAAATTTATGCTGAAATAGTAGGTTATGGCGCTACTGATGATGCTTTCCATATCACTGCTCCTGCTGAAAACGGTGAAGGTGGTGCAAGAGCGATGAAAATGGCGCTTAAAGATGCGAATATTCAGCCTTCAGATATTCAATATATAAACGCTCACGGCACTTCTACCCCACTCAACGATAAAAATGAAACGATTGCTATTAAAACTGTTTTTGGCGATCATGCAAATAAATTAATTGTTAATTCATCAAAATCAATGCTTGGTCATACTCTTGGTGCTGCGGCAGCTCTGGAAGCGATTGTTTGTACACTATCTATCAAAAACAGCATTGTTCATCCTACAATCAATTATGAAACTCCTGACCCTGATTGTGATCTTGATTACAATACTAAAGGTTCAAGAAGTGCTGAGATTGAATTTGCACTTAGCAACTCCTTAGGTTTTGGTGGACATAACGGAGTAATCATCGTAAAAAAATATAGTTAATCTTTATAGGGCAGTTTTATTACTGCCCTATTTTTTTCTGATTTATTTTATTAAAGAATTAATCATAAAACTAACTCTTTAATAAAATTAATCATCAAATTTTCCTAAGAGCATCTTGGAGGTATAATTTGTTGATTTTTCTTAAAAAAGTAATATCTTATCTCACTCAGAACTTTCACTCTGATAGCAACAACCCTGAAAGAGAAGAAAGACTATCTTTATTTCAAAATCTAATTGATTATAAATTTAAAAATAAAAGTTTACTTATTGCTGCATTAACTCATGATTCAGTTTATCGAAAATCAGACTCTGAACCTCAAAATTCTTCACCCTATGAACGCATGGAATTTCTTGGGGACTCTGTTTTAGGTTTAATAGTAGCAGAATATCTCTTTGCTCATTTTCCAGAAAAAGCAGAAGGTGATCTTTCAAAATTCAAAGCAAATATCGTGTCTGAAAAGTTCTTAGCTTTAAAAGCAATTGTATTAAAACTTGGAGAATTTATCATCATGAGTGATGAAGAAAGAAAAAATGGTGGCGAATCACGAAAATCAATACTTGCTGATACGATGGAATCTTTGATCTGCGCAATTTACTTAGATAGCGGATTGAATAAAGCCAGAAAATTTATTCACAAACATATTATCACTGGATTTGAGAAAGAACTCATTTCAGTCGATTTGATTAATTATAAAAGTATTTTACAAGAATACACACAGGCAAAGTATCAATCAACTCCACATTACAACCTTCAACAGGAATCTGGTCCTGATCATCAAAAAACGTTTATTATGGAAGTCTTTATCAACTCAAAGAAATTCGGAGAAGGCACAGGAAACAATAAAAAGGAAGCTCAGCAACGCGCTGCACTATCTGCATGTAAGCAATTAAATTTATGCTAATTTATCCGATCTTTATCCCTTTTAAAGGATGTCCTTATCAATGTATCTATTGTCAACAGGAAAGTATCACTCACGTAAAAGAAAATCAGATTGAGATTCCCTATGAAGAACTTGATTCGTTTACTTCAAAAAACAAAAATATACAAAAACAAATCGCATTCTTTGGTGGTACTTTTACAGCAATACCTTTAGATGAACAAAGACAATTACTCTCTTCAGTTGAAAAGTATATTGATCAATTTACCAGTATTAGAATCTCAACACGACCAGATTGTATTACCAATGATATTCTTTTGTTCCTCAAAGATCACAATGTAAAAACAATTGAGCTTGGAATTCAAAGCTTTGATAATGAAGTGTTAGCCCATTCAAAAAGATATTATGATCAAGATACTGCAGTTAATGCATGCAAACAAGTCAAAGAAATGGGTTTTGATCTTTGTATTCAATTAATGCCTGGATTACCAAATGACACAAGAAGAACGTTTATTGATTCAATCGATTTATGCTGTCAAATCAAACCAGATTTTGTCAGATTATATCCAACTGTAGTTTTAAAAAACACAAGATTGGCAGAAGATTATCTTACGGGTAAATATCAGCTAATATCTGAAGAACAAATGCTGGAAATGCTAATAGACGCAATCGAAGAGTTAAATGCATCTAATATTCAGATAATCAAAATCGGATTACACTCAGATTTAAATCCAGATGATATTGTAGCAAGTAATATACCCCAAAATATTGGTGAGATTATTAATGGCATTTTCTTATTTAAAAAAATTCTTAGAGAATATATTCCAAATGCAGATCTTTATGTTTCAAAATTTGATATTTCTGCACTCATTGGGAACAAAAGATATGTTATTCATTATTTTAAACAAAAACAGATATTGTTTCCTGATAATATAATTGTTGACAAAAGCCTTAATAAAAATGATTATTACTTTATCAAACATTAAGGAGTAAGAATGAAACAGATATTAATCATTCTTTTATCATTTTACTTTATTTTACTTTCTTCCTGTATGTTAAAAGAACCTACAATGCCTACATGGACAACTCAGCTTCAATTACCTTTGATGAATGAATTCTACTATGCCAGAGATTTAGCTGATAGTAATGAAATATTTATTGATCAGGATTCTCTGCTTTATTTTTCTGTAAATGGATTGCTGAATAGTAATTCTTTGGAAGAAAATGATTTATCGATAAATGCCAATCCTGAAGGTACTGGCTTTATTCCAATTATAGATATAATGCAAAGCGATTCCCTTCAGATTAATCCTCCTGATAGTGATAACAATGTAGAAATCTCTTATGCAGAGATTAGTTCAGGTTTTCTCTATATAGATTTTTCTGAAACACAGGTTGATCTGTTAAAATCAGTAACTTTAGTATTTACAGAACTTCATACTCAAACTAATCAGGTATTTAGTAAAACATTCTCTGGGAATGAGCTGTTACAAAACAATGTCCTTAATTTACAATCTATGAAAATCTTTGCTCAGGATAAATACCAACTCATCAGCAATTTACATTTTAATATCATGTATGAGTCATTTATTGAAAATACAGAAAATCAGGTGCTTTCAAACATAAAAATCTATTATCCAAATCCCATCACATTTACTTACTTAGAGGGCTTAATTCATGAAAAAGACTTCGATATTGAGAATTTCTCTGATAATATCGAAATCGAATATCCTGATAATTTTGGTGATGCACTATCTATAAATCAAGCTCAAATCAAACTTAACATTTGGAACAATATTGGTTTCAAAGCAAAATTTTCAGGTGAAATAAAAACCACAAACAGCACAAACAAGATCAGTAAATCACTTTTTCTTGAAAACTATATTATTAATGCACCTGAAAACACAGGAGATTCTGTACTTACAGAAATTATCCTTATCGACTCTGTCAATGAACTGCTAAACATAGCTCCTGACAAAATTGAGTTAATCAATGGCAGATACTCAATTTTTAATCCGAACAATGAAATCGGTTTTGCTTCTATTGATAGCAATTGCAGAGGAACTTACGATGTTCAAGTTCCTTTTAATGTCGCATTAAATGAAGGAATACCTCTCAGGCCATATAGTTTGAATGAAATAAAACTGAGTGAAAGTAACAGAAATGATTTAAAAAAACGAGCGAATAAAGTAAACCTTATAGTCAAAGTGAACAATCAGTTTACAGCATCTGCAATAGCCAATATGTATATTTGTAATTCTGATCAGAAAGAAATTGTCTATCAATCTGAAAGTATTAATACCCAGGAATTATCCAGAATAATCTTTCTTGACAATCTTGTAATATCGCATTCAAGAACTTCTGAGTATTCTGTATTTTCTTTCAACCTCAATGCAGAAGAAATTGATATTTTATCAAGATATGAAAAATTGTATATAGGAATAGAGTTTTTATTTACCGAATCCAATACATCTATTTATTCATACCAACATATGAAAGTTATTTCACAAATCAACGCAGAAATAATTATTGATGAGGAATAAATGAAGAAGCAATTATTATTGATTTTATACATATTTCTTTCAATTTCAGCTTTGTTTTCTTTTAAAACTCCTGCTTCAATGTCTTTCTCTGGAAGCTATGTATTAAGAGCAAACGGCGTAGATGCCATATACTGGAATCCTGCAAATCTTAACATCGAAGGTTATAAAGGAGATATTGAGTTTTTATCACTTTCCACAAGTGTTTTCAATAATTCAATTGATACAAATTTATATAATGATTTGATGGTAGATTCATTGAGTCAATCAGTTAAAAACAAACTCATAAAAAACTCCAAAGAAGGCATTTTATTATCAAGTAATAATCAGATGATTCTCATAGCTTACACAAAAAACAACATTGGTCTATCTTTAGGATCATCATTATATGCTTTTGGAAAATTAGATCAGCAAATGATTAAACTTCTTTTTGAAGGAAATGAGTATGATCAAACGTATACTTTTACACATAAAAATACAAAATTTAATGTATTGGCAGTAAATGATCTGTCCATTTCATACGGTGGTTTGCTTTTAAATGAAATCAATCCTGATTTTTTTAGTAATGTCCCAAACATTAAGTATGGTTTTACAGGAAGCTTTTTATTAGGAGCATCAGCCAGAAGTAGAAACGTAAAAGGCTATCTGAAAAGTAATGATGATGGATTTGATATTGACCAGCAAATAAGCTATGATACGGGTAATGGTTACGGATTTAAAGGCTTACTTGGTATGAGCAGTGTGGTATATGAAAAAGACCTTCATCAGGTAAGTGTCGGACTGAGCATTGATCATTTGTTTTCATTTTTCAAAAGTATCAAAAATTGTAAGCGCAATGAAATGAAGATATCAGCCAGTGATGTCTATTTGGTCAATCTGGATGATGATATATATACAAAATCAGATACTACTTATAGCATCAATTCATCATCATATCGATTTCCGATGAAGTATTCATTAGCATTTCTGTATGAATATCAGAAATATAATCTATCCATTGATATCACAAGTATAGATAATGAATCAGCTTTTGGTTCTGACGATATTCAAACTTCTATTGCTTCCGAATATCTCATTGGAAAGGGATTCTATGTTCAATCAGGAGTATCTTTTAGCAAATCTTCCCCGTTTATGATTTCGTATGGACTTGAATATCAGGGGAAAAAATGGAATTCAGGTATCGGATTTCAACAGTTTGATGCTTTGATCGGACCATCAAGTAAAGGTTTTTCTTTTTCATATTTCGTAAGGTACAGGTATTAGAATGATTTATTTATTTTCAATTTTGCTTATTCCCATTATTTTCTTTTTTTATAAAAGGACCAGCCCTCAGATATCAAAAACTCAAAGACTGATATTATCAATACTCAGGTATGTTTATATCCTGATTATTGCTGTCTTCTTACTCAACCCAATTCTCTATTACTTCAATAAAGAAAAAATTAAAGAAAAAGCAATATTAGTCATTGATGATTCTGAAAGTATGAATCTTAGCCTAAATAAGATAAAAAAATCTGAGCACTATGAACAATTCAAAAAAAATGTCATTCAGCAATTAAAGTCTGAAGGAATTGATTATGAAGTTTTCAATTTATCGGATTACAATACACTCAAATCGCAAAGTTCATATTTTCTTCCATTTTTAAAAGAACTTCAAAAAAATGAAAAAACAGAGCATCTTCAAGCAGTTTATTTATTCAGCGATGGATGGTTACATGATGAAGATTACAGTGTTTTACAAGGATTATCAGTACCTATTCATACCTTTAAACTTGATGATACAAATAAAAACAATGATCTCTCAATTTCTGACCTTTTTTATAATAAAACTTCATATAAATCAGAACTGACAACCATTAAAGCGAATATACTATCGTCAGATTACACCAATGAAGTAAAGGTTCAACTTATTGCTGAAAACAAGATTATTCAAGAGAAAAAACTACTGGTAGAGGGCAGTAACAGTTATGATATTGAGTTTAACGTCAATTTCAATAAAGTGGGTCTCATCCCATTTCAAGTGAAGATCGCCGATGTAAATGATTCGTATACTGAAAACAATATTTTTAATGGTGCGATTCAAATCGTAGAATCAAAAATAAAAATCGCTTTAATAAGTGATATCCTGAACTTTGACATTCGTTTTATCAGTGCTTTGATCCAAAACAATGAAAGATATAGTTTAGAATTATTCACTCAAAAAGGTAATCAATTCTATCAAAAAGATAAAGTTGCCACAATTGATTTAACACAATATGCTTCATTGATACTTGTCAATAATGGAACATTGAAAATTAGTTCTGCAATGAATAATGTAATCAATCAACTCAGCCAGGAATCCTTTGGTATCTTAATCATAGGTTTCCCCGTCCAAAGTTTAGAAGAAAAGTCTCCCGTTCAGGTATCAAATATTCGTAATATCTATAAAAGTACATTTTCTCTTTCATCTGAAGCTGAGCAATACCAAATATTTGAATCGATGAAGAGTAGTTTACTCAATATCCCTCCAGTATCTTATTATTACGTGAGTAAGCGTAATAATGCCAAAGTCTTAGCTGAAATCAATAATGAATCAAGATCACCTTTTATTACTTATATGAGCAATTTAAACTCTCATGTCATCCATATTGCAGGATTTGATCTTTGGAAATGGAAATCTTCAGGTTTTGATAAAGACTATGATCTCTTTTTTAATGGGTTGATCGACTGGATATCACGAAAAAACAGTGAAAACTTTTATGCCACTTCTGATAAAAACTCATACTATCTTGGTGAGAAGCCATTGATTCAATTAAGTGCTTTTGATGAGACTTTAAATCCACTACTGAATATCTCACCAAAAATTACTTTAAAAAAGAATAACTCCCTCGTACAATCAGAATATATGTTAAAAAGTAACAATGAATTTGAATTCAAATTTGAGTCATTACCTGAGGGGAATTATACTTTTGAAGTGACTGAAGATCAGAAAAATTTAAAAACAAAAGGGCAGTTTATCATTCATGCCAAAAACAAAGAATTATATGATACGGGAATAAACTCAGCCTTGCTTTCTATGATCAGTAATATCACTCATGGCAGTTTCTTAAGTCAAGAGGATATCCATCAGATAAAAAGAAATAAAACAGAAAAAACGATAGAAATCCATAGAAAAGAAATACAATTGTATAAGAAAATACCGATCATATTTCTCTTCTTATTGTTTGTCTGTTCTGAGTATTATTTACGTAAAAAATGGGGACTACTGTAATTAATTCTTGACTAAATTATTACAAGAAAAAAAGTTAAAAAAAACAAATATTGGAGGATTCATGAAAAGATTAAAAATGATCATCGTACTTACACTTCTTTTATCATTATTCTTACCGAGCCAATTGTTAGGAAAAGGTAAAGAACAAAAAATTAAAGGCAAAGCAAAAATCAGTTTAAGATCCGCAATACTTTATGGTAGAGAACAAAAGGACGAGAAAGCAATTTCATCTTACATGAAAGTCTTAGAAGAATACCCTGATCATGTGTTTAGTTTATACAACATTGCCGTTATTTACAACAATCAAGCATTTGAAATTCAGATGAAAGCAAAAGAAAAGCAATCAGAAATTCTAAAAGAAGCTGAAGACAAGTCAGAAGATCTTCAAAAAGAAGCAGAAGATAAAGCCGAAATTTTAAAAAAAAATGCTGAAATAGAATCTTTTCCTTTATATAGCATTGCAACAGAATATTATCAAAAAGCTTTAGCATCAATTAACAATATTCCTGATTATAAAGATTATGACGAGTTTGAAACATATCGAAATGAATGTATCAAGATGATTAGCAATCAATGGCAACGAAGATTTAAGAAGTCTTATGATCTTTTTAATGAAGGAAACAATGAATCATCTATTGAGATCCTTAATCAATTAGTAACAGAAACACCAGATAGTGTTAGAACGTATCAATTATTAGCAGCAATCGCTGAGAAAAAAGGCGATATTGCAAAACGAAATGAATATTTCCAAATCATCTTACAAAAAAATCCAAATGATACTGTAGTATTGCTCAACTTAGCAAACGATTATTATATGGAAAAGAAGTTTGATTTAGCAGTTGAATACTTTAAAAAATTGAGTGAATTAGAACAAGAAAAAGCTGAGCATCCTCTTTATATGGGTTATTCATTAATTGAACTAAAAAAATACGATCAGGCCTTAGAAGCATTCGATAAAGCTTTAACGATTGATCCAAATAATCTTGACGCTTTAGGTACTGCTGCGTCTATTGCTCAAAATGAGAACAAAAATGATAAAGCGACAGAATATTTAACTCGCTTAGTAAGTATTGAAGAAAGCAGTGAAAATTTATCAATTCTGTGCTATCATTTAGCAAAACTTGAAAAATGGAATGAATTGATCCCCTTTGCAGAAAAATGGTTTAAAAATGATGAAAACAGAAAAGAGCCTGTTCAAATTTTAGTTATGGCTGCTATTCGTACAAAAAATAAAGCATTAGAAACAAAATACACAGCAATCTTAAAAAAGATGTAATGAAAACTTAAAATCAAGCCCTGATCCGATGATCAGGGCTTTTTTTATTATATCATCATAGGATAACAGAGAGGTACTGCTAATGTCTATCCTGTAGAAAACCTGTTTTGATCTGAGAATATTATGATCATAATTTTGATTAAATTTTCAAAATAATTCGAGATAAGCAATTCTATGTTAACCCAACTTTCGTCAAATAAGTCTGAAACTCTGATAAATAGGGCATCGACTT
>CAZNKI010000057.1:0-20449 GCA_964573665.1 uncultured Candidatus Cloacimonadota bacterium | reverse complement strand
ACTCACTCAAAGAAAGAACTCAGGTCAGTGTTGAAGTATTCAACATCAAAGGCCAGAAAGTTCGTACTTTAGTGAACGAAGTAATGAATGCTGGCGATCACTCAATCGTTTGGAACGGTAAAGATGATCATAACAATGATGCAGGTAGCGGTGTTTACTTCTACAGAATGACAACTCCAAACTACACATCAACAGGTAAAATGATCTTAGTAAAATAATTCTAAAACGGAACAAGTTTCAAACTTGTTATACAAATAATTTGAGCGGGAGTAATCCCGCTCATCTTTTATCAGTAATAATTAATTTATCTATCATTCTTTTGGAATAGTTACATCATTCCCATTTCTAACAGCATTATAAATAGGGCTCATGATTTCAACATTTGCATCTCTAAATTCATTCTGAATATTCTGATGAAGATTAGAGTATATTCGTGGCAATAATTTAGGATTATTTGTAAATGCATTAATTTCATATTCCACTGAAAAATCGTTCAAAGCAGTTTGTAATACAAAGGGGTCTTTATCTTTAAGTATGCCTTCAGTGTTCTTTGCCGCTTGAATTAGTAATTTGTGAACAAGATTCCAGGGTACATCATATCCGATAGTAATTTTTGAATGAATGACTAAACCTGTGTTATCACAATAATGAGAATAATCAAAAATTTGACCACTCAGCACTAATGAGTTTGGGATAGTAATCTCAACATTTTTAAATGTCTTAACTCTAATGACCAACAAAGAACTCTCTCTAAGCTCACCAATTGTATCACCGATCTTAACGATATCGCCCACTTTAAATGCTCTCATGTAAGTCAAAATGATTCCAGCTACCATATTAGCAATAGCAGAACTTGAACCCAAAGAAAAAAGGACTCCAACAAAAATTGAGATTCCTTTAAATGCAGGAGAATCAGATCCAGGTAAATATGGGAAAATGATAACAGCAACAAAGAAATAAATTAAAAACTTAATAATATGAAAAGTAGAATCAGCCCAATCGGGATAAAAGTTTTTGAACTTAATATTTTCTTTTTCAATTTCATCAAAGAAATACCTTAGAAACTTAATTACATATTTAGCGACAAACAATGTAATTGCAATAAAAATGATATTTGGGAAATAGGAGAGAAATGATTTAAAAAGAGTGACTAAAGGTTTTGAAAGATATTGTTTCAGATTCAAAGCAGTTTGATGTGTAGTTGGGATAATTAAAAGAATAAAATATGTCATATTATAGATTAGGACAAAATGAATTAAAAATTTTAAAACATTGAGAAAGACTTTCATAATATATTCAAGCTGATCTGGAGCAATAATTTTTATTCCTTTGAAAACAATCGTTGAAGAATGCTTATTGAAAAACATATCTATCCAATTGATTAATTTGATCCACAATCTTTGAATCACTCTGAACATCAGATAAGTTATGAGAACTATAAAAAATATTAAAGCAAGGATTTTCAAAATCTTTGTTATATCATGCCTTTCAGACAATGATGATGCATATGGGAAAAACTGTTTTTTCAGATTAATCATGATTTCATTAGCAATGAATAATTTATTTTTATTAGTTGCTAAACTATCATCTTTCGTAATTTGTATTAAATCAATATTTTTATATTTTATTTTAATCTCTTTATCATATTGAATGAGTTTTAAGCTATCAGGATTTAGGTCTTTTGATTTATAGATCTGCTCAAGCCTAAATTCAATAACAGTAACTCTTTCATCAATGTTCAGAGTGTTATTCCCTGCGTAAATCTTAAACATTTCTTTATCTTTAAACAAGATGGGACGACTTTCAGAGGACTGAGAGGAGATAACATAACTAGAATTGTCAGCTAACAAGGAATAAGCAAAAAATATAAGTATTAGGGCTATAGCTAATAATTTAAAAGCAATATTTGTAGCGATAAGACAACGAAAATGTAAGTTTTTCATATAATCTCCTTTATATATACTATATGAGATGCGATTCTAACTGTCAAGCAAAAAAAAAGACTTTTATCAAGTAAGAAAGAAAAATTATGTTTTAAAATCGAGAAAATCATTTTTTTTTGTTGACAAGTAAAAAAAAACAGTTAAGTTATAATTAATAATTAGTGTAGAGATTAAAAGAATGGAGGGATATGCGTTTCAGAATTTAAAGATCAAACAAAGAATTATTGCGTTTTCATTGTTTAGCATCCTTGCGACTGCTTTAGGATTAGGGATTATTTCTTACCAGTTAAGCGCTCAATCAATAATTAAAAGTTTAAATGCTACTTTAGTCACATTAGCTGAGCAGGGCGCAAAGCAAGTTTCAGGAGAAGTCAAATTTTACAAGACCGTACTTGAAGGCATCGCCAACAGAAATGTAATCAAATCAATGGATTGGGAAAATTTACAAAAACCTGCATTAATTAATGAAATTGATCGTACATTTTTTATCGGAATGGGGATTGCTGATCTTGAAGGAAACACAAAATATCCTGATGGAACAACAGCAAATTTGGGTGAAAGAGAATATTTTCAAAAAGCAAAAAATGGAGAAACCGTCATTAGCGATGTGATCATCAGTAAAGTGACAAATAAAGCAGTTATTATGGTCGCAACACCAATCAAAGGATCTGATGGATCAGTTAGTGCAGTATTAGTGGGTCGATTACCTGGTGAGATACTCACTAATGTCACCGACAGTTTAAAATATGGTGAAAAAGGTTATTCATATATTATCGACAGTAAAGGAACGCTTGTATCTCATAAGAATCGCGAACTTATACTCAATCAAGTGAACTACATAGAAGAGTCAAAAACGAAACCGGAGTTTAAGGTACTTGCTGAGATCATGACAAGAATGATCAATGGAGAAACAAGTTTTGGTGGTTACAAATATATGGGAGAATTTCGCAATATGGGATTTGCGCCAATTCCAGGAACAACATGGTCAATCGCTTTAGGCTCTTTTAAGAATGAAATCATGGCACCAGTATTTAAAATGAGAAATATCATGATATTGATCATTCTCATATTTGTTGCCTTTGGATTCTTTGTCTCTTATTACATCGCAATGAGTATAACAAAACCTATTCAAGCGCTCAATAATAAAGTCAAAGACATTTCAGAAGGAGATGGAGATTTAACCAAACGACTTGAAGTCAGTAGCACAGATGAGATCGGCGAATTATCCAATGATTTTAATACCTTTATCGGGAAAATTCATAACATTATCAGCAATATATCGTTTGGAATTAATACACTCAATCAAAAGAGCAATACATTAGCCAATACAGCTAACAGTCTCGTAGAACACTCAAAAAACATGAATAATCAATCACAACTTGTTTCTGCTTCAACAGAAGAAATCAGTTCAAACGCACATGTCATTGCTTCAGCTGCTGAACAGGCAAGTGTCTCCGTTTCAACAGTAGCTGCTGCAACAGAAGAGCTCTCATCAAATATCAATCAAGTAGCATCAGCATCAGAGCAAACCAGCGGATCAGTTGACTCGACGGTTCAAGATATCAATAAATTAAGTGGTAATATCAGTGAAGCAGGTAGCTCTGTATCTGGATTAGTCAACGAAATCAATGGTATTGTATCGGCAATTGAAGAGATGAATGCTACATTATCTGAAATTGCAAAGAATACACAGCAGGCATCGGATATTTCGTTAAAAGCATCTAAAGAAGCTGAGACAGCAAATGCTGTTATGCTTAATATGCAAAAAACCTCCAATGAAATAGGAAAAATCGTCAAACTGATTAATGACATCGCCGATCAAACCAATATGTTAGCACTTAATGCAACGATTGAAGCAGCCAGTGCTGGAGATGCAGGAAAAGGTTTTGCTGTTGTCGCTAATGAAGTGAAATCACTTGCAAAACAAACCGCTGAAGCAACTGCAAACATCGCCAGCCAAATCGAAGAAGTACAAAACTCAGTAACAAATTCAACCAAAGCGATCACGAACATCACACAGATTATTGGCAAGCTGAATGAGATCAATACAGTCATCGCTTCAAGTATCGAAGAACAAAATATTACAACCAATGAAATTGCTCACTCATCAGGAAGAATGGCTTCATCTGCTCAAAAAGTACAGGGTGAAATATCCAAGGTCGTCGATTATACACAAAGAATTTCCAAAAATGCAGCTGAAGCAACTCATGCGGTCAGCGAAATATCTAAAAACTCTGTTGAATCAGCAAAAGCATCCAATGAAATTGCCAATAATAGTGAACAGGCAAATATTGGAGTACAGGAGATTACACGTAATACATTAGAGATCAGTCAAGGTATTCAGGAAGTTGCAAAAAACATTTCTGAAATGCTACAGAGTATAGAAATGACTTCTAAAAATGCTGATGAGACACGAACAGCATCAGAAGATTTAGCTCAACTTGCGATCGAACTGAATCGAATGGTCAACCAGTTTAAGTTGTAGAATCAGATTCATTATAAAACAGGGGCATGTTTATCGTGTCCCTTTTTTTTATCGATAGATTTTTCTTTACAAAATTCTACAAGAGAATAAACTGAGTTCAGAAAGAGGAAGTATGATCAAGATCACTTATTATGGGCATTCAATGTGGAAGGTTAGCAACAAAAATCATTCTGTTGTACTTGATCCATTTGAAGATATCGGTTATCCAATGCCACAAAATTTGAGAGCGAATATTGTATGTTCATCTCATAATCATTATGATCACAATAATTTTTCATTAGTTCAAGGAGAATTTTACAAAATCAATCAGGCAGGTCATTTGTCAGATAAAGATATCACTATTGATTCGATACAAACCTTCCATGATCATGAATTTGGAGAAAAGAGAGGGTTAAACCTGATCACAAAAATTCGTATCGATGATGTTGTCATAGTGCATTGTGGTGATTTAGGTCACTTACCTGATCAGCAGATCATTGATCAATTGTTACCGACAGATATATTAATGATCCCCATTGGAGGGACTTATACCCTTGATAGTAATGAAGCGAAACAATTATGTGACATGATCAATCCAAAACTAATTCTACCGATGCATTTTAAAAATCAATGCTGTCATATTAATATCAAAGATCATTCAGAGTTCATACGTATGTATTCCAATGTAAGCTACCTTAAAAACAATTTTATTGAGGTTGATAAATCATTAATGAAGGAACAACAAGTCATATTGTTCAATTATCAGGAGGGACTGAAATGAAAATTTTTAAAAAGTTATCTCTAAAAAGTATCATCAACCACAAAATTACATCTATTTTTTTTAAGTTATTAATTATCTATATTTTTATCGACATCTTGATTCTCAACAATAATAGTATTTTAAAGTGTTTTTCTTCTAAAGCAGAGGTAAAACGACTTAAAACTGAATTAGCAAAAATGCAAAAAGAAAACTCTGCATTGCAAAAAGAAAATAAGAAATTGGAAAATGACCCTCAAGCAATAGAGAAAATAGCAAGAGAAAAGTACGGAATGCAGAAGAGTAATGAGAAAGTTTATCGTTTTGTTACTGAAGATGAGAAAGAATAAAACACAAAATATGAATCATTTAATTTATTTCTTAAGTAAAGAGAAGATTAATAAATCTTACTTTAATCGTAACAATTGTAGAATTATCAGTTTAATTTTTAGGGACTTATAAGAAGAAAATGAGTTTATAATAAAAAGTATTGACAGAAAACAAAAAATTCTGTATCCAATACAAAAAAGTCAAAGTGTGTATTTATGGAGAAAGCATTAAGACTGATCGTTGAAGGACGAGTTCAGGGAGTCGGATATCGACAATATACCAGCAGAATTGCAAGAAAGCTTGGAGTCAGAGGATTTGTAAAGAATCTAGATGATGGACGAGTTGAGATATTGGCAATATCAGAACCAGAAATAATGAATGAGTTTATAAGTTCAGCGAGAAAAGGTCCTGCATTTTCCTGGGTTTATAATATACAATATCAAGAGCAAATAATCGATAAGGAATATAATGATTTTAAAATCGTTTACTAAATCAGTGATCGTTTTCATCGTGATAACAACTGGATTCATTTCCGTTGTACGCGGTGAAGTAACTGAACATAAAGTTAAGCAAGGTGATCATTTAAGTAAGATCAGCAAGAAATATGACATCAGTGTAGATGAATTGAGAAGAATCAACAAGCTTAGCAGTGACAAATTAAAGGTTGGTCAGATACTAAAAATTAAAGAGAAGAAAAAATCAAGCAGTAGTGCTTCAGGTCAATATTATACGGTTGAGTCTGGAGATAATTTGTCCGAAATTGGGAAGAAATTTCAAATCAGTGTTACTGAGTTAAAAGAACTGAATCAACTCTCTGGAAGTCAGTTAAAGATTGGGCAAAAACTTAAAGTGAGTAAAAAAGCCAATACTGAGCCTGAAGTCCAAGAAAGAGAAAAGAGTTTTTTAACAACTGATATACAAACACATACAGTAAAATCAGGCGAGACTCTTTTTAAAATTGCAAAAAGTTATAATTCAAGTGTTGATGAATTAAAGAAAATCAATCAATTGACTGATACAAAACTTAAAGTTGGGCAAGTGTTAAAACTTAAAAAAGTAAGCACAAGCCGTGAGCCAAGAGAGGAACTTCAGAACCAAACTGAACAATCCATAGTTACACATAAAGTAAAAAAGAAAGAAACACTCAAACAGATTGCAAAAAAGTATAATATGAGTGTCGAAGAACTCAAAAAGCTGAATAAATTAAAAAGTACTCAATTGAAAGCGGGTCAAAAACTCAAAGTATATGATGATTCACGGAGTACGCAAAGCACACAAAGAATAGAACCCATTCGACTTAATGAGAAATACCATATTGTAAAAAAAAGTCAGACATTGACAGCAATATCGAAAATGTATAACATCGATATAGTTGATCTTCTTGACTATAATAAATTAAAAGATTTTGAGATTAAAGAAAGTCAGAGAATCTGGCTTGAGCCAGGGCATTCAAATCAAGCAGAAGAAGCAGAATATGTTCAAGATAGAAATACAGCTCAAGAGATTCAATCAGTAGCTGTTCATATTGTTTCTCGTGGAGAAAATTTATTTAGAATCGCAAAGAATTACAATGTTTCAGTTGATGATCTTAAAAAATGGAACAACTTAAACTCACTTACAGTAAAAGAAGGACAGAGAATTTATATTGGAGAAGCTTCAGTAGCAGCTGCTCAGAATGATATCGAATTTATAAAACAAATCAAACCTGTAATAAAGCCATTTAGTCGAACACCAATATTACCTCTGCATAGCGCAAAAGTTATATCAGAGTTTGGGATGAGAAGTGGTAGAATGCATAAAGGGATTGACTTTGGCGCACCCAATGGCGAACCAATTTATGCTGTACTGCCTGGCAAAGTTGTATTCTCTGGAGTACAAAGAGGATATGGCAATGTCATTATTCTTGAACATGAAAACTTTATGATGACCGTGTATGGACATAATGAGAGTAACTTAGTTCGTGTAGGAGAGGAAGTCACGCAAGGACAGCTTATAGGCACCGTTGGTGCAACAGGAAATGCAAACGGTTCACATTTACATTTCGAGTATCGTGTTCGAGGTGTGGCAATTAATCCGCGAGATTTTTTAGTAGGATTACCTTAGATGGATAAAATGACTGATATTCTATATCCAATCAGTATTGTTGCCAAGCAATTGAGCTTGCATGAACAAACCATTCGAGAATACGAGTATCAAAATCTGATAAAACCCATTCGTAAAAATGGACGACGCTATTTTTCACAGGAAGAGATCACCCGCATATCATTAATCAGCACCCTGACTCAGGAAGTGGGACTGAACTTTGCGGGAGTATCATTGGTTTTTAAACTTGCAAAGAAATCAAAAATGAATGATGATGATCTTTTTGATTTTATCGTTGACCACAAAGAATTTTTACAGAATAATCATTGAGGCTTACTAAATGGAATATGTATTTGCAGATCAGGCTTTACAAAGTTACCTAAATGAAATTTCAAAAATCCCAACCCTCAGTCGTGAGGAGGAAAAAGAACTGGCAATTAAAGCCAAAAATGGAGATGAAGCGGCAAAAAACAAATTAGTCAGTGCAAATTTAAAGTTTGTTGTGAAAATTGCATCTCATTATCAGAATCGAGGATTAAGTTTATCAGAACTCATCTCCGAGGGAAATATGGGACTTATAAAAGCAATAGAAAAATACGATAGTGACAAAGATATCAAACTAATTTCATATGCAGTTTGGTGGATTAAGCAAAAAATACTATTTGCTCTTGCAGAAAAGACTTCTTTAATCAGAGTCCCGTTAGGGCGATCAAATGCGATCAGTAAGATAAAGAATATAAGAGACAGATATACAGCTGAGACTGGGGATGAAATATCGATGATGCAATTGTCGAATAAATCAGATATTTCTGAAAAACTCATTAATAATATGCACTTACAGTCAATTGATACATTATCGTTAGACGATATTGGAAAATCAAATCAGAATGAAGATGTAAGTATTTTAGATTTCGTAGAAGATCCAAATTCACCAGATCCAAAAGATGTCTATTATCAGGAGAAAATGCAGAAAAAAATCAACCAATCGTTAAAAACACTTGATAGTCGTGATGCACATATTATTAAATCCTATTTTGGGTTGGAAGGTTATAAAGAAAAGAATTTTGCAGAGATTGCTCAGGAAATAGGCATCTCCCGCGAAAGAGTTCGTCAAATCCAAAAACAGGCTTTGAAGAAAATTTACAGCGAATCAAAAGATCTTTATGATCAAGATATCGATTACATTTTAAACTATGAATAATAAAAGATAAACAGGGGTATCAAATGTTAAATAATTTTAATGAAATGCTCAATAAAGTAAAAAGTCAATCCGAAAAGAAAACCGTTATTGTCGCTGCAGCTCAAACAGATAGTGCTATTGAAGCAGCGATACTTGCACATGATGAACATCTTGCTCATTCAATTTTAGTGGGCGACAAAATCGCTATTGAGGAAATTATCAATAAACAATTCCCCAAATATGCAGGTGTTTTCCAGATTCAAGATACAGGCAAAGATTTATCGAAAGCATGTTCCGTTTCAGTTGGCTTAATTCGCGAAAATGCAGGGCATATCATCCTTAAGGGCAAGGCAGATACGGCACTAATCTTAAAAGCAGCCCTGGACAAAGAAAATGGACTCAGAACAGGTGAAGTCATCAGTGATGTACTTGCATACGAAACACCAGAAAGAATCTTATTAATGTCTGATGGAGGCATAAATCTTTATCCTGATTTAAATGAAAAAATTTCTATTATAAAAAACGCCGTAAAAGTGGCTCATTCATTTGATAATCCCAATCCAAAGGTCGCATTACTTGCTGCTGTTGAAGTCGTTAATCCCAAAATGCCTTGTACCATGGATGCGTCAGTGATTTCTAAAATGAATCAACGCAAGCAGATTGCTAATTGTATCATTGATGGTCCTTTGGCTTTTGATAATGCCATCAATATGGAAGCTGCAAAAATGAAGGGGATAGAATCACCTGTAGCTGGTCAAGCTGATATTTTAATCGTTCCAAACATTGAAGCAGGTAATATCTATGGCAAGATGCTGACCTATTATTGTCAATGGAGAGTTGCCCATGTAGTTATTGGAACTAAAGCGCCAATACTTATTGCTTCAAGAGCAGACAATGCAGAAACAAAAATGCTTTGCATGGCTATAGGAGCTGTTTGCGCCTAATGCAAATTCAAATCATTTGTATTGGTAAAAGTAAAGAAAAATATTTTATTGAGCCGTTTCTTGAATATAAGAAACGGCTTTCTCCATATAGTAGTCTGGAAATTATCGAACTTGCCTCTACCCCGCTTTCATCATCAAACAATATTGAAATCGTTAAAGAGCAGGAAGCACAAAGAATTGAGAGTAAAATCAATCCTACATGGACTTTGGTTGTTTTAAGTGAAGAGGGCCAGCAAATGAGTTCACAGCAGTTTGCAAAAAAAATCAATGAATGGCAGATTAAAGGAAATCTTCAGTTCGTCATTGGTGGAACTTATGGTTTGTCAGATACGATAAAAAAGAAAGCTCATTTATTAATGAGTTTTTCACAAATGACATTTACCCATGAAATGATTCGTGTGTTTTTGATCGAACAAATCTATAGAAGTTTTATGATCAATAGTAACAAAAAGTATCACTATTAATTAAAGAACTTTGAATTAGTAAAAAAGTTGATTTCAAAATTATTGAGTCCTTTACTAATCGGCATTTTCGGCTCGAGCCGAGCCGGCTCCATGGCTAATTCAAAGCTCATAATTGTTATAAAAAGAAAAAAGCACAGGAGATGATCCTGTGCTTTTTTTTATGCTTAAATGGTTTTTAGTACATTCCGCCCATACCACCCATTCCGCCCATTCCTGGGTTTCCTGGCATAGCAGGTTCGTCTTTTTTGATATCAGTAACAAGACATTCAGTGGTTAAGAATAATCCTGCGATAGAAATTGCGTTTTGAACAGCACTTCTAACTACTTTAGAAGGATCAATTACACCTGCAGTCAATAAGTTCTCAAATGTAGATGTTGCAGCATTATAACCAAATGTATGATCATTTGATGAGAGTAATTTTTCAACGATCACAGCACCTTCTTCACCAGCATTTTTAGCGATTTGATAAGCAGGAACTGATAAAGCTTTTCTTAAAATTTCAGCAGCAACTTTATCTTCATGAGAAGCATCATTTTCAACAGTAATTGCTTTTGCAGCATGGATTAAAGTTACACCGCCACCAGGAACAATTCCTTCTTCAACAGCTGCGCGAGTCGCATGTAAAGCATCATCAACACGAGCTTTCTTTTCTTTCATTTCAGTTTCAGTCGCAGCACCAATTTTGATCACAGCAACGCCAGAGCTTAATTTTGCTAATCTTTCCTGAAGTTTTTCACGATCGTAATCAGATGTAGTTTCAGCAACCTGAGCTTTGATCTGTTTGATACGAGCATCAATCATTTCTTTTTTACCAAATCCTTCACGGATCGTGGTATTTTCTTTTTCAACGATAATTTTCTTTGCACGGCCTAAGTCTTCTAAAGTAGCAGTTTCTAATTTTCTGCCCATTTCTTCAGAGATCACCTGTCCGCCAGTAAGAATAGCGATATCTTCCATCATTGCTTTTCTTCTGTCACCAAAACCAGGTGCTTTCACAGCAACAACATTGAGTGTACCACGAAGTTTATTTACAACAAGAGTCGCCAAAGCTTCACCTTCGACATCTTCAGCGATGATCAATAAAGGTTTTCCAGTTTGAGCAACTGCTTGAAGTGTTGGTAATAAATCTTTCATCACACTGATTTTTTTATCATACATTAAAATGAACGCATCTTCAAGTTCAGCAATCATTTTGTCAGGATCAGTCACGAAGTATGGAGAAATGTGACCGCGATCAAATTGCATTCCTTCAACTTTATCCAAAGTTGTTTCAATTGATTTAGCTTCTTCGACATTGATAATACCTTCATTACCGACAGTTTCCATTGCTTCAGCAATTAATCTTCCGATTTCAGGATCATTGTTCGCACTAATAGTCGCGATTTTAGCCACTTCATCCTGATTTGCAATAGGTTTGCTTAAATCATGAATTTTATCAATGACTTGTTTTGTCGCTTTTTCTAAACCGCGTTTTAAATACATAGGATTAACGCCAGCGGTGACATGTTTTAATCCTTCTTCGATAATCGCCTGAGTTAAAATGGTCGCAGTAGTTGTTCCATCACCTGCGACATCATGAGTTTTTTCAGCAACTTCTTTACATAATTGCGCACCCATGTTTTCAAATTCGTCATCTAATTCAATTTCTTTTGCAATTGTAACACCATCATTTGTGATTACAGGGGATCCAAATTTCTTGTCTAAAACTACGTTACGACCACGTGGTCCTAATGTTACTTTCACTGCATCAGCTAATTTGTCAACACCTGCTTTTAAAGCGGTACGAGCATCATGTCCAAACTTCATTTGCTTAGCCATTTTTATCTCCTCCTTATTTTTCATTTAATCATTTTAGCAATTAACTCTTTTGAGTGCTAATAATAATATAATAAAAATCCTGTCAATAAAAAAATTATTTTTTCAGTATTTTTAGTTTTAAGCAAAAGTGATCAATATAATGCGTGGCTTACATAAAAATATTTTGTCTTAAACCAATAGATCATTCTCTCCATATTAATTTATATCAACAGATTATCCCTTCAACTAAAATGAGTAATTATTCTGATTTTTTTGAAGTTTACTCTCGCTTTACCCTCGGTGTCGCCTCAGTTCACGGTCGGTTCAGCTATTTGCTTAACAGAAATAAGATATAATGATCCTATCATCACAAATTTCCAGAAAATAAAAGTATAAAGTAATCAAAAAAATTAAGGGCTGAACACAGCCCTTAAAACATTAATATTGAAAGTTAACTATTCTGCTCGTGGTGCCATACATTTGTAAGCAACTCCCGCAAACAGAGCACCAAGTACAGGCATCAGGATAAAAAGCCACAGTTGAGACATCGCCCAATCGCCGACAAAGAGTGCCTGACTGATACTTCTCGCAGGATTAACAGAAGTATTGGTGACTGGTATACTGATTAAATGAATCAAAGTCAATGCCAAACCGATCGCAATACCTGCAAAACCCTTAGGAGAACGATCATCGGTGGCACCTAGAATAATGAGCAAGAACATAAATGTCATTACGAATTCTGTAATCGCTGCTGAGAGTAAATTGTATTGTCCAGGAGAATGTTCTCCATAACCGTTAGCAGCGAAATTGCCAATTGAGGAGCCATTACCCGTTGCAATCGCAAATAAAACAGCTGCAGCAGCGATTGCCCCTAATATTTGAAAAATAAAATACGGGATTAATTTTTTTGCTTCAAATCGTCCTCCAGCCCATAAACCGATACTTACAGCAGGATTTAAATGAGCTCCAGAAATATGTCCCAATGAATAAGCGATTGTTAGCACTGTTAAACCAAAAGCTAAAGATACACCCACCAAACCAATTCCAAGCTCTGGAAATGCAGCAGCTAAAACCGCACTACCACCGCCACCAGGAACCAACCAGAAAGTGCCAAAGAATTCAGCAAAATAAGTTTTCATTGTTCCTCCTTAAGTCTAAACGATTATATTAATACATTATAAGAGAAACAATGTCAAAGTAATTTTATGATATTTTAATTTTTAAGCGCTGTGAATTAGGAAAATAGCAGTTTATGATTTCTATTAATCGGCATTATCGGCTCGAGCCGAGCCGGCTCCATGACTCATTCAAAGCGCTCAATATATATTTTGAGATTAGTAACTATCAGAATCAGGTCATCAATCATTCACTAATAATACTCGCTATAGTTATCATATAATAATCGGTTGAACTTGATTCCTTATGATATAAATCTTTGCCATCCCTGGACAGGATAAAAATCCGAACAAGCATTATCCTGATGACACATCCATAGACATATCATTTCTGAAATTTGTTGTACCGAAAGGCGGAAGCCCAGATTGTTGTTGCTGTTGTCAGGGTTGTTGTTGTTGCGATTAGTCACCCGACAGTTGTTGTCGTTGTTGTTCCAGCTACCACCGCGATTCACACGGTTAGAACCATTAATGATTTTTACCCCCAAATTCTTTCCCTGAGTTTAAAGGTATTGGCTGTATCTATATAGGCTATAGTACTTTGAACACTGTTACACATGGCATTTTCTGAAATATAACCTTTTCTGAAAAGGTATTCTTTTTCTTTTATTTTCTTTTTCATCCTTTTGATATTTACATTCTGAACTCTGATATTATCAGAGAAAACTCTTAAACCAAGAAAAGGAATTCCTCTGCTACAGGAATTTATCTGAACTGATTTGTCTTTTACTGTTAATTGTAAGACATCATTGAGAAATATTTTTAGTAGCTTTAAAGTATCTTTCAATTGTTGAACTGAGTTGGAAAAGAGAAGCATATCATCCATATATCGGATATAATGTTTAATACCCAGATGTCTAATAAAATGGTCAGCTTCATTCAGATACACATTTCCAAAAAACTGACTGCTCAGATTGCCAACTGGAAGCCCTTCCAGATCTTCTGATTTGTGGGTTTCAATAATCAGTTGCATCAGCTGGCAGACATTAAAATCATCAATATCTCTTTTTAGTATGCGATTAAGAATATCATGCTTAATACTGTCAAAGTACTTTTTAATATCCAGCTTTAAATACCACTGATTGATCTGTGAATATTCTTGTGCCCTATAAATCGCCTTATGCAAGCCTTTCTCTTTTCGTGTTGCATAAGAATCAGCGATAAATATCTTTTCATATACAGGTTCAATCACTCTAATCAATGCATGATGGACGATACGGTCTCTAAAAGCAGCCACGCTGATAATTCTTTCTTTAGGGATGAATATTTTAAAATACTTGTAATCTGAAGGTCGATAACGACTCTGAGCCAATTCACGTTTTAGTAGCAACAGTTCATTCTCTAAATTAAACATAAAACGCTGATTCTTTTCTTTATGTTTTTTACCTCTGATTGCCAGTTTGTAAGCTGCATGCAGATTATGCCAGGAAATGAGTTTGTCAAACATAGGAGTTTCAATCTTTTGAGTCACTTTTTTCCCAACCACCCAGCATTTTCCCGCAAACATTGATCTCTGCTATCATTCGTTCCATCTGTTCAGAGGAAAGAAAATGACGGTCATAAGCTACTCTAAAAAGTATTCGTATTTTCTCCATTTTGATATTGATCGCACGAAAATAAGCTTTCTTATCTTTACTGTAAATCATTTCTGTGATATCTTCGATAATATCAAGGCTTAAATTCTGTATCCGGTTGCTCAACACAAATCTCATCGACTTCGGAAAGCGTTCGCAGATGATTAGAATTTGATTCATCGTGTTGTACCACTGATTGAATATTGGGTATTCTTTTATCATAATTAGCCTCTTTCACGATTTGAATTATTGAATCACCATAAAGGCTGATTTTATTTTTTCCAATACCCGCAATTTTACACAAAGCGTCTATACTCATTGGCTTTTTGCAGGCGATATCTTCAATCTGACTATTTGTGAGTACGATATACGCTGGATATGCCTGTTTCTTTGCTTCTGTTATTCGCCATGCTTTTAAACTATTCATCAAAGCCTCATCTGGTTGATCTTTTGTAGTTTCACCCACAGAATAATTAGATGATTCTTCATAACTCTTCTTTTTGATGGAGTTTTCATAATCAATCACAAAACTCCAATACGGGACATCCTGACAGACAAAAAATTCCTTACGTATAAATCTGATTTTATGCATCGACACAAATTCATTTACAATTTCTTCATCAAATGACTGAGACTCAACATCAAAAGCCAGAGTAATTATTTTGATCATTTACTTCTCCTGATCTTAGACACAGCCGTGCAATTGTTTGCCTTGCAGATTTTGCTTCGCTATTTCTGCTTCGGCAATCAATTGCCCAGATGCAGGCATGCCTGCAATTTTTATAAAAGGTAATAATGTAAAAAAGTCAGAATTCTACCTGCTTGTTCGCGAAAGGCGGAAGCCCAGAAGGTAGCCGCTGCCGTCAGGGACGTAGTTGCGACGAGACACCCGACAGTCGTCGACGTAGTTGATCCAGCTACCACCGCGATGCACACGGCGAGAACCACTACTTGCACCTTTTGGGTTTGTCTGTGAAGCGGAGGAATAATCACCATAATAATCCCAACACCATTCCCAGACATTACCGCTCATGTCATAGATACCGAGTACATTGGCTTTTTTAGTGCCAACCTCTTTTGTTTGCCTACCTGAGTTACTATAATACCAGCCCACTTCATCCAGATTATTGGACCCTGAATACTTATATCCCTGGGACAGATTTCCACCTCTGGCAGCAAACTCCCATTCTGCTTCTGTGGGTAGCCGATATCCATCAGCATTCCAGTTACAGCTGACACTTGTACCATTGATGGTATAAGCAGGTGTCAGCCCTTCTTTTTGGCTGAGTTTATTGCAGAATTCAACGGCCTGATACCAGGTAATCTCTTCTACTGGTCTCTTATCCCCTTTAAAATAGGAGGGATTGCTTCCCATCACAGCTTGCCATTCTTTCTGTGTCACTTCGTATTTGCTCATAAAGAAGGATGAGACGGTAACATCTGAGCTACCATTGCTAAAAGAACCACCTTCAACCAAAACAAAATTATCTGGCACATCTTTGCCTTCTTTTAAAGTTATCGTTCGGGATAGAGTATCATTTTGTTTCAATGTGAGCGATTCTCTAATGGATTTAAATCCTGATTTCTTAACCGTTAAAGTATAAGTTCCAACAGGAATACCCTCAAATATTTTCATTCCATTAGAAAAATATTTCTCACCTGCATCTCCCGATAACTCAACACTCGCGTCTGTAGGAAATAATTCCACAGTAATCGTCCCTGTAGATAATTTTGTGAGTAATTTTTTAGTAACATTATCTCCATTTTTTAATATTAGAGATTCTGATATGGTTTCTGCTTTATTACGCTTAACTCTGATTTCCAATAATTGAGGTTCAAATTTAAATTTTCTTTGTGATTTATAATCCTTACCATTAATTTCAATATTCGCTTCTGGGTCTGTCTCAATCGTCAGTTGCCCGTAATTGCTTTCCATAGAGAAACTGAGGCTTTGATTCACTCCTTTTTCAAGCTGAATTTGTTTTGTCTGGGCTTGATAAAATTGACCTCTAAGTTCTATTGAATAGGCACCTGGTTTTAAATCACTGATGGTACAGGGCGTTGTTTTATCTTGTTTTTGATTATTTATATAGACCATCATCCCATTTTCAGGTAAAGAAGAGATATTTAAATCTGCCACTTGCCGATCAGCAGAAAAATGAATTATTTCTGTTTTCCCTTTGCTTAAAAGAACAGATTGAGGACTGGCATCATAAGTTTGTGACTTAACATAAAAGCTATACTCAGAGGGAGGCAGATCTTTAAAAGTATATGGTGTAGTAAATTCTGTTAAACGGTTATTCATATAAATGTGTAGATTGGATGGTTCAGAAGTAATTTTAATATCGCCTACAGTCCGAAAAGCATTGAGCGAGATACTCTCTTTTTTATTTCTTTGTAGGTCAATTGTTTGAACATCTGTCATCCATGTATCATTTTGAGCATAAAGTTGGTATACATTTGGGGCTAAGCTATCAATTATTGCAGGAGTTCTGTATGGTGTTGGTTTCCCATTGATATAAATGTTCAAACCTGACTGGTTCAAAGAACTAATGTTTAACTGTCCAAAATCAGGAATCAAAGTATAAGTTTGTTCTGTTTTAGGAGGAGAGACATTGATAGAGCCTGTATGGGTCACATATTTGTCTTTTTCAATTTTTAATTCATATTGTCCTTTAGGATAAAACTTAGAAAACGGAGTAAGTTGTGGGATACGGATTCCATCAATATAAACCGTTGCACCTTTAGGGCTTGTTGAAATAACTAAGGGAATCATCTCTTCTTTTTTGAGTGTATATTCAAAGCTGAAATTTGTATCACTTATATTCACTTCTTCGTTAATAGTCCCATAACCCGCTAACTCTATTTTTAACTGATGTTTGCCTGCATTGCTTTTAAATATTCCATTTGTTCCTTTAATCTCTTCATCCCAAATAATTGTAGCATTTTCGGGGTTTGTCTTGATAAAGACATTAATATCCATATTTTTATTTTTCGATGTCACTTCTATCTGATATACCTGCCCCGATTTGAGACCATAGATCCCATATTGAGACAAGATAATCTCCATTGGTTTGAAGCCTTCTTTGTATATTTCAAGAACACGCTCGCCTTCAGAGACAAAGACCATATAGCGGCCAGGATTGTAATCCATACTCACCACGCCGTTATTGGACTGAAAGCTCAAACCTGTAAGATCTGTGATAATGAGGATGCCTGCACAGACTTTTCTCATGATATCTTTTCTGTCCTGACTCACAAGCTGATCTGGTCTGAACTCTGCCTGCTTGAGTACGATCATTTCGTTCATCTCAGCCGAGAATAGAAAACTGCTTATGATCATGATCAATATTATTAAACTCATTCGTCTTTTGTTCAAAATGACTCCTTTGATAACTAATGATTAGCAAGTTGGAAACTTGCTTTACTTTTGCTGCAAGCAAGGATGCGTGCAGAACGAATCTAACAAGCTGGAAACTTGCTTCACTTTTACTGCAAGCAAGGATGCGTGCAGAACGAATCTAACAAGCTGGTAGCTTGATTTACTTTTACTGCAAGCAGGGATGCGTGCAGAACGAATCTAACAAGCTGGTAGCTTGATTTACTTTTGCTGCAAGCAAGGATGCGTGCAGAACGAATCTAACAAGCTGGTAGCTTGCTTTACAATTAGCTTGCCCTAAGATGCTGTTTAATTTAATTTAAAGTTTGCAGTTTGCACCATTTTTTCTTCGCTCCATTCAGATGGTTGCCATGCTCTGACATATATCTTGGGTTCTTTGTCTTTAAAATCTACGAGTAAGAAGAGATACCCCTCATCACTGTAAACAGAGGACTGATAGTTTTGTCGCATACTGATTCCATAAGTATCTGGCTGATTATTTTTGATCAGCACTTTCAGGCTATTATAACCTAAGAAAATATCCTGATTGCCTTCAAATGACTTTTTGAGGTTGTTGAGGTACTGGTTTTTTGAATACTTCAAATAATTCACATCAGGTTCATCAGCTAAGCGACGGAATTCTATATCTTTATTCAAAGGTTCTTTTTTTAAGACCCTACCAATGATGATCACTGCGTCATCAGAAAACAATGTTTCTATAGTTGATAAATCACGAGTCATATAAGCCGTTCTATATTTTTCAAGAAATTTGATCATCACCTGGTTGCGTTTCCAAGTATCTGTATCAACACTACTGTTTTTATATTCTTCATAAACACCTTTGAACAAGGTAAATGACACCTCATTTAGAGTACCTTCCTCATCAAAGTTGAGGACTAAATAATCGGTATTTTGTTTTTGAACTGAGGGATATTTAGAGCTCACACAAAGTCCTCTTAATTCCCATCCATCATAAGTTTTATTAATCTGTAAATCATTCTGGTTACTTGCCACACGAATTCTATTGTATTTTATCAGATTGCTGATATTGTTTAAGAGATAAGAATCATTGGCATAGGCTTTTTGAATCGCATTGGAATTATTGCTATTGATCAGATTGATGAAATCGTTGGCTTGATTCTCAATCTTTGTTCTGATGTTTTGGGGACATTCAGTCATAGTAAAAGGAGTCTTTACATTTTTATCAAGATCATTTTTGTCGTCTTGTATCTTCTGATTTTTTAGTAACAAAGAGAAATTGTTTTTAAACTCAGGATGTTTGACGACATCCCAAAGATCACTAATCACTTTGATTTCATTTCTGCTGTCATAGAATTGATATTCTGTATTGATTTCTAGTTTATCAAAATTTCTACTGGAACCAAAGAGAGACAATATCGCCTGCCCGTCTGTTCCTTCAATGGTAACTTGATTGGATCCATCCCAGAAGGAAAATCTCAGAAACGAGATGGGCTTATTCTGATAGTTCATTGTAATCAGTAAATGATCTTCACTGTCCGAAATCTTTTCTCTTGATTTATAAGAAAAGCTGATATTTCTCATGATATTATTGATATGATTCGGCACTTCCACATGATAGTTAATGCCATTATATTCAATGCGTTCTTCAGGAAGAGAATTCATCAGGATCATAACAAAATAATAGTATTTCAAAGCAGAACCAATATTTCCGTCTTGTTCCATTCTTATCGCCTGTTGATAAATATCCCTGATCTGCATTTTACGCTCATTAAAGATTTCTTCAAGATCTGATCTCTTGATATAGACGAGGACATTGATTTCCCCCGCATTAGGAGTTCTTATTTCCTGAAGATTCTTGAAAGTGCCAATAGAATGAGTTTGAATGATAGATTCCATTGATTCAGTTGCTTTAGTATTTGTTTCAGATATTTTATTTGATAAAGATGATCGAACATAAACCACAAGTTTTTCACAGAGATTTTTCACTGCATAATCGCGTGCCAGCTGATAGTTTTTATTTGAATATTCACCATAATAATATTCACCTGAGCTGATAATTCTTTCTCTCGTCTGTGCAAAAAGTAGTGAAGCGCCCAAAAGTATAACTAAACCCATCATTTTCTTATACATTCAACCTCCTCAAACACATCTGAACTTAACTCTCAAAAGAATATTTTGTACATTCTTTCAAAGCCATTTCTGACCAATCATTTCAAACATTTAACTAATAATTTTCCTCATAAGTTCTAATTATTGTCATTTTCACTACTTTTAATTTAGCTGTCAAGCAAAAAAGGAAATTTAACATACCCCGAAAACTAGCCCATCTTTCGAGTGATTTTGCCAAAAAACGCCTTTTCAAACGCGTAAGTTATTG
>CAZNKI010000056.1:0-20499 GCA_964573665.1 uncultured Candidatus Cloacimonadota bacterium | reverse complement strand
TCCCTGCAAGGGATATATTATGAATAACCGTATGCAAGCGAAGCGCAGCTTACGGTAGCAATCAATACATCATCAAGCCCCGCAAGGGGTGAGATTATTAACTTATTCGCAAGCTGGAAGCTCGCGGTACAGGTCGCAACCAAGTTGGTTGAACGAAGCTGCAAGCAAGGATGCATGCAGAACGATAAATTTTCGTAGGCGAGGACGCCTACGCTCCCATTTATACGGTTTTAGACGCGATAAATCGGCGTCTCTACTGGATGATGTTTCTCATGATATTCATTGTGCTGGACGGATTGGAGTTGGTCGTAGATTGTACATTTTCGGCCTTACGGCACTTCGTTTCGCAAAGCCCTACAAGTGACGATAAGATTATATCTGAATGATTTTAGATTATTGTGATTATCCATTGTTGTTCAAGCATAGATGCTAGAACACTATCTGCAAACAGGGATGTTTGCAGAACGAAAGATTTCGCAAGTTGGTTGCGTTACAACAAGCTGCAAGCAAGGATGCATGCAGAACGATAAATTATCGTAGGCGAGGACGCCTACGCTCCCATACTTCACATTTCGCAACCTGGTAGGTTGCGTTACTGTAATAGACGCGATAAATCGGTGTCTCTACTTATTTTTTTCCTGTTCTGCGCGGAGTTTTTTCCACCAGAGGATTCGTTTTTGTATATCTTTTTCAAAGCCAAAGTCAGAAGGCTTGTAATAGTCTTTTTCTGGCATCTGATCAGGGAAGTATTTTTGATAATAGTAGTGGTATTTATGATCATGATCATACTGATATTCTTTGCCATAATCGAGATTTTTCATCAGAGTGGTTGGGGCATTGCGAATATGGAGTGGAACAGGATAATGGCTGGATTTCAAGGCGTCATCTTTTGCCTTTTTATAGGCAGTATAGATAGCATTGCTCTTAGGCGCTGTTGCCAGATAAACGACCAATTGTGAGAGATGAACGGTACATTCAGGCATACCAATAAAGTGAACAGCTTCTTTCACAGCGATGGATTGAGTGAGTGCATTTGGATCAGCAAGGCCTACATCTTCAGAGGCAAAGCGCGTTAACCGACGGGCAATATACATAGGGTCCTCTCCTGCTTCGAGCATACGTGCCAGCCAATAAAGCGCTGCCTGAGGATCAGATCCACGTAGGGATTTATGAAGTGCAGAGATCAGATTATAATGTTCTTCCCCTGATTTATCATAGATCATCGCTTTCTTTGCCAAATACTTTTCTAATGTATTTTTTTCATAAGGTTTAACTAAAGAGTTCGGTTTTAAGAGTAAGTCAATAATATTCACTGCTTTTCGCGCATCACCGGCAGACAAGGCAGTGATCAAACGTAAAGCTTCATCGTTAAACAAGTCCTTTTGATTTTCCTGATCAATGACATTTTCCAGGATCTTGCGAATAGCCTCATCTTCTAAAGCATGTAACACTAACACATGGCAACGGGAAAGCAAAGCAGAAATGATAAAAAATGAAGGATTTTCTGTAGTTGCGCCAATAAGAATAATCGCTCCTGATTCAACATAAGGAAGAAAGGCATCCTGCTGAGAGCGATTGAAGCGATGAATTTCATCAATGAAGAGGATCGTAGGTTGTTGCGTGAGTTTGAGATTTTCCTCAGCTGTTTTCATCACATCTTTCACTTCTTTTATACCAGAAAGCACGGCACTAAAAGCAATAAATGGATAATGAGTGTATGATTCAATCAATCGGGCAATCGAAGTCTTTCCTGAACCAGGAGGTCCCCAAAGTATAATTGAATGAAAGATTGAAGAATCAATCATCGATTTTAAGATCGAGTCTTGTACGATTAAATGATCCTGGCCTAAGACTTCATTAATTTTTCTTGGGCGATATTTCTCCGTTAATGGCTGATACTTTTCTGTTTGGTTCATGAATACCTTCTGTGATTATTATTCATTTGTGATTAAAACTTGTTATGTGGTTAAAAGCAGAAACCCGAATGCTCTTTCAGATTGTTTAACACAAGATTGTGCAATTCCTGATATGGAAGTGTAGCATCCACTTTCAATGTGGCATATTTCTCATATTGAAGTTCACGTTTTAAGTACAGCTGATAAATGTCCATTTCATTCTTGTTTTTCAATAAGGGTCTATTGGAGTTTTTTATTCTTTGCCAGATCATCTCCCAGGGGCATTGCAGATAAACTGTCATTAAAGATTGATGAAGCATCGCTTGTTGATTAGCAGTTGTTTCAAGTATTCCACCCCCACAATCAATAATTGTTTGTTCTTTTTTTAAGGCTTCCAGAAACAGATCAGACTCGATCTTTCTGAATCCGATCTCCCCTATTTCAGAGAAAATCTGTTCAATACTCATACCCATCTGATGTTCGATCAAAAGATCCATAGAGATCAAGTGATAATTTAAAGAATGAGCGAGTTGAACAGCAAAGGTACTTTTCCCAGCACCCATAAAACCAATTAGAGCAATATTCATCATTGATAAAAAAATAAGGGGGCAATAAAGCCCCCTTTTTAAATATTTACTGATTATTCGTTAGTTTCATCAGGTTGAACATCTACAACTTCATCTTCAACATCGACATCATCTGCCAGATATTTTGAATCGTCATAACCATAATTTTCATCTTTAACCGCATTAGCGATTTCTTCATCAAAATGGTTTTCGAGTTCTGGAGCTGATCCGCATCTTTCGATGATACGATCGCGGTGCAATTTTTGATAATCTTTCATGAGATTCTTATCTCTGCTGAAGAACCAAGCTTTAACACTGAGGATCAAGCGACGATTGTCTTTATCGATTTCGATAATTTTCATATCGAGTTCTTCATTCACATCAAACGCATCTTCAGGTTTGTTGATTTTTGGAATTGCAAGATGAGAAATAGGGATAAATCCTTCAATCATAGTATCTTCGTAAGGAATATCCACTAAAACGCCTTTAGGAATACATTTAGAGATCTTTCCTTTAACTTCTGTATTGACAGGAAGGTTTTGATCAATTGAATCCCAAGGATCTGTATGCATTTGTTTTACGCCTAAAGCGATACGATGGAGCATTTTATCTATAGATAAAACAACCGCTTCAATTTCCTGTCCTTTTTTCAGCACTTCTTTTGGATGATAAATTCTTTTTGTCCAGGAAATATCAGAAATATGAATTAAGCCATCAATATCTTCTTCGATTTCAACAAAAGCGCCAAAATCAGTTAAGTTTTTGATTTTTCTTTTAATAATTGTGCCCATAGGATAACGTTCTTCAATAGTCAACCATGGGTTTGCCTGCATTTGTTTCATACCTAAAGAGATACGATGATCATCTTTTGATACTTTTAAAACGATCGCTTCGAGGACTTCGCCTTCTTTAAGCAATTGTTTTGGATTGTTGATTTTCTTAGTCCAGGACATTTCAGTCACATGAACAAGTCCTTCAACACCAGGTTCGATTTCAACAAAAGCACCGTAATTTTCAATATTAACGACTTTACCTTTCACTTTTGATCCTTCAGGATATTTCATTTCGATATTTTCCCATGGATGAGGAACAAGTTGTTTTAAACCGAGAGAGATTTTCTGATTTTCTTCATCAAAAGCAATCACTTTGACTTTCACTTTATTGCCGATATTGAGCATTTCAGATGGGTGGTTAATGCGTCCCCAAGACATATCAGTTAAATGAAGAAGACCATCAATACCGCCTAAATCAATGAAAGCGCCGTAATCTGTGATATTCTTTACTTCGCCATCAAGTTCAGCATTGAGTTGAATTTTGTTTTTAAGGTGTTCTTTTTTCTGAGCCATTTCTTCTTCAAGTACTTTTTTACGAGAAACGATAATGTTCTTTTTGTCTTCATCAATTTTAATGATTTTTAACTGAACTTCTTTGTTGATAAACTGATCAAGATTTGGCACATTTTTTAAGGCAATCTGTGAGCCAGGTAAAAACGCTTCAATGCCTAAGACATCAGCGATCATACCGCCCTTAACGCGACGGCGAAGTACACCATGAATGGTTTCATTGTTTTCATAAACTTCTTTTAATTTTTCCCGGTTAAGGATAAAATCCGCACGTTTTTTAGACAGTCTTGGTTTTCCGTCCTTATCTTCAGAAGCGATAATGTACACTTTAACCATATCACCTTTTTCAGGTAATTTGTGATTAAATTCACTCATCGCAATTGGTGCTTCAGACTTACCGCCGATGTCAACCAACACTTCTCTTTCGGTAACGCTTACTACTCTTGCTTCAACAATTTGATTCGGTTCAACGCTGCTAAAAGATAGAGCTAGTAATTCCTCCATAGAGTTCGGTTCACTGTTAGTCGTGGCATTGACCATTAAGTCTTTTTTTTCGTTTTGATCGTTAAGATTCATTCATTTCCTCCTTATAACCGGGAATATCATCAATGGAGTTTATCGCATCGACAGATTTCCCAACAATTTTATTTATTTTATTATATACTTCAATAATAATCCAGTCAGGGGTTGAGGCACCCGCAGTTAAACCGATCTGATCTTCAGGTTTAAACCAGTGGTCTTCAATTTCCTCAGCTGTTTCAATATGATAAGTCTGGGTATATTTTGCACACAGAGTTGCCAGCATTTTAGTATTAGAGCTGTTTTTCCCGCCAATGACAATCATAACAGAAGAGTTTTTTGCCAGATTGACTGAAGAATCCTGTCTGACATTGGTTGCATTGCATATTGTATTAAAGACCCTAAGTTCGCTTGATCTGGGGAGAAGATATTGTATTAGGTTTTCAAGATTTTGTGCATTCTGAGTGGTTTGACAAATCACTGCCAATTTAGCAAATTTATGTTGCGGAATCAGCGAATAATCATCATTCACAATATAATGTTCATTTTGAATATATGAGGTTAGCGCAACGATTTCAGGATGATCTTTATTTCCAAGTACAATAATGGTATAATCTTCATTATCGACAATTTTTGCATAATCATGCGCTTTTGAAACATAGGGGCAGGTTGCATCGATGATGGGCACATTCTTCTTGCTGATCAGATTCATTTCATTTTGAGGAATACCGTGTGAGCGAATAACGACTGGAGAGTTATTCACCTGATCGATATGATTAATTTCAAAAACGCCCTTCGAACTCAGTGCTTCGACCATTTGAGGATTATGAATAATCGGTCCCCAGGTGTTGACTCTTTTGTACATCATTGCGGCTTCTTCAGCCAATTTGATGGCACGTTTGACACCGAAGCAGAAACCTGAATTTCGAGCGATTTTAATTTGATTCATTGTCCAACTTCTTTATTTGTTCAAAGATATCATCTGCAATGAGTTGATACTTCTCTTTTTCATTTTCAAATTTTTGATAAGTATCCCAAGGGATGCTTTCACCGATAATGATTCTCACCTTTTTTTGCCAGGTAAAGCATTTGAAATGTTCAGTTGAATTTTGCACAAAAACAGGAACGATATCTTTCTTAACTGCAGAAGCAATCATACCAATACCAGCTTTCGCCTTTTTCCCGTTTCGAGTACCTTGAGGAAAGATCAGCAAAGAAGATCCTTCGTTGAGGATTCTGATACATTTCTTAATGGCGCTAAGATCCATTTGTCCTCTTTTAACTGGGATACAATTTAAGAAGAGGAGGAGCTTGCCAAAGTATTTATTTTTAAATAGTTCAGCTTTTGCTAAAAAGTAGATTTCAAAAGGAATATTGGCACCGACAAAAGGCGGATCAAAATTGGACACATGATTTGAAGCAATGATCTTACCTTTCATTGTTTCAAGGCGCTCTGGATGAACGACTTCATAGTGCCAGAGCAATCTCATGATCACCCTTACGGTTGTAATAATAAAATTATAGGAACTGCGCAATTTCTTCGTTAATCTTTCTTAATATATATTTTACTTGGTTTTCGATCGTCATACTGGTGGTATTCACCTCAAAAGCATCGTCTGCTTTTTTTAAAGGGGAGACATCTCTTGTTGAGTCATTGATATCTCTCCAAGCCATTTCTTCCGTTAATTCATCTAAATCGACTTTCATCCCTTTTGCCTGAAGCTCAAGCATGCGTCTGTGAGCGCGGGTTTCAAGATTTGCATGCATATAAAATTTAAAATCAGCATCGGGAAATACAACTGTCCCAATATCTCTGCCATCAAGAATGACATTGCTGTTTTCAGACATTTTTCTTTGAAGATCCACCATTCGTCTGCGAATGCAGGCAATTGTAGCAATCTGAGAAGCTTTTTGACTGATTTCAGGCGTTCTGATTTGTTCTGAGACATCGATATTATTCAGAAAAATATGATTGTTTTTATTGATATTTTTAAAAGTAATGTTAATATGATCCAACATTGTTTCGATTGAATTAAAATCATCCAGATCCACCTGGTTTTGAAGCGCATATAAGGCACAGGCGCGATACATAGCACCTGTATCAATATAGAGACATTCAAGCTCTTCAGCGAGGAGTTTCGCTGTAGTGCTTTTACCCGAGGCTGCCGGACCGTCTATTGCGATAACAAAACTTTTTCCCATGATACCTACTTTACTATATAATAATCCAATTTAATTTTTAAAACCGATTTCGTCAATCTTTTTTTTACATTTCTGTAACTGATATGAATAACAAATAAATACTGCATTAATCAAGGGATGAAATGGCATAAAAAAATGATTTCAAATTATCAAAAAAGCAGAAGAATACAAAAAGTTTTTGACAAAATCAACGAATAGGTTTAATGTTGATCATAAGATTGCATTTTATGAATAATCAGCATATCTTATTAAGAAGAATCAGAAGAATGGAGTGTAAGTGAATAAATCCTTGATCATATTTTTCACATTGTTCATCCTGTGTATGCCATTAAGTTCTGAAGAGTTAAGCATAAAGCGCATTGATTTCACAGGAAATGAGCATATCAGTGAAAAAACACTTAAAGCTCTTCTTCAATGCTCACCTGATCCTATTCTTCAAAAAATCAATCCTTTCAAGAAAGCGAGTCTGTACCACAAAGATCTGATAGTGTTTGACCAGGAGATCATAAAGAACTACTATCAGAGAAACGGATTTTTAGAGGTTAATATTCAGCAAAAGATCGAAATCTCTCAAAATAAAGCAAACATCACATATCTCATAAATGAAAATCAGGCTGTGATGACAGAAATGATCAAGACGCAATTCATCTTTTCAGAAGATGATCAGCGATATGAAGTGCATAATCAAGTTGAAGAAGAAGTAAAAGCTCTGATTAAGAAATATGAACAGAAGATATTCACTGATCAGAGTATTAGTGAATTCAGCAATAAGATCAGAGCAATCTTTAGAACTTATGCCTATCTCAATGTCAATATCACTCCCCATTTTCAATTGAACGCAGATAAATCTAAATTAATCATCGACTATCGTATCGAAAGCAATGCGCATTCATATATTAGTGATATAAAACTAAAGGGTTTAAATTATGTTCCAGAGCAATCAGTTAACTTTCAAATTTCTGACTTTGAAGCGTTTGATTATAATGAAACTCAAATCGAAGAGATTGAGCATCGTTTACAGCAATTGGGACATTTCCAAAGGATCAGCACAGAAGTAGAAATAAGTGATTCGACGGGCAACAACAGTACACTAAACATTTATCTTCTTGAAAAACCCAAAAGAGTTTTAAAAGCAGGTGTTGGTTATGGGATTGAAGATCATTTCAGAGTTACAGCCGATTATCAGAAAATGAATTTTCTTGGAAATTGCAGGATCTTGAATCTTTCTGTAAAAAGCAGTTATTTAGAGCCATGGAATGTAAATATTGGGAGTCAGGAGCCAATCCCGATCAGGCATTCACTTTACAGCAATTCCAGTATTTTTTTTAGAAAAGAAAATGAAAGTGTCTATGAAATTGAACGTTTAGGGTTCATCAGCGGATTTTCTCAAATGATCAATCGCCAGCACTCTTATTCAGTTTATGGATTGCTTGAACAAAATAATCTGAGGTATGCAGACAGTTATAACAGTGATTCACTCCAATCCGTTTACAATAAAGCGATCATTGCTGGTAATTACGATTTTAAACAGCAAAAAGATAATCAAGGTGTGATCAGTCAATTGCAGTTCAATTACAGCAGTAGCGCATTTAGTAGTCCTTATCAATATATCAAAAGCATGATGATTCATCGTTGGTACATACCAGTATCACAAAAAAACACATTAGCATTAAAATTCAAAGCAGGACAACTGCAATCTTTTAATTCAGACAAGATTATCCCTATTGAAGAGCGTTTCTTTGCAGGAGGATCCCAATCAATACGCGGATGGAGCAGAAATAATATCAGCCCGACTAATGAAAGTAATGAGAAAATTGGCGGTCATTCTTTATTGGAATGGACGGTTGAAGAAAGAATCATGATCATCTCCTCTCTTGAATGGTCTTTGTTTTACGATGGAGGAAATGTATGGAAGGACACTATTGATCTTGAGGATCTCAAACATTCTGTTGGGGCAGGAATTCGCTATCATTCCCCAATTGGCGTTTTGAGATTAGATTTTGCACACCCTTTATCTAAAGACACAAACACGAATCAGATTTATTTCCAGATCGGGTATAGTTTCTAATGAAGCTTATTAAATCTTACATCATCGTTCTCTTGTTTGTAATGGCTTTGATTTTATCCAGTATTGCAATGCTTATGTATTCTACTCCTGTTCAAGAGCAGATATTGCGACAAGTTGTCCAGAAAATCAATCAGAGCATGCCTGCTCAAATTAGTTTTAAATCTTTGGAAGGCAATCTTTTTAAACATTTCATCATCAGAGGTCTCAACATCAGCCATGATAATAAAAGCATCTTATCCGCTCAAAGCATCGGTGTCAATTATCAATTCTCTGCCTTATTGAAGCAAAAACTGCATATCCATTCCATCAACATAGATACGCTGAATGTTGATTTCGAAATCTTTAATGACCAAAGCAATACTTTTTCACGAGCATTTTCGAGTACTCAAAAAGAAGCAAAAAAAAATAAAAGTACCTTACCTGAAATAATCCTCAACGATATACAGGTGAAAGATTCAAAGCTAAATTTTACTTATCATCAGAAACAAATCAGTAAAAAACTGGAAAGCTTTCATCTGAAAAGTCAACTCAGCATTCATCAAAACACCGTTCGCTATGATCAAAAAGTGTTAGCCTTTGTGATGGATAAAACCCCATTTCAAAGCAATGATCTCCATCTCAAAATCTCTGAAGATATGATCCTTCTCAATGCAAATGAAAATCAGATCAATCAAAGTCGATTTCTTGTATATTCACAAATCTCTGACTCTTTAAAAATCAAGAAGATCTATCTTGAAGCTTCTAAATTTGAACTTTATGATTTAAACATCATCAATAATGATTTAGCTTTTGATCCACACACCTATCAAGTGCAAGCACTTGTCGAACAGAATCCCCAACACACCGTGGCGGATGTTCTCATACAAGATAAAAAAGGTAAAGCATCTGTTCAGATTTCCATCTCAGAGAAAGAGAAAATGAACCTCAATGCCATCCTCACCTTGTCGAAATTCACTCTTTCCAATTTTCTGAATCAAAGCATGAAAGGTCAGACAGGAATTACAGACTTATATGCTGATGGGCAAATTAAAGCAAATATTCAAGGGGATCAATTGAAAGATAATGACGTATCTCTCAACTTGAATCTAAATCAAGTACGCATCAATCATCTCATATTTTCTGACAACACAATCAATCTTAAGAAAAAAGGTAATGATGCAATTCTTGAAGCAGAGCTCAATTACAAGGAAAGTCATGCGCTATTGAATGCCCAATGTTATGAACTCTTCACTACCGAGCAGAAGATTAATCCTGATGTTTCTTTTAAAGGGGATTTAGTAACGAAGCATATCAAACTCAATGATTTTGGACTTACAGAGCCTATGGCTTCTTTAAATATTCAGCAGATGAATTCTCAATTTGAAGGAAAAGGAATTGACATTGTAAATGGAGACTTCAGTTTAACAAGCCACATCCATGAGATTTTATTTGAAGATACGAAGGTTGATTCGATAAATTTCGACATCAGAAAAAAGAAGTCTGATTTGGAGATAAAGTCATTTGAGCTTGGCATGAATGAAGACTTTATGACTTTCAGTGGGAGACTTAATGTAGATCCACTTATGAAAAAACAAACGCCATTAAGTGCATTAAAAGATTTGACTTATTCGCTTCACATAGGAGAAGATAATATTCAAGCCCTCACACAACTTGTATCTCGTTTCAATCCTAAATTAAAGCTCCCTGACTTAAGCGCTCAGGCAATCAACATTCAAGGAAAATATGATGCTGAGTATCAAGAACAGGAATTTGATAGTCAAATTGAGCTTCTTAATGTTCAAGCAGACTCAATCTATGCAGAAAAGATGTATGTTCAAATTTCTGCTGATACTGATCTGAAGCATAAACCTTATCCTCTGAAAAATGCAAATCTTAGCGGATCAATCTACAAAGCCGGGACACCTTCAATGCTCATTAATCAGATGGATTTTAACAGTCAGCTTAAGGGTTCTGAAATCACAAATACTATTCAAATCCAGGTGAATGATTCTTTATCGGTTCATAGTCACTTGACTTATGATATCGATCAGCCTTATCAGATCAATTTCTCTGATTTTCAAGTCATCAGTCAAAACTTTTCTTATCAAAACACATCAGATTTTTCTATAGGCTTTAAGGATAAGACATATTCTATTGATCATTTTAACCTTGCTGACGGATTGAGTAATATCAAATTAGATGCTTCTTATCAACACGAAGCGCTTGATATTTCTCTTGAGATTGTTCAGTTTAATAGCGAACATTTGCAATCTTATCTGAAGTTGCCCGATCTTAAACCTTCGAGCATCGACCTAAAATTTGCATACAAAGGCACTCAAAATTCAGGTGAATTTGATCTTGATCTTAATGTGCCACAAATTACCAGCGATTATGGAACTATTGATACTTTGCAAATCCTTGTAAAACAGAATGAAGACACAGCCTATATAAGGGCAGAATTTGCCGTATCAAAAGAGAAGATACGATTACAGGGCAAACTCCCTCTGAATAGCAGTCTGGGAGCGATTACGAAAAAAAATATCTTATCCATGGATCAGGCATTTGAGATGAGTATTGCAACGGATCCTATATCATTAGGGCAGTTCAATCCGTTGTTTCATCAACAGGCAAGCATTGATGGAATTTTAACTCTTGATCTTCAATTATACAATACGCTCAATGACATCAAATCAAAGGGACAAATCAATCTCAGAGATGCATCTCTGCAATATCCTGAATATGGCACAAACTTAAAAAATATCAATAGTCAGATACGACTGGATCAACAGAAGATTATTCTCGACTCTCTGAGATTAAGCGGTGGCAAAGGCTTTCTGACAGCTCAGGGGCAAATGCTATATACATTAGGACAACATTTTCAAATCGACTCTTTAGATTTCAATCTCATGAGTAAAGACCTACATCTACTCAATTCTAATAAAATCAGTTCAAAACTTGATGCTCAGTTACAAATCAGTCAGACAGAAGGGAGAAATCTTGTTCAGGGGCAAATCACTTTCAAAGATAGCAAAGTAAATCTAAATAAGCTCAAGAAGAACAGCCAGCAGAACCTTAAAAGTCCATTGCTTTTGCAAACACCGGATTCTGATTCCATTTCAATAACAAACAAACAAGCTTCACAAACAAGGCTAAATTCAGCTATTGATGCAGATATGAAAATAGTATTACCGAGAAACACCTGGATCAAAGATGATAATTTCGAAATTGAGATTACTGGAAATCTTCAGATAAAGAAGAGCAGTGATGTCATTCGTATCTTTGGAGAGATCAACAGCAGACGAGGCAGTATTAGTTATTACGGAAAGAAGTTTAACATTGAAGAAGCGAAAGTAATATTTAATGACCGTGATTATCTTAATCCTGAACTATTGATTAATGCAAATTATCGTTTTAGAGAGGGAAATGAACGCAGAAAAATCAATCTGGTCATTACAGGAACTGTGAAGCAGATTCAAATCAATTTCCTGCTTGATGGCAAATCGATTGAAGAAAAGGATGCAATCTCTTATATTGTTTTTGGGAGAAATCTTGAGCAGCTAAGCAGTCGAGAGCAATCAAGTTTGAACAGTGGATTTAATGCAAGTGAGGTTTTTGGTTCAATCTTTTTAAATAGTATCACAGGTAAGATTAATGACAAAGTAAAAGATGTATTATCTTTGGATATTCTTGATATCAATGGTGCAAATCCCTATGGAAATTCAGAAATAGAAGCAGGAAAGTACTTTGGAGACAGAATCTTTATCAGCTATGCTCGTGAATTCAATCTTTTTAATAACAAACAGGTAAATAATGAGCGTTTCAACATTGAGTATCAGATCAGTAAACGCCTATTTTTAAGTGGCACGCAGAGCAATAATCAGTCATCAGGTATTGATCTGTATTTTAAATGGGAACGATAGTTATCTGTCAGCACGAACCGTGCTGGCTCCATGGTGGTTGATCTGGTAGATGGCTTTTTAGATTCACAACCAAGTTGGTTGCGTTACAAAGACTACAAGCAAGGATGCTTGTAGAACGGGACGATTAGCAATTTGGAAAATTGCTTTAGATTCGTCACCGGGTAGGTTGCGTTACGAGGAGAGACGCTTAAGCATAGCAGGAAGTTTTTCGGCCTTACGGCACTTCGTTTCGCAAAGCCCTACAAGTGTTAAATGATTATCTTCTATGTTTTTAGCTTATTCGGTGATTTCTGTTTCATATTTAGAAATATCTATCAGCCCAGATATCCCATTTCAGCTTAAAATGAGTGCAACTTTATTCCCCTATGTGGAGGGGTGGCAGCGTCAGCTGACGGAGTGGTCATTGTGTATCTCGTTAATCAACAATATTTTAACGATATTTATTTTTCAGCCTTTCGGCACTGCTTTAGACTGAATATTCCTGCAAAATAACAATTCCGAGCATCTGTCACCCAGAGTGGAACGTAGTGAAGCGTGGGGTCTTAAAAGTATTACTTCAAAAATCCAAATCAATTCATAATTTCTACTTCACAATTTACCATTTTCTTACGCTTCTTGCATCAAAAAAAAATCTAACTTACAAAGTTATATTTACAAGATTATCGTAAATGTTAGATTAAAGCTAGCATTAAAAGCATCATCGGTGCGATATATGACTAACAATGGGCGTGAGCCCATTGGAAATAATAGATAAAAAATGAGCGCTGTAGGTGCGACACCCTATCAAATCGCAAACTGGTAGATGGCTTTTCAGATTCACAACCAAGTTGGTTGCGTTACAAAGACTACAAGCAAGGATGCTTGTAGAACGCGACGATAAGCAATTTGGAAAATTGCTTTACATTCGTCACCGGGTAGGTTGCGATACGAGGAGAGACGCTTAAGCATAGCAGGAAGTTTCGGCCTTACGGCACTTCGTTTCGCAAAGCCCTACAAAACAGGGATTACAAGCTGGCAGCTTACGGTACGATGATTCATCTACTTTATAATCGTAAGTTTACTGCTGATTTCATGGTCATCATTTCTAAATTTCACGAAGTAGATCCCTGAACTTACCGTTTCACCATTGTCATTTCTGCCATCCCAGGAGCAGTTAAATTTGCCAACATCGGACTTTGCTTTCATGAGGTTTTTGACCTTTTGACCTTTGCTATTAAAGATATCTACGCTGATATCGCCTTTTTTGTTATTCTCAACAGAGATATTGCATAGGATCGCACCTTTACGATTGTTGATATTTGCAGGATTAGGATATACGCTTATTTGAAGCGGTGGTTTGTTGATTTCATTATCATCACTATTTAAGCCCTGATATTCATAAGCGCCGATATCAATCTGACCATTGTAGATTCTCTGATTGCCAGCCAGATCTGTTGTGGGAAATGTGTAATCTGGAATGTCCAGTGTGCCTGCATTGACACAAGGTGAATTAGCGCTTAGTGCATAAGGATAAAGTCCATTATTTAGAAACAGAGGATTACCCTCAAGAATATTCTCGTAAGTCAAATCCCAATCCATATTGACATAGACATCATTGGATACACCATGCTCAATCAAACAGTTTTTTAATAGACTACTGCCATGATAATATCTTCCATCAAAGTTGAGTGTTGAAGGCACATTTCCATAGAAGATGCAATTGTAAAAATCAGCCTGAACATTGAGATCTGCAGAAATGACTCCTTTTAAACCACCATTATCTGCAAAAGTGCTATTCACAAACTTTACCTTATATTCATAATCATCATACATCCATTGGCCACCAATTGATAAGGCTGTACCAGTATAATAATTTGGCCAGTCATTTAAATTATCACAATTGCTTACTAAAACATTAGAAAAAGTATGATCCATTGAATGCCTTTCATAATCTGGAGTGCCCATTGAATTGGTAATCCCTCCACCAAAACCGTCAATATATAAACGATTCACATTGATATATCCTGAATATCCTGTATAGAGTGCCCATGGCAGTTCCATTGGATTAGGAGTCCAGGACATTTTTAAGTTTACATTGTCGATGATTGTATTTTTATTGGCTGAGGCAACTAACCCCGAAAAATAATAAGGCGTTTCAACAGTATTGTCAAAGATCAGATTTGAGAGATGAACATTGTCCTGAAAAAAAAATCTAACTGAGCAATTAATGGCAATAAAGGGAGAGCCTACACTGTTGATCAGTTTAAAGTTGGACAAGGTCACATCCCCAGGGATTTTTGCATAATGACAGGTAATTCCCCCCAGAAAAAAGATATTCCAGTGTTCTCCATCCAGAATACATTGGTTCATATCTTCGCCGATGATCTTAACGAAAGGCTTAACATGTATCGGAAATATTTCTCCATTGCTTTCTGAATAGACCCCATTTGCCACATGAATCGTATGAATATTTGTACTATCAGGTTTGATCAAGGCATTGGCATAACTGATTGTTTTTAAGGCATCTTCAGGGCTCAATCCTGAATTACTGTCATCTCCATCAGGAGAGACATAAAGGTCTGTGGAGACTTCTGCAATCGCCACTTCTTCATATTCTATTTGAACAGTATTTGTGGTATAAGTCTCAACATAATGTGCTGTTAAATCGGCAACACTCACTTTTTTTAAGGGGATAGTAATGTCATAAGTTAAATAAGTATATACATCATTACCTGTCGATGCTGTATTCAGAAAAACACTATTTTTATCTACGGAATCAAATATAAATGTATGATTGTAATCTGTCCTAATGGCAATCCCACCAGAAAATCCAAATGCTCGGTTGTATTTGATTTCATTACCTTTAAATATCATGTCAGAGTTATAACACAAAACACCAGCTGCTGTTGATGCAATATTATTTTTTATCACACAAAATGAGAGGTTTACAGAAGAGTTATAAATAAAGCATCCTCCACCTGATCTCAAATTTCTCATATTTGGATCATCATCTGGATTTTCATGTTCTAATCTTCCCACACCATTTTGGATGGTAAAACCATAAAGACTGGCATTGGCAGATCCGATAATCGTCACCACCGCATCTTCTTTGTTTCCGTCAAGAATAGTCGTAGCGATATAGCTCGTATCAGCCGTAGTTAAGAACAAAGAACCGATATGCAGGGATTTGCCTAAGTAATCAATGGTCTCATAATAGGTGCCTGGATAGACAATAATGCTGTCTGCATGCTGAGCGTAATTAATCGCCTCCTGAATCACAGAAAAATCGCCTTCTCCGTTTTGTTTGACGGTGTAGGTCGTGGCAGGAAGCATGAAAATGAAGGATAAAAATATAAAGAAGAGAGATTGTTTTTTGCTCATATTTGGCATTGAGACTCCTTTGATTATTGGATGAATTAAGCAAGTTGGACGCTTGCTTTACGAATACTAGCTACAAGCAGGGATGCTTGTAGAACAGGACTTTAGCAAACTGGTCGCTTGCTTTACGATAAAGGAAACTTAAGCATAGCAGGAAGTTTTCGGCCTTACGGCACTTCGTTTCGCAAAGCCCTACAGAACAAGAATTGCAAGCCGGCAGCTTGCTTTACGTTATATGAAATTTAAATTGAGTCACGGGCTTACCCGTGACTCAAAAGAGCTATCATTTATTTCATCAGCATCATTTTTTGGTTGATGCGACTTTTGCCTGCTTCGATACGATAGAAATAGATACCGCTACTGACGGTTGATCCATTATCATTTTGACCATCCCAACGCAAGAAATGTTTTCCTTGATTGAGTTCGCCGTTAAATAATGCTTTGACCTTTTGACCTTTTACATTATAGATATTGACCTGAACCTGTGTTTTGTTGCTGATGCTGAAGGAGATGTTTGTACTTGGGTTGAATGGATTTGGATAGCAACGGTGATCTGTCACCATCGCTGGAATTTCCATTGCATCAGGATTTTGGATTTCTTCAATCTTTAAAACCTGGTAATCGATTTCACCTGCGATAAGTACACTTTCTTCATATTCGCCTGATTTTCGGTTATAGGTATTGACCACAGGATTGATTTCACTCACAGCACCATTTTCATTTAATGCCCTAAAGGTTAATACCTGACCTTCATAACCATCGGTATAAGCAAGTATCTGAACTGGGAACTGATCAATAGCCGTTGCACCAATACATTTTTCTCCAGCAAAAACTCCAATTTCTTTATATGGCATGTTGTTTTTTGTGACAGACATAATATCAATGGCTTCATAATTTGGAGTTTGGTTATATGCAAAATACGAAGCGCTCATATTGAAATTGCCAGATGCTGGTTTTCTTGAATTTGCCCAGGTGAAATTGGCAATTGGAGTCGTAAACTGACTTAACTGAATCGCGTACATTTTACCAAATTCCATTGGACGATTTGGATTACTTAAATTCACGGATATTGGATCTGTCTTTGCTTCATTTTCAAAAGTATCATAAGACCAGTTTTCCGCCCAGACACGACGGACTTTGGAGAAGTTTTCACCTAAAGCATCTTGTAAGGATTGTGAGTTCATCAACCAGTAACCAACCCAATAGATGGGTCCCACTTCCATTGTTCCAATGCCAGTATTGTCGCACAAAGTTCCTTTAATTTTTACTGTTTCCGCAGCACTTGAGTAGATTTTATAGCCTGCCTTTGGAGCTACTAAAAATGCCTGATTTTGATATTGCCAACCTGTTATTAGTTTATCTGCTCTTTTTTGTTCAACATTTATTGCATAAGTTGCATAATCAAAACCATCATTACTGTATGTATAAGCGCCATCAGGAATATTTTGTGCAAAGGTGCGGATCGCGTCATCAGAGTTTCCTCTCATGATTGGGAAGCTTTCCCAGTTCCATACGCCTCTACCAGGATTTGGATTCGTATTTTTTACAAGGAGTTTTTCATTTGGTTTTGAGAAGTTCTTAATTAAAACCACTTTCCCTTTTTTAGGGATATATGCTAATTCATCATTATCTAAATCATCTCTATATGAGTTGAATTGAGTAATAGTCAAACCTGATCCAGTAATATTTAACTGTTCATTAAGACCTGAAGTCATTACATAAGCAGAATTAATCACTCTTTGTGTTCCTTGTGTAGTAGCAACATTATTAAAGTAAACATACGATAAAGTTCTAGAGGTTGTGCTATTACTGTAACGATAAGCATATAAATCACAACCATCTGACAATATAAAATTATAACCAGTAGAATTATTGCAATTTTTCCCTGCTAATGCCTGACTTAAACCTCTTAAGATATCCCAATCATTTAATTTAATATGCATCATTAAGTATGCAAAATAAATACTCGAATCAAGATTAGTATTTGCTAAAGCAAATAAATTGTCATCATTATTTGTTGCCTCATAATTTAATACTGCATTTTTCATGTCTAAACATTCATTTGTTACGGGATTGTTACCCCCTCCATAGATGGATCCGTTATGAACAAAGGTAAATGAATGTGTTCCATTTTCATAAACAAATGGATGAGGATTTGGATAATTTGGGCTTGTATTGCCACTCGTACCATTTCTTAAATGACCAACAATTACTTCAGGATAATTTGCTTGAGCAAATATTTCCTGGATTGCTGTATCATATTGTGTAGGTTGAACACCATCACCATTTGCATAACATGAACTTGCATAACGATTTGAGAGCATATAGTCATTTACATTATATTTATCAGCACTCGTAAATATTTTACCTTGTCCTGTATCAAAACCAGATGCTGACGTAAAATAGGATAGCCCCCATCCATTTGGATTTGCAGGAGATTGAGTTTTAAATTTATTACTTACAACATTAAATACATTTCTATTAGCAGTTTCTTTTAATGTTGTTCCATTCAATGCAATAGCTCCCATAAGGTTGCATGCGTATAAATTTGCGGAGATCATTGATGTAAGTATCATTATGAGTATTAAATACTTTATTTTATTATACATTTTTATATTCCTTATTATTTTTTTTGAAAATCACTTTACAAAATTTAGCTAAGTGATTATTTGGCATTTGCTTATTGATATAAGTCGGGCTTTCCTTAAAAAACGGGTTCAGCGTTTTATAAAAAGGAAAGCCCATCAAACACAAATCTATTATGATCCCCTGGACAATGAAAGCCATGATGTATTAGTAAATAGTGATGTAATGTCCACCGATTTATTCTCTCTATAAAATACTGAAGAAACCTATTAAAAAGTTTAGTCGAATAGCTATATATATATATATATAAGGACTTAGCACACAAGTAGGCACTGACTTTTTAAGAAGTAAAACACTTAACAATTTCATTATTGACTTTCCCTCCATAAATTTGAAGTCCATTCATCAACAGAACTATTAAGATATTTAATGAAACTGGAAATATTTGTCAATTATTTTTTTAATTACTTTTTTCTTCAGGTGTAAATGCTTTAAGAGCTATTATTTATATATTTTTATATATAATACAAATCATTCAAACTTCAATTAGATTTAAATATATAAATTGATAAATTGTTTTATTAATTGAGCTTCGTTGTTTGTTTTATATCAACGGGTAAGCATGTGTCATATTCATCGTTAGTTTTCTTCATTTTTTCTAAATCACACTCGGTTTATCTCTCTCTTGTCCCTGCCTTGCTCTCGGTTCAGCCTTTTGATTAACAGAAAACAAATATATTTGAGTGATTTTGAAGAAAAAGTGAGAAATGAAAGTATAAAGTAATTGAGGTTTTTGTTTTGCCAGTACGAGCCATGCGGGCTCCATGGTTATTGAGCAGAAGATGGCTTTACTAAGCTACAAGCAAGGATGCTTGTTGAACGGGACTATAGCAATTTGGAAAATTGCTTTACATTCGTCGCCTGGTAAGTTGCGATACGATGAGGGAAGTTTTTCGGCCTTACGGCACTTAGTTTCGCAAAGTCCTACAAGTGTTAAATGATTATATTCTATGTTTTTAGCTTATTCGGTGATTTCTGTTTCATATTTAGAAATATCTATCAGCCCAGATATCCCATTTCAGCTTAAAATGAGTGCAACTTTATTCCCCTATGTGGTGGGGTGGCAGCGTCAGCTGACGGGGTGGTCATTGTGTATCTCGTTAATCAACAATATTTTAACGATATTTAATTTTTCAGCCTTACGGCACTGCTTTAGACTGAATATTCCGGAATAGTGACAAAATGGAACGGAAAAGACGATAATAACAAGACTTTGAGCAGTGGAATATATTTTTATCAGATTTCTGTTGACAATCAGATCAAAATGACAAAAAAATGTATGATGATAAAGTAAAGGAGGCATTTTGAGAAATTATATGAAAGTCATCCTTCTTATGTTGTTGCTGTCATTATTGTTAATGATAAATATCTACAGCATACAGCCGATCTATGAACAGAATTTCTGGAAAACACTGGAGGATGATAATTATAACCTCAATGGGTATGGAATATCTTTTAAAAGTTTGGATTACAATGCAGACGGATATGATGACTTGCTTGTATCTGATGGATATTATCATGTAATTCAAGATACATCTGTTTCAAACTTTATTATCAGATATGGGAAAATCTACCTATATAATGGGAGTACATCTGGTCTTCCTGATTCAGCAAGTTTTACAAAACTTCCTAGCTATTATCAGTACCCAAACGGAGTATATCAGTTTTCAATTGTTGGGCCAGGTGACTTTAATGGAGATGGCTATATGGATTTTGGATTAACCAGAGCAGAAAAGCTTTATAGTGGATATAATGTAAATTTTTATATTGATTTCTATTATGGCGGTCCAGAAGCAGACAGCATTCCCGATTTCACTTATTTAATCGCTGAAGATTATGATGAATTTGCATGCTTCTCACCAATTAACATCGGAGATGTAAATGGCGATGGGTGTGATGATCTCATGATAACATGGGGCGAATTTGTCAGACAGCAACTGAATACATACTATGAAATCATCTATGGCGGAAGTTTCGAGCGTGTTCATTTTTGTACTCTATACA
>CAZNKI010000055.1:0-22241 GCA_964573665.1 uncultured Candidatus Cloacimonadota bacterium | reverse complement strand
GGCAAAAGTCGATGGACGTGTCCTCCAAACAAAAAAGATGCTGGTATTGAAATAGGGTGAGTTTTTCAAACTCAAATTGTGTATTATACGTGGTAAATTATTAATTAAATATAGATTTATCGTTGTGTAAGCATCCTGCTTGCACTTTTATGGTGGGGCTGGTTTTACGCCTGCCCATTTGAAAATCAAATGAAATCAATCCGTCACATTGATTTAACGACCAGCTGATCATCCAGTAGAGGCGTCGATTTATCGCGACTCATAAATTCTTCTGCTCGGGGTGAAAGATTAACGTATTTGCATAACTGCCGATTTATTCACTAGAAAAAGTTAAGACATCCGAAAGTAATTTATCGTTAACGTATTGTTGATCAAATACATAAACAATGACCACCCTGTCCGCTAAAGCGTCCACCCCTCCATAGAGGGGAATTGAGATTTACGGCATATTTTCAAGCTGGTAGTGCAATTTTTTACGGTTTGTAGGGACGCACGAAGCGGAATGAAATGAAGCGCCGTTCGTCCGAAAAAGCAAATCCAACGACCATATTAAATCCATCTGGCACATCGAATATCACAAGCATCTGTCATCCAGAGCGTAGCGTGGGATCTCCTATAGGGCTTCTTGCATCAAGTTCTGTAGCATAATCTACCAGATTGCGATACTTCCATTCTGAAATCCTTCCGACCATCTCCATTCCATCCGGCACATTGATTTTAACGACCAACGGATCATCCAGTAGAGGCGTCGATTTATCGCGACTCATAAATTCTTTCACTCTGGGTGACAAGTTTTTTATATTTAAAACAAATACCGAAATGTGAGACATCAAACAATGATTACATTATTAATTTGCACCTTCCCAAATTTGGCAAGCTGGTAACTCGCCCTACAGAAGATGCAAACAGGGATGTTTGCATAACGATATTGGGTAGGCGTAAAACCTACCCCTACAAAATTACCATATAAAAATCATAAATAATTAACCTTTATTTTCTCAAATAGAACAGAAATGTATCTTTTTCCTATAAATAAAATAGCTGAACCGAGTGTGAACTGAGGCGGAACGGAGACGAAAGCAGAAGTATTACATCAAAAATCTAAGTTTTATTACTCAAATACAAGTTCAGGAGATAATTGATATCAAGTATTTACAGAAATATTGCCAAAACACCCAACATCACAGCCATCTCTCCCATTTACGCTCTACTTATCTCTGCCTTCTATCCTGTAGAAAACCAATAACATTCTCATATTTATTTTTTAAATAGCAAAAAAACTTATTGACAAATATTAAATCTGTTTATACCATCAGTTGATGGAGGATCGAATGAAGAAAATTGTACTTTGTTTATTTCTTTTTACCTTTATCACACTCTATAGTTCAACTTCAAGACCATATTATTCCAACAGATATTTTCAACTAAATGAAAATTTGCTGGTATTTCTCACTGAAAAGGGTCCAAGTGTTTCTCTTATCGTAATTAATAATAATTTTAAACAAATCAATAAAAAAGATGAAATTATAATTGATCATTTTGATTATGATATAAAATACGTTGAAGACAAAGAGAACCAACTCATACATATCCAATATACGAGTAATCACCTTTATTGTATAAAGACATTAAATGATCAAGGAAAAGTAGTTTCTTATCGAGAAACACCCTTTACGAATACTATCATTTTCTTTGATGATTTTTCATATTTTACAATTAAACAGACTCGCATAGAAAATGATAAATTGGTTAATTATCTCGCTAGCGATCGTGAGCCCTTAAAGCCAAAATATATAATCAATGATCTTAAATATTATAATGCCAAAGGAGACTCTTGTTGGTCAATGAAGGTTATGACAGATCATATTAATAAAAGTAGTAGATCAAGTTTCCATTGGAATGAAGGTTCAATATTTAAAAGCAATCAACATTATTACATAAAATATAAATACAATATTCAGGAGAAATTATTAAAGATTAACGAAAATGGTTCTTTAGAAAATGATTACGCTGTAGAAACAATAGCCCTGTCATTAGATGAATTTGTTACAGCAATTAATCTGATACCCTTAACAAGAATATTTGGAGACAATTATCTGGTTTATGAAAGCTTAAACAAAGTAAAAAGAGTAAAAATATTCTACAAGGATCACTATAGAGTTGATTTTATACATCAATCAGATCAGGATTATTCAAATAAACCTCAAATCTTTTTAGGATCAAACTTCCCCAATCTAGTAAAACCAACTTATTATACTGCAACTTACAATGATCATACAGATTCATTACCTTCAGTTAAAATAGAAGAGATACCTGCTTACACAGGTAGTAAAGACGATTTTATAAAACATCCTGATCAATATACTTTTATAAGCAATTATATCATTAAAAAAGATGATCGCTTCTGGATCATAGATGATTTTATGAGTGATCATGGAAAAAGCCCAATACTGTTTTCAAAAAAATTGATTCTCCCGTACATCTTTAGAAATGAATTTTATATCCTAAGACTGGATAACGATAAACAATACCAGTACAGCAAAAATAGAATTTATTATAACTATATGTAAAACTAAAAAAAGCCCGATTATCAGCGTTTTTCCATATAGTTAAAGTATGCACTTTCTTCACGGGATTGAAGTTTAAATCCACAGGCTTGAGCTACTTTAAGCGAAGGAATATTATCTTCTCTGGCAAAATAAATAGGGAGCAGGTGATTGATCCGACAATAATTAAGCGCTTCTTTTACCACTTCTTTTGCATAGCCCTTTCCCCTGTATTCCGGATGTGTTGAGACAACAATATTTGCTCCGCCTGCAAAGACATCAGAGATAATCGCATTTGAAACAATTTTGTTATTTTGGAGAATCACAAAACAACGCTGTTCACTCAAAAGTTTCATCAGATCAGGATTAATCTTATCTAAGCTATCTAACTCATTGATTATACAGTATTCTACAGGGTTTAAAACTTGAGCAGAATTAGTCAATACCTGATCATTATTTTCTTTTGAAAATCGGATATAGGTTTGCCATTGTACAAAAGGATAGATACTTTTAACCTTGCTTTTGATATGTGTCAGAGCGAGACCTTTTAAAAGAGACTTTAACTCAGGCACGCAGGAACAGATCATTTTTTTATTGAAATGTGTAATGATCACAGGAAAATAATGGTGTTTATTGATTGGGAGTTCTCTGAAAGGGCTCTCAGAAATACAGACATCTTTCTCGTGAAGTTCATGATCAAAAATACCTAAATATTCGCAATAATAGTGATTAAAGCTCTTCATAATCCCTCAATTCATAGCAACGGACGATTCAAATGGAGACCTTTGAATCAAATCAAAGGTCTCAAAGTTTAATTATTTATAAGCCTGTTAGCTGTTTTTCAAGCTAATTTTTATATGATTTATTTCCTGGTCGAAATGATAATCAATGTTTTCGGAGAGGTTATTGATGATATTGATACTTAATTCATCATCTTCATGTGAACTTTCTAATAGGTTCAGAGATTTCCCATGATAAGAAAAATGAATATCCAGAGAGTGAACTTTTTCGGAATAGGCTAAAGCAATCTGAATATTGTATTTCAGAGCAGACCGCGCAAAGATCGACAATAATTCTTCAATGATTAACAGAGTATTGTTGGTCAATTTTTTACTGAGGATGTGTTTCTCACAGAACATTTCAATTTCAGCGTTCATTTCATAGAGGTCATAATTAGGTGTGTCAATCGCATAGTTCAAACTTCTAACTCTATTGATAAAGGCTTTTGTTTTTTCCTTCTGAGGATTTGTAAAAATGGTTTGAGGACTTCCTTCCTCATAAATGATTCCTTCATCCATGTAAAAAATACGTGTAGAAACATCTCGTGCAAAGTCCATTTCGTGAGTCACGATCAGCATGGTCATCCCGTTTTTTGCCAATCTTCGGATCACCGCCAGCACTTCACTGACCATGGTCGGATCAAGTGCTGAAGTCGGCTCATCAAACAGGATAATTTCAGGTTTCATCGAAAGACAGCGGGCAATCGCGATTCTTTGTTTTTGACCACCAGAAAGCTCATCTGCAAAGTAATTTTCCTTTTCTGCCAAACCTACCATTTTGAGTAATTCGCGGGCTTGTTCTTCAGCTTCTTCTCTGGGCATATTGAGCAGTTTAATCGGTCCAATCGTCAGATTTTCAAGAACGGTCAAATGAGCAAAAATATTGAATGACTGGAACACCATCCCCATTTTTTGTCTCATTTTGGGTACATTGGTATTCTTATCCAACAGATTGACACCATCAATAAAAATTGAACCGCCAGAGGGTTGTTCCAACAGATTGATACATCTCAGAAAAGTACTTTTTCCTGTGCCAGAAGGACCAATAATAGAGATCACTTCCCCTTGTTTAATATCCGCATTTATTTCTTTTAATACGGTAAGTGACCCGTATATTTTTGATAATTTTTCTACTTTAATCATGATCTTTTCCTCTTTGCTTTAGGTTCAGAAAATTTCTGGAAGTATTCCAGTACAATCAACAAGAGCCATGAAATCATAAAATATAGTACAGCGACCATGAGTAATGGGAAAAACGCATCAAAGGTACGGCTACGGATAATATCACCGGCTTTTGTTAAGTCTTCTACTGCAATATAGCCAACAATTGATGTCATCTTAACCAAGGAAATTACCTCACCTTTATATACGGGAAGTATTGATTTTGTAGCTTGAGGCATCACGATAAATAGGAATGTTTTAATTTTAGAAAATCCAAGTGCAATGCCTGCTTCACTTTGACCACGATCTACGCCTTCAATTCCTGTGCGGAACATCTCAGAAACATACGCCGCAAAGTTCAAACCAAACGCAAAAATCGCCACATAAACAGGATTGATATTTACGGAAGCAAAGATAATGTAGTAGATAATCATCAGCAAGACCAGTACAGGCGTACCGCGCAAAATTGAAATAAACAGTTTTGCCAGCGTACTTAAAAGTTTCTTCTTAGACATTCTTAAGAAACAAACGATTGATCCAAATAAAGTACCAATGATCGTAGAGAAGAAAGATATGATCATTGTCACAAACAATCCATCAATGATCAGTTTATATCTCTTTTCATGAATGATATTATTATAGAAACTTTGTTTTGTTTTACCCCAGAAAGATAACACTACTTCTTTTTGTTTGTCATCGCTAAGTCCCATGCTATCTTTTCGTACGATTACCACTGAACGATCTTCAATATAGACATCTGAGAAGTCGATTTGTTTTGCTCGTTCAGGAGTGATAGTTACAGCAGCAGCAATCATATCCACTTTTCCAGCAGCCAGAGCAGCGATAATTGAGTTAAATTCCAGGATCTTTATTTCAAGATTATATCCTTGTCTTTGTGCAAACTCCTGAACAATTTCAATATCTAGACCTGTAAGTTTTTCATTGAGATAAAGTGAAAAAGGCATACCACACACAGTGATTCCCAATGCCAGTTTTTTTGCTTTAGGATCAAATTTATACTCAGGTGGAGTAATACTCTTACTGTCATTTTCAGTCCATCTTTTATAGATTTCATCAAATTTGCCAGATGCTTTTATCTCTGCAAGATACTTATTAAAAGCCTCTTTAAGTTCAGGATGTTTCTTGTTAAATCCCATACCTAAGTTTTGAGCATAAATGTCATTGGTAAGAATTGCCAGTTCAGGATTTTCATTAATGATATCCTTAGCCATGAATTCATCAACCATGATTCCATCGACTTTATCTGTTTTAACTGAAATAATTAGATCAGCTGTTCCAGTAAACCGTTTAACTTCTGCTTTTGGATAATTCTTTGCTACAAACTGATCATGAACAGTACCTTCATAGACACCTATTCTTCTCTCTTTGAGATCATCAAGGCTTTTAATAAGTGCTGTTTCATTGGATTGAGGTGCCTGATATTTTTCAGAAAGGATAATCAAGCCTGTTTTAAAGTTAAAATATATATCTGAAAAATTGATTTGTTTCTTTCTTTCTTCTGTAATAGCAATCCCATCAGCAATCATATCAACTTTTCCTGCAGCAAGCGCATTAACCAGAGAACTAAACTCCATGGTGGTAATTTCAAGTTGATATCCTCTTGATAATGCAAATTGCTGAATCATTTCAATATCAAAACCAACATATTCTCCATTTTGATAAGCCACATAAGGTAAGTCAGCAACAGCAACACCCAGTTTGATCAATTTTCCATCTTTTGGATAAGTGACTTTTGCTATTGTTGCTTCTTCAGGATCGTTGTTAATCCATTTTTCAATTAACTGATCATAGAACCCATTCTTTTTAGAGTCAGTGAGGAATTGATTAAACTCTTTAAGTAATCCTGGATTGTTCTTATGAAAGCCTACGCCTAAAGGCAAAGTCAAAAGTGTATCACTCAAGATCATAATTTCAGGATTGCTTTTGATTAACACCTTTGCCGAAATCGCATCAAGTAAGGCTCCTTCAGTTTTATTCGTTTTCAAAGAAATTGCAATATCTGCTGGAGAATTGTATCTTCTAATCTCAACATTTGGGTAATTCTTTGCCAGGAACTGATCATGAACCGTTCCCTCATAAATGCCAATTGGAGAGGAAGACAGATCTTCGATAGAAGCATATTTCTTCTCAGCATCATTATTTTTTTTCATATTACATGAAGTCATAAGAAGTAAGATCAAACATAAACTGAGATATATGATCTTTCTCATTGTCATTCCTTCACAATCGCAGCAATACCGCCAGAATAATAAGGATTAGAGAATAGAACCTTTTTTGCTCTTTCTTCAGAAATAGTCAAACATGCACCAATCATATCTACTTTTTTGGCGGTTAAAGAATTGATCAAAGCGCCAAATTCCATATTCGTGATAATCAGTTTTTTATTCAATTTTTGAGCAACATAATAAGCGAGTTCAATATCAAAACCAACAATTTGCTGATTTTCATCAAAGAAAGAAAATGGTTCTGTCACAGCTGATGTGCCATACAACAATTCGCCAGCAGTTCCATTATTATCAAAAATAGGCATCTTTGCAGGATTACCTTGTTTAGGAAACCAGCGTTGATACATTTCATCATATTTACCTGATTTTTTTAAACTATCAACGACAATATCTATCGTGTTTTTTAAATCAGGATTATCGAAATTCACAGCAAATCCATAATCGTCATGTGTAATTAATTCTTCCAATACTCTTAAACCAGGTGTTTTCGCTGCAATGTTTTTTAAAATTGGTTCATCATAAGCTGCAGCTGCAACCTTACCTGTCTTAACAGCTAAACAGGCATCCATTACATTATTAAAGTATTTCATTTTTGCATTGGGCAATGTGGTCAGTACCAACTGATCCGCCATAGTTCCTGATGGCACAGCAATTTCAGCAAACTGAAGTTGCTTTAATTGAGTAATTTTCTCATGTTTCTGGCAAGCATTCATTGAAATCAGCATGATTGCCAACAGTAGAATAATGATGGTTCTTTTCACAATTTTCTCCTATACACCTATTGTTTTATTTTTTTTCTTAACTTTAAAATATTGCTTTGTTCTTCATAACCATATTCAACATGATCCATGAATTCTTTGACCATAATGATTCCAAGCCCTCCAGGAACTCTATCCTCAAGAGCTAAATTTCTTGGGTCATTGGTATTCATCAACGGATTGTACGGCTGACCCTGATCAATAAAAACCATCTCGATTTCATTATGAGTTTTGATCAGCTTGATCTCTATCTCTCCGATATCATCGGAATAAGCGTAATCGACAATATTCACCAATATCTCTTCCGATGCAATCAGCAGTTTAAACTTAATCTCATTGGCACAACTTATCAGATCCAGGGATTCTTCGATAAAATCAAGTAAAGCCTGCAAGTTATCTCGATTAGCTCTTACTTTTTTACTAAATACTTCAGATTTCTGCGAATCCATAACACCACATTATATGATTTTGAGGAATTTTGCAAAACCAGAGATATCAAACACTTCTTTTACTAAACTGTTCATTTTGCTCAAGGTAAAGTCGATTTTTGATGCAGAAGATTTTTTGTAATATGCAAGAATGACACGAAGTCCTGCACTACTGATATATTCAAGATCCTGGCAATTGATTTCAATGGCGGTCACTTCTTTTAAAAGTAGATCAAGCTGATCCTCCAATTGCTTTGCCGTATTCGTATCCAATCTGCCTTTTAAACAGAGAAGGCATTGTTGACCATTCATTTCTTTTGTAATTTCTAACATTATTACTCCTTTATGTTAATCGTTTAAATACACTTAATGTGATATCATCATACTGATTATCCTGCTGAAAACTCATGATTTGTTCAAGAATATTTGCACAATCCTGCTTTGAACTTAAGTGCTTATTTGTTTTAAAGTAATCGATAAAGCGTTCCATTCCATAAAATTCTTCTTCAGCAGAGACCGCTTCTGTAATACCATCTGTATATAGCACAAATTTATCATTGATCGCCAAAGTAGATTCACTGGTAGAAAACTCAACATCTGAGAATATCCCCATCGCTACACTGTTATCAGAACTTAGTTCTTCGATTTCATTATTTTCTTTTACTTTTAAAGCAGGTAAATGCCCTGCATTAGAATATACAATTTTACCAGAATCAACAAAATAATAGGCAAGGAAAACCGTCACAAACATATTTGTATCATTTTCCTGAGCAAGGACATTATTCACTTTTTTTAGAACCGCTGCAGGATCTTTGGACTCAGAGGCTGTTGAATGCAGAAGCGTACGGCAGAGCATCATAAATAATGCCGCAGGAACACCTTTCCCAGATACATCACCCACTAAAAACACAAAGGTATCATGATCATAGAAGAAGAAATCATAAAAGTCTCCTCCCACTTCTTTGGCAGGGTGCATGATCGAATAAAGATCAAACTCATCACGACCAGGAAATGGCGGAAATACACGAGGTAAAATACTCTGCTGAATTTCAGAAGCAATTGCCAGTTCACTCTCTACAGATTGTCTTTTAGCCGTTTCATCCTGAAGTTTATCAATATACTCCGTCAATTGATCTCCAAGACGGTTAAAATTCTCAGCTAATTCTTTGATTTCATCGCTACCCTGAACTTTAGTTTTTGATGTCAGATCACCATCACCCATATTTTTTACTGAATGTCTCAGAGCAATGATTGGCTTTGCTGTCACATCAGAAAGTTTTATGGATATATAAATCGCAAAAAGCACAGAGACCAATATAATCATAAAAAAGATGATATAAGCTCTTTTAAAAATCTGTTTACTGATCTGATTAATCCCTTTTAAAGCTTTTTCGCTTGCATTTTCATTGATTTTCTTGATCTGTTGTTCGACAGGATAGAAGTAATCAATTATATTTACAACTGCAGAAAGATTGAAATTGGTACCAGGAATATGCACTACGGCTACATATCTTTGTCTGGATCGATAACTCTCATCGATAAAAGAGTAATAATCTTTCACCAGATCCTGAGTATAAGATTTTTGAGCAAGTTCCCACATCTTTGGATATTCATCTGCCCATTCACTGTAATTTCGACCTTCAATGCTAGAGTTTTGGTGCCAAATGATTTCACCTTTTCGGTCAAAAACATCCACATAGCCAGATTTGCCATATCGTGTAATTATATCTTGAGTTGCAATTTCTCTTAACTTCTGAGATTGTCTAAGTGCAGTATAGTCTTTTAAATTATGTGATTTAAGCTCCAACGCCAATTCATAGGCAATTTTTTTTGCATAGAGTTCCACTTGCTCTTCGGCAAAGTCTCTCACAGTTTTTTCAGACACTTTAAGCGTTTCATTGGAAATATTGAGCATGCTTTCTTCTGAAACTTTAGTATTTAGTTGATTCACTTTGTGTAAAAGGCTATAGATAAAAACGAAGATAATCACAACAACAATCAATGATATAATCGTATGTGATAAGATTAACTGCTTCTTGATTTTCATAAATACTCACTCTCTTTTTTTTAATCATCCGATGTTAAAGTTTTTATGTCAAGCAGAAAAATGCAATCAGTAAATTTTTATATAAAAAACAAAGCAGAGAAGGCTCACTTCTCTGCCTGTGAATAGAAAAAAGAGATTATTTCAAAAGAATAATTTTCTGAGAGATGGTCTTTTCCTTTGTCAAAATTTTTACAAAGTAAATACCTGATGAGAGGTTCTTTTGCTGTTCATCTTTTCCATTGAAGGTATATTGATGCAAGCCCTTTTCAAGAGTCTTGCTAACAATAGTCTGTACTTTTTGCCCTTTGATATTGAAAATATGAAGATTAACTTCGCCGTCTGATGGAAGATAAAACTCAATTTTTATATCTGGATTGAAAGGATTAGGATAAGCGCTTAATGACAAAGCTCTTTCTGGAAGCGGATTTTGAGGATCATTTGGCGTAATCCCATTAAGAAAAGCCTTTGCTAAATACAAGTTTGCCCAATTCTCTTTTAATGAATTATCAACTGTTGAAATATCCGTCCAGTTTCCCTGAGGATTATCAGACAGATAATCTTTTGCGATGATGTATAATGAATCTGAATGACCTGTCACAAACGAGAAGGCATCAATATTATCCAAAGTAAATGATTCAAGTAATACTGGATTTGACGGAGTATTAATCGAATAGATATTGTGTTGATTTGATTCTTTAATGAATAAAAGAATATTGTTATTCTTTGTAAGAATTAACCTTGGCTTTATCGTATTACTTACATTTGTAACATTATTCATTAAAGTAATTACTGGATTGATTTGCGTGTCAAAATTATAGTGCATGAGTTTAATTGTCGTTTCAAAATACAGAATTTGTAATTGATCACCCAACAAACATAGATCAATCATGAGCGGAATATTTTGAATAGTAATATTTTCATAAGTTTCTCCATTATTCACTGAGACTTTTATGAAAAGTTGATCGTTTGCTCCCCTTTTTTGATAAGCGATGACAATTCGATTTGAATTTGATACGACTTTGAGATTGTATATTTCAGGTGAAGCGTCAAGATCAAGTTGGTTGACCAGTTCAAATTGCTGATTGACTATTTTGTGTTTGTAATCAAAATCATTAAGAAGAACTGAAGGGAACCACGGTAATGGATTATTCTCAAATCTTGGATCTGCATGATAAGATTTATTATATCCTGTAGAGCGATGAGGAGGACCAAGCACATAAGGAGGATTCCATTCTCCTGTATCAGGATTAATATTAGCATTTGATGTACCACTTCTGTGAATAAAACCTCTTCTCATTTGAGCTATTGAACCAAAATGAATAATTGTTCCTCTTTCCCATGTAATATCCGTTGCTAAATTGTTAGGGAGCGGTCCACCATCCTTTTCAGGCCAAACAGGATTGATCCATGGATAATCAGAAGTTTTATAAAGAATCGGACCTGTTGTTTGAGTATAATCATAAGTAGAGATATTATTATTCGGAAAACCTAAAGATTGATCATTAGAAGTTTGATTAGGCCATCTTTGCCAAAGAGGCATATTCGTATTTGCTGGAGATATCGGCGGAAACTGATGTCGATGCAAATCGATAAATGAGTACAGCGTATCTTGTCCTGTATATTGGCTGATTCCATAATAAGGCGTCACAGCACCATGTGGGTGCTGGTATTCGTAAGTAAATACCCCTTCATCTTTAAAGCCATATTCACCACCAGAATTTCTTCCCAATGCAGCGAATGCGCCATAGAGAAAGACATTTCCATTAGGACCCTGACTGTTATTCGCATGAGTGATCCATTGACCATTGCCAATGGGTTCTCTGTATTTATATTTGATGATGATCTTTTTTCCAGAAACTAAACCAAAATAGTCATTGGGATTATTATCAGGAGATTGACCTATTTCTGTGCCAGTATAAGTAATATTCCCTGTAATATAAGCGTCCTCAGGAGTATAAATACTTAATTTACCAGACACCTGTCCTTCTATCCATACAGTTCCAGGTAAGAATAATCCCTGATTATTAAATGAGATTTGTATGGGCGCTCCCCAAACAGTGTCTCTCACGGTAATATAATTTGTCCAAAGCCGATTCCCGATATAGGTGCTCTCATTTCCAGGTATAACGGGATGTAAGGCATCAGGATATCGATCATAGACAACAAAAGAATCGACGTGGGTCTGCGTACAATCGAGGATTCTGATTGATAGAGATGAGCCACTGATAACGACCTTAAAGATTTTATCTTGATAATTTTCTGAGACATAGCCAAATGGTGCCACCATGTTTGTCATTGTGGGTGTAACAATCGATAAAGAATCTGCATTTTCGATATATGCCCCTTGAAAAATAGCATCAACAGGCGAAGGAGAACCAATTAATAGACTATTCGTTGAATGGTTCATGAATTTTCCGGTAGTACTTACAATGCCAGTGAAAAGAGGCCATCCAGGTGCATCATAGTTAACTGGGGTTCCAGACCCACTGCCATTTTGAATCCAGATATCGCTATTACTATGCACTCTTCCTGAAAATGAGTCTAATCCATTAAATTTACTTCTTGCATTAAGATTAGAATCAGATAAATCATTTAATTCATTTTCCGTATAGTATTGAAAAAAAGCCAGTTGCTTATACCAATGAGATTTAAAAGTAAGTACAAGATTATTATCACAACGATTGAGTAGTGGTTCTGTTTTTAAACCACTATCAAGCACCAGATTTTGAGTGATTTGCTGATTTGCAACTTTAACCGCATGCAAATCAAAATTTGAAGTGTCTGGATTTTTCTTTACGTAGAAGATAGAACATACAAGATCATCATCCACACTCATCACAGGGGCTTGTAAATATGGAGACAGAATAATTGTATCAATGAGAAGATGATTAAAACTCGCTCCATAGTTGTCTGAATAAGCCAGTTTTACATAATTTTCGTATTGACCTTTTTCCAAATACAGTACCCAGATATGATTATTTTTGATCTGAATACCTGATTCATTGGAAAAAACAACTTCACTATTCGTATTAAAAGGAACAAATGGGCTTATGAAAGCAAAAATATTTAAAAAGAGACATAAGCCAAAAACAAAGGTAAAGAATAATTTCTTCATACTTCCTCCATACATGATACATGTTTTTTTACAATAAAATACCTTAGCTTCGAATTTCTAAACCAATACATTCAAATTCCATCAAAATTTATGAATACTTTACAGTATTCGACCATTTAGTGATAAGATATGCATTTATAAGCAAAATCTCATCATTCTTACCTTTGCTTAAGCAAAAGAATTTTATGCAAAAAATATTCCAATTATCAAGGATCAATATAACTTAATATTATTATATAAAAAACTAAATCACCGATTAAGAATAATTAATTGACAGATAAATCGTTTTAAGTTATAAGTCAACTTTAAGATAATAAAGGAGTTAGTATGTCATTATTTCTAAAAAGCTTAAAAGAAAAAGTTTTAGTCTTTGACGGTGCAATGGGCACAATGATACAGAAATATAAATTGAGCAAAGATGATTTTCAAGGATATGATTGCAATGATTACTTAAGCGTAGTTAAACCAAAAATCATTCAGGAGATTCATTCACAGTATTTGGAAGCCGGCGCACAGGTTATAGAAAGCAATACATTTAACTCATCACTGATTTCACTGGAAGAATATCGTTTAGCAGATAAAATTATTGAAATCAACCGCAGTGCCGTTCGATTGGCGCGAGAGGTGGCACAGTCTTACTCAACAAAGGATAAACCCTGTTTTGTCTCAGGATCCGTAGGTCCTGGCACAAAGTTACCCTCTCTCGGTCACATCAGCTTTCAAGAGGTTGTTGACAGTTATTATCCTCAAGTTTACACATTGATCGAAGAAGGTGTAAACGTACTGCAAATCGAGACCAATCAGGATCCTTTATTGATCAAAGGCGTATTAAATGCAACCTTTAAAGCGTTTAAAGCATTAAATAAAAGAATCCCAATCATTGTTCAGGCAACCATGCAAGATAACGGACAAATGCTCGTTGGCAGTGATACCTTAAGTTATCTGCATACATTTTCCACGATGCCTATTGATATTATTGGGATTAATTGCGGGACAGGCCCTCATTATATGGAATCTTATGTAAAAACCTTGTCAGAGAATACAGATAAAATGATTTCATTATTACCCAATGCCGGATTGCCCATTATAAAAGATGGTGTCTTATCTTATGACTTAAGTCCTGATGAGTTTGCACGCATCAGTGCAGACCTGGTAAAAAAATACCAGCTCAACATCGTTGGAGGATGTTGCGGTACCAATCCTGAATTTATCAAAGCCTTAGCAGAACAGGTAAAAGATCTGCCAGCAGGGCATCGAACATTGAAATATGATAATCATCTCAGCAGTATGTATTTTGCTCAGGCAATTGATGTTCAGCCAAAACCTTTAATTATCGGTGAACGAGCAAATACTAATGGGTCTAAAAAATTCAAAACCCTCCTTGAAAATGAACAATGGGAAGAAATGCTTGAGATTTGTAGAGCACAACAAGAAGAAGGTGCGCATGTTCTGGATATTTGTCTCACCCATTTAAACCGTAATGAAACTGATGATATCAATACCTTTATTCCGATGCTTAATACCTCAATACAAGCTCCTTTAATGATTGACAGTACTTCGCTGAGCGCTGTTCAAAGTGCACTGAAGCATATCAGTGGAAAGCCGATTATTAATTCCTGCAATTTTGAAGAAGGGGATAAAAAAGTCATTCAATACCTTGAAGTAGCTCGCGATTTAAACGCAAGTCTCATCTGTCTTGCAATTGATGAAAAAGGCATGGCAAAAGAATTTACTCACAAAAAGGAAATCCTTGAACGATTTATCGGTTTAGCAGAACAAGTGGGACTTCATCAAGATAATCTCTTCTTTGACTGTCTTACATTCTCTCTGGCGACAGGAGAAGAGAGTTACCGTCAGGCTGGTTTGGAATCAATCAAAATGATTGAATATATAGAAAAAGAGAGACCTCATATTCATTCGATTATGGGTGTCAGTAATGTGTCTTTTGGACTCAAAGCCAAAGTAAGAAAAATATTGAATTCAGTTTTTCTCTCTGAATGCGTTAAGCATGGACTTGATGCAGCGATCATTGATGCCTCAAAAATTATCCCTACTCATGATATTGATCCAAAAGCTTATCAATACTGTCTTGATCTAATTTATGATCAAAGAGAAAATGGAGTAGATCCATTAATTCAACTGGCTGAAATGAGCATCGATATTCAGGAAGAAGAACAAAATCAGCAAAAACTAAGTTTAACTGAACAATTAGAAAATAAAGTGATTAAAGGTTCTTTAACTGATCTTGAACACATTATTCAGCAACTCCTTCCAGATCATAAAGCGATCAATATTATCAATGAAATATTAATCCCAGCCATGCAGAAAGTCGGCAATCTATTTGAAAACGGAAAATTGCAATTACCCTTTGTATTAAAATCAGCTGAAGTAATGAAACAATCTGTGGCGTTACTACAACCTCACATGAGTGACTTAGCTCAGGAAGAAAGCAAATCAATGGTGTTAGCAACAGTAAAAGGAGATGTTCATGATATTGGCAAGAATCTCGTTCAGATTATTTTAGAAAACAACGGCTATAAGATCATTGATATTGGCGTAAAGCAAAGTCCTCAGCAAATCAAACAAGCCATTGAAGAATTTAAACCTCATGCCTTAGGAATGAGTGCTTTATTGATCAAATCCACTTATTACATGAAAGAGACTTTGGAATATTTAAATCAGGCAGGGATACAAATTCCCGTCATTTGTGGTGGGGCTGCGCTTAATGAAGATTTTGTTAAAAAGGAACTTCAAAGTGTTTACATGGGACCTGTAATCTTTGGGAAAGACGCCTTTTCCGGACTTGACTTTATGAAAAATCTAAAATAGTGACCCAGATGTTTTCTCCAATAAAACCTAACTCCATCGGCGTTCATCAGATTAAATCTATTAATGTCAGAGATATTCATCCCTGGATCAACAAGAAACTGCTTTTCTATAAGCTCTGGGCTTATCAGGCGAAAGAATTGCAGGAGCATGCTGTCAAAAGAAATGAAGTGGAACTTAAACTAAGCCAGTTTTTAAAGAAAGCCGAACAATATTGCGACTTGTCTATTGCTTATGGGATTTTCCCCTGTCAAGCTGATAATAATCTACTAAAACTCTATAAACCCACACATCAAGATTGTCAAAGTTGTGGGGCCTGTAAATCAGGACTGCAAAAACAAGAAATACTCAAAACATTTTTCTTTGAACGAGAGAACGACAGTCCTCATCATATTTGCGATTATTTCAACTCCGTTGCATCTCAAGAACTAGACTATGTTGGTCTGCAGGTTGTCACATCAGGCACTCAGGCAGTGGCGTACGCAAAAACATTAAAAGAAAAAGAATCTTATCAGGAATATATGCTTTGGTATGGCTACTGTGCTGCACTTACAGAAGCACTGGCAGAATGGACGCATCAGAAAATTCGAAAAGAAATGGGGTTTTGGGATTCATCAGAACGACTCGCTGATATTCAGGCAATGAAATACCAGGGAAAGCGCTATAGCTTTGGCTACAATTGGTGTAAGGATATGAGTGAACAAAGAAAAGTGCTGGATGTGTTACGCGCAGAAGAGATTGGGATAAGCATGAATGAAAGTGATGAAATGGAGCCTGAATTCAGCACTTGTGCCATCATTGTTCATCATCCTGAAGCAGTGTATTGGTAGATTTGATTATACCATCAAAACGAGAACTTTATATTAGTCTTGGAGCAGGTTCAGATGAGCGGGAAATTCCGATTAATCAGATTCTCAATAAATATAAATTCATAGTATTACATCCAAATCAATGCTTGTTTGATTGAAATTATTTTCGCCAGATATTTTTTTTCTTGACAGGAAAAGCGAACTGAATAAAAGTGATTTTCATGAATAGATTGTGAAGGCGGGATAGCTCAGTCGGTAGAGCAGAGGCCTGAAAAGCCTTGTGTCCCCAGTTCAAGTCTGGGTCCTGCCACCATAAATTATCTAGCACCTGAAAAGGTGCTTTTTATTTTTCTACTTTTTTTTATTTATCAAACAAGAAACGATAGCAAGCTGGTAGCTTGCTTTACGGCCGTTCTGTAAACATCCCTGTTTACAGAAGAGGTTCAAGCAGGGATGCTTGAACAACGATGGTTAGCTGGAAGCTTACTTTACAAGTTAATTAACATCATCAATATTATTCCCCGGAGGGGATATAGATGATTAACCGTATGCAAACGTAGTGCAGCTTACGGTAAAAGTAGCGAATAAAAAGCCCCGCATGGGGTGAGATTATAGTACTTGAACCATAATATTTAATTCATTCCATATATTTACGTGAATATCTCCTGAAATACCCATCACCACAGGCTTCTCCCCTACTTACTCTCCCTTAATCTCTGCCTTCTATCCTGTAGAAAACTTATAAATATTATGTGTTGTTTGTAAAAATAACTATTGACAGAATATTTAAAATATTATCTTTTTGTTAAAAATGTTTAAGGAGATTATATGTTTATTGATCACAAGCTCATCACAAGCTCATCACAAGCTCATCACAAGCTCATCACAAGCTCATCACAAGCTCATCACAAGCTCATCACAAGCTCATCACAAGCTCATCACAAGCTCATCACAAGCTCATCACAAGTTCATCACAAGCTCATCACTTTAAGAAAGGTTCGTTACTATTTTTAATTGTTATGTTATTTTTCATGTCAAATTTATTTAGTGAAACAGTTATAAATGTTTCAACTGCTCCGCAACTAATTGCTGCAATATACTCTCTTAATAATCTGGATGCTACCAGTGTAAAAATAATTATTAATTCATCAATCAACGATTTAACAACATCATGTTCTATTAATTTTGAAAATTTTGATCATGTAAAAAACTTAACAATAACCGCTACTTCAAATGGTATTACATTACAGAATGATTCAAATAATAACATGTTTAATGTATCGGGATCTTATTATAATGAAAACAAACCCAGTTTCAAATTATCAAATTTAACTCTTTACTCAAACAATGTTACTCCTTCAACAAATGTTGCTGCTGTGTATTTATCAGATAATTTCAATAACTTAGAATTTTTAGATTGTACTTTTAACAATTATAATAATTCAATTAAATTTCCAGAAGGTCCTAACACCTTTTCATGTGTAGAACGATTCAAAATATTAAGAAACACTTGTAATGGGATAAATTCAAGTAATATTTCTGATAGTTTTTTTATTGGTAATGGTTCGTACAAAATACTTTCATTTCAGGGCAACCATATTTATAGATGTATGAATGCAATAAGAAGCCCTCTTAGTAATACTGATGAATATACGATTGATAACAATGTTATTGATACTAAATATTTAACAGAATTAAATCCAGATGGAAAGTTGGATTTTCATAAATCTAGTACTGCTTTTTCACTATCACTTATAATAACGAATAATATTTTTCGTCACACAAGAATATTAGTAACAAATGTTCAGTTAATTATGGATCATAATGACATATTCTGTGACGTTGTTGATTACTCATTTTTAAATATTGAAACAAAAGCTGGTAATTTACATACAAGCACTATAACAAACAATACTTTCTGGGGATCTAATTTTTCTGAATTCATAAAAATTGTAATGCGAGAAAACAATAATCGAATAAAGATAAATAATAATTCATTCTTAACAGGAGGGTTGTTATTAAATTTTCATTTTCCACAATACGAATTCATTATTAATCCAATATCAGAATTTAAAAATAATTTAATCAACAATGTTTCAACAAGCTGTTATGTAACCCATTATCATAGCGGTCAAGCTGTTCATCAAACAGATTTTGACCCCAATGATAAAATCATTGCCGATCATTGTTTTTTCACAAGCAATATCAGCAATAACTCATTTTCTATCCCAAATATTGGAACTGATAATTTTGTTGGAAATCCCCTTATCACCCTAAACCCTACTGACCACACTTATATTTTGAACTGGACTAACACACAAAAAAGCCCTTTGATTGACAGTGGATCTCCCGATACTGATGGTGATGGTATATTATGGTTTACCGATGTAGATGATCAGGATTTAGATGGCACCCGAAAAGATATTGGAGCTGTAACTGCTCAAAATCATAAAGCTATGGCACACTCACTAAAAAGAGAAACTAATAATATTTACAATTGGATTTGCTTCCCTTACATGGACAGGCTTTACAGTAATGGTACTCAAAATACTGTAGATTATCTGTTTAATGATTATCATCAAAATGATCTATTTGTTAGCAATCCAAACAATCGTATTATTAATCAAGTCATTTGGAAATATAATAGTGATGATGCCTATGCTTACTATGATTCATATAATCAAAAACAAAATTTTACAATGAATATTAAAAGTCAATATGGACTAAAAGTAGAATTAGTGCCTTCACAACTCAATCAACCTGCAAAAATATTAGATACAGCTGGCTTTGAATGTGGCGCTCAAGGCAATAATGATAATGTCATTCATATTGATAGAATGGAAAACAATATTCCTCGTGAAATTTGGGTCGGTTATTTTCCGACATCAAATGAATATCCTTTAGTTGCTTTAGGATCTGTAGCAAACAATCTCATTGAAATTAAAACAAAAAAATGGTGTATGAGCAGAAACTCGGTTTTTCAAGCTTGGACAGTTCCGAGTGTCAAAGCAATCTTCAATAGTGGAGAAGCGGTATCACTAAAATATGTAGGCACAAGTGCTACTGACTATACATGGCAAAGTTCACGATCTGAGGTTCCTGATTACGAAGAAGCAACTCCTCAGTATTTTACCTACAACGAGGAAATGGATTATATCCCTGTGTATGTATTGTTAAGCGATCTTGATATTGATACAAAATCCAATCAAGACCTATGGGATGAAGAAATTGAATTCAGATATTGGGAACCTTCATTAAAAGGTAAAAGCCAAAAAATCAATCGTTATGCAGTTTATGATGAAACAACAGAGGAATTTCAAAACAGACCTTTCTCCTTCAGTGAAAACAAACAATTCTACACAATCTCTTTAAATGCTAAAGACATTCTCAACAGTAGTTTTCCGAAAATATCCACACTCCAGGGGAATTACCCCAATCCTTTTAATCCAGAAACTCAAATCAAATACACCATCGCAGAAAGTGGAAATGTAAAAATTGAGATATTCAATGTTAAAGGTCAAGTTGTAAAAACTCTGATTAATGAAAATAAAAATGCTGGTTATTACACAACAACCTGGAAAGGTGACGATCAAACGGGAAATAAAGTCGCTTCAGGTGTTTATTTCTATCGTTTATCTACTCCTCAGTCAAGTACTACCCGTAAAATGCTCTTAATGAAATAGAGTGAGTTTTTCAAACTCAAATTGTGAATTATAAGTGGTAAATTATTAATTAAATAAAGATTCATTGTTGTGCTAGCATCTTGCTTGCACTTTTTGGTAGGGGCAGACCTATGTGTCTGCCCAATTGAAAAACAAATGTAACTAACATAGTTACATTTACAGAGTAGGGGCTGGTTTTACGCCTGCCCACTTTAAAAAAAAAGGAGACTCATTGAAAAAGATAATAATCTTTTTGTTAATCTTATACACGCTTAATTTATCTGCCATTGAAAGGACAGTCAAACTTGATGGCACAGGTGATTATACTACAATCCAATCGGCTGTTGATGCTTCTGCAAACAATGATATTATCATTGTTTATCCGGGAGATTACAGAGAAAATATCAATATCGGCTCTAAGAGCCTAACACTTCAAAGCTTGTATGCACAAAATCCAGACACCCTTTATATTCATAACACACGCATCATTGGCCAACCCTCTCAATCTGCGATTAGAGCTGAGAATAGCCAAAATATCTGTATCAATGGTTTTACCATTATGAATAATGAAAATCAAGTTGAAGGATACTATTGGACATCTGGAGGAGGTATAAGTTTATATCATTGTAATACAATAATTAAAAATAATATTATTACAAAATGTATATCTGGTATTTATGGGGGAGGGATTAGATTTACCTCAAATAGTTATTTTTGTTCATTTTTATTGGAAAATAACAAGATTTTTAACAACAAGTGTTATGGTTCTGGAGGAGGACTTTTCCTGTTTAATAGAGTGACTGCTACTTTTTCATCAGAATATAAAAATTCTATTTATAATAACAGCTCAATCTGTGGAAAAGATATATACAGTAGAACAAGAGTCAATCCAATCAATATCGTCTTAAAAAAAGGGTCTATCATTTTAGATAATTTTGATCAGTATTTTATTGCTGTGAATCATGATAATTTTGAAAATCCAAGCGAAATCACTGTTTCGATTGAAGAAGGTGCCCTACCCACCATCAATCATGATCTTTATGTCGCACCATGGGGGGATGATACAAATAGCGGATTAGACGAACTAAATCCATTGAAAAGTATCGACTATGCGACCAAGATAATTGCATCAGACAGTTTAAATCCAAAAACCGTTTACCTTGCACCTGGCACTTATTCTCATTCTGACAACAATCAGCAATTTCCCTGCTCCATCAAATCTGATACCAGAATCATCGGAGCAGATATGTTTCTCACGATATTGGATGCCGAGCGAGTGGCTTCCTGTATCGGCGGATTTGCGGATCGAAATGCCAAAGCCTTTAATAGTGTTCATTTTGAAAACTTCACTATTAAAAATGGGAGTGATATCAACAATGCAAATTATAATAATAGTCCTTTAACAGTCTCTGCAAATAATATTAACATCACAAACATACTAATAGATAACAATCAATTCTATATGAATAATGGAGTTAACATCTCATATTTTACTACTGCTAAGTTGAAGAATATTATTATTCGAAATGGTCGTGGTATTTCCAATTGTTATGGATTAAATGTCTTAGATGGAGATTCTCTTTTTATTGAAAATTATATAGTTGATAGTCTCGTTGTAATAAATGATCAAGGCGGATATACTGGTATTTGGTTTGATATCGTAAAAAAAGGAATATTAAATAATATTTCTATTACAAATAATAATGCTTTTGCTCCAAAAATGTTTCAATTTGCTAATATTCTGGAATACCAACCTGAAGAATCTTTTGATTCTTACATGAATAACATTTTATTTGTAAACAACACTTTAACTGAAGGAGATTGGGATACACCAAAGATTGGATTATTAGACGAATGGGGCAAT
>CAZNKI010000054.1:0-23445 GCA_964573665.1 uncultured Candidatus Cloacimonadota bacterium | reverse complement strand
CGTTTCTTTTTTCAAGAAAAGAAATGAAGGGTTCATTTGATGCAAGAAGTTCATCAAGGAGACCCCACGCTTCATTTCATTTCGCTCTGGGTGACAGATGATCTTTATTCTACTAAGGCCTGAGATTGTTTCAGAATATTTGGTGATTTATATGATTATAAAATCCATTCTTTCACCCCTGCGGGGCTTATTAATGTATTGATTGCTACCGAAAACTGCGCTTCGCTTACTTACAGTAAAGATCCCCTAAGCCAAAAAGCCCCGCAGGTGGCGGCATTATCATTCTGTTCTGATTGATACTTTAATATTCATATCTATTCACCACTATTATCCTCTACCCATCTATCAAAAAAAAATTATATTCATCACATTGTTAATAAAAATTAGCTCAGATAAATATTGACAAGATATTCTTTCATTGATTATTTTGGGATTATTATTAACAGTTTGATTGAAGGAATAATTATGAAATATATTTTAATGCTAACAATGATGATAATTATGTTATTGACCCTAAGCTCCTGTAAGCTATCCATGCATATAGATGATGAAATTGATGATTGGGATAAAGTCGAAAGTTGGATAATGAATACTGATGGAACATATAAAACTTTAGTTCCTTGTGGATATGAAGCTTACTTATCGCCAGATAATCAAAAATTAAAAGTTTATGCGCATTACGATGGAATCTATGAGTATGATCTATCAGGCAGTAAAACTAAATTAGTTGAAACACCTAATTTGTGGTTTTATAGTATTTCTCCTAATCGAAATAATACAGTTGCAGAAATAACTAAGGAGAGAAAAATATATTTAACAGATGACAATGGTGTTCTTTTAACAAGTTTAACAAACTTTGCAGACCGTCAATATACAAGTTTCAGATTTATACAAGGGTCTGATTGGATAGTTGGATATTCATCTATTAGTCAGAATAATGACTATAAGGCGCATATCATCAGAACATCTGATTTTGTTGAGTTTACAATTTCAGATACAGTTGAGATTACTTCTTTGAGTTTTGATAATAATGATACAGTATTCTATGGTAGAAAGGAAACTAGTACTTGTTTTTTGATAAAAAAAGACTTTACAACTAGCGAAATGGATACAGTTTACTCATCTTCTTATAGAATTTTCCCAATATACTTAATAAATAATAACGAAACGATTGTCTTTCTTATGAATAGTAAACTATACACTATAAACACAGTATCAAAAGATATACGTTTAATATACTCTTTTACATCCGAATTTGGTTATTTATATAAATACATGTATATTCATCCAAATCAAAACACATTGTTCTTTATGGAAAAAGATCTAAAAAAATTGGATTTAATAACTGGAGAGTGTACTGTTTTAGCCACTGGTAATATTGAGTTTGCCAGTTTATCTCCTGATGGGAGCAAAATCTACTATATCACCAAAACACATATAGAAAAAGATGAATAAAATTGATGATGCAAGGAGTTCATCAAGGAGACCCCACGCTTCACTACGTTTCGCTCTGGGTGACAGATGCTCGTAATTGTAACTTTGCCTGAAAAAATAGTCTAACGTAGGAAAGCATATCAGAACAAAATATATTAACTACTGAAATCACGGAATACATGGAATATTTGCAAAATGAATATCACGAGAAAACGTTATCCAGTAGAGACGTCGATTTATCGCGTCTGAATATCGTATCACGAGCTACCAGCTTGCGAAAAAGATTTGGTGTCGCGCCTACAGCGCTTATTTTCATTTTTATTCTTTCAAATGGGCTCACGCCCATTGTTAGTCATATATCGCACCGTTGGTGCTCTAAAGAAGATAGAAAAAGCGAATTGTACCAATTCAAACACGAGCATTGAAACTACGTCAAAATGCGCCTTATAAAAATCCGTAAATCGTAGGAAAACTCGATGAGGTGCGAACAGCCGCATGTTTGAAGCTGATGGTTTTCTTATATTAATGCCTAATCCATCAGCAAGTTTGCGGTGGAGCCTCAGAGAGTGACTGGAGATAGGATTTTTATACCAGCGCTTGAATTTCTTTGCTTCGTTTCTTTTTTCAAGAAAAGAAATGAAGGGTTCATTTGATGCAAGTAGTTCATCAAGGAGACCCCACGCTTCATTACATTTCGCTCTGGGTGACAGATGATCTTTATTCTACTAAGGCCTGAGTTTGTTTCAGAATATTTGGTGATTTATAGATTATAAAAGCCATTCTTTTACCCCAAAAGGGGCTTCAATTAATGGGATTGCTGACCCAGGGCTCACTCACCCTGGGCTAGGATTCTGCCGTTCCTACGGAACTTAAAACGATAATAACTTATCATTGTTTTATTAATCGTTTTCTTCCGTGTTGTCCGTGAATTCCGTGGTTGTAAAATAATTTATATCAACTATCCAAAAATCGGTAAAAACATAAAGCATTATTCAAGTTTATTCAGTTTAATACTCCGCTTACTCTCTTAGTACCCCTTACTTGCACTCTACTTGACTATTTAATTGATAGGACTTAGATAAATAGCTTGAAAAAATTATAAAAATTACGAACAAAAACTATAAAGTATCTTCCAAAAAACAAGGAAGTATTTAAGTAATATCAATTAAGAGGTGGAGAGGGAGTGGAGTGAGAGTCAAGTGAGAGTGAAAATGAACCTGAAGGTCGAAAATATCGTCAAGTACTTGATTGATATATATAATTGATCAAGAAGATTAATTCTTGAGTTTAATAAACAAATAATGATCGAAATAAAGGTTTAAATCTATAATTAACAGAAAGATAGACTTTTTGAAGATTGTGATGGCATAGCCTTTGCATCTTTGTTCCTCAAAATGATCATAAAGGTGAAGAGGCAAAGATGAAGAAATTTCAGTTTTCTCTCGAAAAAGTCCTTGAAGTAAAGGAAATTGAAGAGAAAATCATTCAGAGAGATTTAATGATCCTTCATAAGGAGATTTTGGACAAAGAGAATATAATTCTCGAGTTAAAAGAAAAAATTTCTCAAGAAAGAATAAATTTATCTCTATTGAATCAAAAAGGGACTGTTTCTTCTGAAATTATGCTCTATTACCGCTTTATTGAGAGTCTAGGAAAGAAACTGGAATATTATAAAAACGAAGTGAACATCCTTCTTATCAAAGAAGATAAGCTCAAAACTGACCTCATTAACAAATCCCAGGAAAAGAAATCATTAGAACGACTCAAAGAAATCAAAATGGAAGAATACAAGAAGAACTATAATAAAAGCCAGCAAACGATCATCGATGAAATTTCAATACAAAACTTCCGTGCAAAACAAGGACTTCATAAATGAAAAAAGAATTGATCGTCTATATTTTAATATTTGTCATCTCTTTTGCACTTACCAGCGGAATGCTGTTTTTTCTGACTAAAGGTCAAAAGACAAGCACTCAATCGAAAGCAGATTCATTAAAAACGGTTGCAAAGAAAGAAGTCGTTCAAGCTAAAGCTGTTGAGACAAAAAAAGATTCTACAGCCAAAAGCCCAGCAAGTACAACAAAGAAAAATACAGATAATCTTAGCCAGCAAGAGAAAGATTTTCTTCGATTGATTGACCAGATCAAGAAATTACACGGTATGAAAGACGAAGAACCTAAAGAGAAAGATCAACAAAAAGAATATTGGGAAAAAGTGGATTCAACAATTACTGTACTGAAAAAGCAAATTGAAAGTCAACAAAAAGAACAAAAGACGCTCACAGATAAAGTTAAAACTTACGAGAAAACAGTTAAAGATAAAGATGCCTTAATCAAGAATCAACAAGCGAAAATTGCTGAATTGGAAAAGAAGAATGTTGATCTGCATAAAGAAAAAGAACAAATTATCAGCACAAAAAAAGAAGAAGAAAGCAGTGAAAACCTCAAGTCTTTAGCCAAAATCTATAACAATATGGATCCAAAGAAAGCTGCTGAATTTATTCAACGTATGCCAATGGAAAAAGGGATTGGCATTCTCAAAAACCTCAACCAAAAGAAAGCTGCAAAAATCATGTCTGCAATGAAACCTGAAAATGCAGCCAGATACTCTCAAAAACTGAGTGAGTAGGAGTGATTATGAAAAACCAGACGATTCTCAACCAAAACCAATTAAAAAACAACCAAGCATTCTTCTTAAAAATTGGGAGTAATGTCACTCAAAACACAAACAATAATCTCATCAACTTTTCGGATATCATCAATGCCAGAAAGTCAGAGAATAAAACAGAACAACTCAATGTTCCCTCATTACCACTAAAACAAAATTACAAACAAAAATCAGAGACATTGGCTTCTGATAAAAAAAGTGGCTCAACAACTATTGAACAAACAAAGAATCAAACGGATATTGTGAAACAAACAGAAGATAATAAAACGAGTAAAACGAGTGTTCAAAATCTTAAAGGGATAACAAGTGAAAGCAATCAGACCTCAAAGCTTGTGACAGTGCTGAAAGATCCTCTGAATGTGACAATTTCTACGATTCAGGACTTGATTCAAAACTCTGGCGCTGAAGTATATATTTTAAAAGATCAGCAATTTCAAAATGTGACAGATTACTTTAAACAGCTAAAAAATACCAGCATCAATACAAATGATCTCAATCAATACATTTCTCAAAAAGCATTATCAGGCGTTCAGCAGAATAAAGTTCAGCCTGAGCAAAACACTTTTAAAAACAGTAAAATCCTTACGAATAAAACAAGCGATCAGACAGTAAAACTAAATATCATCTCTGAAAATATGACTCAAACCCCCTTAATCAAGAATAATCTCACTGAACAAACTCAAGTCAGTAAAAAACTAAGTGACAACGTACTGGTTCAGCTCATCATCAACGAGGTAAATTTACCGGTTAGTCAAGTTCAAGATGCGATTAAACCTAAAGATCAAACAAAAATAAGTAATAATCAAATAGCAAACGAAAGTACCGAGTCAAAGAAGAATACACAAAATATGTCAGCCCAAACGATTCTGAAACAGAATACAGATTCAGGAACTTTAACAAAGAATCAGATTTCAGAAAAACCAGTTTTAGATAAAAATATACAAAGCACAGAAACAATAGTAAGCCAAAATGAGTCTATTACAAGTATCAAAACAAAAGATAATGAAAAAACTCAGTCATTAACAAGCAGCATCCCTCTTATGATTAATCAAATACCCGTGAACATATTCAAAGCAGTTGATTTACCCAAAAATAATCAGATGTTTTCTCAATTCAAAAAATCAGAATCTTTAAGTGAAAAGGCTCAGAACTATGGTGTTGAGTCTAAAAATGAAAATCTTCAAAAGCCAGATGCTCAAACAAAGTTAACTTCAAATCATGTCCTTACAGAATCAATAATTAAAACAAAAGATAACAACGTGATTCAAGGGAAGAAAGAGAATACACTCTCAAATATATCTGAAGAAAAAGTGACGAAAGAATCTCCTATAATTCCAGAAAGTAAAGAGAAGAATTTTACACAATCTGTTAATACCCAAGTCAATTTATCAACCAAGACAGAAAACAATAAAAATATTAATACTGACTTGCCTTTAAAAGATCACTCTCATTCTACAAGTAATGTTCAAAGATCACAAATCCCAAAGAATGAAAATGTGTTAGGCCAAAGCAAAGTGAATCATGAGTTAAGAAATAATCAAATACCACTTCAAAAACAGGCAGAACAAACCATTACTCCGACAATCAACAATAATGTTGCTCAAAAAGTTGAAGTGAAAGCTCAAACAGAGATCCCAGTTTCAAAGAATAATGATCAAGTAGTTGAAAGTGTTCCATTGACTCAGCCTAGAATAAACAAAACAGAGCCAATGACCCTCAATCAATCAAAGATAGACTCAAAACCGATAGTTAAAGATCAGAACATTCTCTTTGATAATCAAGTCTCTCATAGTTCAAAACAAATTATTACAGAAACTACAACAAATAAAACCAATGAAACAATGAATGAGGCAGGAATACAAAAAAGTCAGATAAAAGAATCTGCACCAAATTTAGGTTCAGCACCTCAAACAAGACAGATTATCACTGATATCAAACAGCAAGCGACTATAACAGAGATGCCAGCTCAAAAATTGGAATCATCTCCTAACGTAGCAAATAATCCTCAAGGGAAAGTCATTGCCAAATTTTCTCAGTCACAAGCCCCTGCTCAGCTATCACATGTACAGAACAATAATTATCAGGTTACACAAAAAGATGCTGAACAAATAACTCAGATGAATGAAAAAGTTCAAGTCAGCTTCTCAAATAAGCCTGTGATCAATGAATCACATCATAATATTGCACCTCAGATCCAACAAAATGCACAATATCAAAGCGCACGATTGAATGAAAATAAAACAGTTAGTAATGTAATGACTCAAAGCGAAGTTAAGACTCAGCCGAAAGTATCTGAGCTTACTCATGAAAAGGTAAGTGTAGAAGCTAAGTTTATCGGTAATGAATCGCCAAAAAGCGATAAAGTAAACCCTCCTATCACTGAAAGTAAAAGCAACTTCATTCAACAAGAATCAAAGCCTGTTTCTTCTTCAATATCGAATGTTCAAGTTGAATCAAAAAGAACACAGGAAAGCAACAACTCATTAAGAAATAGTGAGAAGCCGATCATTTCTCAAAATAATCCAACATCGGATGTACAAAACTCTGGTAGTGAAAAAATTTCACAGAGGGTGGAAGTCAGCAATAAACAGAATTATACTCCTTTGAATCATCTAATGTCAAAACCAAAACCGCTTGATCAACCGCAACAAGAGATTAGATTTGAGCATACAAAAGCAAACAATGTAATGCCAAAGCAAAACACAGACACGCTTAATCTTCGACCTCAGGATCAAGCAGCACCAATTATTATGACTAAAGCACAAGAATCAGATAACACTGCAAAAGTCATAAATTCAGAAAGCAAGATAACAGATAAAATCAAGTTTGAAACAGTAAAAACAGATATCAAAATTGTTGATGTCAATCCTCCTCAAAGTTTAAAGACTGGAATAACTGATACTGCTGTGAATATGCTTAAATCTAACACTCAGGCACTTCCTCCTGATAAAGGCAATACTTTGTTAACAGCCACTACTCAAACTAAAAGTGATAAACCAATACAATTGAATACCCCTGAAAAGACTGAGTTGGCTCAACCTGTATTGAAAGCAATTAAAAGAGAAGAAACACCTACTCAAATTTATCGTATTAGTATTAAAAACAATACTCAAATTGAGACACAAAGCAATCCCGAGACACCAATTCAAAATAAAAATACTATTAGTGCAAATGAAACGAAAACTACTCGAACTGAAACTCAGAATCTACAAAATATAACGAAATCTGATATGAGTCAAACGCCAAAAGTTAATATTATCGCTAATGAGAATATCAAGGTGATTCAAGGTGGCGATCAGCCTGAAAAGGTAAAACAACCAGTCACAGATAATAGCAATCAAAGTACTGTAAAACATGAAGTAAAGAATATCAATGTAAGAGAAAATATTGAGATCTTACAAAGACCACTGGATAAACAATCAGACATGGGTATTGCCATAAAGTCTGAACCTCAAACTTTGAAAAAGGAAAGTTTTGAAAGCATTAAACCAAATACTGTGACGATAACTGACAGGGCTCCTCTCAAAGAGAAACTTAGTTCTGAAAGTGTTTTGACTGTCAATGAAACTGTAAAAGACTCTCCTAAAGTAAGTATTGAAAATAAAACTCAGATTTCTAATCAAAAGGTATTAACTCCAACAGTTCGAGAAATAAAAACTGAGTTGAACTCAAAACAGGAAAACACCATTACCTCACATCAAAAGTATGATAGTCAGGATAGTCAATCAGTGAAGGTTCAGCCTAATGAATCTTTACCAAAAAATGTGTTTAAAACCACTGATTCAGTGAGTATGCAAAAGATTTCAAGCATTCTTCATCAAGAGAATAAAATTGAAACTCTTATCCCTCAGATTCAATTGACCCGACCTAAGCAACAGGATCAAACAACTAATCAAAAATCTCTATCTGATCTTCAAGCAAATGTTCAACAGTTGAAAACCCCGACTTATGAAAGTAAAGTAGCACAAATTATAGACAAACCAATAAATACAAACGCTACTCTTGAAACGCCTAAAAACACAATTCCACGCATTGAAACCAATATGACTATATCAAAAGATACTCTAAGTTTAAATGAAGCGAAAATGCCTGTTTTTGAGACTCAACAGACCAAAGTTGAGAAGTTCGATGCGATCATACAAGAGCAAGTAATCACAAAACCAGTGATCGCAAATCAAATATCGGAAAAAAGTACGCTTGTCAGTTCTGAGAATCAGGTAAAAATTTCTTCTCAAAATAATGAGTACAGTGAAGTAACTACAAATAAGAGTACTTACGATCAATCAACTCCTATGGCACATGGACTGCTTAATAATAATATCAATCGACAAAATAACCAGCAGTTTAATGAAATGAAGAGGTATGAAGATATGAATCTCTTGGATCAAAACAACTTAAAACCCAATCAGAATGATGTACAAATCAATATGTTAAAACAACATATTGATGAGAAACAGCCATTTATTGTGAAGTTTATGGGTGGTGATGGTCAGGAGAAAATTCAAAGCTTTGTTCTGGATAGAGAAAAACCGACTCAAACTCAAGAAAGTATTGATAATAATAAAAAATCAGAAGTGAAAGAATTGCTTAATTCAGCAAGAAAAGTGAGTAATAATACTCAACAGGATAATACCCAAAGCAATGATCAATCCAATCAAGGAAATCAACAATTCAACTTCTTTAATCAAACAGCGAATATTTCATTTAACAGAACTGCTTTTGCCGAAAAAGCAAAAGCAACATCACAGGAGTTTTTGTTAAAGATCAATGATACCATTAGTCAGTTGAAGAATAATGCTAAAAGTAATTTTGCAAGTTTTGAAGTAGAAGTAGAGCAAGTGGGCAATGTAAAAACCAGTGTTGAAAAGAAAGGTGAAGAGATCATTGTCAGATTTATCGCTGAAAGCAACCAAAGCGCAATGACACTTAAAGATCAACTTACCCATTTAGAAAGCCAACTGAAAGAGTTTGGATTTATGAATGTCAATATCGAATATCACTTTAACAATCAAAATGACAGCCAGTATTCTCAATCTCAACAGCACAGAAGCAGAAAAGGGAATATCAATTTTAACAATAGTGAAACAAGCGTAGAAACAGTAGAAAATAACTCACAGATTAAGGATATGGGTTATAATTCTATGGAATATATCATTTAAAAAATAAAATAGAAAGGAGGGCTCATGAGTAACAGTATTGTTGGAATATCAGAATCGACTCAGACTGCAGCGTCCAGTACTTTAACAAAAGATACCATCTTAGGGAAAGATGATTTTCTTAATTTGCTAACGACACAGTTAAAGTATCAGGATCCGTTAAATCCTCAGTCGAATTCTGAATTTGCAGCTCAACTTGCGACATACAGTTCATTGGAAACATTGCAGAACATCAATGATAACATGCAAACCCAGATCTTGATCAGTCAATCCATGAATAATTCTTATATGATTTCCATGATCGGTAAGTCGGTTAAATCCTATGGTAATGGCTTCTCACACACGCAAGGTGATACTTCCTCAATATACTTCGATTTACCAAGAGATGCAACATCCTTGAAAGTCAAAGTATTTAACAGCGCTGGAGAACAAGTGGCGACACTTGAATCTTCAAACATTAAAGCCGGTGAAAGAGCTGTGAAATGGGATGGAAAAACAAGCGATGGATCTTTAGCTTCATCAGGTAATTACACCTTTAGTATCGAAGCAGAAGATTCTGTAGGCTCTATTACTCCTGAACCAATCAGTAATGGTCTTGTGACGGGAATTACCTATACAGAAGGTATTCCATATCTTTTAGTCAATGGACAACAGGTGGCATTGTCTGATGTACTTTCTGTTGATCTTTATCAACAGAGCAATTCTTCTGGAAATAATACCAGCAGTTCAGGTACTACAACAACTCAAAGTACTGTGAATGAGATTGGTAATAATGTCAATGCAGAACTCAACCGTTTCATTTCAAGAGTCTTAGGGCAATAGGAGGAAAGATGATCAATCGAATTGTTAATCAAATTCCTGTCCCAGTTAATTCGGAATACAAAGGAAGTATTCAAAATGAAGATATTCGCTTAAAGCGACAACAGAGTTTTGCTGAAATTCTTGAAGAACAATTAGGAAGTAAGGAATTGTCATTTTCGGCTCATGCAATGAATCGATTAGAACAAAGAAATATTAATCTTAATGAATCAGACAAAAACCGTTTGGAAGAAGCTGTAAATAAAATTGCTCAAAAAGGTGGAAAAGATTCATTAATCATGATGGATAATGTCGCTTATGTCGTTAACATTCCTAACAGGACTGTTATTACTGCAATGGATCAAAATTATATGAAAGAAAATATATTTACTCAAATTGATAGTGCAATGATCTTAGAAAATTAAAAAGGCTGGACCTCAAAGAGGAAGCCTCCAGGCGCTGAATGACTGATGCGCTTACAATAAAAATAAAAAATTGGAGGATAAAATGTTAAGATCCCTTTATTCAGGAATTACTGGTGTAAAAAACCAACAAGCACAAATGGATGTGATTTCCAATAATATTGCAAACGTTAATACTACTGCTTTTAAATCAAATCGTATTACCTTTGCAGATGCTTTATCAGAAACAGTATCTGGCGCAAGAGGAACTGCCGGTAACTTTGGCGGTGCAAATCCTGTACAGATTGGTCGTGGTTCTGTTATTTCCAGTGTGGATACGATCTTTAAACAAGGATCACTGGATTCTACAGGTATGGTGACTGACTTAGCTATTAATGGAAAGGGTTTCTTTGTGGTTACTGATGGGACAAGAAGATTCTATTCCAGAGCAGGTGCTTTACAGGTTCAGGATGATGGTAGCTTAATGTCTCAAGGTGGAAATTATTATATGATGGGAAGAGCTGCAGATGCATCAGGTAAGTTACCTTCAACAACAGCAATTGACAGAATTACATTACCTTTTGGTCGTAAAGAACCTGCAAAAGCAACTTCAAATATTGATCTTTACTGTAACTTAGACAAGAATGGCTCAAAAATCGAAGAATGGGTAGCAGGAGAAAGTTTTAGAGTTGATGGAAAAGCTGCACTTCCTTCGACAGATTTAGCATCAATCGACGGATTTTCAATGCATCTCGGTGATGTGATTGAAATCACGGGTACACATAAAGATGGTGCAAAAGTCATGTATGAAAATCAAAATTGGACATTCACTTATGGTAAAGATGGTACAACTGTTCAGGATTTAATGAATATCATTAATCAAGCATACAATAGTACCAGTGTAGAAACAGGATCAACATGTTCTATTGATCAAAATGGTAAATTCAGACTGATTGCGAATAGTGCTGGAGAAAATAACACAACAATATTCTTAACATCTACTACCAAGCATACTTCTACAACAGAATCCCATGAATCTTTAAATACACTGAGAAGCATCAACTATAAAATGTCAGTTATGGAAGATGGAGTAATCCCTGCAACATTAGATATTGATGGTAAGATATTCCAAAGTACAGATTCAACAGCAGATAATTTCTTCGATGGAAATGTCACGATGAAGCAAATGTTAGACATGCTCAATGAAAACACTACAGGCAATCAATACTATGCTGAGATTTTTAATGATGGTGGTGTAGAAAAAGTGACAATTATGAAAGTAGGAGATACAGTACCTGTTTATACTTCAAAAAACACTATTTCAATTTCAGCGCAAAATGCTACCGTAACTTCTGATCTTATGGAAATAAGCGGAGCTTTTTTAGCAACAGGAAGCCAAATCAAAATCGAAGGTCAAAATCCTGACGGAACATTTAAAAGTGCAGTCTTCACTTATGGTGAAAAAGAGGATGGTTATGATGGAACTACAATGACTCAGTTACTCGAAAAGATCAACTCAACTTTCTATGGTGTCACAGCCACTGTTGATAATACAACAGGAAAAATATTATTATCAGATAACTCCTCGGGTGAAAGTTATTCATATCTGAAATTGTCAAATCAAAACTCAAATACTCTTGGATTCAATATTGATTTTACAACAGAAGCTTTTACAATGACCAGTCAGTTGAAGGACTCAGGTGTGACAATAAATGGTGCTGTTGATGATTTATCCTTGATTACTCTTAATCAGATTGATGGTGTCAGTACATACCAAGAGGGTGATACTGTAAAAATTCTTGCAACATTAATCGACGGTTCAACAAAAATGATTACATTTAATTATGGTAATGTAGCTAACGGTTATGATGGTACAACACTAAAAGATTTCGTTGATAAAATTAACAATAGCAATGAATTTACCGGTATTACAGTAAGTGTAAACACTGAGGGTAAAATTGTCTTTACTGATGCTTCTTTAAGAGATGCATTTAACTATTCAACTTTCCAGATCGTTGAAGGCACTAAAGCAGACGGTACATTTAATAATGGCAGTGGTTTAGCTGCAACTTTTGAAGGGAATGCAGGTACTAACAATTCTCTTATTAGTATGCCATCATTCGCTGTCCAAGTTGAAGGTGAAACAGGTAAGCACAGTACAACCATCGATGTTTATGACAATATTGGTCAAAAACATAAAGTAGAAATTAATTATACTCAGGACACAATGCCAGGAACAAATAAATGGTTCTGGGATGTGATCATTGATGATGGTAAAATCAAACCACATTCAGGAAACAGCGGTACGGCATCATTTAATGAAGACGGGTCACTTAGAGCTTTCCTTTATGATAACGGCGATGCGTTAAAGTTTAATGCACCTGGTGGTGGTGAAGTGAGCATAAATATTAATGCTGGTAATGCAGGTTCATTCAGTGGAATGACTCAGTTAGCATCAGCGAGTACCAACGTGGCAATTCAACAGGATGGTTATGCATTAGGTGTACTTAACAATATTAATGTCGATGATCAGGGTATTGTCTCTGGAATTTATTCAAATGGCGTAACAAAAATATTAGCTCAAATGGCATTAGCAACATTCACCAATGAATCAGGATTGCAAAAAGAAGGAAACAGCTTGTATTCATCTAATGGCTCTTCAGGAAATGCTATCGTCGGCTGGGCAGGTGAAAACAATAAAACTGTAATCAAATCAGGTTACTTAGAAAGTTCAAATGTTGATTTAACTGAAGAATTTTCAAAACTAATCATTTCACAAAGAGCACTTGAAGCAAACTCAAAAGTGATCAGTACTGCAGATACAATCCTCTCAACCATTATCGATAGAATGAAACGATAATTCGTAACCTTGATTGGGCAAGTATTTGACTTGCCCAATCATTTTATCTGATTATAGAAATAAATTAAAGAAATGAATCAGATCTTCGATAATAAAAAGTCAGGAAATATCATAAGAGGTGGCTAATGAAAAGTAAAGTTCTGCAAAAGATGAATTTGATAAATTGTAACAATTTATTGACGAGTTTTTGCTTTTCAGATATTTTGACTTTAAATGGGAGGTATTATGATTAGACTGACCAAAATCAATGGGCAAGAAATTTATATTAACAATGATTTAATGGAGTTTATTGAGTCAACCCCTGATACAATCATTAGCTTAACTACAGGGAAAAAATTGATTGTAAAAGAAACCGTCGAAGAAGTCATTGAAAAAATTATTGAGTTTAAAAGCCGTTTTTTAAGAAACTGGGACCTAAAAAAAGGAAATTAACGAGGTAGGATTATGGATTTAGGAACAATTATCGGACTTGTACTTGCTTTAGGTTTAGTTTTTATTCCAATTATTCTGGCTGGAGATATGGGTTCATTTATTGACCCAGCCTCAATAATGATTGTTATTGGTGGGGCGATTTCTGCCGTAGTTATATCTTATCCTTTATCCGAGTTAACAGGAGCTGTAGGTATTGTAAAAAAAGCTTTTTTTTCTAAAGCACAGGATTATCCAAAGCTAATTGACAGTTTAGTTGATTTAGGTGAAAAAGCGCGTAGAGAAGGTTTATTAGCACTTGAGCGAGAATTAGGGAATTTAGATGATGAGTTTTTAAAAAAAGCTATTCAGTTAGCTGTAGATGGTAACGAAGTTCAGGTGATTGAAGGCGTGATGGGTATAGAAATCGAGAATATTGAAGACAGGCATAAAGTAGGAAAATCAATTTTTGATGCATTAGGATCTCTAGCTCCTGCTTATGGGATGATCGGTACGCTTATTGGTTTGATTCAAATGTTGAAAGCACTCGATGATCCGAGTAATATTGGTGCAGGTATGGCGGTTGCATTGATTACCACATTCTATGGATCATTGATAGCGAATACTTTTTGTATTCCATTATCTAGCAAACTTGATCGAAGATCAAAGATGGAAATATTAGAAAAGAATATTATATTAAACGGAATACTTTCGATACAATCCGGAGATAATCCAAGAGTTTTAAGAGATAAACTGGAAACCTTTATTCCTCCAAAAATGAGAAAAGGATCTAAATAATGGCAAGACAAAAGAAATGTCCTGAATGCCCTAAAGTTGGGGCACCTGAGTATATGTTGACATATGGGGATATGATGACATTATTAGTGACATTTTTCGTATTATTAATCTCTTTTTCATCCATAGAACAAACAAAATTTTCCATGGCAGCAACTTCACTCAAGGGGGCACTAGGCGTTTTACAATCATCTAAAGGGCTTTCATTGCCGATGTCAAAAATGCCATTGTTTTCTGTTGGACGAGGAAAAGCTCAAAAGCAAATTGAAGAGTTGCTAAAACAGTTAAAAGAAGTGGCCAGTAAATCTGGTAATGAAGATATGCTCAAAGTGACTCAGAATAAAGACAGTATTCATTTCAATCTTTCTGCCCCAATGTTGTTTAACACTGGATCTGCTGATTTGAAGGAGAGTGCAAGTCCTATGCTACTACTCATTGCTGAGATCCTTAAGACTGTTCCATTTGAGATTAGAATTGAAGGGCATACCGATAACTTACCAATTAATAAGCCAGAGTTTCCCTCAAACTGGGAATTATCATTTTCAAGAGCTTTAGCCGTTTCTAAAAAAATGAATGAGTTTGGTGTAAATCAAACACGTTTTCAAGTGATAGGATATGCAGAAAATCGACCAATTGCAGATAATTCAACTGAACAAGGCAGAGAATTAAATCGAAGAGTTGAGATTTTTGTCAATCTTTCTGGGGAAGTTCGAAAAAGTATTGTATCAAACGTAGGAGAGTGATTATGAAAGTCAATGATTCAGGTAAACTGAATATGATTATTATTATTGTTATTGTTGTGTTGCAGATTGCAATTGCAGCTGCATTATATTTTTTTGTATTTAAAAAAGATGATGCGAATATCAAACCCATTGAGACCGATAAGAAGAAAGAGAAACCTCAGCTTGAAGAATTGAATAGTGGTCAATCTGATGCTAAAGGTGCAAAAGATTATTTAAAGGAATATGCAATATTTAAAGTTGAAGATGTTGTTATTAATCCTAAGGATGCTCCAGAGAGTTTTTTAGTCGTTTCCATTGCATTTGAATATCAACTAAAGAATATCAATTTACCGAATGAACTAAAGAATAAAGATATTCTAATCAAGGACAAGATTCTCTCTTACTTCTCGCAAAAAACGAAAGAAGAACTTCAAAATATTGACAATCGTGAGCTGTTTAAAAGTGATTTAAAGAAGACCATCAACAGTCTTTTGATTGAAGGAAGAATAACTAATGTATTATTTTCAAGCTATGTCATGCAATAGAGGAATAAATGAGTAAACTGCTTACTCAAGAAGAAGTAGATGCTCTGTTATCTCAGGAACAGGGTCCTGAGCAGATAGCTGATCTTAACAACAAGAAGAGGGAAATCAGATTATACGATTTTCGTCATCCAGATCGTGTGTCAAAAGAACAGCTCAAGATTTTAAGAAATATTCATGATAACTTTGCCCGTTTATTAGCAACTTATCTCTCCAATCAACTGAGAACGATGATTGATATCAAACCACCCACCATCGAGCAGGTAACCTACTTGGAGTTTACGATGTCAGCATCGGACTTTACTTACATGTATATCTTTGATATCACGAATCTTGATGGTCAGGCATTATTAGAAGTCGATCCAAATCTTTCGTTTTTTATTATTGATCGTCTTTTTGGAGGGACTGGTACTACGATTCAAAGAAATGAAGCGACACCTACGATCATAGAGCGATCAGTAATGAATTCTGTCTCAGAAAGAATTTTAGAATTTTTAAAAGAAGCATGGCAGCATATTGATATATTGCAACCCAACGTACTAACCTTTGAAACAAATCCTCAGTTAGTGACTATTGCACCTGCTTCAGAAACAATGATAGTTTTTAACTTTCCGATAATCGCTAGGAATTTTGAGTTTTATATTTTATTATGCTTCCCTTATTTTATGTTAGAACCAATATTAAAGAAACTGATCAACACAAATTATATGTCAACTTTGAAGAAGAAACCCAATGAAACAGATACCAAGAATTTATATCGTACATTAGAAAATACCTTTGTAAAGTTCTCTGTTGAGATTGATACCACAGACATACTGGTAAAAGATTTTATTAATCTTGAAGAGAATGATATTTTAGTAATGAAGAAGAGGATATTTGATCCTTTCAAAGCCAAAGTACAAAATGTAGTTAAATTTTCAGGAGCCCCTTGTATATTTAATAAAAAATATGCTTTTAAGGTCGAGCATGTGACCGATGATGAAGGAGATATAATATGAGCGCTTCACCAAGTATGGAAAAATTTATAGACTTTTTTTGCTCAAATGCATCAGGAGTGTTAAGTACAATTACCAATCAAAGTATTGATTTAGAATCTAAGGAATACAGCGCATTTGATTTTAGTCGTATCAACAGCAGTATAGAAATCCCCTGTGTGATCCTATCTATCATTTATAGTGGTGCTCAGAATTTTCAAATACAATTGATCATGGATAAAAATGCAGTTGCTGCTTTATCCGATCTGATGATGTTAGGAGATGGAGAAGCTTCTTATAATCCTGAAGAGCATAATGATGCAATTAAAGAGATGGGTAATCAGATATTAGGCAGTATGACCGCAGAATTTGCAGGTGATGGGATTAATTTGTCTGGAATGGTATCAGATGTCGAGTTAACTGATATGGAAATCCAGCAAGACTTTTTGGTCGATAACAATGTGTCATATATAGAATTTGATTTGGTTAACAGACATTATACCTGTTTTCTGATTTTTGATTCTCAGTCGGAAAATGCAATTGACACATGTATTGTTTTAGACGAACCTCAATCTGCAAGTGCTGCATTTAGCCAGGCAAGTAGTTCTGCTGGAAGCAGTAAGAAAAATGAAGAGCCAGTCAAAGTATCCAGAGCACAATTTACTGAATTTGAAGAAGTTCGACCATCTACAGGTAAAAATATAAATATCGACTTGCTCTTAGATGTTGTGCTTCCTGTAACGGTTGAACTTGGCAGAAAAGATATGAAGATCAAAGAAGTACTTGAAATTGGTCAGGGATCAGTTGTTGAATTAGATAAACTCGCCGGTGATTTAGTTGATTTATTGATCAATGGTAAGAAGTTTGCTGTTGGTGAAGTCATGGTGGCAGATGAAAATTATGCTGTAAGAATAGTTAGTTTGGTTTCAAGAGAAGAAAGAATAAAGAGTTTAGGGTCAGATTAATGAGAATATTACTTTGTATTTTCTTGTTAATATTTACAGGTATGATTTATGGAGTTGCACTTCAAAAAGAAGCCATAAAAGATACATTAATTACTCAAAGTGATACCACCCAAGTCGTAGGACTTTATCTTGATTCATTGAGCAATCGAGTTCTCAATCAAAATCCACCCATACCAATTAAAACACTTGATACTCCATCTTTTGGGAGTATGATGTTTCGTATGATCGGCAGTCTGATCATCATAGCGATCATTCTTTATTTTGTATTGCTTTTTGTTAAAAGACTTAATCAGGGTTCAAATATTCATTCTCAGAAGAAGATTAAAATACTTGAGACTACAGCGATCGGAATCAAACATCAGATACAGATGATTCAAATCGATCAAATTATATATATCCTTTCAAATAATGGGGGCAACACTGTTTTACTTGACAAAATTAGCCATCCAGATGAAGTAAAACGGATAGTGGATGAATTAAGTGTACCCAAACAAAACTTTAAATCATTCATTGATCAGTTTAAGCAAATAAAAAAAGGATAAAGATGAATCAGTTAATTAAAAACATCCTACATCATAAAAAATATCTCTTTTTATTATTTTTGTTATTCGTCTTTTTAAGCTCCTATGCCCAGGTAGTCCCAAGACTAAACATAGGGATCGATCGCTCCACTTCTCCAAAAGACGTTGCGAACAGTTTGCAAATCCTATTTATATTAACAATCATTTCCATAGCACCTTCGATACTGATTATGATGACATGTTTTACTCGTATATCGATTGTTTTATCATTTGTACGAAAAGCATTGGGTACTCAACCTGTACCGAGTAATCAGATATTAGCGAGTTTGTCATTATTTTTAACATTTTTTATTATGGCTCCCGTTTTTAAAGATATTAATGATAAGGCATTACAGCCTTATTTACGTGCGGAGTTAACACATCAGCAGTTTTATGATAACGGAGTACAACCCCTTAGAGAATTTATGCTCAAACAAACCAGAGATAAAGATCTAGCCTTGATGCTCAATACGTCTCGTATGCCTAAACCAAATAACTCCAATGATATATCATTACCTGTACTTGTATCAGCTTATGCATTAAGTGAAATCAGGCTTGCTTTTGAGATGGGTTTTTTGATCTACTTACCGTTCTTGATGATCGACATGATAGTAGCCAGTATCTTGATGTCAATGGGCATGATGATGCTACCGCCAGCGATGATCTCAGCACCGATAAAGATTCTGCTATTTATTTTAGTGGATGGTTGGTACTTAATTGTTCAAACCTTAGTCCGAAGTATTAAATGGTAGCGGGGGAGAGATGAGTCAGGAACTGGTCATTGAAATCGCAACTAAAACGCTCTATTATACGATGATTATTTCTGCACCAATACTGCTAACAGGGCTAATTATCGGTATTATACTTTCGATCATGCAATCCGTGATTCAGATCAGAGAAATGACATTAACTTTTATCCCTAAAATATTAGCCATCATGATCATAATTTTACTTACAATACCTTGGATGATTAATAAATTTATTGAGTATTTTACCTATATAATGAATGTGATGCTAACATTAAAGTAAGATATGTTTGAAACCTTAGGAATTACACTTGCTGAATTTCAGAACTGGCTTTTAATATTTCTTAGAATATCAGTTCTATTTCTGGTACTCCCCTTATTTTCTAATGAATCATTAGACTTTCGCGTAAAAACTTTCTTTTCGTTTTTTCTGTCATTAGTGTGTGCTAAGATAGTTCCTTTTGCAAAGATATTACCTGTCGATTTTATCATGTTGATCTTCTTAATGTTAAAAGAAGCTGTTTTAGCATTATGTATCGGATCATTTGCTTCGTTTTTATTTGAGAGTTTCCGTTTTGCAGGAAATCAGGTCAGTCAGTTAATGGGAATAAATATGGCAGAAATGATTGATCCATTGTATGATGAAGAATCAGAAGCAATGTCAGAATTATTCAATATATTTGCTGTATTACTCATTTTTTCTGTCAATGGTCATCACTTTTTTATCAAAGTGATTGCAGATAGTTTCTTTATGATCCCATTAACAGAAGTGAATATTCCTTCCGATCTTTTACCACGATTTGTCTTTATTCTTCAGCAGATCCTGATAATTGGAATAAGACTCGCTGCACCAATAATGATTCTCATGCTCTTATTACGAATCATGGTCGGAATACTAAACCGCATGGTTCAGGAAGCGGATATTTTTAGCATTATACTTGTGTTAAACATACTGTTAGGCTTTTATGTATTACAGTTTTACTGGCCTTATTTTGTCAGTATGTTTAATGGAATCTTCCAGGTCTATAAGCAAGAAGTGCTGGAATTTCTAAAAATGCTTGGTCCTGCTACTTAAGGTTTAACTGTTTTTTTCTTTAAACTAACAATTAATTCAAACTGATCTTTAGGTTTTTCAAAGATCGTTTTGTTTAAGTAATTCGCTGGATTTGAGATTAGTTCATGTTCAGTGACTTCTTCAAAGGTATTGTCCGTGATGACCCAAAAGAGTTTTCCTTTAACTAATGTTTCTTTTTGAGCTTTTTGAGATGTTTTTCCTTGAGGCATAAGTTCTCCTATTATTTCATATTCAGGATGGTTTTCTATATATTCTAAAAGTAGGTTAATATTAAAGAATTTTTTAAATAAATTGCATCTTTGATGGCATGAAGAAGCACATACGATTATATTCTCAAACCTCTTGGATTTGTGGCATATAATCGTATGTGAATTTAAAACACCCCATTTTTTATCGAGTGTTCTAATCTTTCTATTATCTTCCATTAAATCAGATGATAATTTTTAATGCTGTTTTTTAGGGCGTGTTGATTGCTTTCAGTTAAGGGACAGAGAGGCAGTCTTACTTCATTTTCAATCAGATTCATAAAAGCAAGGGCTGTTTTGACAGGAGTAGGACTCGTCTCAACAAACATGATCTGATTGAGCTCAATAAGATGCAAATGTATTTCCTGTGCTTTTGGGTAATTATTATCAAGAGCAGCTTGAATGAGATCATGCATGAGCTTAGGAACAATGTTTGCTGTGACAGAGATCGTACCTTTTGCGCCAATGCACATCAGTGGAAGATTGAGTGCATCTTCACCTGATAGTAAGAAGAAATCATCAGCGGTATGTTTGATGATTTTTCCTGCTTGTACTAAGTCACCACTGGCTTCTTTTGTGCCGATGATTCTTCCTGGAAAATCATTGGCTAAGCGAATAGTTGTTTCTGCCGAAAGGTTACACGCTGTTCTTCCTGGTACGTTGTAAAGAATGATTGGGATGGTTGTTTTTGCGACAATTTCTTTATAATACTGATATAAGCCTTCCTGAGTGGGTTTATTGTAGTAAGGGGTGACGATTAAGGCAGCATCAGCACCGAATTTTTCAGCTTTCAATGTATTGGAAACGGTGATACTGAGGTTATTTGAACCTGTCCCAATAATCACAGGAAGTTTTTTGTTGATCTTTTGCATTGCAAATCTTAGAAGATTTTCTTTTTCATCACTAGCAAGAGTTGCTGATTCAGCAGTTGTACCAAGTAAAACAATACCGTCTGTTTGGTTGTTTAAATGAAAATCAATTAAACGTTCTAATGCGTTATAATCAACTTCTCCGTTTTTAAAAGGGGTAACAAGCGCAACAATAGAACCTTTCATATTTTCTCCTTAATTTGTAGTTGAAATAAATATTTTCTTTGCAGTTTGGGCTTCTTGATATTTACCAAGAAGACACATTAGTTTAATACGAGCTTTAGGACCTCTGAGATCTCCACCTAAGATAACGCCTTTGCTGAGAAGATCTTTTCCTCCACCATCATAGCCATACTCAGGAAGGACTCTGCCCGTATATGCTCTGGAAACGATAACGACGATGATATTTTTGCTAATCATTTCCTCAATTACAGGCACCAGATACGGAGGGATATTTCCTCGACCAAAAGCTTCTATGACAATTCCTTTAACATTTTTCTCAATAGATGCTCGAAAATATCGATCATCCATACCTGCTACTGATTTAATCAAGTCAACATTCGATTCGATATGATCAGTCCAAACACTATCTTTAAACAACATTTGCCGATGATAAATAATATCATCAGAATCAACATAACCAAGCGCTCCATAACCTGGCGATTCAAAAGAATCCACACGGCCTGTATCGACTTTTACGACATCACGAGCTGTATGGATTTCATCGTTCATTACGACTAATACACCTTTGTCTATTGAGTTTGGATGTGCTGCTACTCGAACGGAGCCGACAATATTTCTTGGTCCATCCAACCCGAGCTCGTCTCCTGATCTCATGGCTGCTGTAAAAACGACAGGTTTTCGGGTAGTTAATGTTAAATCAAGCATATAAGCTGTTTCTTCCAGTGTATCTGTCCCATGAGTAATGACAATGCCGTCATAATCTATAATTTTTAAATCAACGAATTTAGCTAAATCAAACATCACTTCAGGTGTCATATAAGGGCTTGGGATATTTGAAAATTCATAGATATCTATCGTCGCAACAGCATCAAGTTTCGGAAATGTTTTCAGAAAATCTATTAATTCAGTTGCAGGGATCACACCTTTTTCTGAATCATATTTCATTGCAATCGTGCCACCAGTAGTGATAATCAGGATTTTCTTTTTCAATTTTCACCTCAAATATCATTTTACTTGTAAAGTAAAAATTGAAAGACTGATTGTCAAGGTAAAAAGTAAAAAGTTTATTAATTTGTTGCATAAATGCTATGATTGGGAAGAACGATATAATTCTATTAAAAACAAAAAAGCATTAGCTTGATGATCTGCACAGCAATATTTAGCTTAAGCAAGCACCAGTAATGTATTTAGGACTATTTAACCCCTACTCGGCTCTTACTCCTATCCTGTAGAAAACATAAAATTTGAAGAAAAAAATATAGCCTAAGGATAGGCTATATTTTTTTTTAAAATTGATGTGTATCGGATTAATTAATAAAAAGAAATAGAGCTTCTTTTTGAAAATCAATTATTGGTTTTGGAGATCCTCTAAACTCATCGTAGATAACTCAAAAATAACTTGACCAAACCCACCACAATTGATACCAGAATCATAACATGCACATCTTTTAAATTTTATCTTGTTGGGATCCATGTCAGAATAAATAAATTCATTAGCTGCAAATATAAGCATACTTGCATTGTTTAATGCATAAGTACAAATTTTTTCAGGGCAGTATTTTGTAAGAATATTACCTGCTCCATCAAAATAGATTTTATCTCCTACCTGATGCATACTGTTACAACCATGTGAAGAGACAACTGTCAAAACAAGAACTGTATTGGCTAATTCTTTAGCTTTGTTGATGACTGATTCAGTGATATCAAGATTTAAAAAAGTTTTAAATTGTTCATCGGTATAGTTCAATCTTTTTTTAATAATTGGTAGTAATCTTTCATTAATTTCCATAATATCTCCTTTTGAACATGAAAAATTCCAATAAATTTGTGTCAAGAATTAAAATATATAGTTATTAAAACATTGAAGGTCATAAAAAAGTAACAAATAAATAAGAGTAATGATTAATAAAATAATATACGTAAGAATATGAGAATAAATAGATTAAAAAGATTAGGAATAGATATTAAAATAAAAAAAAAAGGAAAAAAAAAAAAAAAGTTAAATTTTTTTTTTAATTTTTTATTTAAAAAAAAAAATAAAAAAA
>CAZNKI010000053.1:0-25152 GCA_964573665.1 uncultured Candidatus Cloacimonadota bacterium | reverse complement strand
TTTTTTTTATACGTGCTTTGCAGTATAATAAAAATGCTTATTTATATTGCAGAACTATCGACAATCGTAAAGCAAGCGACCAGCTTACATCATCTTTGTTCAAGCATCCCTGCTTGAACCATTGCTGCAAACAGGGATGTTTGCAGAACTAAGGAGAGAATTTCGCAACCAACTTGGTTGCGGTACGGTTAATCGCAAGCTGATAGCTCGCGGTACGAAAAAATTACGATGACGGGGACGCCTACGCTCCCAGAAAGGAGGAAATCTCCACAAAATGCCGAAAATTCAATTTTCTTGACAAATTGCATCAAATAGAAGAATATAGCATTTGTGGAGGTTTTATGATCATAGATTCACGCTACAAAGTAATTGAAGACTTAGGTTCTGGCGCATTTGCCAATGTTTACAAGGTCAGTGACATCAGAACTGATAAGATATATACTCTAAAATTGTTTCACAAAATCGATGCAATCAGTTTATATAAAAACCTTAAAGCCGAAGAAATGCATCAGATTACCAAACTCCGTCACCCCAATTTATTGCATATCTATAATTTTGGGAATATGGACAAACATATATACTATCTTGCGGAGTATTATCCTGGGATCAGCCTCAAACATTTCCGATTCAATTTGACCACCTGTCATTTTTTATATGATATTATTGCACAGATCTGCTACGCCTTAGATGCACTTCACAATCAAAATATTACGCATAAAGATATAAAACCAGAAAACATCCTCTACCAGATCATCAATGATCAAATTGAAGTCAAGGTGCTGGACTATGGTTTCAGCAAGATAGACACCGAGCGAAACCAGCAAAAGATCAGTGGAACTCTCCCCTACATCGCCCCAGAAACCTATATGGGAAAAGGACATAGCCCGCAAAGTGATTTCTATTCTCTCGGGGTCACTCTGTACTATATCGTCACGGGCACTTTACCCTTCTCACAGGATCAGATTGCTGAATTTATTCACGGCAATCAGACCAATTTCTTCCCTAAATTTCCAAGAGAATACAACCCTGATATCCCGATTGATCTGGAAAAATTCATCCTCAAGCTGATCCAAAAAAAGCCTGAAGAACGATTTGCCAATTGTCAGGCGATTATCCAGTACCTCAATCACATGCAGGATAAAAAATATCCCTATTCTCAAAAGCAATCGACGATTAATTTTTTCAAATTTGGATACTATCTGGTACGAAAAGAATATGCGCTCCAACTCAAAGATTATTTGAATAATATTGTTCATTCCAACGGAAAAATCATTACCTTAACTGGTGGTCAGGGCTTAGGTAAAGAAGATTTACTCACCCTCTTTCGCTACCATATTCTGACGAATGAATACTACATTTTTGACTATACCTGCTCTTTATCCAACCGTGATCCCTTTTTTGCTTTAATCAAGGAATTCAGTTCTTCGGCTTTGAATAATGAGCGTAAGAAATTCGAGTTTTCCAGAATATCTGATTCTTTTCGACGATATCTGGAACTTTCGGAGAGCAGTGCCAGTCAGTTAAATGAGGATAATGAAAATTTGGAAGAAGATTTTAAGAGTTCTGCTGAGTTTATTAAGACTTTATCTTCAGAGAAGCCCTTGATCTTTATCATCAGAGCCGGACAGTATTTGACAGAAAACACCATAAAATTCCTGAATTATATTTCAGAAACCATCTTACAATTACCTATCCTGATCATTATCAGTATCAATGATCCAAGTAAGATCAGAAGCTTGAAGCATTATGTACAATTGATGGTCAAACCTTTAACGATTGAAGAAAGTCATACCTATCTGAAAGAGATATTTAAAACCGATCTTCCCCAACAATTTGTAGAAAGCATCTGGTCGCGTTCGCACGGAAATCCCAAGTTTATCATCGAAATTCTGATCGATCTGATCCAAAAGAAATTATTACTCCATAATGAAAATACAAATTTTGATATCGACTTTAAGCAATACCATTTACCTGAAAATCTGATCCACTCTATTTATACTCGTATGAGTCATCTGACCGCAGAAAACTATAAATATTTGCAAATGCTCTCCTGTATCTCTATGCCTCTGAGCAAAGAATTAATCGTTTATCTGTTGAATATTACCAAGAAAACACTGTATGCCTTATTGACTGATGCATTGAACAATGAAATATTATTTAAAGATAAAAACACCTATTCTTTTGCATTTCACGAAGCCAAATACCGGTTTTTTATTGAGTGTTCGGAAAAAGGAAAGGTTGATATCTCACGACATCTGATCGAATACTATAAAGACAGTGAAAATAATGATATTCAAACCGTTCAGGGCATCATCGAGAGTTGTTCTTTATGCAAAGATTATGAATCATTGCGTCATTATAAACTTGAGCTTTTCAACCTCTATCATCACAAACATGAGCAAACAAAGGCGTATAAAGAAATCTATGAAATTATTAAACTTGATTTTTCGCAAGACCTAAAGGTTCCAGAGCGTGATTTACGCAATGATTTACTCCTTTTTGCTGACAAGACTGATTTAACCGGATTTACAAAAAAATCCTTTGATTTATTGGAGCTGTATCCCAATAAACCTGAGATTTTTGAAATTTCTTATGCTTATGGTATGCTGTACACTCGCTTTGAAGAATTTAGTAAAGCAGAAGAATCCTATAAAAAAGCGTATGAATTAGCCATCAGCGGTAAACAGCAAGCAAGAGTACTGCTTGACCTGATTTGGATTTACTGTTTCAAAGGAGATAAAGCTACGGCTTTTTATTATCTGAATTTGCTGGAAGCTTATCAGCTCACTTATGATCTGGAAATTGCCTTTTATGATCGAAAAGGAATGTTTATCTCAAAATTTGAAAATGAAAATGAAGCGATCCTCTATCTGGAAAAAGCTCTGACAAAAATCCGCCAGGTGAGTGATGCAAGCGCTATCCTGAGACTGGGCTCTCTGTATAATAATCTCGGAATTCTCTATTCAAACAACAAACTTTATCCTGAAGCTAAGAAATATTATGATTTAACATTAAATATATGGGAGCGACATCACCATCAGCGCTTATTAGGCACGATTTATAATAATTTCGGCGACTTTTATCTCAAACAGGGCGTGACCATCATCGCTTTAAACTTCTTTAAAAAAGCCAAAGCCGCCAGCGAGTTAATCAACAATTCACGTGGAATGATTTTAGCGCTCTTAAATTTTGGGGAAGCGTATATCAAGCTTGGAGACTTTGTAAAAGCAGAAGAATACCTGACGGAAGCAAAGCATTTCTCTGAAAAAGTGGAAAGTCATTTATTTTATAAGAGCATCATCTATAATTTAGGTACAACCAAGAGTAAACTCTACAATTTCAGTAATTATCTCAATTTTATCCATTCAGAAGAAGTGAAAACAGAGTTCTATGATATTTCAAGCATTAATCCCTTAATCAAAAGCTATTTTTATTATCTCTGCGAAATTGGACAAACTGAAAAGATCAATTCTCTTTTCTTGAATAATATCAATTTCACTAAATCTCACGATGAAGAGTTTTACTATCAGATTGTGGGAATCGTATCATTGTTGAAGAATGACTTTAACAATGCTAAAAATTCGTTCCAGAAAGCACTGGTTTATGCGACTCAGATCAAGAGCAATTATTCGATTTCCATCAATTACCTGCGACTGGCGCAATGCAATATCAAGCTAAACAATTTCAAGGACGCAGAAGAAAATCTCAAGAATGCGGCCTTGCTGATCGAAGCACATAACTTCAGATATTGGGGTGTCGTCGTTCAATTATTCCGTGTAATCATTGGTTTATCCAAAAAAGAAATTCCTTTGAGAATATTGTTGAGAAATGCTTTTCATATTCTCAAAATCACAAGAGAAAACCATTATTTCATATTGGAGATTGACTGTTTAGCCATTATTAGCCAGATCTATGAAAGCTTATCTGCACATAAATGTGCACTTCAATATTTCCATGATTATCAGCATAAAGTCCGGGAAAGTATCAAAGATGTCCCTGAAGAAGACCAGAAAACGTATTCTCAAATACGAAAAATGTATATTACCCAACCAAAAGACTTCTCCTTGTATCCTGTTGCCAACAGAAATCTGAAAAAGAATGAGAACTGTCAGAATGAATTATTTGGCTTACTGCGAAAAGATGATGTCTTTGAAATTTATCATGCTTTGGAAAAAGCCATCAAAGACTCCTTTGCCCCACATCGTTTTGCGATCCTGTACACAAAAAAAGTCGTGAGCCCAGAAAGTTTTCTTGATCCGGGCAATCACACTTTTTATTTATCACGCAAGATGAATACTGAAGACTTTGAACCATATAAAGAGCTGATGATCGCTTCGATAAAAACGAAGAATGTCCAAACCAAAACCATTAATGATCATCATGTCATGTGTGCGCCATTATCATTGAGAAGTTCAAATTATGGCTGTCTGATTATCATTGATGATGGAGAACTTGAATATATGCGACACGAAATCAATACAATGAAATCCTTCTCCAATCAGTTATCAACTTTACTGATACGTATTATTGAGTTTGAATCGTATCAGAAAAAGATGCAGAAGATGCAGGAAGTACTCGATATTTCCCGTAGATTTATCCAGGTCTATGATGTGAAGCATCTTGAAAATGATATCATCAATTATGCCATATCCCTCTGCAATGCACAACGCGGAGTTTTGATCAAAAAAGATAACGCAGGCAACTATCTCTTTAATGTCGCATTTGACAATGAGAAAAATATTCTCTCCTCATTCCCAAATGTTTCAAAGACTGCTTTGATTCATGTACAAAATAACAAGTCTCCCCTCTATACCGTCAACATCTTTGAAGACAATATCTTCAAACATTCTCCTTCGATTTATCAGTATCAGATCAATTCACTGTTCTGTGCGCCGATCATTATCGATGGAGATGTCTATGGACTTCTGTATCTGGATAACTATGAGAAAATCGATGAAAAGATGTTTATCGATGAAGAAGTCGTCAATATGTTTCTTGTTCAGATCTCACTGGCAATTAAAAATGCTTTGGGATATGAGGCTTTGATGAAAAAAAACTGGGAACTGCATACTTTAGATACGATGAAAAGCGAGTTTATCGCCATTGTGTCCCATGAACTAAATACGCCATTGATCACCTTGCAGGGCTATGTCAGCAAGTTAAAACGCAACTCCAATCCATTGGATATGGAAACTTTTGACTTACTGAGTAAGGTCGATAAATCGACGAATAAACTTAAGCAAACCATTCAGGACATTATCACTCTGAATCGCTATAATGCAGCGAATGATCTGATTTTATCTGAGCATAATCTTTTTGAATTATTAACAACCATCGTTCAGGAAGCAGAATTACACGGCAGAACGAGAAAGATGAAGTTCAAACTTGAAGTAGAAGAACATTTGCCAAACATTAATATTGAGTGGAAATCATTTTTCCTCATGATTTACAATCTGATCCTCAATGCCATTCGTTTCACTTCAGATTACGGAACGATCGTCATCGGAGCAAGAATTGCCACTTTCCAGCAGGAAAAAGTGGAAAATCAGGACTCAATCGTTGTCTATGTTCAGGACAATGGTATAGGTATCCCAGAACATGAACAGGAGAATGTCTTTAAATCATTTTATGAACTCGGCGATATGCTTGCGCATCGTTCAGGAAGTATCGAATATCGCTCAAGCGGATTAGGCTTAGGATTATCGACATCCAAACGTATTGCAGAACTGCATCGGGGAAAAATCTGGTTAAGAAGTAAGGAAGCAGAAGGGACAACGATCTTCGTCTCCATTCCAATGTACCAAAAAGAAAATCAGGATCATCTGCTCACCGCAAATATTATGAACTCAAAGGAAAATATATAAATAATGAAAGAAAAAGCCATCAATGAAATATTCAGTCAGAATTCTGAACTGATTATCATCGATTCTGAGTATTTCCTCAATAACCTCTCTCTGATCAAGTTTTTGCCTTATTTATCAAAACATTTTTCAGAAATCAGCTTATATTCAAAACCTCTATTTATCCATTTTTACAATAAAGTCCTTCAACACATGGACTTTATCAAAGTGATCCCCCATCAGCAGTTTGAGCCTGATTATTCAAAACACGGGATTATTCTTGATCTCAGTTATTCAGAAAAGGAAACAAGGAAAAAGCATTATCGTGTGTTCAGTCCATTTAAAAAGTCTGAGATCGAAATCATCAACCCTCATTCTGAATGTAAGGAAGATGAAGAGTCTGTAAATCCAATCATTGACTGTATGATCATGAATCTCTGTCTTTTTCTCAATATTAAAATGGACGGTTTAGACCGCTTCCTTGAAAAGCAGATGATCAATTACTACTACCCCACAGAACATAAAACAACAGAGATTGTCCTCTTACTCAGAAACCCAATCAAACGCTTTTTGACGCAATATTTTTTAAAATCAAAAGGGATTCGTACCATCAATCTGTATAAGAAAAAAAGTGCACTTACAATTTCTAAGTCAACGAAAGATTTTGTGAATGACTTTTTTGCTCTTTCCTCACATTATTATCCTGAGCATCTGGATTTTGATTCCTTTCTCATCCTGCTAAAAAATGCTTCAGAGTTATATACAGATGATGCAGATTATTTCGCTTACTTCAAAAAGAGTGTTTTTCAGATTGATTGTAAAAAGATATCGATGCTCTCAATTATCGAATTAATCTTTCAAAAAAAACAAAAAGAATAATACCTAATATTTTTTTCTTGCCAATATTTATTAATTAATATATTTGTGTCATAAGGGAAGGAGACGCAATGATGAAAAAAGGATTCTTACTTTTTATCCTCGTGCTGGTCTTTAATGCTCTGTTTTCAGCTCAGCTTATTCAGTTCTATTACAGAGATTATCAGGAAATTACCCGTATGGTATTTGTTTTTGATCAGCCTGTTTATTACAATGTCAATATGGATACAGACAAGAAGTACATCGACATAAAGCTTTCTGACTGCATTAAATCAAAAACACTCCCTCCTTTTGAGATCAATGCGGATAATATCCTCATTCAAAACCTTTTTCTCCAAAGTGGAAAACGCGACCTGAATATTCGCATTAATACCAAAATCACTTATTTTGGAGAAACATTTACCTTAAAGAAAGATCAATTTAAACTCGTTGTGGATGTTTATAAGCAAGAATTTCCTGATAGCAAAGCATCTGCAGAGATCTTTCTAAATTTCTATGATACCGTTTCTTTCTTCAATCGTGCGAAAGCCTTAAGAAGTAAATTTGCTGATCTGGCACCTAAAGCACAGGTGATTGTAATCAATGAAGCGCCGGCAAATCCAAGTCCTGTCATTATCCCTGAAAAAATCTCAGTCACAGGCAATGATAATTTATTTGCCTATACCATGCCTGCCATAAAAGAAAATCATCCTGCTTATCAATGGATCAGACAAGCTTTTCACTTAAGGGATGAGCTCCAGTCAGGCATTGTTCGTCCACTCAACGATGCTGATCAGATCATCACAGAATATAATAACAGTTCTAAAGTGGAAATTTCCTTTTTAGAAAAAATGTCCGATCATCACAATCTATTATCCAAACTCTCTATTCAGTGTAACACCCTCAGATTTAAATGTGATGAATTGATCAAAAATGCGCCAGCTAAAAATGATAAAGACATCGAGTACACCTTGAATATGCTAAGACTCATGTCTGTAAAAACAGCTGAGTATCAAAAACAAATAGAAAATACAGTTAATAAATATCAGAGCTTACTGAGTAAATAATCCAAAAACATCATGGAAAAAGGCAGTGTCACAACTCAGTTTGAGCATATTGTTTCACTGAGTAATATCCTTTGCATTGCAGATAATGATCGCCTGGAGTGGACAGAACATTATGACCCTCAGCTTTTTTCACTTTTAGAGATATGCACCGCAGAATTAATTCGTGATCAGATTCAGGAGTTTTCTAATTTTCGCAGTAAACTTAATTTTATCAAGGATTATTATCATCTGCCTCAATTCATTTTCTCCCATTTGTGCAATATTCTCGGTCAGTATTACCATAAAAAAAGCAGTATCACTTGCAAAAAATCAGAAGTACTCAGTATTTATCATTTGACCCAAATCACGAAGCAAAAAAAAAAAATTGTACAGCATCCCGAACTTCATGTTCACTACCTCAGATATCTTGATCAGCAGAGCCAGATCGAAATTGATCAGGAGAATGATAAAAGCTTAAGCGGAAAAATTCTGAACATTGAAATGCTGGAAACTCAACACCAGACACTACTGCTCAAAATCCATTTTCTACAGGATACAGCTCAGGAAGAAGTGATTATTTACCTGTGGGATGACAGCTATCTCTTTAAAGGACAACAGATTCACCCTGGGCAGAAGAAACATTTGCTTCACGAACTTAGCATTCCAGAAATGAAGGTTATTTTTTATCATTTAAAATATTCTGAAGAAAAACAGGCATATCTGCAAAATAAAGATACGATATTTGTATTGATGCCTGATCATCTGCTTGATGCCAGTGCAATTGCCGAATGTATTCAGATCTTTAGTCCTGAGTTATACTTTGTAAAAATGCTGAGTGCCAGTGATTTCAGTCTGCCAATACTTAAAGGTCAGGTGATCAATCGGATACTTGATAATACAATCAATCATGTCGAGGAAGAAATCGAAGAATCCTTTCAGGAAACGATTAAGCCTTATCTGCTAAAACTTTTATTTTTAGATGATTATCATCCGCAAGCAATTCTTCAGGAAATTCGGCTCAATCATTTGTATAATATCCAACAACTCAGATCTTTTACGGATCAGCATTCTGTTAATACAGAACCTTCATTTATTTCTCCTGCTTATGGATTGCAGGGGCGTCTGGATGCTTTACTGGAAAATGAAGATCAGTATTTTCTGAAAACTGTTTTTGAATTGAAATCCGGTAAAGCGCCCAAAACCGGGGTCTGGGATAATCACAGCGCTCAGGTGATTTGTTATGATCTCCTGTTAAAATCAGTCTTTGGCGATAAAAGAGAAGGAAATAGTTTAATTTTTTACAGTGGTGCAAATAATAATCCCTTAAGAGAAGTGCCGATCTATAAGACAAAATCAAATAATGTCCTGATGATGCGGAATATGATCATTTCAATGCTGTACAAATGCGCCCATCAGGAGTTGATGCTTAAAGATGCATTGTCACAGATGAAACAGAACCTTCCCCCCTATCTCCACAATGAGATGTCAGAAATCCTCATGACCTTTGCTCAGATGAGCCCTTTGGAAGAGGATTATTTTAACGAATACTGCGCATTTATTCTCAAAACACTGATTATCACAAAAACGGGAGATCCCGACGAAGAAAACGATTATGGATATTCAGCATTGTGGAAACTGACTTTAGAAGAAAAACTCAAACAAAATTCCTGTTTTTCTCACCTAAAATTTCTTAGTCAAGAGAAACAACATTTAGTCTTTGAGATCAATGATAAAGAAATGTCTCTTAATTTTCGAGAAGGAGATCCGCTGGTTTTATATGGTGGTCATCATCAGCAAATTAAAGCAGAAAAAACATTTCTACTCAAAGGGTCTTTTCAAAAAATTGAACAGAAGAAACTGTTTATCAGCTTGAGAAATGAATTTATCAATGAAAGCTATTTGAAGAATTATGATTTTTTTGTTTTAGAAAAAGACATTCTTGAAAGCGGAATCACTCAATTGATCGGATCATTGTTTTCATTATTTAAAGCAGAGCAGGATCTACGAGATAAGTTTTTTGGCATCAAAGCGCCAGAGACAGATTTGCAGGAAATCTCTCAGAGTCCTGCTGAGGATGAATTACATCAGCGAATCATAAAAAAAGCGATGGCGTCAAAAGATTATTTTATCATTCAAGGACCTCCGGGTACAGGAAAAACCTCGCGAATGATCATGGGATTGATTCAGGAACTCATGCTCAAAGATGATCTGCCCATCTGCGTCCTGGCATTTACCAATAAAGCCGTGGATGAGATCATCAGCCGATTAAAGCAGAATGAATATGATTACTGCCGCTTAGGCTCAAGATTTATCAGTGATTCTCATCATCTCAATCATTTAATCCAGCCCGAACATATCGATGAATCGATTTATAATATCAACAGGAAACGTCTTTTTGTCTCAACTGTCTCTTCATTTCAAAATGATGGATTATCTTTGATGAAGATCCTTAAGAGTGGCACCTTGATTGTCGATGAAGCCTCTCAGCTGTTAGAACCTCATCTCTGCGGAATTATTTGCCTTTTCCGTAAATGGATTCTAATCGGAGACCAAAATCAGTTGCCGGCAATCAGCAATCGTAATTATCGGGTAAAATCTGAGCAATTGAAATCAGTAATCGGACTAAATTCTTTGAATGATTCTCTCTTTGAGCGAATGATTCGTCTGTGTCAAAACAGAGGCTGGTCAAATCACTGGGATATTCTCACCGAACATTTTCGTATGCATCAGGATATTGCAAATCTGATCAATCCTTATTACCAGTTACGCTTAAAAATTGCTACCGAAGCACAATCAGAAGATAAAATTTTTCAGACTGAAAGCGCTGAATCTCGTGAATACTCAGAAATTCTTAATCATCGTTGTCTTTATATCGATATTCCTGCAGATCCTACACAAAGATACAATAAAACTGAAACAGCTCAAATCCTTGAAATTCTCCGTTTTTTTGACAATCAGAAGATCCTTGGCAAATATAGTATTGGCATCGTCTGTTTCTGGAAAGCTCAGGTCAATTATATTCAGCAGATGATAAAAGAGGCAATGATTGACGCTGACATAATGGTGGATACAGTTGAGCGGTATCAAGGCTCTGAAAAAGATGTGATCATCATGTCCACCGCACTCAATAAATCCAGTGATTTTGAACGAGTGAGTTTGCTCTCTCAAGATGAACTCGTGGACAGAAAATTAAATGTAGCGATCTCCCGCGCAAAAAAGCAATTGATCCTATTGGGCGATCAGCGCCTGCTCATACAATCACCACACTATCAACGAATTCTCCGGCAAATGTTTGAACTTAAGATTTGATATTTATTGATCAAATCCATTTATAATTCACCATTATTTAACCTCTGTGGAGGGGTGGCAGCGACAGCTGACGGGGTGGTCAGGAATTTTATATGAGCAATGTGAATATAAACACGAAGATGATATTACCGATTTTCTGAACAGCGTAGCTGTGACAGAATACTAACCCAGGGTGATTGCGTTACGATTATTGAGTCCTAAAGTACCGCCTCTCTACAATAACTTAGACAACAGTCAAAACAAAGGGAGAGAAATTATTCTCTCCCCTATCATATACCTACCCCGAAAATCTATGGATGGATGAATCGACTCAAACTGAGTTAACCCCCATTGATCTATAACACAATACTGACGAGTTTATTTGGCACAACAATCATCTTGGCAATTTTTTGATCGCCGATGGCTTTTTGTACATTATCCACTGTCAATGCGATTTTTTTGATTTCTTCCTGATCAAGATCAGCTGAAACTGTGATTTTCCCGCGAACTTTTCCCATCACCTGAACAACATAGGTGATCTCATCTTTTTTCAGGTATTCTGTTTTATATTCAAAAACACCCTCAGCATGGATCAAATTATGTTTACCTAACTGAGACCAGAGTTCTTCACTCAAATGAGGTGCAAAGAAATAAAGCATTCTTGGTATCATGATCGCTGCTTCTGCAATGACTTTTTTCTCATCTTCATTATATTTTGTCAAATCTTTTAATGCGCTGAGATTGTTAAAATGCTCCATAATCGACGCAATGTCTGTGTTGAACTGCATTTTAGACTGCATATCTTCGATAATCTTTTGGGCAGTAAAATGCGTAGAGTATCTGAGATTTTTAATCTCCGTGCTCAAAACCGCTGACTCTTTATAAGGATGATCATTGAGTTTGAGGAAATCAAGATTGGCATCAAAATAACGCCAAACACGATTGAGGAAACGGAAAGATCCCATCACCCCGTCATCAGACCATTCCACATCTTTTTCCGGTGGAGAAGCAAAAAGCACAAAGAGACGAATGGTATCGGCACCATAACGATCAATGTATTCCTGAGGATCAACGATATTCCCTTTGGATTTTGACATTTTTGCGCCATCTTTGAGCACCATTCCCTGAGTCAAAAGACGTGCAAAGGGTTCGTCCGATTTAAGTAAATTTATATCTCTCATGAATTTATGGAAAAAGCGCGCATAAAGTAAATGCATGCAGGCATGCTCAATACCGCCAATGTACTGATCAACTGGAAGCCAGTATTCTGCTTTTTCTTTTGAGAAAAGTTCTTTGTCATTATGCGCATCGGTATATCTTGCAAAATACCATGAACTATCCACAAAGGTATCCATCGTATCAGTTTCACGAGTTGCTGGTCCACCACAATTCGGGCATGTAGTGTTGAGCCATTCAGGAACCGATAAAAGCGGATTTTGTGTCGTTTTGCCTACCTGAACATTATCAGGCAATCTGACAGGTAATTGATCATCTGGTACGAGCACCGTGCCACAATCTTTACAGTAAACGACAGGGATCGGATTACCCCAGTAACGCTGACGTGAAACGCCCCAGTCTCTTAAACGATAAGTGACCGTCTTTTTACCCATATTCTGATCCTGAAGATATTGTGAAATCATCTTCTTGGAATCTTCACTGCCAACTCCGTCAAACTGTTTAGAGTTAACAAGTACGCCAGGTTCTGTGTAAGCGCATTTCATTTCTTCTAATACTAAAGATTGAGTATCATTTTGAATCACTATTTTCATAGGAATCTGGTATTTCTTAGCAAAATCAAAGTCTCTCTGATCATGTGCGGGAACTGCCATGACAGCTCCTGTACCATAATCCATCAAGACATAATTGGTTACCCAAATCTGAACTTTATCTCCATTGACAGGATTGATACAGTAACGACCGGTAAAATAACCTTCTTTTGTCGCATCTGCAGCTGTTCTGCTGATCTTGTCTTCATTGATCACCTTTTCACAGAAATGAGCAAAGTCGGAATGAGGATCTTCATTTTGAAGCCATTCTATCACCAATGGATGTTCTGGTGGAAGTGCCATGAAGGTTACACCATAGACAGTATCTGGACGAGTAGTAAAGACTTTGATGATCTTATCAGAATTTTCAAGCGGGAAATGAATCTCAGTTCCTTCGCTTCTGCCAATCCAGTTACTTTGCATCGCTTTGACGCGTTCTGGCCAATCGATCATCTTTGAGAAATCAAGCAATTCTTCCGCATAATCAGTGATTTTAAAGAACCATTGTTCAAGATCTTTTTGTCTCACTCCAGAGTCGCATCTCCAGCATTTGCCATCTTCAACCTGCTCGTTGGCAAGTACAGTCTGACATTCGTCACACCAGTTCACAAATGATGTTTTTTTATACACCAGACCTTTTTCATAAAGTCTTTTAAAAAGCCATTGTCCCCAACGATAATAATCAGGACGACAAGTCGCTAATTCTCTGGACCAATCTATAGCAATTCCAAGCAGTTGGAACTGTTTTCTCATGATTTCAATATTTTGTTCAGTGGTAATGCGAGGATGTGAATTGTGTTTGATTGCAAAATTTTCTGCAGGCATTCCAAATGCATCATATCCCATTGGTTGCAGGACATTATACCCTTCAGTCATTTTGAAACGGGTAATCGCATCGCCAATCGCATAATTGGATACATGCCCCATATGAAGGGCGCCAGAAGGATAAGGAAACATTGACAGCACATAATAATTTTTTGTTGCAGACATATCTTCTGCTTTGAAGACATGCTTTTGCTCCCAGATTTCCTGCCATTTTTTTTCAATTTCAGTAAATGGATATTCCATTATTCCTCCGTTTTGTTTAAAGGATATAAACCCAAATAATTAAATGCGGTGATCTCGTCAACCAAATATTGAAGAAGACATGAAGCACACCATTGTCATGGCTCATTAATAAGTATGATAAATTATTGATCACTTTTTAAAAATATTGGAACAAGGTATGCAATAACAAAAAGAAGATAAGGAGGAATAATGTCTGAGTCAAAAAAAAGCAAAATACTTTTCATCATCGGGATATTACTTCAACTACAATACTGGACATTAAAGAGTTTCGGCATTGTCAGACGAACCACAGAATGGGTATGGTCTTCAGATATCCCTTCAATGTTGTCTGTTTTAGGGACAATCCTGCTATTTGTTGGATTGTATTATCATTTTAAAGCGAAAAAAAGAGGATAAGATGAAATATTTAGACATAGCGATTGATATGGCCCATCAGCTCGGTGCTGATTATGCCGATATTCGAATCCAAAAGACAAGTTCAGAATCTATTTATCTGCAGAATTTAAGTTTTAAACAAACCGCTAAAGATGTATTGTTCGGTTATGGCATCCGCATCTTGAAAAATGGCGCATGGGGCTTTGCACACAGCAATATATTTAGCGAAGAAGCAGTAAAAAAGACAGTAAATAAAGCATTTGAGATTGCGAAACTCTCAGGAATGATCAAAAACGGATCAGGTTTGAAATTAGCTAATGAAAAAAGTTACATTGCGACATATCGTACTCCATATCAGATTGATCCTTTTGAAGTGCCGCTTAAAGAGAAAGCAGAATTATTTCTTGAAGTCAGCCGTCGCTTACTAAATTATCAGGAAATCAAAAAGTCTGTTATCTATTTCAATGCGCAGAAAGATGAAAAATTATTTGCCTCAACCTTAGGGACGCGATTAGATATCAATACATTGTATATCAACCCCACTGTCACCGCTTTTGCTATGACAGACAATGACACACAAAGCCGTTCATTTGATGAAGGCGGAAAAGCCATTGGTTGGGAATGGATGAATGAAATTGATCTCCTGGACCGTAGCAGACTTATCGCAGAAGAAGCCATCATGAAAGTCAAAGCTCAGGAAATTGGCGAAGAAAGACGCCGGACACTGATCCTTGATCCAAATCATTTAGGACTTACCATGCATGAATCTGTCGGACATCCAACAGAATTAGACCGAGTACTTGGCTGGGAAGCAGATTTTGCAGGAATCTCATTTGCAACCCCTGAAAAATTAAAAAATTACCAGTACGGTTCACCGATTGTCAATTTCTTCGGGGATAATACCTTAGAACAAGGTTTAGCAACAGCAGGTTTTGACGATGATGGTGTCCCTGGTCAAAAATGGCACATCATCAAAGACGGTATTTTACAGGAATACGGCACGACCCGAGATACCGCTCCAATCATTGGTTTGGATTATTCTCGTGGTTGTTCAAGAGCTACAAATTATTTCGATCAACCAATAAATCGTATCCCCAATCTTTATTTAGCAGCAGGAAAAGAATCACTCAGCCCTGCTCAGTTAATTGCTGATACAGAAGACGGTGTCTATATTCAGGGACAAGGTTCTTTCTCCATCGATCAGCATCGTGTTAATTTCCAGTTTGGCGGGAATTTCTTCTGGGAAATTAAGAATGGTAAACTGACACAACCTTTGAAAAAAGTATTATACAGATCCAACAATCCAGAATTTTGGAATGCCTGCGATGCCATTTGCGATCAAAGATACTGGCGTCCATTTGGTGTCATCAATTGTGGCAAAGGCCAGCCTGGACAGAGAGGCAGAATGACTCATGGCGCTGCACATGCCCGTTTCAGAAATATTAGAGTAGGGGGTTCCAAATGAAAGACTTAGCACATTGGATCCATCAAATCATAAAAGAAAATCATCAGGCAGACGATTATGAATTAAGCATCACGTACCACAGTCAGTATGATGCGCGTTTTGCACAAAATGCCATTTCACAGCACCTGAGCGGTGAAAATATCAGCATTTATTATCACGCAAGTATCGATAAAAAAAGTGCATCAATGAGTATCAACCAATATGATGAAACTCAAATAAAAGACATGATCATAAAGACCGAAGAATTGGCAAAAATCAATCAAACAGACCCGGAATACTGTCCAAGTATTGGCCAGCAAGAATATCTCACTGTCAATAATATGGCAGAACGTACACTCAATCTCAGTGAAAATGAAGTCATTGATTTGATTAGCCGATCCATCTCCTTTGCGAAAGAAAAAAATACCACCTTATCGGGTATCTTTACCAAAGTGATCTCTAAAAGCTTCTTCTTTACCAAAAATGGTTTTGAAGGTTCCTCCGATTCATGTTACTTTGAATATTCAATGACCATGAAATCTGAAGGGAAAGAGACAAAGATTTCTGTCTGTGACAAAGATTTTGCGCACTTTGATCTTGATACAGAGCTGAATCATCTTTATTCACAGTATTCAGCATTAGACACGATCACACCGATGGAGCCTGAAAGCATCGCTGTCATTTTCAGACCATCTGCAACAGCCAATCTGATGATGTATCTGGGATGGATTCTTGACCGAAGAATGGCTGATGAGGGGATTACTCCATTTAAAGATCAGATCGGAAAACAATTGTTTGGCAAAAACTTCAGCTTAAGCACAGTCATTGAAGATGAGCAAATGATCATTTACCCTTACAATGGCAATTGCACGATCAAAGCGATTGACTGGATCAAAGATGGGGTAATCAATGCATTACCTATGGGTAAAGCTTATGCGCAGATGATTGGCGAAGAAGCCAAACAGATGTTTAACATATCAATCGCTGGTGGTGAAACCAGTGAAGCCGAAATGATGAAAAAAGTAAAACGCGGGCTGATCATCAACAATCTTTGGTATATTCGCCCCAACGATATGAGAACGGCTGACTTCACTGGGATGACCCGTGACGGTGTCTTATACTTTGAAGATGGCGAAATCAAACATTCTGTGAATAATTTCAGATTTAATGAGAAACTTCACGAGGTCACTCAAAGAATTCTATGCTTAGGTCCAAGTGTTGCCTTCAGTGAAACTTTGAAAGCGCCAACAATGTTAATCACAGATTTTAATTTTGTGGACAAAACAAACTTTTAGGTTTCTAAAATGAAAAAGAAGATCAGCAATATACCCTTAATCTATCCGATTCCTATCGTTTTAATCGGCACTCGTTATCAGGAAAAAGATAACTTCACGACCATCGGCGATATCGCCATTATGGGCATCAATCCACCTTTGCTGGTGATATCATTGCTGGAATCGCATTATTCGACTCAAAGCATTCTCTTCAATCGAAGTTTTTCTGTAAACATCCCTTCGACAGAATTGCTGGAGAAAACAGATTTCTGCGGAATTGTTTCCGGTAAAGACCGAGATAAGTCACAACTGTTTCAGGTGGTTTATGGAGAAGAAACCCAAAATCCGCTGATTGAAGAATGCCCTGTGTCATTGGAATGTGAAGTACTTAAACATCATATCATTGAACGTCGTCATATTTTTATTTCGAAAGTAGTATCCACTTGGTTAAACGAAGACTATTGTCAAAACTGCAATAGCAGAAATTTTCCTTCAATGGAAGAGTTAAATCCAATCATTTACGGGATGGATAATCAGTATTATACGATTGGTTCAGCCATTGGTAAAGGTTATCAGGAAGGCAAAAGTATCTTTAGCCAGCATTTAAATCAAGAAAAAGGAGATCAAGATGTCATCAAAGATTAAAATCAACTTTAACTTAAGACATATCTTAGGTATATCTCCAACTCCTGTGGAATCCATATCTTTACCGGTTTATCATATTGAAGGACCGATAAGCACAGATCAAACACCAAGGAAAGTATGGAGATAATTTAAAAGGGGCGATTTTTCGCCCCTTAATTTTTATACGTTGATGATGCTTAGCGCTTCATCGAGTCTTTTTATAGTATCCTGTGTCCCTAAATTATCGACCAGTGTTGGGATATCCGGACCATGACAAGTGCCAAAGAGTGAGAGTCTCATTGGAAAATAGTAATCTTTACCTTTGATGCCCAATTCGCTCATCCCTTCTTTAACAAGATGAGTCAGTTCCTCTTTATCCCAGGAATCTTTTTGAGACAACTTCACTCTAAACCAATTCATTAAACGAACGGAAGAGTCTTTGGTCAGTATTTCTTTATCTTCATCATTGAAGCAAAGCACCTGATAATAAGGTTTACCAAAATCAACCAACTGAACTAAAGTTCCTGCATAGTCTCTGGCGGTTTTTATGACCTTTAAGAATTTTTCCTGATCGTCGATCTTAATCCCTGCCTTCTCAAAAAACGGTTTCGCACAATGCGCAATATAACTTGGATCAAGATTTCTCATATACCAGCCATTCATCCATTCAAGTTTAGTGATATCAAAAATCGCACCTGATTTGTTGACCCGCTCAATAGAAAACTCATCCACTAATTCTTCCAGCGTATAGAGTTCCCGGTCTTCTGCGGAATGCCAACCGAGTAAAGCCACAAAATTGACGATGGATTCTTTAAGATATCCCATATTCAAATAGTTCTGAACCGAGAAATCGCCATGTCTTTTACTGAGTTTACTGCGATCTGTATTTAATAAGAGCGGAAGATGCACCCATTCAGGAGCTGTCCAGCCAAAACACTCATAAAGGAAGATATGTTTTGGAGTCGAAGGCAACCATTCTTCTCCTCTGAGTACATGAGTAATTTTCATTAAATGATCATCCACCACTGCCGCTAAATGATAAGTGGGGAAACCATCTGATTTAAGAATCACCTGATCATCAACCAGTGAAGATTCAATTTCCACCTGTCCGCGAATTCGGTCAAAGAAAGAGAAAGAACGATCATTAGGCATTTTTAAGCGAATTACATAAGGAAGACCTGCATCAATTTTGGCTTTTATTTCTTCAGAAGTCAAGGAACGGCATTTACCACTGTATTGAGGATTGAGTTTCAATTCCATTTGCTTTTGACGATGTGCTTCAATTTCTTCTTTTGTACAAAAACAATGGTATGCGTGTCCTTTTTCCAATAACTCATTCACGTATTGATGATACAGATCAAGTCGTTGGGATTGAATATAAGGTCCATATTCTCCGCCAATTTCAGGACCTTCATCACAGTGAATACCTAAGATATTCAATGACTCGATTAAATTCTCAATTGAGCCTTCCACAAAACGTGTCTGATCAGTATCTTCAATTCTTAAAATAAAAGATCCATTGGATTTCTTTGCCATTAAATAGTCGTATAAAGCTGTTCTAACACTACCTAAGTGCATCAAACCTGTTGGACTTGGTGCAAATCTAACTCTTACAGGTGTATTCATTTATTCTCCTTGCTATCAATTTCAACTTATAATGGACAAATAATCTGAGAAACGATTATGTCAAGAAAAATGAGTGAATGCCTTATTCGCTTACATAACGTGCATAGAAAATACTTGATATCAACTAAGACGGCAAGTAGAGAGCAAGTAAGGGGCACGTAGAGGAGAAAATATAAAATATTGATAATTTTTTGTATGTATTATCGATTTTATTCGACCTTCTAAATGTTCACAAATCAACTAAAATAACCGTGCATCTTCATTCCCCTCTGTGGAGGGGTGGCAGCGACAGCTGACGGGGTGGTCATGAATTTTATTAGGCGAAATGTGAAGATAAACGAGCAGGTAATATCAACACAAGAGATCTTCGTTGTTCAAGCATCCCTGCTTGAACCATTGATGCAAACAGGGATGTTTGCAGAACTAAAGAGAGAAATTCGCAACCAAGTTGGTTGCGTTACGATTAATCGCAAGCTGGTAGCTCGCGGTACGGTTTTAGACGCGATAAATCGGCGTCTCTACATACAGTTAGAATTACTCAAAATCAAAAAAGCTGATCACTTCTTCATCAGGATGTTCATGCACATACATATCGGCAGTAATTGCTGATGAACTGTGTCCTGCATATTTTGAGACATATTTCAGATTATTAAACTGGAGCAGATGCATAATACAGCTATGTCTCAGGGTGTGGGCCCCTATCTTTTTCCCGAGTTGCCGGCCATACTTCGCGATATCTGCACTAACATTTACCCTGTGCAAAAGGCTATGGTGTTGAGTTTCAAATAATGTATATTCCGGATTAAAGGCATCCAGTATTCGATGATAGAGATTCAGATCTACAAAGACCATTCTTAATTTATTTCCTTTACCCACAACTCTGATTTTTGCTGATTGCCGAACTTCTATATCTTTTAAGCGAATATTGATCATCTCACTGATTCTAAGTCCTGTTTTAAACAAAAATTCGATGATTAGCCCTAATTTTTTAGGCGTGATTGATATCAACTCTTTCACCTCATCCTGTGTCAGATACTTATCCTTAAAGACGGCATGATCATCTTTGATCTTCTTGATCCGATAAAATATCTCATTTACAATAGCGATTAAAACAATGTTGTTCTTCACTAATTTCTGGGCTTTCAAAACTTTTTTCAAAGCCTGTCGTTTGACATTATAGGATGCTGGCGCCTGACAAAAACGAACATGTTCAAAAAATGATTTGATTGAATCAAAAGAAACATTCTGTCCAGTGATTTGCAAATACTGATTAAACTCCTGCGCTGTATAGGTATAGAGTTCAATTGAATGATCAGCCAGTCTTTGATCATCATGATCCCTTTGGGCTAAAGTGCTGATGACAGATGTGTCCAGCTGTTCAAATGGAAAAATTTGTTCTATGACGACTGTATTCAAATCATTCATTTTTATTTTTAATCCAGTCAATGACCTGTCGGCTGATAAAATCTACCTGATGATTATTGATCTCAGAGTTCACGCCCTCCTGATAAGCTTCCAGATTAAAGGAATGATCTCCGCCACTGATGATGACATCAATCTTATTCTCAAATGAATCAATAATTGAGCTTAGTGCTTTGATATCACAATTGTCATGATCATTCTTTCCGACGACAATCAGACAATCCTGATTAAACTTCTTAAAATGGGGATGATATTGTTCCGCTGTTTCAACATTTGGGAAAATTGGCGTCAGCAAAAGCAATGCTTTTATATCTTTTCTAAAAATATCTGTACTGTCTGAGGAGATGTTTTTATTGATCATGGCACGATAAGCCAGTACGCTACCCAGTGATTTGCCTGCAAGATAAATTCGTGTGCTGTCAATTCTCGGGTCACTTTTTGCCAGCCTGATCATTGCCTCAATGGTTTGAAGTTCTTCCTGATATTTATCCGAAGGTTTTCTTTTTTCTGTATAATATGGCCAGTTAAATCGTAAAACTGAAAGATCATTCTGAACACCATATTTCGCCAGATCTCTGATCAATGGCAAATCTTTGTGATATCCACTGCCAGGGCAAATAATCAGACAGGCAGATTTTCCCTGATTAAGCTTTGGGTTTTCCAACTGAACATCCAAAGCATACAACAAAACACCATTAAAAGACAATATAATGAATAAGAGCAGCCAAATATTTTTTTTCATAGTGCCTCCTTATCTCAAATTAGAAGATTAATCATATTCGTCAAGTATATTTCTGCGCCATTCTTCTATCTGTTCAGATAAAAGGTAGTTAAGAAAATGATTCTTATTTCTGCATGCTAAAATTCTTAAAAAAACACAGCATTATCGTTTTTTAGCTTGACAAAGAAAAAAAAGAAAATAATAATTGGTTCGATATATTTCAGATATATTCTAAGCTTAATGCTTAAATAAGGAGGAAAGTATGAATCGTTTGAAAAAAACGATCTTTGTTATGGCATTATTAATGAGCATGTCCATAACCTTATTTGCAGTTTTAACTGAATACACTTTCAGTTCTACTGCTGGCACATACACCCCAATCACTGGTGGAACAGTGTTTGGTGACGCTGCGATCGATGATGAACGCTATGTTGATCCTGCAACACCTGCAGGCGGAACAGTTTCAACTGGTGTAGGCATTCCTATCGGATTCAATTTCACATATAATGAAATTTCTTTCGACAGATTTGCTATTAATGCAAATGGCTGGATCTCTTTTGGTCAGTCTGCATTAACTCCATCAGTTAATATCCAATCTTCAAGCTCTTACACTCCAATTAGTGCAACTTCTACAGCTACTCCAGCGTATCTTTCATCACGCGTTGTTGCTTTTGCTGCAGACTTAAAAGGTGCTGATGCTAATGCTGTTGTCAGAGTTGAAACTCTTGGTACCAGTCCAAATCAAGTGACTGTAATTCAATGGGAAGGTTTCCGACCTTATTCAAGTACATTTGAAGGTACAACCATGAATTTCCAAATCAAGCTTTATGAAACCAGTAACAACATTGAAATTGTTTATGGACCTTCAACAATTGTAACCACTTCAAATTCTACTCCTCAAGTAGGTCTTAGAGGCGAAGTGAATACAGACTATACTGCAAGAACTACAACTGACAACTGGGCTGCAACTACTTTAGGTGCTACAAATGCGGCTAACTTAGTTTATAATGCGACTGTATATCCTGCTGATGGTCTTACATTTGCATTCAATGCTCCTGTAAGTGGTGTTGCGCCAAATCCTGCAACATTAATAAGCCCTGCAAATGCTGCAACAGGTGTTGCTATTAATACTAACTTAACTTGGGCTTCCGGTGGTGGTATGCCTACTGGTTATATATTGAATTTTGGAACAGATAACCCACCAACAAACCTTGTTAGCAATTTTGATCTGGGTAATGTGTTATTCTATAATCCAGCAACTGATCTTCTTTATAACACAACTTACTATTTCCAGGTTGTTCCATATAATGAACATGGTAATGCAAGTGCTTGTCCTGTTTGGTCATTCACAACCATGCCAGACCCAACAATTAACACATTCCCTTATGTTCAAAGCTTTGAAGGGGATGTATTCCCTCCAGCTGGATGGACAAATATTAAATTAGCGGGTACAGGCACACCTGGTATCTGGGATGTTCAAACTGCAGGTACTTACCCAACTTGTACTCCTGCTGACGGCGCTAAAATGATCCGTTACAATTGTTTCAGTTTATCTGCTGGCACTATTGGTGAATTAGCTACACCTCCTGTTGCATTCCCTGCTCCAGGATATCGTGTAAAATTCTCAATGTATCATGACCCTGGCTATCCTCCAACAGCTCCTGCTCTCGGAGATTATATTGAAGTATTCTACGGCGCATCAACTACTCCATTATTAACTTTACAAAGATATGCTGAAACTGCTGAATGGCTTGTACATGAAGTCACTCTTCCGATCGCTGCCGGTGGCGAAACAAGCAACCTTCGTTTTGTTGCAAATAGCGCTTATGGCAATAATATCTTCTTAGATAACATCATCATTGAAGCTTTACCTTCAAATGCTGTTTTTGCTGTAAATCCAACAGAAAAGAACTTTGGTCAGGTAATGATCAATACTTCAAGTCCTGCTCAGGTATTTACTATTTCTAATGCAGGCACTGGCAACTTAGGTATTGTTTCTATCGCATTAGCAGGTACAAATGCTGATCAATTCACATTAACAAATACCAATACTCTTCCATTAGATATTATTTCTGGAAACAATATCACTGTATCTGTTGTTTTCAATCCAACAACTGCTGGTGCAAAAACTGCTGAATTAGTGATCACAGACAACTTAACACGTACTGCTCATACTGTAGCTCTTTCTGGTGAAGGTTTTGATGCTTCAATCACTGTTCCTCATACTCAGAACTTTGATGTGAATGTAACACTCCCTAACCTTCCAACTGGCTGGGCAAATTATACATCAGAAACTGGTACAGATGCAAGACCATGGAGAACTGCAAACAGCACAACAATTAATCCTGTTTCTGCTCCAAACTTTGTTGCTTGCTATTATCATTCAACCAATCCAAAAAATGCATGGATGGTGACACCACCTGTAGCGATGGTTGCTGGTAATGCTTATCGTATCAAATTTATGGTTAAAGCTCCAGGCTGGCAAGGCACTCCTGAAAAAATGAAATTGACTGTTGCAACAGATCAAGCTTTAACTGCAATCTCTGCTGGAACAATTCTCTGGAATGATGACAATATGCTTATTTCTGCTTATGAAGAAAAAGTAGTTTCTTTCGTTCCTGCTACCAGCGGTAACTATTATTTCGGTTGGCATGCTTATTCAGATGCAGATATTGATTATATCGCTGTTGATGATATTATTTTTGAAATCGGCGCTGTAATGATGCCTCCTACTGCTTTACAGGCAACTGTTGGCAACGCTGTTGTCAACTTATCTTGGACAGCTCCTGCTGCTGGTTCTACAGCAACTTTCGCTGGTTACAAAGTTTACCGTGATGGCACTGCAATCACTACTACTCCATTAACTGCAACAACTTATGTTGATAATACCGTGACAAATGGCACTACTTATCAATATTATGTCACTGCACTTTATACAAGTCCTGATGGTGAATCTGATCCATCAAATACAGTTTCAGCAACTCCTGTAGCTCCAGGTTTATATCCACCAGTTGGCTTAAATGCAATGGTGATTGGTGATGATGTGACTTTAAACTGGCAAGCTGCTGGTCCTGTTTCTACATGGATCACACATGCTGATGATGTTTATGATGATGCTATTGGTACAAACTCTGCAGCAACTTTCTCAGTTGCACAACGTTTTACCAACGCTCAGTTAACAAACTTAGGTGTTGTTGGCTCACAAATTACTAAAGTTCGTTTTATGGCTCATGAACCAGCTGCAACTTATACTGTAAAAGTATGGACCGGTGGCACAAGTAGTCCTTATGCTGCAGGTACAGTTGCTGCGACTCAAGCTGTTCCTTCAATCAATGTTGATGACTGGACAGAAGTTGTTTTAACTACACCAGTCACTATCCCTGCTACAGGCGAAGTTTGGTTTGGTTATGATATCAACACACCAAGCGGATATCCTGCGGGTGCTGATGCTGGTCCAGCATTGAATGGTTTTGGTAATATGATGTACTGGCAAAATGCATGGACAACTTTAACAGCTTTAGCAGCTACTCTTGATTACAACTGGATCATTCAGGCTTATGCAACTGAAGGAACCGGAAGAGCAGCAAAATATATTACTGCAGCTCCTGTAGCTCCAGTAAGAGTAAAAGAAGAAATGCAGTTAACTCCTGAAATGCCTTCTTTATTCCAGGCAATTCCTGTAACACGTAATGCAGTAAGAACTTCAGATAGAGATTTACTTGGTTATAAAGTATATCGTGGGACAACCTTGTTAACTCCAACTGCTTTACCTACTACTACTTTAACTTATACAGATGAAAACT
>CAZNKI010000052.1:0-25168 GCA_964573665.1 uncultured Candidatus Cloacimonadota bacterium | reverse complement strand
CCATAGGTTTCGGCAATCGGGTAAGAAACTCCCAATTGATACTGCTAAAACCCATTTTTACGATATAGAACAGAATCACAAATAATGGGATAGTCACAATAAATGACATTAGAAATACAAAAAACAAGAATAATTTATCTTTAAATAATCGCCACTGTACAGATGTTTCTTTCATTATTACCTCATTTTGTTGGCTTTATTGATAATCAGTTTACCAATCATATTTACCACTGCAGTTGTAACAAATAAAACTAAGCCCAGGTGAATGAGCGAAGACAGATGTATTTTATCAACTGCTTCAGCAAATTCATTTGCCAATACACTGGCTAAAGTATTTGCTGGATCAAATAATGAATGAGGCATGGCATTTCTGTTACCGATCACCATAGTCACCGCCATTGTTTCTCCAAGCGCTCGTCCTAAAGACAACAAAACCCCAGCCATAATACCCGATCCGCAATATGGAAGCACAATCTTTCTAATCACTTCAAATCGAGTTGCACCCATTGAATAAGCGGCTTCTTTCAGATCATTCGGTACCAAAGATATCACTTCACGGCTAATAGAAGCAGCATAAGGTATGATCATGATAGAAAGGATTAATGCAGAAGTAAATATACCAAAGCCCATAGGTTGGACTTTTAGTATATCAATAAAAATATATTTAACCATAGATATTAGAAATTGAGCAATTGGGTGATACTGACTGGTATCGGTATATGACAATTGAAAAATTTTTACTTGAATCCCACGAACAAAAGGAACTAAAACAAACAAGCCCCATAAACCATAAATCACAGAAGGGATTCCAGCCAGAAGTTCAACCATACTTTTTAGTAATGAGGATATTAATCCTTCTCTGAAATATTCTCCCAAAAAAATGGCAATCATAATTGCAAATGGGAAACAGATGATTAAAGCCACAAATGAAGTAATCAATGTACCTACCAGAAATGGGAGTGAGCCAAATAAAGCTGTTCCTTCTGCTGGATTAGGATCCCAATCTGAACCAAAAAAGAATTTAGCCCCAAACACTTTTAAGGAAGGGATTGATTCGACTAATAGAGTAAGAAAAATCCCTGAAAAGAGTACAATCATCAAGATTGATACAATCGTCAGGTAGTTATTAAAAATCTTTTCTTGTCTCATGTTTCTCCTTAATAATTTATAAAATTCAGAAATCTCAATCCCTTCAGATCGAAGGGATTGAGAAAAATATCATGATTATTTCAAAGGTTTTCCGTTATAAGTCACCGTTTTTAAGAGTGCTAATGCTTTGGTCTGAGCATCTTTAGGAAGTTTTGCATAATGTAATGCAGGTGCGTATGTTTGACCTTCAGTCACCATCCATTTGATTAAATTAACAGTTGATTGAGCTGTATCCATTGAACGATTGTTATAGTTTTGTTCTTTATATAAGATGACCCATGTAAAACTTGAGATTGGGTAGCCATCTTTTGCATCAGTATTTGTTAAAGACACTTTTGTATCTGCTGGGATTCCTTTAGAAGCAGCTAAACTTACGCTATTCATATCAGGTTTAATATATTTTCCAGATTTGTTTTTAACCAATCCATAAGGCATTTTGTTGCTTAAGGCATAGATTAATTCTACATAGCCAATAGCACCAGGAGTTTGAGAAATAGTACCAGCGACGCCAGGATTACCTTTTGAACCAATACCAACAGGCCATTTAACTGATTTGCCATTACCAACAGTTTTATCCCATTCTTTGCTTACTTTTGCTAAGTATTCAGTAAAAATATAAGTAGTACCACTACCGTCAGAACGATAAACTACAGTAATTGGTAAAGCAGGAAGTTTTACACCAGGATTATCAGCAGCGATTCTTTTATCGTTCCAAATTTTAATGTTTCCCATAAAAATATCAGCAATTACTGCTGGAGAGAACTTTAACATTTGATTTTTACCTAATTCAAGGTTATAAGAAACAACCACAGCACCTAAGCAAGTAGGGATATGAAGGATTGGAGCACCAGCTTCTTTTTCTTCTTCCGCACTCATGATAGCATCGGTTCCACCAAAATCAGTTGTTTTTGCTGTAAGTTGTTTGATTCCGCCACCTGAACCGATCGCTTGATAATTAATCTTAGTGCCTTTTTTGCTGTAAACATCAAACATCTTTGAATATAATGGATGAGGGAATGTCGCCCCAGCACCTAACAATTCTTTTGCCTGTGCAAATAAAGCAACACTACTCACGAGGATAATCAACATTAAGATTGTGATCTTTTTCATCTTTTTTAAATCTCCTTAATAATCTTTTGATACTATTATATGGAGAAAGTCTTAAGTAGAATTAAAGGAATTATAAAGATTGTGTTAAGAATAAAAAACTCCCTTAAACAGGGAGTTTAGAATGCTTTATTTATTAAATAATTATTTCCCGTCATCATCTGGAGGTTGATTTGGGCAACCCGTGCATGAGGTTCGTGTACATGTCTCAGCTACAACGCAATATCTGGGGATTGGACGAATAAAAACACCGCCTGAAATATTTGCCAATTCATTCTCTGACAATTCCTTTTGAGGTTCTTGTTTCAAAAACAAATATGCTTCCTGTAGCAATTCAGGTTTTATGTTCAGATGGTATTTATCTGCCTTTTGTTGCAGATCATCTTTGGTCTGAATATTTATGATTTCTTTGAAGAAGAGATGTCCCATACTGTTTTTTAGTTCAGAGATTATGGATTTTAAACTTTCTGTCATAAAGACTCCTAATTCAATTTTTCATTCATCATTTCACATTCAGGACAATTACAATCAGCTGGATGGAATTCTGGTAAAAAATTAAAACCACCAGAAATATTTTGTAGATCAATTTCGCTTAATTCAGCAAAAGGCTTCTTTGATAACAATTGAAACGCTTCTTGAGCTGTTTCTTCACTGAGCTGAACGTTTAGAGATTTTGCTTTATTCATCAAATCTTCAACGGAAGTAATGCTACTTAATTCTTTAATCCAGTCTCTTCCAATTTTAGCTTCAATCTCAGAAACACATCTTTTCAATTCCTGACTCATTGTTCCTCCAACATTTTTATATTTTTACTGAACTGTTTCACCAGCATTTCTTTCTTTTTATTGATATCAAAAATCATAAACCTGTCAATCACTTTATTCATCATTTTGTTTTTCATTAAAACATAGAAACTGATATATTTAATCTCTTTAGGTAAAATCTTTAATGAATGATATATCAAAAGGACAGGCAAACCAGTTCTGCGATACTCGGGCTTAATGTAAAATTTATCAATTAGAATACTGCCTTGTCCATATTGTTTAACAGTGATCCAAGCAACAGGATCATTGGTGTTGAATAAGAATAAACTCATTTCCCGATTCGCTTCATGTTCATCTGCAAATGGATAATATACAGAATGATAATCTCTATGTTTCCCTGCTTCAATTTGCTGGAGCTCATTCTGAGCAAGATTATTTAATTGAATCAGTCTCATGGAATCAGGCACTTTAAGCAGTTTCTGATAATGAGTTTTCATAAAAGTAATAAAATGTAGCTTTTTCTCCATACTTGCTGAGAGACTGAAAACATACTTACAACGATTGGTTTTTTCAAAATGAAATCGCTCAGCGTAATGTTGGATCGGCATATAAAGAGGATCATCTTCAAAATATTGAAGAAGGACTTTTTCATGCTGATGCTCCTGCGCATATTTTACAATAAACTCAAAACACCTTTTCCCCAGTTGCTTCTTACGGTACTCTTCTTTAATAAAGTAGAAGCTAATGATTAAATTTTGTGCAGAATCTATCTGACAGAAGAAAAAACCCAGGGCATTTTCTTCCAACTTTATCCCAAACAAAACGCCATATTCTTCAAGCAAGGCATTTAAGCACTTATAAAAGAAAATGGAATGGACTAAAGATTTGTAATAAAAAAAGTTCAGATAATTATGATGATCAATGTATTCAATTGTCACATCAAGAATACTCATAGCATTTGCCTTTGGACTAATTGATAAAAGAAAGATTTTTGATTGATGAGTTCCTGATAAGTTCCTTGTTCTACCATTCTTCCTTTATCTAAAACGACAATCTGATCACAATCTACCACTGTGCTCAGTCGATGTGCAATGACTACTCGTGTGCATTTGAGTTTTTTTAAACTTGAAGTGAAGTTTTTTTGTGTCAGATTATCCAGAGCACTGGTAGCTTCATCTAATAGCAGAATTGACGGTTTTTGGATCAAAGCTTTGGCGATGAGAATTCTCTGTTTTTGTCCTCCAGAAATCGTGGAAGATTTTTCATCAATATATGTCCATAATTTCATTGGCATTGCTTCAATGTCTTCTTTGATCTCAGCCATCTCGCAAGCTTCCCAGACTTCTTTTTCTGTTAAATCAGTTGAATTGCCAATGATGTTACTGAAGATATCTCCTGCAATTAACTGGCTATTTTGCAAGACAACTCCCATGTGTTTTCGAATACTTGCAATGTCATACTGTTCAAGATCTTTTTCAGAAATATAGATTTTCCCGCTCATTGCCTGTTCAAATCCTAATAATAATCGGAACAGGGTTGACTTTCCACTGCCAGAGCTACCAACTATTGCAACATAATCTCCATCATTTATTTTTAAGGAAAAATCTTTAATTACTAAATCTTCCGATTGCTCATATTTAAAATTCACATTTGAGAATTCAATATCACCTTTGATCGAATGAGCTTCTGCTTTTTCAATTAATGCTTCTGGGATTTCCTCTAAAATTGGCTTCACATTCTGCAATATAGCATAGATATAAGAAATGCTGATACTGGTGCCGCTTAAAGACATCAACGTCATCTGAAAGGCAATAAATGCGCTGTTAAAGGCAATAAATTGTCCGATGCTTAACTCTGCTTCAGAATAACTTAAACTGAAGATGATTATTGAGCTAACAATTGATATCAGCGACATCAGACTATTATTGATGACTTGCAGTTTTTGATAACGGATTTCCTGAGTTTTTTGCTGACCATAGAGATCACCCCATTTACAAAAAGCACGTTTAAAAGTACCACTTAATCTGATTTTTCCTATGCCAGAGATCAGTTCAGACATTAACCCGCTCAATTTATCTGTAAGAATAAGTCTTTGAAAGCCTGCCCGAACCTGATAGATACCAAAAACAATGGATAAAGAAAATGTAAAAAGCGAAAGGAGCAAAGCAAAGGAAGCGATCTTAACGCTATATGAGAAAAGGACAAAGAAGTATGAGACAGAGAAGATCAGACTGAGAAAGGAGTCAATCAGAATACTTGAAAGAATCACTTTGATCTGATAAAAGCTCAATACCTTTTTCCCAATTTCTCCTGATGAAAAACGTCTGAAAAAAGATACGGGTAAATCTACCAATCGACTCCATAAGGCTGATTGAAGTATATTGTCTATTTTGAACTCCACCTTGCCAATTGCAATTGATTTGATGGTGTTGAATAGAATCGCACTGATCCCAATTGATGCAAACAATAAGAGGATTTGATAAAACTGAAGATAATTTCTCGAAGGGATCTGCTGTTCAATCACAATTCCTGTCAACACGGGGATAAAGGCATTTAAGATTCCTGAGATAAAACCGAGCAGGATAATTGGGGTGATATTATTTAAGGTCAAAGATTCTGCTGAGAAGGTCAATATTCCCCATAAATTCAGTGATTTTTCTGGGAAAGCTTTATAGAAATAGATTCCTTCATTTTTGATCTCATCTTTATTATGCACATCAATCAGAAATTCACTTTCTTTTTCACAATTGAACCATCGATAATGATTGTTTTCAAGAGAAGTGATTACGCCTATTTCATCTTGCTGATTGTAGGCAAGAAATGATCCGCAGTCTTTTTCCCACCAGTTTTCACTGAGTTCAAATTGGCGATATTTGAAACCAGACACTTTTGCAATATACTGAATCTGATCCCTGGTTTGGATCAGTTCTGCTTCATCGATCGCCTTAATATTTATCTTAAGCTTTGAACATAAAATTTGACATGCCTTATAAATCGCAGAGCTATAGAGATGATTCGTATCTATCTCAGTAATCTTTTTTTTCTGAAAGATATGAGTCAGATGATCACTTGCTTTTTGATATTTATACTCATCATTCAAAGCGCTTTGTTGAAGTTTTAAGCTACTTTCACTGATCTTTTCTTCATGGTTTTGAATCAGTGTTTTGATGATCTGATGATGCAATTCAGGAGAATCACCTTTTGCAGAAATTTCTTGTTTAATCAAATGATAATATTCTGTTTTGAAATTCTTAATCAACTGATGAAGCCAGCTCAACTTTAAATCTAAGTAATTATACGGGTTAATGATTTCAGCGTAATGTTCAGCGTTCTCATCAATAAATGAGATCACCGATTGATGAATACATCGTGCTAAAAGGGTATAGTCAGTTGGAATTTCATAAAGATAGAATATCTGCTGTTCATCCACACTGCAAATATAAGTCAATGATTCTAAGATTTCATGTTCCTGATTACACTTATATAAAAAAATATCTGTTCTGCCAGATACACAGAAATAGATACGGTTCACTTTAAGTTCAAAACGTTCTGAGGCATCAATCGGAGAGGCATTTTGAGAAAATATACTATTTAGATATTCATTCATGGCTTACTCACTACATTTCGATTAGTTCAGAATAAAAGGAGTTTTTTTCTTTGACCAAGTCCTGATGTTTGCCTCTTTGGATAATTTCTCCATTTTTTAAAACAATAATTTCATCACAGTCTCTGATCGTACTTAAACGATGAGAAATCACGATGCAGGTACATCCTCTTTTCCTTAAGTTCAGATCGATCTCTGATTCTGTTTTAGAATCAACAGCAGAGGTGGCTTCATCAAGAATAAGAATACTTGGATTATGATAAAGGCATCGGGCAATTTCGAGTCTCTGTTTCATCCCTCCGCTTAAATTTCTGCCATTCTCCTGAAGATCATGCATATATTTATCTTTCATTCCTGTAATCAGATCATGAATACAGGCATCTTTACTTGCTTTGAGCATTTCCTCTTCGTCACTCTCATCACTCCACATGCAGATATTTTCTTTAACAGATCCTGAAAACAGCACAACATCCTGCTCTGCATAAGCCAGAGATGAATTGATAACCTGTAAGTCAATCTGTTGAACGGGTGTATCATCAAACAATATTTCACCGCTATTCGGTTGCAAGAGACCTGCGATGAGTTTACCAATCGTCGATTTCCCACTTCCTGACAATCCTACCAGAGCCACTCGTTTTCCAGCTTCCACTTTTAAGTTAAAATCTTTAATAAAAGGAGGTTCGAGTTTGTTGTAAGTAAAAGACAGATTACGAACTTCAACAGCCCCACTGAGTTTTTTGATTTGATTACATTTTGGGTTACGGTTTAAATAAGCATCCTGAGGATGTCGTTCGATATCTTCAAGTCTTTTCTGATCAGCCTTCATCATTTGCAAGCTGAAAATGATGCTCATTATTTTTTGAAGGGGTTTATAAAAACTAATGCTCAGCGCTTGAAATGCAACAAAGGTACCAATGCTGATCGACGAATCCATGATTTTTAATCCACCTATAAGCAGAATCATCATCGTTGACAAAAATTCAGTCAAAGCCGGGATACTCTTGATCATTTTTTGTTTGATATTCAATAGAAACATTCTGTTTTGCAACAAGGCATACTGATCCATCAAATTTAGAAATAGTTGGTTTTCCTGACCATTGGCTTTTAAGCTTTCAATTGATTTGATCCCAGAAATCGCCACACCAGACAGTTTATTTTCATCGTTAAACATGATCATGTATTCTTCTCTGATCAGCTTTGACGTAAAAGAAACAATGAGCATATTTGCGATCATAAAAAACAAACTAATAAGGGTCAAGGTAACATTGTAATGAAACATTAAGAATAGAAATAAGAATGAAAAAACAAAGTCAATGGAGGTTTTAAGCAGATCATTACTCACGAAGTTGGCGATATTATCAGTTGAACTCATGGAGTTAATGATACTTCCTGCATACCTCTGTTCAAAGAAGTTTATGGGGAGTTTCAATATCTTTTCAAAAAAAGACAGTGAATTCTGAATCCCGATACTGATTTTCAGTTTTAACAAGGTACTTTCATAGATAAAAATACTGACTGCCTGAATTATTCCACTCAGAATCATTGCCTGAATCAGATAAATCAATAAATTCCCTTTTTGAGGAACCAGAATCATATCAATAAAAACTTTTGAAAATGCAGGGATAATCAATGAGAGGCTGGTCATCACAAAGGCAGATAAAAACATGAAGAGATAAACAGATTTCGGAATTTGCTTGAGGATTCCCTTTAAGTATTGATAACTGCTTTCCTTGCTCTTTGTCGGAACAAAATGCTCGTTTTTCTCAAATGTGATGATAATATCAGAGAAGCATTTTTCAAATTCGTCTTTTTTAACTTTTCTATGCCCACTTCCTGGATCATTAAGGTAATATTCGTCTTTATAAATCCCCTCAAGTACCAGAAAATGGTTATTTTTCCAAAAGATAATCGCAGGAAAATGAGACTCTTCAATAAAATCTGCATGAACCCGATAAGCCTTTCCATCGATGCCCAGTTTTCTACCCGCTTTGATCATGTTCAAGGCATTACTGCCGTTTCGTGAAACGCCACATTCTTCACGAAGCTGTTCAATACTGAGATGTTTGCCATGATACGCTAAAATGATGCCTAATGCCACTGCTCCGCATTCAACAGCTTCGATTTGTAATAGAGTTGGGGTCTTCTTAATAGTGTTTTTCATCTTAGAAAATACTTTTTATCTTTGGAATAATCATCTCAATTGGTTTAATCACTTTTACAATAGTATAAGCTTTGCAGAGCGTACCTGTTTCAATTTTCATTTCAGGACCTCTGGAAGACGTCCAACTGTATCCTGAAGGATTACTTGCATTTGGCTGAAGATCAACGATGATTTCCAATACAATCTTCTGGGCATAGGTTTCTGCCAGTTTCTCACTCCCTGTGAAGTCACTGATTCGCTTCTCATTGACAGAAAACTCAGAGACAGAGATAATTGTGCCATTTAAATAGCCATACTCTTCTTTAGGGATATTACTGGGTGAAATTCTGCAGATCATCCCAGGATGAATCGTCTTTCCTTGCTCAACTGGATAATAAAGGACTGCTACCAAATCTTTTACATCATCACCTGTTCTGGCTATTCTTGCCACAGCTTCGCCTTGACGAATGTAAGCGCCTTTTCGAACACACTCAATCACTTCACCCTGCTCACTGCTGATGATCAGACTTTCGTTCTTTAAGTGGTTTTGCAGTTGTTCGATTTTCGCTAAAAGGAGTGCTTTCTCTTTTTGCTGAGAAATATATTTCATCTGACTTTTTAGTTCAATGATTTGATTCACTAATGCGGGTTGGTCAATACGGGCGATGACGTCTCCTTTTTGAACAACATCACCTGCTTTGATGCTTACATCATATATTAATCCGTCAGAATGGCTGTAGATCGTGTAAAAACCTCCGTCCGAGACAAGCATCCCTTCACTTGGCAGTAAGAGCTCAATTTCACCAAAATAAGACCAGATGATCAAGCCACAGAGTAAAAATGTAAAAGAAAGGATGATAATCCATGAAATTTTATAACCTGAATCTAAGGCGATCCCTTTTGCTTTTTTCTTTTCTGCATTGTTTTGAACTTTTTCTGTCATAATCCACTCTCTTCATCTAAGTCAAGCTGTATCAACTGACCTTTTCTGATACTTTTGAGATAAATGTTGTTTCCTGTAAATTCACCATTCTTCTGGCAAGAGATTATTCCTGTCGCTCCCTGGAAATTATAGGTCTTACTTATTTGTTCAGCGATTTGATCACTACTCAAGTCTTTGGATTGTTTTAATGCCTGAGCTATGATAAAAACTGTATCATAACCTGTTGCGGAGAACAGATCAGGTTCTGATCCATAAGTCTTAATAAAATGCTCATGGAAATGCATGCTTTGTGGATTCTTCTCATTAAGCATAAAATGCGTAGGGATTATTATGTTTACTTCATTGTTGCCGAATAACTGAAAGGCTTCAGAAAAATCAAAAGCCGATGTGCCGATGAGCAATAGATCTGATCGTTTTTGATGAATGGTTTGAACCACATCTTTCGCTTTATCAAAGACTTCTGCAATTAATACCACTTGAGCATCCAAGGCTTCCCAGCGGTTTAAACACTGATCAATATTCTCATTATTTAAATGACTAATTCTATCGATGATTTTGACTTTACTCTTTCTTGATAAGTCTTCAAGAGATTGAACAACACCACGCCCAAACTCATCATCTGCATAAAAGACAGCGATTCGTTCGATTCCTTTTCGTTCTAAATGTTGGTAAATCTTTTCCATCACCGCTTTGTCGTTGGGGATTGTTCGAAAAATATAATTCTGTTTTTCTTTGAACAAATAAGGAGAAGTCACAGCAGGACTGACAAAGCACATCTTTTCTTTGTGAAAAAGAGGAATGGTGTTTTTTGCGATTCTGGAATTAAAATGACCAATCACAGCTTTGATGGCGTGTGTATTCAGCACTTGATTTGCTGCCTGAATACCTCCAGTGACCGTTCCTTTGTCATCAAAGAGCCGAAGGACAAGCTTTTTTCCGTTGATCCCCTGGTTTTGATTTATTTCTGCAACTGCCAACTCGATTCCATGTCTCAGTTTCACTTCTTTATCAATTGAAAAAGGATAAATCAGTGCAATTTCAATATTTGACTCTTGTGTATTGGATGTTTTGTTGGAAGTATTACATGAAACGAGGATGAGCAAGCTCATCAGGATAACAATTGAAATGACAAAGCGCTTAAAAAGCCAATGCTTATTGAAGATCACTATCATTCTTATCCTCCATCTTCTTCTTTTTGAAATGAAGAATAAATAAAAAATAGTCAGGTTCATTCCTAATACTAAACACTGACTATTTTTATCTAAACCTACCCTTATTTATAATGCTAAGTCCCTAAAGCATTATTTCAAGTATTATCTACTTGCCCATTCGCCTATTTCAGGATTAAATTGATTCTTGTCAACTAATTTTATGATTTTCTTGAAAAAAACCATAATAGCGATAAAACTTCTTTAACTTATTGAATCGAAATCATCACTTAGCCATCAGAAATAAGTGTTTTAAACCACTGAAATCACAGAAGGTACAGAAAGAAGGGTCAATAAGGATTTAGATTTTTCATAACGAATATTTATGTAGGCGGGGATGCTTTCACTCCCAAGAGGAGACGCAAGCTAATGGGCAGACGTAAAACCTGCCCCTACGAATATCTTAACTCAACATAGAAGGTTGAGGTACGAAACGCAACATAGTAGGTGGTGAATTGTATCAGTTTCCGCTTGTGTCTCCCACACTCTCCGCTTCTATCCTGTAGAAAAGTTATTTTAAATTGATTGGTTTTGGGGAATTATTCTGAAAGTAATGAGCTGATTTTCTTTTAGGTTGAATTGTATATGAAGGGAGGATTTACGGAAGACAAAGGGGGTGTGTTTGGAGAGAAGAATTGGCAGTAACTGGATCTGCTTTATTGGATGCAAGCTAATGGGCAGGCGTAAAACCTGCCCCTACGAAAAATTATGCAAACAGGGATGTTTGCATAACGAATATTTATGTAGGCGGGGACGCTTGCACTCCCAGGAGGAGGCACAACCTGGTAGGTTGCGTTACTTGATCGAAAACTAGGACTAAAACTGGGTGATGCTTCCTGCAAAATGATGATGGAAAACCTGAGGATAGCTCTCAAGAATGAGCGCACCTTCTTCTGTGATTCCTCTGCAGATGCCTTTATGTTGTGTATCGCCTGTTTCAAGAACTATATTTCTGTTTTGAAGTAAATGAAACTGGTTAAATTCATTTTTTAAAATACTTAAGTTATGGATTTGATAATTATCAATAGTTTCGTTTAAGTTATTGAGGAAAGTAGTGAGAATCAATTGGTGATCAATTGTTTGATTAAAATATTCGATTAAAGAGATTGCATTGATTTGATGATCGCTAGTTGAGATTTTATTATTGGTATTGATACCTATTCCAATCAGGTGGAAGCGTTCCTGACTCAATTGGGTTGCAATCAATCCACAGCATTTTTTTCCAGAGAGATAAATATCATTGGGCCATTTGATTTTAAAGGAGTTATGATCAAATAAACTGCTCAATGTGCGTCTCAACAACAAGCCAATATAGATCATCAAACTTGGGTGAAAACGATATCCATACAAACCAAGCGTAAACCATAATCCGCCTTCATCAGAATGCCAGACATGCCCTTTTCTGCCGCGACCTTCCGATTGCCTTTCAGAAACGACCATAAATGAGTGAGCAATTGAGCGTTCCTTTATCAGGAACTCGCTATAATTCATCGTAGAATCCACTTCAGTCAGATAAACACATTCTGAAATAAGGGGATGCTGAAAATGCGTCACATCTAAAGAATCAAACATGCGTCACCATAGCTAAAAAAACGATATTTTTCATTAATTGCCGTACGATAAGCGTTCATAATAAGATCATACCCAGCAAAGGCAGAAATTAGCATTAATAAACTTGATTCAGGCATGTGAAAATTGGTAATTAAAGCATCAACCACTTGCACTTTTTTCCCAGGATAAATAAAGATGTTGGTCCACTTTGATCCAGACTCGAGTTGCCCGTGATGATAAAAACTCTCAAGCGTTCTCACACTGGTCGTCCCCACAGCAATAACACGCCTGTTTTCTGATTTGGCTAAGTTAACTGCCTGAGCTGTTGATTCACTGATGGTACAATATTCACTATGCATATTGTGATCGGTGATATTTTCTGCCTGAACAGGGCGAAATGTTCCCAATCCGACATGCAAAACCACTTCATGAATGAGTACACCTTTTGCACGAAGTTCAGCCAGCAGGTCTTGAGTAAAGTGCAGTCCAGCTGTTGGCGCAGCAACGGATCCATCTTCTTTTGCATAAATGGTTTGATAGGTATCTATATCTTCCTGATTACATTCTCTTTGAATATATGGAGGGAGGGGGATCTTTCCAACTTGTCTGATTTCCTGCATCAGATCACCTTCTGGATAAAACTCAATTAGTCTTGCACCTTCATCGGCATAGTCAATAATCTTTGCTTTTAGTCGTTCTGAAAAGTGAATGATACTACCCACTCTCAGCTTTCTTCCTGGTTTTACCAAACAAACCCATTGATGATCAGTCACTGGATTAAGCATAAAGACTTCTACTTTTGCTCCTGTTTCTTTAAAACCGATGAGACGAGCAGGAATGACTTTGCTGGAATTGAGTATTAAGACATCACCTGCCTTAAAATAATTGCTGATTTCAAAAAACTGACGATGCTCTAAATGCTCATCATTTCGGTGAATGACCAGCAATTTTGATTGTGAACGTTCAGCAAGAGGGTACTGAGCAATCAGTTCATCTGGCAAATCATAATGATAACTTGATCGTAAGTGCAAATCCTTTTTATCCATTAATTACCTTTAATTTAACATTTTCTGCTTTGGTCAGAACAGCTCGGAAACTGCCAAAAATTACCTTGCTTTCCATCAAAACTGGTATTTTATGTTCATCATTGGTGATCCAGATAAAGATTTCACCTGATTGTTTGAAAATAGCTTCTCCAATTAAATCAGGTTTGATCACCAAACATTCCACAGTTCCAAAGATTGTTTTCAGTTTTTCTTTTCTTACCACAATGACTTTTGACACATGATTTCTTCCATCAGTCGTCACATTGATCTCCAATGGTTTGACAGGATCAAGATTTTGTAATCGTGCATAATAAAACGCAGAAAATATATCCTGAGTTTTTGGCGGTATATCGAATTTCTGTTCTTTAAAAATCTTGGTTTTAAAACGATATCGTGAATAGGTAGTATAGTTCTGATCAGGGAAATAAGTATGAATGCGATGCTGTTTATAAGATCCTTCATTCATTTTTTTGGTAAATTTATAAGACACCAAACGCTCTTTTTCCCAGATTGACTCAATATAATCTCTAACCTTAAACACTTTATCAAAAAAAGAATTTGTTTTCGCTGTTGATGTGATTTTCCAACAGGGTTTATTATTGTGCATGATGGTTTTAACTTCAAGCTCTGCTGATCCAGCCGTCACTACGCCATATTTAATATCAAAGGTGAGTTTTTCTCCATCCTGAAAGGCATTTAAAAGGTTTAAAAAGGTTAAAAGAGTGAACAAAAATATCGTTTTTTTCAAATGCTTCCTCCTGTAATAAAGTGTTCTTCACCCGTAATATAATTATTATTATCCGATATTAAATAATCAATGCAATGGCTGATGTCTCTCATTTCTACGAATCTTTTCAAAGGTATCTTTTTCAATTGTTCTTGATAGTATTCTTTACGAAACTGTCGGTACTCTTCGCTGAAATGAGAATCATCAATGGCGACAGGTCCAGGAGAAACGGCATTGATCATGATATGGTGATCGGCTTCTTCGATTGCTACTGAACGCACCAAATTGCTGATCCATGCCTTACTCGCAGAATAAACTGCGCCGTTTGCCAAGCCTATTCGGCTGACATTTGAACTAAACAGAACAACCCATGAGCGTTCTTTTTTTTGCAAATATGGAATAATATTCTTTAATAAATAATAAGTGCCATTCATATTCACTTCATTAATCGACAGGTATATAGAGAAATCACTCTCAGCAAGTTTTTGAGAATCGGTACTTCTTGCTGTAGTTGTATTGATAATAATATCAGGAATGTCTTTTTTGGTTAAAAAACACTGTTTTAACTGTACTTCGATCTCTTCATGATGTCTAATGTCAAACTGTACCAATTGAACACCTGATAAACCTTCAAGATCATCAATCCGGTCTTTGTTTTTATGATAATGCAACAATAATTGATAATCTTTTTGGTAATAATGGGCAAGGAATGATCCTATATTGCTGTTTGCACCAATAATCATCATTTTTCGCATTCTAGTATTGCCTCTTTTAAAATCAACTGCGCCATTTCTAATTTACTTCCCTGATAATCATACACACTGTCTTCTTTGACAATGGAGATTTCCGTTTCTGTCTTTCCTGTTGTATATAATGAGTTTGCCACAATAAAGTTGCATTTTTTCTTTTTTAGTTTGATTTTTGCGTTTTCAATAATATTTTCAGATTCAGCAGCAAAACCAATCAGCACCTGTTCTTTATTCACCTTATCGCCTAGTTCAAGCAAAATATCGTGAGTGCGGGTTAAGTGCAAATCCAGAGCTTCAGCCTTTTTAATTTTTTCTTTAGCAGGTTGTTCTATGGTATAATCAGCAACTGCAGCGCACATAATAATGATATCATAAGCAAAAAAATGAGACATGACTTGTTCATACATTTCATGTGCCTGTTCAGCCTTGATGGCGTGCAAATATTGAGGGATCTGATCCTGAACTGCCCCATGAATAAATAAGACTTCTGCTCCTCTGTAATAGGCACTTTTTGCGATTGCCAATGCCATTTTACCACTGGAATTATTTGAAATAAAGCGCATCGGATCAATTTTTTCTTTGGATGCACCGCCAGTGATCAATATTTTTTTGCCCTTTAAATCCTGATCTGCTAAAGACATGATTTGAATCATGAGCAATAATTCTTTAGGGTCAGGGAAACGTCCTTTTCCTTCATATCCACAGGCTAAAAGACCTGACTCTGGTTCAAGAACGATGATACCAAGTTTATTTAAAGTATTAATATTATTCTGAACGATTGGATTGTCATACATATTGACATTCATTGCAGGGACGATGATCTTTTTTGCCTTTGTTGCCATAAAACTGGTGCTGAGTAAATCATCGGCAATACCATTCGCTACTTTTCCAATAATATTCGCTGTTGCAGGAGCAATGATAAAAATCTCTGCCCAATCCGCAATAGAGATATGCTCAATCGGTGCGGATTCATTAAACATTTCATAAGAAACGCTCTGATGTGTGATCGATTTAAAGGTCAGCGGAGTGACAAATTCCATCGCATTTTTTGTCATGATGATCTTGACCAAAGCACCTTGCTTCGTCAACAGACTTGCTAATTCTACTGCTTTGTAAACAGCGATTCCACCGCTAACTCCCAGTACAATTCTTTTATCTTTCAGCATTGGCAACTCCTGTTTATATGTTAATGCGTTGCTTTTAAAATAATATGAGAAAATTGTGATGCAATATATGGGGCAGAATATTGAGTTAAATCATGTTGATTCTTGATATCATTCCCATCTGACCATTGTTGATACAGATCTTTTATCATGGAAGTCATCCCTTGTGTATCCTGATAATCAAACATTTGTCCTGACTTGCTTTGCTGGAGGATTTGTGAGGCATCCCCATTGACGGGTCCAATACCCAAGATCTGTGTCTTTGCACCGAGATATTCAAATAGTTTGTAGGTAAGTATCCCATCATTATGCGCTGTTTGATTGATAATCAGCAAAAGCAATTCGCTGTTGACGCATGATTCTATCACTTTTTGATGTTCAATAAACCCAGTATCGATCAGCTTTATTTTCCGTAGATCTAAACTTTCAGAAATGGGATACTGATTGCCAATAAGGCTAAACTCAATGTCAAAATCATTTTCCTCTGCGATTTGATCTAATAAGTGAATAAATTGAAGACATTCATTTTTACGGGTGCTGGTCAAACTTCCTACAAATTTTACTCTGAATTTTGAAGATCGGCTATACTGGTAATTTATGTAATCATCTGGATCAAATGAATTTGGGATGATGTCAATCTTGCGACTGGGAAGCAGTTCCGCAATCTTCTCTGAGACAGTGACGACCCTGTCTGCCGTTTGTACGACGCGTTTTTCAAAGATCTGATCAATAAATCTTATGATAAAATTTCGCTTAAAGGTCTGATAGTAATATATATTTGTCCAAGGATCCCGAAAATCAGCGATCCAGGTTAAGTTATATTTTTTCTTGAGTTCACATCCGATTAAATGCGTGGAGTGTGGAGGACCTGTGGTAATCACCGCTTCATAGATACCACCAAAAATCGCTTTTTCAGCAGCTTTAAAGGCATTTTTATTCCAAATGACCCGTGCATCAGGAATCACCAGTTGGGAACGAACAAAGAAGATCAGTTTTTTGATAAAAGAGTCCTCTTTACTTGTTTTTAAGGAGCCATAAGGCAAGCTTTCATTTTTACCTAATAAAGTCTTGAATATATTTTTGAAAGTAGGGGTCTTTGTTCTGATAACTTTTAAATCAGGTGAGATTTGTTGCATGAGGGATTCATCAATAAAGGGATAATCCCCATTTTCAGTCGTAATGACTGTCGGCAAACACTCAAAGAGTGAGAGATATTTGCAGATCTTTAACCATCTCTGAACGGCTACCCCTCCGCAAGGAGGCCAATAATAGGTGATAATTAAAACTTTCTTCATATTCTTCCTTTTAAAGCATCATTTTCTAAATGATTATCTCTGTCAACGATAATGTGTAGGTTGATATCAATAGACAGAAGAAGATTAAATTGGATTTCATAAATTTATGAATATTGAAAGATTTTGTTATGCATCCTTTTCTTCACAAAGTGCCTTAAAAAGCAATATAAAAAGTAGATTATTATCATCGGAAAGAAATTTGAAAAAACTACTTGACAGGAATGATAAATATATTAATAATTAGTTTGTTTGGAGGATAGAATGAAACAGATAGGGTTCTTTCTTTTTATGTGTTTGCCACTAATGATTTTTGCAATAAGCATTTATGATATTCAATATACAAATGATCCTGGATTTGATGGGACTTATCCTTCATCTTATTTAAATCATCAAGTTCATGTTGAAGCAGTCGTGACAGCTGTAGATAAAAACAATTCCAGATTTTTTGTTTCAGAAAGAGAAGGTGGCCCCTGGAAGAGTATATGTATTGTTGATTCCAAACAAAGAGTAGAAATTGGACAATTGCTTTCAATAGAGGGAAGAGTATCAGAAATTCATGGGATGACCTGTATCAAGAGCACAAAAATCAAAATACTCAGTCAGATGTCTATGATTCCACAACCCTATCATATTACCCTTTTTGAACTAAATAATAATGAAGCGTATGAATCTGTACTTGTCAAAGTATGCAACCTAACTGTCAATAAATCGAATTTACCAGAATTTCCATTTTCAATAAATAGCAACTCAAATACTTCATTTGTTGGCAATACATTCAAATTCACAAAAAGTACTTCACAAGAATTAAAGAAGAGTAATCAAGTTAAAGAAATAAATACTTTAGTGGGAATAGTTGCTTTTACGAATAATCGTTTCTCGGTAAATCCTCGCACAGAAGATGATATTATCTATCAGACCTTAGGCACTCAATCAAGCTCCTGGGGCAAAATCAAATCCTTATACAGATAAAAAAATAGGAGGAATAAATGAAAGGTTTCTGGAAAAAGTTATTAACCGTTACTGCTTTAGCAGGGATATCTTATGTTGGGTTCAAAGGATATAAGCGCGTTAATTCAATCATTAAATTGAGCAAGTCCTTACCTGATTATCTTGAAAATATAATTGAAGAAACACCAAAAGTATCTATTTCAATGATGCTTAAATCAATTAAGATCAGCATTGGATTAAGCCAAGCAGCATTTGATAAAAACATTGATCTTGAAACTCACATCAAAGAATATATTGAAGATTTCTATCCTGCTTTAGCAAAATTAGAATGTCTGGTTTCAACATATATTAAAGATGAAGATGATGACGATGAAGAAGAAGACGAAGTCATCAGTCCTGATGAGGAAACTGAATAAACAATCTTTAGGGTCATATTAAATTATGACCCTTTTTTTTTGAGGTGATTATGAAAAAAGTTCTATGGCTATGTATCATTGTAATGGTGCTTCTATCTTGTACAAAGAAGAGTGAGAATGCACTAATTGTAGGAATGGAGCTTGCCTATCCTCCATTTGAAATGACAGATGAGCAAGGCAAACCAACAGGTGTCAGTGTTGATCTCGCAAATGCTATTGGCAAGAAGATTGGTGCTAAGATTCAAATTGAGAATATGGCATTTGATGGGCTGATTCCTGCGCTTAAGACGTCTAAGATAGATTTCATTCTTTCATCAATGACAGCTACAGAAGAGCGTGCAAAGTCTATATCATTTTCTGATCCCTATTTAAAAACAGGTCTTTGTCTCCTCGTTAATGTACGATCAAAGATACAGACTATACAGGATATAAATGTTTCTGATAAGACTGTTGTTGTTAAAAAAGGTACTACTGGCCATATCTATGCAAGTGAATATTTAAAAAATGCAAAAGTTCTTGTGGTCGATAAAGAATCTTCCGCAGTAATGGAAGTGGTACAGAATACAGCTGATGCATTCATTTATGATCAAATGTCCACATTTAAAAACTGGCAGGCAAATTCATCTGAAACCAGAGCGATACTTAAACCATTTAAAGAAGAAGCCTGGGCGATTGGTCTCAGACAAGAAGATACTGAGTTAAAAGAAAAAATCAATAAAGCTCTTTCAGAATTAAAAGCAGAGGGCTTCTTTGAACAACTCGGAGATAAATATCTGTCAGAACAAAAAGCTGCATTTAAGGAGCTTGGATATCCATTTTATTTCTAAAATAGTCAGTCTCTTTATTTTTAAGAAAAATGATCCTTCGCCTGTAATAAAGGTAGTAATTAATCTTCTATTTATTCTTACCTGTTCAGTTTTCTTCTTAATTTTTATCTTTGATAAGGTGAATTATACTACCCATTGGTCATTGATTTATGATTATCGTCAGAAATTTATCAATGGCTGGTTAAATACTGTGCTGATTTCTTCGATCTCATTGGCTTTAAGCTTAAGTATTGGTATGATCAATGCGTTTTGCAATCAGTCGAGAATAATCATACTCAATCTAATGTCGAAGATCTATATAGAATTGATAAGAAGTACGCCTTTACTTGTTCAAATTCTTATCTTCTTTTACATTATCGCTGCTTCTGTACACCTAAATAATCGATTTATTGTGGGGATATTGACGCTTTCATTCTTCTCTGGAGCTTATGTTTCAGAGATCTTTCGAGGTGGATTAGAAAGTATCAGCGAATCTCAACTTGAATCAGCACGCTCAATTGGTTTGAATAAATTTCAGACTTATCGGTTTGTTGTAATGCCCCAAGTGATTAAAAGGATACTTCCTGCGTTAGCTGGTCAGTTTGTTTCACTGATCAAAGACTCTTCGTTGCTGTCTGTTATCGCCATTTCCGAGTTTACGCTTAATGCTCAGGAAGTGAATTCTTTTACCTACAGCACCCTTGAATCCTATATCCCCTTAGCCATAGGGTATTTTATTTTAACTATACCTATCTCCCTATTTTCAAGATATCTGGAAAGAAAGACCAAGTATGCATCTTAACATTCAGCATCTTCACAAAAATTACGAAGATCAAACGATTTTGAAAGATATCAATCTAAGTGTTGAGGATATCCATTCTTTGGTGATTATAGGTCCATCTGGGAGCGGAAAAACAACGCTTTTAAGAATTCTATCAGGTTTAGAACATCCTGATTCTGGCTCTATCAATATCAATCAGACCGTGTTACAGAATAATGAAAAGTTTCTTTCTCATTGGCGAAAAAACGTCGGCGTTGTTTTTCAGGCATTCAACTTATTTCCCCATTTAAATGCGATGCAGAATATTCTTTTACCCTTGATCCATGTGCATCATCATCGAAAGAATGAAGCAAATGAGATCGCACGACATTATCTGGAGCAATTTCAGCTCATCCAGCATGCGCACAAAAAACCTGCTCAGTTATCAGGAGGACAAAAACAAAGATTGGCAATTGCCCGTGCACTGGCGATCAAACCCAAACTGATTTTCTTTGATGAGCCGACCTCATCACTGGATCCTGAGTTGAGTGCGGAAGTATTGGATATGATACAGGAATTGAAAAAAGAAAAGGTGGATATGATCCTGGTGACCCATGAATTATCATTTGCTCAGAATATTGCTGATTATTGTGTTTTTATGGATCAGGGGCAGATCCCTGTTCATGGTAAAACTGATGATTTCTTTAATAATCGTCAACATGAAAAGCTACTGCAGTTTATCTCCAAAATCAATGCTTAATCAAGTGTTTCTCTAATATGATACAGATCTCCTGAAGATAATTACTTACATCAAATCCTCTTGGGATATTGTTCAGCATCAGAACCACAGAATACCATTGTCCATCATTCCCTTTGATCAAACAAACGCTATTGCTGATATTACTCATAGATCCACTCTTGCCATAGACTTTGGAGATCACTTGCTTTTGATCAATTCTTTTGCTCAATGTTCCCCGTTCACCACCAATAGATAAGGTATTTAAGAAAGGGGTAAACAAGGAATCCTGATACACAGCCTGAAGTAAAATGGTGAAATCACTCGGACTTAATTTATTATAAACAGACAAGCCACTGCCATCGGCAAAAATTCTTGTTTTTTGATCAATTCCTAATCGCTTTAGCTCCTTTTGTTTAAAATCCGGCTTAATCAGGAACTGATTAATCTGCTCAGCATAGGAGTTGACTGAGTAATTATTGATATAAAAACAGATAGAATCTAATGGAAGAGAGACAAAGTCAAAAAGAAGATTTAGACTATCGGTATTGATTGTATTCCCATTTATTTCTTGAATGAGTAACTCATCAGGATAGTAAGATTTCTTAGTTAAGTATTGCCTGAAACTATTCAGAAAATATGTTTCAGGTTCATCAATAGAGACATAGACGATCTTCTCATCCAAAGGACGAATATTGCCGTTGAGAATAAAATCTCCATTGTTGTTCTTAGTTATCCGAATGCTGGTATTTGAATCGATTTTAATCTGATTACTGATTGGCAGATTGATATAGGAGCTGTCTATTTCTATTTTTACAATTGTTGAATCACTAAAAATTCTTAATGCCATTCGGTTGTCATGATAAATAAATTCGCTGATCATCGATTGATAATTAGTGCCAATGTCATCAATTTGCCAGCCAGGCTGATATTTAGGAGACAAGTTTTGATTTTTGATCAGGCTGATATTGCCATGAATCTTTTTAATGCCTGCATTGCTGATTATTTTTTCCCATTGGCTAAAGTGTTCTGATTCCTGCTTGTTGCAAAAGGCTGATGCAAGGGTCGGGTCTCCAGATGCCTTGATCAAAATATCTCCTTTTAATATACTGTCTGTAATACTACCATTATAGAGTAGTTGTGTATGGAAACGATAACTGACACCTTCTTGTTTTAGAGCGAGATAACTGGTAAACAGTTTTAAGGTGGAAGCTGGGGTAAACAGATGGTTTTGATTTGTGCGATAAATACTCTTGTTTTGACTCAGATTGGTGATATCGATACCTACAAAACATTGTTCATTAAGGGTTTTATTGATTTTTTTAAGATCTCTCTTAACCTGATAGTTTTGGTTTAGTGCGCAAGAACAAAAAAGCACAATGCTACAAGTGAATAACAAGAATTTAAATGATTTCATGATTATCTCCAAAAAAAATACCCCAATTTCTTGGGGTACCTCAACCTGAATATAATTGTATTCATTGAATACGCTTTCTTAACTTCTGCTGATCGGTTCTCTGAGAACCTCTACTTTTAGTTTCTTTACTCCGTCTCTCAATATGCCTAATTCTTTAGCGGCATACCAGGAAACATCAAGGTCACGTCCTCTTGTAAAAGGACCTCTGTCATTGACTCGTACCAAGACGCTTTTCCCATTATCTTCGTTGGTGACCCTCAACAAAGTATTAAATGGTAATTGTTTGTGAGCGGCTGTATAAGCATCTTTGGCATGAGATTCACCATTCGCTGTGTTCTTTGAATGAAATCTCTTTGAATAAAAAGAGGTAACTGCGTAAAACACTCTTTCGACTAAACTTGAACTATCTGCAGGACTAAACATTTCTAATGTATCCGACAGGGCATATTCAGGTGATATTTCAAGTGCGACCTGTTGCTTTACATCAATACTTTGACTGCTTAAACCAAGCATCAAAGGCTGAAGTAAACCAAAAATGATCCATTTTTTCATCATAGTGTACTCGTTCCCATTTTATTTTTTCAAAATTACCTATCCTAGTTTTTTAAAATCTTGTCAATAAAAAAAATTATAAGGGTAGGAATAAGTTGTATTTAAACTTTCAGGTTGATTCATCAGAACAAGTGTCTGTAATCTAGTAGAGACGTCGATTTATCGCGTCTATAAAGGTATCAGTAGCAACCTGTTTATCATTTGATTGGGTAGGCGTAAAACCTAGCCCTACGAGCAATTTTGTGTCGTAAGCAACCTAGTTTCGAAGATGTTAGTAATCTCACCCCTGCGGGGCTTTGATGTTGTATTGATTGCTACCGTAAGCTGCGCTTTGCTTACATACGGTTACTGAGATATTGTCCCTGCGGGACAAAAAGATAAGATGATTCTTCTGATAATCAGAAAGAATTAAATAGCATTTTCCATTGTATTCCCTGCAAGGGATATATTATGAATAACCGTATGCAAGCAAAGCGTAGCTTACGGAAAAGATCCCCCAAATAAAAAAGCCCCGCAGGTGGTGACATTATCGTTCTATTCAGGTTGATACTATAACATCCAAATCCATTCACAATCCATAATTTACAATTATTTTATATCAACAATCTCATAAAAAGCGTAAGCGTAAAATAATATCAGTATTTTTGCTCAATTGTTCTCCGCTTGTCCCTCTCTTGTCTCTCCCTTGCTCTCTACCCAGCTATTTAATTGATAGCATTTATGTATTTAATCAAGAATTTGAGCAAAATATGTAAACAAAAAATATAAAGTATTTTCATTTAAATTATTTTTTTTATTGACTTTCTCACTTTTTTGCTTATTAATAATAGAAAAGGAGGATTCATGGAAAAGGAATCTTTAAACATTCAAGATTATCTAAAAGAAAGTACACGCAAAGATAATAAACAACACGTGCTGGCAACATTCTTTGAAAAAAGAAATTATATCCCTAAGAATGAGCAGGAAAAATCATTACTCGATAACTTTTCCTTTATCGCTGCTGCAATGTCCTTACTCATCCATATCTGTAAGAGTAAAGGCGACATCAGCGAGATTGAAAAAGAAGCAATCATTGATCGTTTAGTATTCCAACTCCATCAAAGGTCATTTGAGTATTCTCATTTTGAAGCAGAATATGGTAAGGCAGAATTAGTTATCATTAACAGACTTTATGATAAGCTTCTTGATGAATATGAAAATAATCAAATGCATATTGATGAACAAGTGCGATTAATCAATTTTGTTTATCAGAATAACCTGATGAAGCGGTTTTTTATTATTCGTTTATGTTTTTATATTGCATTAGCCGATAAAGAACTGAACATTGCAGAGAAAAAAGAAATTGAAGACTTAGCCGAAAAACTCAACATTGAAGATATAGAGATAAAACGAATAAAAGCGGAAGTGATTGAAGAATTAGAAATAAATTAGAGCCACGATTGTGGCTCTATTTCAATTATTTAGACGGTAAGGCTTTATTGACGATAAAATAAAGCGCGTATCCGCCAATTGATCCTGTTATTGCCTGAATCACGTTGAAGTTCAAATCTGCCAGAGCTGCAGGCATCCCCATACCAGGGATTAGAAGTTCACTGACAAAATATACTGTCATCATCGCTAAGCCTGCAAGAGCTAGAAAGAATGGATTTTTTCTGCCTAAAGAACCAGCGATATAAGCTTCAAGTCCTTTAGCGACCAGAGTAATCGGGATAAATATAAAAAAGCCCCCTAATAAATCTGCAATCGCTGATCCGATACCTCCTGCTAAAGCGCCTTTTGTTCGTCCCAGATACAATCCGCAAAAAACGACAGATATATCTCCGAAATTAAAGTATCCCCCAGATACCGGTACAGGAATCTTGACAAGATATGTACTTGCTGCCACGATTCCAGCGAGAATGATGATCAGATAATTCTTCATTCTTTTGTCCCCCTTTGTTTTTTTATTTTACTTTTTTTGAATTTTTCAAATCCATGTGATGACCAAAATAACCATAACATCATATTACGAATGGTTAAAGCGATAATTAGTGGTGCATTTTTAAAGAATAAGGCATAATCACTAAATCTATTAAATCGAAGAGGAA
>CAZNKI010000051.1:0-26052 GCA_964573665.1 uncultured Candidatus Cloacimonadota bacterium | reverse complement strand
ACTTACGCGTTTGAAAAGGCATTATTTGGCAAAATCACTCGAAAGATGGGCTAATTTATTCTTAGACTGACCTTTAAATTCAGTAAATAATACATCTACTACAACTTTGTCATTATCATTTAATGAATCAAACAAATAGCTTCCAAATACAGTGCTTATAAAGTCTTTTGCTACTTGAGAATTTGATGCCTCTGTGTCATTTACCTTTCTACCATCAGGATCAACCAACATTACAAGATTATTCGCACAATAGACATACGGACTATGGATTTCATCCGCTGGATCTATACTATGCCATCTGCCAAGAGTAGGGTCATAATATCTTGCACCATAATGATACCAATTCAATCCAAAGTCATCTACAAGTTCTTTACCATTGTAGGTATATTTATTCTCTGTACCATTAATAACGGACATAGAAGGCAGTTTAAGACCAAAGGGGCAGTAGGAGTCCTCTTGCATGATATGAGCGATATGACTTGCGTCTCTTTTAATTGTCATTTTCATCTTTCCCTACCTTAAAGTCATATCTTAAATAAATATTCATTCCAGTCAACAATTAATTTAAATTTTAGAATGACCAATAATCGAGACGCGATAAATCGGCGTCTTTACTGGTTGGAAGTGATGATTATGTGATTCATGCAAGTTAGATGTTTTGGGCAGGCGTAAAACCTGCCCCTACAAAATGGGATTTTCGCAACCAGGTTGGTTGCGTTTTTTTTGCTGCAAGCAAGGATGCATGCAGAACGATGATGAATTCACACAACCAGGTAGGTTGCGTTACGACAAATTTTACGTAGGCGAGGACGCCTACGCTCCCAAAAATGTTGGTTGCAATACGGTTTTAGACGCGATAAATCGGCGTCTCTACTGAAAATCAGACGCAATAAATCGGGTTCAACTGAAAATCAGACGCGATAAATCAGCGTCTCTACTGAAAATCAGATGCCTTTCATCTCCAATTGTTCCCACGGTTTATTTAAGAAGTAGGACAAAACAATTTTCTTTTTGTTCATAAACTCATCTGGAACGATGGTTTGATATTTATCAAGTACGAGGAAATGATTGAAGGGGATTTCTGTTTCGAGTGATAAATCCTGAATGACATCAATGCCATCTTTTATCACATCTGCATCGGTAAATTCCATCAGATTGGTATTTGAGATAATCTCTGTAATATTGAGTTTCGTTGTGTATTCAAGCATCCATTTCATTTCAAGGATTTCAGCTTTGTTCTGTGTGAAAGGTCTTTTGGTATTGATGATAAATTTAAGTTCATATCCCCTATTGAGGATATCTTCGTGAAAGCGACCTAAAGCTCTGCATCCTGCGGGATCGCCACCTACATCAAGGATGACGGTTTTTTCTGTATTTTGAATGGCGCCTCTGATTTTTGGAGAAATCATAGGTAAATCGGCATGAGAAAAATGTCCTTCCGGAGCGATGACTTCGATGCCCATCTGTGCAAAACTTTCTCTAACATCCCTACTTCTAAAATATGGATTGACGACATCGAGATCAACAAGAATCACCGGTTGATTTTCCTGATTTAATTGATAGGCAAGATTGATGGAATACTCACTTTTTCCGCTTCCATAAGCGCCAATGACAATGATTAATTTATTCATTTATTCTCCATTATTGATTAATTATAGATAGTATAAGTCAAAATTTTCAAAAAACAAGATTAAGTAATAATTTGTATTTAATAATACTGCGGATTTGTGTGGTATAAGTGATTTGTAATCACCGAAGCAATACTCACAGCAGCGGTTTCAGCTCTTAGAATATGATTTCCTAAAGAAAAAGAGCTGACCTGATGTTTGTTAAAGAGTTCAAACTCATCAGGGTGAAATCCGCCTTCGGGTCCAATGAAAAAGCATAAATTCTGTCCCTGATGCTGATCAAGTAAAGAGATCAAGGATTGATTATGTTCGATTTCAGAAGCTAAAATTGGCAGAAAGTCCATTTCTTTGATTTTCATAATCGTTTGTTCAAGAGCATCCACTTTTCTTATCTCAGGCAGAAAAGCATTATCGCATTGTTTAATTGCAGAGATTGCTGTTTTTAACATTTTTTCCTGCAAAGGATCAGCGTTTTTATTTTTATGGTCGATAATCCTTCTGACGCTGTATCGCGTTTCCATCGGAAAGAAATGTTTGATGCCCAATTCAGTTAATTTTTCAATAATCCATAAATCATTTTTATTTTTTAAAAGCGAAAAGGCAACCGCAATTTCTGGATTGCCTTTGTTCATTGTTTTTATATCAATAATCTCTAAGACTGCATTTTTCTTTGAAATGCTTTGAATGTTTGCCTGTGCGAGCAAACCCATGCCATTGTTCAGCAAGACCTGATCATTAGCATGATAGCGGGAGACATTGATCATGTGATGAAATTCATCACCATCAATCACGAGTGTTCCCTTTTCAAAATCAACAGGAAAGTAAAAGGAAGGCATTAAAATAAGTCCTTAAACTTTTTCCAGAAAGATTTATCAGGATTGAGGTTTCTCTTATGATCATATTCACGTAACTGCTCATACAGCTTTACTTCTTCAGAGGAGAGATTCGTCGGTGTGACGCAATCAACCTTGATGATAATATCACCTTTGTACTGTTCATTATTCACTTCTGGGAGACCTTTTCCGCGTAGTTTAAACACTTTTCCTGTCTGAGTCCCTGCAGGTATTTTAACTTTGAGTTTTTCATCAGCTAAGGTATTAACGATAATTTCTCCACCTAATGCAGCAGTTGAAAATGAAATCGGATATTCACAAATCAGATGATAACCTTCGCGAACGAAAACATCATCTTCTTTTTCATGAATCATCACGAGAATATCACCGTTTGGTCCATTACGACGGCCTTTATTCCCTTCGCCTCTTATGCGGATATATTGACCTTCAGAAACTCCAGCAGGAATTGAGACTTTGACATCTTTAGGTTTGCTGACGCGACCATCGCCTTTACATACATTACATTTCTTTTCAATGATTTTTCCTTCACCATGACAAGAAGGACAAGTCACAATGGTTTGAACATTGCCAAAAAATGATTGGCGTACCTGACGCACCTGGCCTTGACCATTACATTGAGTACAAGTGCTTACCTTGCCATCTTCAGAACCTGTGCCATTACATTTTGTACAAGATTCTTTTGTTGAGATTTTTATAGTTTTTGATGTACCTGTATAAATCTCTTTTAAAGTAAGAGAGAGTTCAATTTTTAAATCTTCACCGCGATTTTGATTTTCTTGTCTGGAACGAGAAGAGCGTCCTCCGCCAAAGAAATTTCCAAAAATGGACTCAAATCCACTGAAAATATCTTCAAAATCACCGCGATGGGTAAAGTTTGACCAATCAAATCCCCCTGAACCAAACTGGCTATCGACACCGGCATGACCAAATTGATCATAGCGTGATTTTTTTTCAGGATCGCTTAACACTTCATAAGCTTCAGCTGCTTCTTTAAACATTTCTTCCGCTTGATGATCGCCTGGGTTTTTATCAGGATGATATTTCATCGCTAATTTACGATAAGCAGTTTTTATGGTGCTTTCATCAGCACTTTTATCAACTCCTAATATTTCATAGTAGTCTCTTTTTGTTGACATATATTTGCCTCAATTCTCAATTTAGCTGTTTGACGATATCGTCTAATTAAAAGATAAAATTCGGCTCGACAAAACTGTCAAGCCGAAAAATGAATGAATTATTATTTATCATCAACAACTTCGAAATCAGCGTCAATTGGTCCATCTTGCTTTTGTTGAGATTGGCTTTGTTCCTGACCTGCATTTTGTGCAAAATCTTCAGGATTGAATCCACCAGGACCTGCTTGACCACCTTGTTTTTCCTGCATATCTTTATAGAGGATTTCACCTAATTTTTGAGCGCGTTTAGATAATTGTTCTACTGCTTTATTGTAATCATCTGCAGTTTGACCTTTTTCTAAAGATTCTTTCGCCTCTTTAATTGCATCTTCAATATCTTTAACTTCAGCTTCAGATAATTTTTCTTTGTAGTCAGTCAGAGATTTTTCAGTTGAGAAGATCAATGTATCTAATTTATTTTTTGCTTCGATTGATTCTTTTCTTTGTTTATCTTCATCAGCATGCGCTTCTGCTTCTTTGACCATTCTGTTGATTTCTTCTTCGCTTAAGCTACCTGGTCTTTCGATACGCATGGAGTGTTCTTTTCCAGTACCTTTATCTTTTGCAGATACATGAAGAATACCATTGGCATCAATATCAAAGGTCACTTCTACCTGAGGGACTCCTCTTGGAGCTGGTGGAATACCCACAAGATCAAAACGGCCTAAGCTTCTATTGTCTGTTGCCATTGGTCTTTCACCTTGAAGGATATGGATTGTTACTGCATTTTGGTTATCAGCTGCAGTTGAGAACACCTGACTTTTTCTTGAAGGAATGGTTGTATTTCTTTCGATAATTGGTGTCATCACTCCGCCTAAAGTTTCGATACCAAGCGTCAAAGGAGTCACATCAAGAAGTAAGATATCATTTAATTTTTCATCACCACCAAGGATACCGCCTTGAACTGCTGCACCAATTGCAACGACTTCATCAGGGTTCAAGCTTTTATTTGCTTTTTTATTAAAGAATCTTTCAACGGCTTCCTGAACTGCAGGAATACGAGTGCTACCACCGACGAGAAGGACTTCATGGATTTGAGAGGTATTAAGTTTTGAGTCTTCAAGCGCTTTTCTACAAGGTTCGAGAGATCTTTCTACCAAACGAGATGTTAAACGGTTGAATTCTGCGACAGAGAGATCATAAACAAGATGTTTAGGACCGCTGGCATCAGCTGTGATAAATGGGAGGTTGATATTGGTTGTTGGTGTGCCAGATAATTCAATTTTCGCTTTTTCAGAAGCTTCTTTTAAGCGTTGCATTGCCATATTATCTTTTGCAAGGTCAATGCCCTGATCAGCTTTAAATTTTTCAATTAACCAGTCCATGATTGCTTTATCAAAATCATCACCGCCTAAGTGAGTATCTCCACCTGTAGAAAGGACTTCGACCACGCCATCTGCAACTTCAAGAATTGAGATATCAAAGGTACCGCCACCAAGGTCATAAACAGCAATTTTTTCTGCTTTTTTATCTTCTTTTTGAAGACCATAAGCCAAAGCTGCAGCTGTTGGTTCATTAATAATTCTCTTTACTTCAAGACCAGCGATACGTCCAGCATCTTTGGTTGCCTGTCTTTGAGCATCATTAAAATATGCAGGGACAGTAATTACTGCTTCTTTAATTTCCTGACCTAAATAAGCTTCGGCAGTTTCTTTCATTTTTGTTAAAATGATTGCTGAGATTTCCTGTGGTGTAAAATCTTTATTTACGGCATCAATATGTACTGTTGCTTCGCCTTTTGGACTTGCATTTACTTTATAACCGACGATACGAATTTCATCCTGAACTTCATTGATATTACGACCCATAAAGCGTTTCACTGAATAGACCGTATTCGTTGGATTGGTAATCAATTGTCTTTTTGCCAACTGTCCTACTAATCTTTCACCTTTTTGATTAAAACCGACTACTGATGGTGTAGTTCTTGTGCCTTCAGCGTTAGCGATAACGATAGGTTTTCCACCTTCCATTACAGACACACATGAGTTAGTTGTTCCTAAGTCTATACCGATGATCTTAGCCATAATAATCCTCCTTAACTATTTTCATTATTATTAATTTCTGGTTTTTTGCCATTTGAGACAGCGACTCTTGCTGGTCTGATCACTTTTTCATTCATTGTATAACCATTCTGGATCACAGCGCTGATGATATTCTCATCAAGTTCTGAAGGGATATGCGCTAAAGCTTCATGAAAATTGGGATCAAATTCTTTTTCCAAAGCATCAATCTTACTCACATTGTTTTTTTTAAGTAAGCTGTCAATCTGCTGATAGATCAGCTCAATCCCTTTTTTATAAGCTTCTAAATTTTCTTCTTTTAATTCAACTGAAAAGGCTCTTTCGAAATTGTCAAATACTTCACAAATCTCGATAACAATCTTTTCATTGGCATATTTGATCCAGTCTGCTTTTTCTTTTAAAGTATTTTTTCTATAATTATCAAATTCTGCCAAAGTGCGAAGCCACTTATCTTTAAACTCGTCCCTTTCATTGGTCATTCGCTCAAGTTCCTGTTCAATAGAATCTTCTTCTTCGTGGACTTGATTGACGACTTCTGTATGAATCGTTTCTTCGCTTTCATCAGTTACGGGAATATTTACTTTTTTTTCTTCTGTCATTTGACTATTATCCTTTATTTTATCTTTTTTTTTCATTTTTAAGCACCATCATTCCTTTCTTAGTCGTTTCTGTGATTACTTTTGCGACATCTCTGACAATGGGGATATTCTTTCGATAATTCATGCTGTTTGGTCCAATGACCCCTAAATAAGCAGGAATATCAAAAATCTCATAACGGGCAAAAATCATTGAGAAACCACTCCATTCAGGATTGCCAAAATCTTCACCTAATAAAACGTCCCAGTCAGAAGTAGAATCATACTTTTGCATTCTTGAAATCAGAATGTCATGTCTCTGCATCATTTCAAGGAATAAGAGAATATTGCTCTTATTATCAAACTCTACCTGATTTAAAAATGCAACGCTTCCATCAAAATGAATATAGAAGTTATTCAATTCTAAGAGCGCATTGTAAAATTCTTTAAGAAAGTAACTTAGCAATTTATTATCTTCACTTTTAATCCCATTGAGATTATCGAGATACTTATGTAGAATATCATATATTCTTAATCCAATCAGTTCTTCATTTAAATAACGAACAAGTACTTTGAGTTGTGTTTCTGAGATCTCAAACTCAGGTTTTAAGATCACCGTCTTATCCATACCTGAATCCAGGCTCAACACAAAGAGCAATTTATCTTTTGATATTTTGAAGACATCCAGTTTTGACAGACAATCAAAAGAGATTTCGGGTTCTGCGACAAAGCTTAACTGATCGGTTTCCTTCGCCAGCAATTGCTTAATATAATGAAGTGAGAGTGGGATATCACGATAATTTTGCACCAGCATTGACTTTAAAAAATCTGTTTTGTCATACTTTGCGGGCTCGATTTCAGGTCGTATCAAGCGAATATATTCACGATAACCATCAATCGTTGGGATTCTACCTGCAGAAGTGTGAGGTTGGTAAATGTAGCCTTTGCTTTCCAAGCGCGCAAGATCATTTCTAATGGTTGCTGGGCTAACGCCTTCGATATAATTCTCACATAAAGAACGAGAAGCTACAGCTTCCTTATGAGTAATAAATTCATCAATCAGATTCTTTAAAACTTCTAGCTCTCTGATCTCATTCTTTTTCATTTTTAGCACTCCTTTTCATATTCTGCTAATCTAATGACAAAATAATGTTATTTGAAAAATTGTCAAACAAAATATTCGAGTGCTAACTTATTTTTTTATTCTATGATTTAGAGGGTAATTTAATTCTTTGTCTCTGTTTTAATGATCTCTTCTAAAATGGCCCATTCATTATTGAGCATAACCGTAAAATCATTGGCTTTGATTGAATCCCAGACTTGAATCTGTTCAATTTGTTTTGCAATTTCTACTAACTGATCAAAAGAGACATTGAGGGCAGATCCTTTGAGTTTATGGGCGATCTGTTTGATCAAAGTTTCATTCAGATTTTTCAGCGCTTCATTCAAATCATTGATTGTAATCTCGATGCTTGACGCAAAGTTCATCATGACAAGCAATAAAGCAGGATCATCACCCGTTCTATTCATAAAGTCGAGTTTATTAAAATGCATGATCTGATTATTTGGGATGTCTTGGTGAGTTGCAGATGATTTTTCATGAGCGCCTATTTGATATAGAACCTTATTGAGCATTTCTTTGAAATGATCAAAGTGAATGGGTTTTGTCAGAAAGTCATTCATTCCTGCTTTAAAACATTTATCTTTTTCTTCTTTTAATACACCAGCTGTAAGTGCAATAATAGGTGTTGCTTTTGCAAATTTCTGTTCTTTCTCATAAGATCTGATTCTCTTTGTGGCTTCGATCCCATCCATCTCAGGCATTTGAATATCCATGAGTATCAAATCAATTTTGTTCTTTTTAAAAGTTTCAAGTGCTTCTAAGCCATTATGACATTCAAACAAAGTCAGATTTTTAATCATCTGAGTTAGCCTAATGATCATCAATTCCATATTCAGAGGGACATCTTCTGCCAACAGAATTGATATTGATCGTTCAAGTTCTATTCCTGTGGAGTCATCTGTATCAATATTTTGACTCAACGATTTCAACTCAGGGTTTAAGATATTTCTTAGAATGTCAATGAATTCTCTATTTTTTAATGGTTTAAGTAAGTGAGTGACATATTTGCATTGATTTGTATTCAGATGAATCATTTTTTCAGTAGATTGATGTAACAGAATGATACTATTTAAATTTAAAGTAGGAATTTTATCTGTAAATGAACTTAAAAATTCATCACATTCTACATCCTCAAATGGGCAATAACTGATTACAATATCAGGAGATGAAATCAGCTCATTATTTAAGAAAGTATCCAAGTTATCAAAACACATGACTTCTGCCCCATAATAAGAGAGTAATTGACTAATCACCGCTTGTGATTTTTCTTTTTTATCAATCATCACAATATTTGTATTTTCAAGAAATCGATCGTTCACTGCATCATTATTCTTTTGGTACTGAGTTATAATAGAAAAATAGAACGTTGAACCTTGAGCAAATTCAGAGACAAATTCAATTTCAGAGCCCATTTGCTTTGCCAAAAGGTTAGAAATGATCAAACCTAAACCTGTTCCCCCGAATTTTTTAGTTGTAGAGCTATCAGCCTGAGAAAATGCTCTGAAAAGTTTATCCTGATTCTTCGCTTCAATACCAATACCTGTATCTTTGATCAGAAAGTAGAATTGTCCTTTATCATCTTCAAGAGGGAAAAATTCAATTTTTAGTTCAACTTCGCCCTGATCAGTAAATTTGATTGCATTACTCAGAAGGTTAATCAAAATTTGTCGTAAGCGAATAAAATCGATCATCACTAAATCAGGCAGATCTGGAGGATAGTTTACAATAAGATCAAGTTTCTTTTGACTTGCCTGATATTTAACGATATCAATTGATTGTTCAATTAAATCTGACATACTGGATAAAGAATAATCAAGTTCTAATTTACCTGCTTCGATTTTTGAGAAATCCAGAATATCATTGATAATACTCAGTAAGGAATCTCCAGCAATTTTACTGTTCTTTGCATAATTGTACTGCACAGCATTCAGTGAGGTTTTCAGCAATAAGTCAATAAAACCGATCACACCATTAAGTGGGGTGCGAATCTCATGGCTCATATTTGCCAGGAATTCAGATTTTGCTTTGTTTGCTCTTTCTGCATCTTCTTTAGCGCTGATAATGAGTTCTTCAGATTTCTTTCTATCCGAGATATCTGTTTGAATCCCAAAATGTCCAATTATTCGACCTTTTTCATCATATAAACACACCCAGTCACCCATGACCCAAATCATTGAGCCATCAAAACGGTTTTCTTTTTGCTCATAATGGTAAAAGGATTGATCAAAAAGCGATTTCCACATTTCTCTTGCTTGTTCAAGATTGTTTGCGTAGAGTTGTTTTGGGCTCAAATGGATAAAATCTTTTTCTGAGGCACAATACTGATCTAAAAAAGTATTATTTACCTTACTGATTCTTTGAGTTGTAAGAATATGCTCAATTAGTTGATCTTTATCTACGCAATGTTCCCAGTCAACGGGTTCTTCAAGCATCATAAAAAAGATCCCTGAATGAGATTTTGTGAAGAGGGAGTTTAATTTTGCTTCACTTTCCTTCAGAGCTGTTTCATATAATTTTCTTTCGCTGATGTCCGTAATTGAGCCAATGATTGACACGGTATCATCAAGATCGTTGACTTCATTGACAAAACCTCTATTGTACACCCAGACTGTTTTATCGCCCGAGAGGAGTAAACGGTGTTCGCACTCAAAGCTACTTTTTGAGTTGATTGCCTGCTCAATTTTTTCCAGAAGTGAATTTTTATCTTCAGGATGAATTGCTTGTTTAAAGAAATCAGTGTGATGATGCTGAAGTTCTTTAGGCTCTTTAAAAATTTTATTCCAACGTTCATTATGAGTAATCATATTATCTTCAATTTTCCATTCCCAAATTCCATCACCTGAAAGTTCAAAAATCGATCGAAGATGAGCCTCACTTCTACGAAGTTTTTCCTCTGTCATCTTCAAATCTCGAATATCGATAAAACTCTCAATCAATTTTTCCTGATGATTGATTTCAATGATTTTTACTGTTTTAATGATAGGGATTTTTTCTTTATGGACATTGAGTAGAATTTTTTCAGAGTGATCAACAATCATTTTTTTATCAAAGATCGGACATTCATTGATCAAGGCAGGACAAACAAAAGAATGACAAATCTTACCTTTGATATCTTCCTTGGGAAGACCGATCAGTTCAGAAGCATGAGCATTGACACTTTCGATCTTTTTTGTTGTAGGATCAATAACAATGATACCAACTGGAATATTTTCGAACATTGCTTTTTGAATGTTTTCTTCTTCAAAAAGTTGAATCTCTGTTTTGATTTGTTGCAAAATAGCATTATTTAAAGCCTTGTTTTTTCTCAATAGAATAAGAGAGAATAAAATTGTAATCATGATAAAAAAGATCAGTGAAAACATGATCATTGCTTCTTTAATTGGTCTTAATATCCAAAAATCAGAGGGATAATCGATGGCTAATACAGCCAGGACACGATTGGATTGATCAATCACTGGCACCAGAACAGATACCCATTTCCCCCATTGGTCATTGGAACTTTTTGTGATCATTGTTTTCTTGTGACTAAAAGGCTGGTAATACTCCTGATTATTCACTTCAAAAATATCTCCAGGAGCAGAATAGTCTTTTGAGTGAGTATCTTCAGAGTCGATGATAAACACTAAAGAATCGTGCTTTAAAGTGTATAGATAAATAAATCGGGCATTGGGATTTAGTTTGATTAATTCTGTCAGTTTTCTTTTATTGATCTGATATACAGGATCAGAAAGCAAATCTTTATGAGGCGTTCTTTCTAATAAGTCATTATATTCCAGGGTTGTCGCAATGATTTCAGCTAAATTGATTGTTTTTTCATCAAAGTATTTCTTATTAATATGCCATAACTGGTAAAACAACGCAAGAGTGGCAACAAGCACAAAAAGGGTTAACAATGTGTATCTGATCCCTTTTTTATTACATAATTTATTAAATAAGAGACGTCTCATCGAACCTCAATATCTTTTTTTTTAGAATTAGCATATTTTTGATTGAGCGTCAAGAGGATTTTTTGTATAGAGATGGCGATTAGCAGTTGTAAGATCTTTGAACTAGAAGAAAAGTTAATTTTTATAATTATTGAGTCCTTAATTATTCAGTATTTACGGCTAGAGCCGAGCCGGCTCCATGACGGTTTCAAAGCTCTCATCATTGTGACAAGTAAATAGCAATAATCCAGCTAAATATAGCTACACACTTAGAAATCCAACATATCAAATATTATACTTGACTATTTATTCTATATTTAATTAAAAGGTTAAATATCAGGAGAAAATATGTATAGAGAATATGCAAAAAAGATATTTGATTCATTTTATAAAGGTGATGCACGAGAAGAAACTTATTATGATACTCTGAAGGAGTTGATTGAGAAGTATGGAAATGAATATACTCATAATAAAATATCTGTAACAATACTTCCTAAAAATACTGAGGCAGGCAATCCTGATTTTCGTGTTTGGGATGGAGTAACTCATATTACAGGCTACATAGAGGCAAAAGATCTTACAATAAAAGACCTTGATAGAATTGAGCGAACTGAGCAACTTCAACGATATTTAAGTACATTCCCAAATGTTATTTTGACAAATTTCTATGAGTTTAGATTATATCGAAACGGAATAAAAGTTAAGCAAATGTCTCTGTATCGTAATCAACAACAATTTGAATTAAGAACATTCATCCCACCTGAAAATACTGAGGAACTACAAGATTTACTCAATAAGTTCTTCTCATTTTCATTACCTCGAATAAATAACGCAGAAACTCTCGCTTATGAATTGGCAAAAAGAACTCGTTTCTTAAAAGAAGAAGTGATCACTATAGAATTACAAGAAGAGAATGAAGAAGGAAAAACAAAACAAATCACTCCTTTTTATGAAGCATTCAAGCAGTTTTTAATTAAAGACTTATCAATTGAAGATTTTGCAGATTTATATTCACAAACACTAACTTATGGATTGTTTGCGGCGAGAACGCGTGCAGACGCCACATTTAATCGTGAATTAGCCTATAAATTTATACCAAACACTATTGGTATATTAAAACAGATTTTTCGTTTTATCGCTCTTGATGAAGCGCCAATCCAATTAAAAGCCATCATTGATGATATATCAGAAATACTTGAAGCCACGGACATCAAAAAAATCCTTCGTCAGTATCAACAAGAAAAAAAAGGTGATGATCCTATTATTCATTTTTATGAAACTTTCTTGGAGACTTATGATGATAGCCTTAGAAAAACAAGAGGTGTCTATTATACACCTGAGCCTGTGGTTTCATATATAGTCAGAGCTGTAAATGATATACTAAAAACTCACTTTAATAAGCCCTTAGGATTTTGTGATGATAATGTAACTGTTCTTGATCCTGCAGCGGGTACACTGACATTTCCAGCAGAAGCGATAAAACTTATGGTCCATGAATACCAAGAAAGATTTGGAGAAGCAACAATAAAGCAATTGATCAAAGATAAGATCCTAAAAAATTTCTTCGCCTTTGAGATCATGATGGCGCCGTATGCTATTGGACACTTAAAAATGAGTTTTCTTTTTGAAGAATTGGGTTATTCATTATCTGATGATGAACGATTTAAACTTTATTTAACGAATGCCTTAGACATGGATGATTTTAAAGGGTCAAGTTTGCCAGGATTAAATGCACTCAGTGAAGAAAGTCATTTAGCCTCAGAAATCAAAAAAGATCAGCCAATTTTAGTCATGATGGGTAATCCTCCCTATAGTGGTCATTCTGCGAATAAAGGGGGTTGGGCTGATCAATCATTAAAAATAAAATTAGATGGCGCCCAAAGCTATTATATGGTCGATGGTCACGATTTGAATGAGAGAAATCCTAAATGGCTTCAAGATGATTATGTCAAATTCATTAGACTCGCTCAATGGAAGATACAAAAAGCAGGAGAAGGCATCGTTGCCATGATCACAAATCACGGTTATCTTGATAATCCTACTTTTAGAGGGATGAGACAAAGCTTAATGATGACTTTCAATGAAATTTATATAATCGATTTACACGGGAACAGTAAGAAAAAAGAAAAATCACCTGATGGATCTCAGGATGAGAATGTCTTTGATATTCAACAAGGTGTTGCTATCGCAATTTTTATCAAACAAAAGGGTAAAGAAGGATGCATTGTATATCATCAAGACTTGTACGGCAAGCGCTCAATAAAATATAATAAATTGATGACAGAACAGTTTAAAAAAGATAGCTTTAAAAAGATCAATCCAATTTCAGACAAATATTTTTTTAAACCTTATAATATTGAATCAATAAAATACTATTTAGATTGGTATCCCGTAAATGAAATATTTAAAGTGAATGGCGTAGGAATGACTACAGCAAGAGATGAATTTATTATAGATTCAGATAGCAATAGACTTTTAAACAAGATACTACAATTTAAATATTCATTATTATCTGATGATGACTTACATCAGTTCTTTAGAATAAATAAAAAGAATGGATGGGATATTAGAAAAGCTTGGAAAAGTTTACAAGCGCTAACCGATATTCAAATAAAAAATTTAATACATCAAGTGGCTTATCGCCCTTTTGACAATCAATATACCTTTTGGCATGATTCACTTATTTGGAGAACCGTAAAAAAAGTCATGAGACATATGCTTGAAGATAATATTGGTATTGCTTGTGTTAGACAAGTTAAGTCTTCACAAGACTGGTTTCATAGCTTTATTTCAAACAATATAGTAGAAAGTAGTTTTGTTTCAAATAAAACAAGCGAAATAGGTTATTTATTTCCTCTCTACCTGTATCCAGAAGAAGATTCTTATGAGACTGAGAGATCAAGCAATTTTTCAGATCATTTCATTAACGCAATCAAAGAGAAATATGCGATAGAGCCAGAACCAGAAGAAATATTTTATTATATTTATGCGGTACTCTATTCAAAAAGTTACAGAACAGTTTTTTCAGAATTTTTAAAGTCAGATTTTCCAAGAATCCCAGTCATTGAGGATTATGAGCAATTTATTGCTTTATCTCAACTTGGGAAACAGATATCTGATCTTCATTTACTAAAAAGTCCCTTATTGAATCAGCCTGTTGTACGATATCAAGGTGCTGGCAATAGCGATCAAATAGATAAAATTGAATTTATCGAAGAAAGTTCTCGTCTCTATATCAATCAAGAAAAATATTTCGATGGGATCACTACCGAAATGTGGCAATATTACATTGGTGGTTATCAAGTGCTTAATAAATATTTAAAAGATCGTAAAGGGTGTAACTTATCAGATCCAATTTACTATGGGAAAATTGCAACAGCAGTTTATTATACGATCCAGTTACAAGAAGAAATTGAATTAATTATTGAGTTTTAGTTAACTAAAGTCAAATCATTAGAAAATTACTCAATCCATTTTTAGGCATTATACAATTAATAAGATATAAACTTTTTACTTTTTATGCTCCGTTCACGCTCCGTTCGCGGTCGGTTCGGAGTCCATTCGACTATAAACTAATATTTATTATAAAAAAGGTGCATCTTTGGGGCAAGATATTATAGATAAAATTAAGATAAGGGTATTTTCTTTTATTCCTTTATAAGTGATTGATTTTTATCGCTTGCCATAGCATAAAACAAATGACTTGACATAAAGAATCAAGGTAGATTTATTTGATTAAAAAAATAGTAAGGAAGATATGTCTAAAGCAACAGTAGAGAATACAGCGGTAATCATCCCGATATACAATTCAGTTGAATATCTGGAAACTCTATTTAATCGGATTTCCACTTACATTCCCCGATCACACATCATCGCTGTAGATGATGGATCCAGCGATCATTCGGGTCATTTGTGCGAGCAATTAGGGGTAAAGTTGATCTCATTTCCAAAAAACAGAGGAAAGGGTTCAGCACTTCAAGCAGGATTTGATGAAGCGATTCAAGCAGGATTCGATTATGCATTTACGATTGATTCTGATTTACAGCATTTACCTGAAAGTATTCCTCGTTTTTTTAGAAAAATCAATGCGGTTTCGGCTGATTTAATCATTGGAAAAAGAGATTTTTCAATCAAAAAGATGCCTTTCCCTCGAATACTTTCCAATCAGATTTGTTCATTATTTGTCAGTTTACTCAGTGCTCAGCGAGTTTATGACTCACAATGCGGTTATAGGCTCTATAAACTGGAAAAAATCAAAAAGTTAAAACTTAAAAGTACCCGATACCAGTATGAGACAGAGATCATCCTTGAACTATCGAGGTATCTGGGGAAAATCGATTATGTGTGTATCGACACGATTTATGATGGTGAAAAAAGTTATATTTCACACGTTAGAGACATCAAAAACTTTGTCAAACTTATGACAAAATATTTATAAAATGAAGGAATAATCATGAACATCATGTTAACTAATGACGATGGTATCGAAGCAAAAGGCATACAAGTACTTGCTGAGGTACTCAGAGAAAATGGGCATAACACATTTATCATCGCGCCAATGCTCGAAAGAAGCGCAGCTTCACATTCAATCACGATCAGAGAACCACTCAGAATAAAAAAATACGCTCATCAATCATGGGGAGTCAGCGGAACTCCTGTGGATTGTGTATTGGTGGCATTTGAACATTTATTAAAAGAAGAACACATTGATTTAGTCATTTCAGGCATCAATGCAGGTCAGAATATCGGAGATGATATTCTCTATTCAGGAACTGTTGGCGCTGCAATTGAGGCAATGTGCATGGGGTTCAAGAGTATCGGTGTTTCGATTACTGCCTATGAAAACCAGAAGTATGAAGTTGCCGCACAGATCCTTGCTGATTTGATTGCTAAAAATATCATGTCTTTAATAGGTTATCGCGAAGTGCTCAATATTAATGTTCCAAATATCGATAAAGCTGATATTAAAGGTTATAAAGTTTGTCGAACAGGATTTAGACGTTATCAGAATATTCTTCATCATCATCAGGATCACCGAAAGAGAGATATTTACTGGATTGGCGGGGATCACCCAATTTTTGATGATACAGAAGAAGATATTGATGGAATCGCTATTGCGAACCACTATGTTTCGATCTCACCCTTAAAAATTGACTACAACGATTATGATAAAATCAAAGAGTATGAGCAATTTTTGACAAGCAATAAGTTCAATTAAAGACGGGTCACATGAGATTTGAAGATCAAAGAATACGCATGGTAGAAAAAAACATTGTCAGTAGAGGTATTGACGATGAAGCGCTGATCAGAGCAATGCTCAAAGTACCTCGTGAAGAGTTCGTTTCTAATGATTGGAAGGAATATGCCTATCGTGATCATCCACTCCAAATTGCTTGCCAGCAAACCATATCTCAACCTTATATCATTGCTTATATGATACAAATTCTACAGATTGAAACTCAGGATAAAGTGCTTGAAATAGGGACGGGCTCAGGTTATCAAACCGCGATTCTGGCAGAAATGTGTAAAGAAGTCTATACTGTCGAACGTCATAGTGAATTATCCATGAGTGCCAGAAAAGTGCTAAGAAACTTAGGTTATAGCAATGTTTATTACAAAATTGGAGACGGTACAAAGGGATGGGAAAAAGCTATTCCGAGTATTCAGGAGTTTGACAAAATTATCGTGTGTGCTGGTTCACCAGGCATACCGCCCAGTTTGATTCAGCAACTTAAAATTGGTGGCAGATTAGTCATTCCGATTGGTAGTGCGAGCGAGCAAAAAGTAATCTTAGCAGTAAAACAAGAAACTCAAATCGAAGTCTTTGAATACTCTGGATGTACATTTGTCCCATTAATCGGTCAGGAAGCATGGGAGAATTAAGGGAGAACCATTGAAAGATATTATCAAAAACATTCTCAGTTTTTTTGATAGCAAAGATGAAAGTCATTTACTCAAGCAACAACATCTTTTGAGCGATCTTTCACATTTTGAGCTAAAAAATATTGAGAAGTTTCTCATCGAACGTAAATTTAAAGCTGGCGAAATGATCTATCGGGAAAATTATCCTCATGTCGTTTTATATATGATCAAAAGTGGTCAGGTAGAGATATATCTGGAGCAAAGCCCAGCAAACATAATATTTGCCACTCTGGGACCCAACGAGCATTTCGGAGAAATCGGCATGTTTAATGAAAGTAGCCGTATCACCTCTGCAAGAGCAATAACAGATTGTGAACTCTTAGCCGTGAGTAAATATGATTTTGTCAAACTTGTGAGCAAATACCCAAGTGCTGGGATAAAAATCCTGTTCAAATTAGCTGAGAGTATCTCTCAGGATGTCGTGAGATGGATCAAAAGTGAATCTAAGTAACTTTAACTACATGAAATTCTTTTTTATCCTGCTTTGCCTCACTGTAGGCATTTCAGCAATATTCTTTTATAAAGCAATATTAACCTACTTCATTCTCGCTTTGATCTTTGTCTATATCTCCAATCCATTTGTTCAATTATTAGAGAACTTAGGGATCCGTAGAATCTTTGCCATATTTTTATTTTATCTGATTCTATTTTCATCGATCTTTTTTATTATTTACTTCCTCTTCCCCATTTTGTTCAGACAGGCAGTCTTGATTAGTAATGCTTTTAATGATTTCGCAAACATGAAAAGTAAAGATATCAATAGTCTGCCAATAATAAAAAATATAGAAAACAATCTTTCACAAATCGAGCAATACCTTCCTTTTATTCATATCAACGATTTGATGATACAACTCCAATTTATAATTAGTCAATTTCTTCAAAAACTACCTAATTATTTGTTTGTTTATTCAAAAGATATTGCAGGTTTTTTCTCCTATTTTGTCATTGTTCCAGTCACCAGTTTTTTTATACTAAAAGATATGACCTTCTTTAAAAAATCACTCTATCAGTTAATTCCCAATAGATATTTTGAAATATGTATCATATTGCTTAACAGAATTAATACCAGCATCAGCACTTACTTAAAAACATTGATCATCGAAGTGACAATTGTCGGTGGAATGACGGCATTTGTACTTACATTACTCGGTGTAAAGTTTGGAATTCTCATCGGTTTAATTGCAGGATTGTTTAACATCATTCCATATTTAGGTCCTTTCTCTGCGGCATTGTTTGCCAGTTTATCGGTTTTGCTAACTGGGAAGCCTTTATCTATGGTTGTTTATACTATTTTAGCGATGTGGGGCGTACAAATCATTGACAATAATATCGTATTCCCTTTAGTGATGGCAAAAGGTACCGAGATTCATCCATTATATGTATTTCTAACTGCAATTGCAGGAGGATTAACATTTGGTTTTATAGGTATGATTCTCGCGTTACCCACTCTATATTTGGTTAGAGGAGTTTTAGAAGTACTTTACCGAAATCTAAAAGATTTCGATATTATATAAATATAATCAGGGGGAGCAAGAAAACTTGCTCAGAATAAAAGAGGTTGCTATGAAGTTATTAAACAAATGCGGTAATTTTCAAGAAGCTAAGAAAATTGAAAAGATGGGATATTATCCTTACTTTCGCGTAATTTCAACAGAACAAGACACAGAAGTCATGGTCAATGGACAAAAAATGTTGATGATGGGTTCGAATAGTTATCTCGGATTGACCAATCATCCACGAGTAAAAGAGGCAAGTAAAAAAGCCATCGACAAATATGGTAGCGGTTGCGCTGGCTCACGATTTTTAAATGGAACACTTGATATTCATATCGAGTTGGAAAGAAGGCTTGCCGAATTAGTTGGTAAAGAAGCTTCGCTTGTATTTCCTACTGGTTATCAGGCAAATGTAGGCTGTATCAGCGCTTTGGTATCAAAGAACGAATATATTGTTACAGATAAATTGGATCATGCATCGATTATCGATGGTTGTATGCTTTCATTTGGTGAAATGGTACGTTTTAATCACAATGATATGAATTCATTGGAAAAAACCCTGAAGAAAATCGATAGTTCAAAAGCTCTTGTTGTTGTGGATGGTATTTTCTCAATGGAAGGTGACATTGCCAATTTACCAGAAATTGTCAAACTCTGTGAAAAGTATAATGCCAATCTCATGGTTGATGAGGCGCATTCTTTGGGTGTACTTCATAAAACGGGTGCTGGTGCAGTAATGAACTTCGGATTGACCGATCAGACCGATATCATCATGGGCACATTTAGTAAATCTTTGGCATCTGTCGGCGGATTTATTGCAGCAAGTGAAGAAGTCATTCACTATTTGAAGCATTTTTCAAGGGCATTGATTTTTAGTGCATCTTTACCACCTGCATCTGCAGCAAGCGTATTAGCTGCGTTAGATATTATGCAGGAAGAACCTGAAAGAATAGAAAAACTTTGGGAAAATACTCGATTTATGGCGGAAGGCTTTAAATCAATCGGTTATGATATCGGCACATCGACAACACCTGTGATTCCACTTCATATTGGTGACATTATGACTACTTTTAAGATGTGGCGAAGACTTGCAGACGAAGGTGTCTTTATTAATCCTGTAATTCCACCAGCAGTTCCACCTTCTGACACGATGATTCGCTGTAGTTTTATGGCGACTCATTCTTTGTCACAACTTGAATTTGCACTCGATAAATTCAAGATGGTTGGCAAGGAACTTGGTATCATATAAGGAGAAATAATGAGTAACAAATACTATAAAAAAATGATAGGTGAGAAGTGTTATTTATCACCGATTTCAATGCAAGATGTCGAACATTATACAGAATGGATGAATGATTACCAGATTACACTCAATCTGGGATTAGCTGATAGTATTATCAACAGTGAAAAAGAAAAAACTATCCTTGAACGATTGTCCAGTGGCAAAGATTATGTATTTGCTATGATTGATCGCGAAACCAATAAACTCATTGGCAATGTCGGTATTCACGATGTCAATTTTATTGATGGATATGCAGAAGCAGGAATATTAATTGGGGATCGTAACTTCTGGGGTAGAGGATATGGACAAGATGCTCTAAAACTGGCACTTGATTTTGCTTTCAATATACTCAACCTTTATTCAGTTCATTTAAGAGTGCTCAGTTTCAATCAAAGAGGAATCAGCGCATACAAAAAAATTGGCTTTCAGGAAGTCGGCGCTCTCAAAAGAGTAAGGAAGATTGCCAATCAACGTTACGATTTAATCTTAATGCAGATTTTCGCTGAAGATTTTGTTAGTCCTTATATAAACAAAGTACTTGATGAAACACAAACCAGCAAAAATAGTCTTCAATTAAAACTTGAGATTTAAATATGTTAAAAAAAGTTATTGGGCAAGCTCATGCAGTCAGAATTCTTGAGAATTCAATTAAAAATGATAAGATTGCTCAAGCATACATTTTTCATGGACCAGAAGGAAGCGGTAAACTATATACCGCTTACCTTTTTGCCATGGGCTTAAATTGCTATTCTACTGCAGACAGAGTACCATGCGGAACTTGTATCTCCTGTAGAAAATTCCTTCAGTTTGCACATCCTGATATTCTTTTCTTATTTCCAATTCCAAAATTTGATATCAACTCTAATGGTGAAATCAAGACTCAAGCCCAATTGAATGAGTATCAGAACTATATTGATCATAAGATTAAAACCCCTTGGCACGATTATATTTTTTCTTCTAATTCAGAAATTCGTATCGACCAGATCAGAATGATTCAGCAAAAACTTATGACCGCGCCTTATGAAGCAGAAAAGAAAATCATCATTATAGAAAATGTTGAACGAATGAATGTCCAGGCCTCAAATGCCTTTCTTAAAACACTTGAAGAACCTTCTCAAAATACGATCATCATTATGACCACTCAAACTATCAACAGTATCTTGCCGACGATCCTATCCCGATGTCAAAAGATTGAGTTTCGCCCGATTAAATCAGAAAAAATTGAAATATATCTCAGACATGTTTATTCTATCGAACCTGTAAAAGCGAAACTTATCGCTAAAATCGCAAACGGCAATCTTGAAAAAGCCATTCTTCTTGCGAAAGAAGATGATTTCGAGAGTATTGATCAGACTGCTAAGTTCTTCCAAATTGTCATTTCTGCTGATGTGATCGCTTTCTTTAGCTGGCTCGATGAGATTCTTTCAAAATATGGAAAAAACAGTGCATTTCTTAATGATATCCTTAATTCTTTTATCATATTTCTCAACGATATTAAGTCTTTCCAGCTTTGCCAAAAAGATATCGTCAACATCAATCAAGTGAAACTGATTGGGATGTTCTATGAGCGTAATCCTTACATTCTCGAAAACCTTGACGAGCTTTTCTTTATGATTGAAGATATGCAAAGAGCTATAAAGGGACATGTTCTGCCAAAGCTTGTATTCTCAAATATCTTTAACAAATTATCTGATTATTTCAACATAAATAAATAACATTCATCAAAGCACTTTCTTTTATTTTTCCGATTGTTTTTACTATTAGTTTTTTTTTGACAGAATTTGCCTTATATTATTTATGGTAAAAGGGAGAATTAATGATCAAAAAGTACTTAATGATGTTTAAATACATAACACTCAAAAGATTGCTTAATCTATTTAAATCCTACTTTGCCTATTTTCTTTCTCTAATTTTTAGAAAAGCAATTGTGTGTGGCTATCCTCCGATTGTTATGATTGAACCGACAAATATATGTAATCTGAAATGTCCTTTATGCCCTTCTGGGCTTGACCAATTAAAAAGAACAAAAGGTTATATGTCATTAGAAACATATAAAAAATTAATCGATGAGATTGCTCCTCATGTCATCATGCTGATCATGTGGAATCAAGGTGAACCCTTTCTCAATAAAGATTTTATAAAAATGTGTCAATATGCAAAAGAGAAGAATCTCTATCTTTTGGTTTCTACAAATGCCAATATTCTCCCTTCTTCAGATGATATTGTCCGCTCAGGTATTGACCGTTTAATCATCTCTGCTGACGGAGCGAGTCAGGAAACCTATAATCAATACAGAATCAATGGTCAACTAAGTAAAGTTGTTGAAAACGTAAAAGAACTTGTTCAATCAAAGAAACAGTTTAACACAAATCTCCCTCAGATCATCTGGCAGTTTATAGTCATGAAACACAACGAGCATGAGATAGCATCAATTAAACAACTTACGACAGAAATTGGCGTCGATCAATTACAACTGAAAACTGTACAAATTTATGCCAAAGAAGATGTATTTAACTTCTTACCACAAAATCCAAAATATAGAAGATACAAAATTACAGGCCAGAACTTTGAGTTGAAATACGGGATAAAAAACAGATGCCGTCGCATTTGGACACAGCCTGTGATTAACTGGGATGGAGAAATGGCGATCTGCTGTTTTGACAAAGATAATCAATTTAAAATTGGAAATATAAAAGACAAATCCTTTATTGATTTGTGGAAAAACAAAGCTTTCAATCAGATGAGAAATTCAATACTCAAGAACCGCAGTCAATACGAAATTTGCAGAAATTGCGGAGAAGGCATCTCTTTAAAAATAAAAAATAACTAATGAGGAAATGATGAATAGTAAAAAAACAAAAAAGACGTCTGAAGAATTTATCTACGAACTACCCATATTGCCCTTACGAGATCAAATTGTACTTCCTTATGTTATTTTCCCAATCGTCGCAGGCAGAAAGGGATCCATAGAAGGCATCACTAAAGCAATGAACCATTATGAAAACAAAATCTTCGTCGTGACTCAGAGAAAAAATGCAGATAAAGAAAAATATCCAGCAGTATCAGACCTATACAAAACAGGCTGTATCTGTACAATTTCTCAGCTGTTTAAACTCCCTGATGGATCTGTTCGTATCATCCTGCAAGGCGAAAAAAAAGCTGTTGTAAAAAAATACTTCAAACTCAAAGATAACTTTCATGCTGAGCTTACAGTCATTGAACAAGATTTTTCAGATCATGACATCAATCTGAAAGCTTATATCAAGACATTTATCAATGTTCTCAACAGATTTGTGAAGCAAGATAAGAATCTCCCCGAGGACTTGGTTAAAAATATTTCTAACATCAAAAACCCCTATGAAATGTACTATTTCGCATTAGCTAATCTTGAAATCCCGATTGCAAATAAACAAATGTATTATGAATTTGATGACTTAAAAGATGCATTGCAAGTTCTGATATCTTTTTTGATGGGTGAAATTGAACTGCTCAAAATCCAAAATGATTTAGAGTCAAAAGTAAAAAGACATATATCAAAAGCGCAAAAAGAATACTTTCTCAATGAGCAGTTAAAAGTCATTCATAAAGAATTGGGAATGGATGAAGATGAAACTGATGATCTGTTAGAATTAAAAAGAAAACTGAAAGAATTAAATCTGCCAGAAGAGGTTCAAAAAAAAGCAGACGAAGAATACAAAAAACTCACTCGCTTATCACCACACATGCCAGAATACTTCGTCGTTTATAACTATATCAACTGGATTATGGATATCCCCTGGCAAAAGGCAGAATATCAGGAAATTGACCTGAAACAGTCTGAACAAATCCTTGATCGAGATCATTACGGGCTTGAAAAAGTGAAAGAGAGAATTGTTGAGTATTTAGCAGTACTCAAAGTCAGCGATCGAATTAAAGGTCAGATTATTTGTTTTGTAGGACCTCCTGGTGTAGGTAAAACATCATTAGGGAAGTCTATTGCAGAATCTCTAGGCAGAGAATTTATCCGTATCTCTCTGGGTGGTGTCAGAGATGAGGCAGAAATCAGAGGTCACAGAAGAACTTATATCGGCGCAATTCCTGGTGTGATTATTCAAAGTATGAAAAAAGCCGGAACGAAGAATCCGTTAATCATGCTTGATGAAATTGATAAAATGAGTATGGATTTCAAAGGTGATCCAGCCTCAGCTTTACTGGAAGTGCTTGATCCAGAACAAAATAAGTCATTCAGAGATCATTATCTTGATTTTGGTTATGACCTTTCTGATGTTCTCTTCATCACTACAGCAAACTCTGTTTCAAACATTCCAAGACCGCTCTATGACCGTATGGAAGTGATCAGCATTCCTGGCTATACTGAAGTTGAAAAAAGAGAAATTGCTTCACGTCACCTTTTGAAGAAGAAGATCACTGAGCTAAATATTGAAGATAAATTAAAGATTGAACTTGATGATAAAATCATCATGCAGGTCATTCAAAAATATACACGTGAAGCTGGCGTTCGTGAACTGGAAAGAAAGATCGGAACCATCCTTCGTAAAATTGTAAAGAAGTATGTTTCAAAAGATATTAAATCTAAGTTTACAGTGAAGCAAAGCGACTTAAAAGAATTTCTCGGTGTTGAGCCATATCTTGATTCAGAAATTCCAATGACTGATACTTTAGGGGTTGTTGTTGGTTTAGCATGGACTCCTGTTGGAGGTGATATCCTCCTGATTGAAGCGTTAAAACATCCTGGAAATGGAAAGATATCAATCACAGGAAAAATCGGACAGGTAATGCAGGAATCTGCTAAAGCAGCTTATAGTTATGCGCGCTCCCACTATCAGGAACTCGGTATTCCTGCTGATTTCTATAAAAAGTACGACCTTCATATCCATATACCAGAAGGTGCCGTACCAAAAGATGGTCCATCTGCTGGTATCGCTTTAGCAACGTGTATTATTTCTGTCTATTCCGACAGAAAAATCCGTCATCATCTGGCAATGACAGGTGAAATTACACTCACAGGCCGAGTGCTTGCCATTGGTGGTTTAGCGCAAAAATTAATGGCGGCAAAAAGATCGGGGATAAAGAAAGTACTAATTCCAAAGAGCAATTTTGCTGAATTTGAAGAAGTCAAAGCTGAAATCAAAGAAGGTATGGAATTTGTCTTTGTTGAAACCATTGATGAAGTATTATCGCATAGTTTGGAAGATATTAAACTGGACACAAAAAATGAACCTAAAAATACTGCAAAAAAAAGAAAACCTAGACCAGTCCAATAGCTACCTGATTCAGCTACCAAGAGAAGAAGTCATCTATATGGGCTTTATTCTTGAATCCTTAGAAGGATGGTGTCATTATACCACCGTTAATAAAAAGGATTCTGTGATGCTCGTCGAAGTGATAAAGGATTTTAAGAGTTCTTTTGAAGAATTACTCACCCGATTAGAATTGCTAAATATCTAAAGAAATAAATTATCATTTTAACAGGTTTAAGACAAAAATCTTAGACCTGTTTTTTTTAATCCATATTTAGGAGCGTTAGCTCTGACATCATCGTAGCTAAATCAGTTATTCCAAATCTAGGAGCGTTAGCTCTGACATCTTCGTAGCTATATCAGTTAATCCAAATCTAGGAGTGTTAGCTCTGACATCTTCGTAGCTATATCAGTTAATCCAAATCTAGGGGCGCTAGCTCTGACATCTTCGTAGAATCTTATCCAATACGACAATCAATAATATCTGGCACAACTTTTTTACACGACCAACTCCATTCCCCTCTACGGAGGGGTGGCAGCGCCAGCTGACGGGGTGGTCATGAAAAAAACAAATAAAACGACCCTCTAAAATCACCTTCGGCACAAAGAATCATACGTCAACCTTGTCATCTAGTAGAGACGTCGATTTATCGCGTCTGAAATAATCATTCACTTTTATTCTATATCAATTTATCATTCATCATAAATAATTTAACAGCATTTATCCATATAATTCCCTGAAAGGGATATATAATGAATAACCGTATGCAAGCGAAGCGTAGCTTACGGTAAAGATCCCCCAAACAATTAAGC
>CAZNKI010000050.1:0-26509 GCA_964573665.1 uncultured Candidatus Cloacimonadota bacterium | reverse complement strand
AAGTCATATATGCTCCTTGAGAAAAACCAGATAAATAACATGCTTTGATATTGTATTTAGATTTAAGGGTTTTTGTTAACGCAACAATATAATCCATAGCAAGAACACCGCTATGATTCAAACTTGGTTTTTCTTCCATGTCAGAAATAGTCCAACTGAAGGATGAAGTTTTCCCCATTGTGAATTCCATTGGATAAGGTGCTTGAGGAGTGACATAAATGATCTCTTCATTTTCAATCAATCGAGAGTATTCACTGAAGCGGTAATGATTTCCACCAAAACCATGCATACCAATCAATAATATATATTCTTTTTTGGGATCAAAGTTTTTGGGAAGGACAGTCCGATACCTGATTTTTGATTCGACTTTGATATATGATATCTCTCCATGACCTTTTTCTTGTTGCTCAAGTTGCTTTTTTACTTCTTGCCAATATTTGTCAAATTCTGGATTCTCTTTCACAAGATTGAAATCCTGGTCATTTTTGATATGATCGTAATCAGACCATCCTAATTTGACTGACTGTAAGAGAAATTTTCCAGACAATTCTGCCTGGTTTAAAAGACCATAACAACAAGCAATATTGTATAGAGAATTGAAATCATCTTTGTTGTGAATCCAGAAACTCATATAAGCATCAATCGCTTCCTTGTACTGACCCGTCGAATAAAGCTGAGTTCCTTTTTGATTCTCCTGCTGATAATTATAGTTAAATAGAGAGTCAATTTCGCTGGGATTAACCGAATGTAATGATAATAAGGTAACACAAACGAAAAAATATATCAATAGCATTTTTCTGATTGGATTGATCATTTTCTTCCTCCAATTTCTATAGCTCTGAATTGTTGCTGGAGCTGGCTCTGATCGCGCTGTAAATACATCATCATTGAGAACTCATTAAATATAAACTCAGCATTATTCAATAAATTCAAAGCGTTTATTTCTGATTAATCATTGAAAATCTCTATTAAAAGTCAAGAAAAAAAATCAGGAGTAATAAATTACTCCTGATTGAATAGAGGATTTTATTGAATAGAGTAAATCATTGATCAGAACAGTTCTGGAATGATGATTTAACTCTAAATCAACTCACTTAATGGCTTTTCATGAGCCTCATTTTTAGTTTAGCTTGCATGACGGTGATATATATATACAATTGTGCTTTTGTCTGAAGCAGCTCCTTTGTTACTGCCTTCAAACCCAAATCTTTTAATTAATAAGGACTTCAGATAAGTAGCGTATTTTTTTTCATCCATATTGATCGATGTGTAATCAGCACCATACGCCTGATGCTTAATCAATGAACTTTCCAGATCATGAGTGACCCCAGCATACCATTCTGAAGGCTGGTTTGCCACTTTATAAAAATTCATCGCAATCTGCTCTATATATCCTTTTTCAATATTACTAATATCATTCTTGTTTTGTGCGGTACTTATACTTGGATAATACATATGACCCTCCTCTTATACATTAAATAATCGAGAACACATCTCCACATCATCTGCAACAATACACAAAAAATCAACAATGTTCGTATTCTGTTCACTGATCCATTTATTCCATTTCTCAAACTCTGCCTGCTGTAACTCGGCATTCGTTGTTTCGGAAATGATTGTGACCATATCTGAAGCTTTAAGAAACACTGGTTTAAAATATTCTGAATTGGACTTAAACTTAAGACGATACGCAATCTCTTTCAATCGGCTTACATCCTGTTCTGTAAAAATCGGCAAATACTCTCTTCTGGCTGATTGCTCTTTCTTCCGAATATCAGAAGAAAACCTGTGTAACTCAATCGGATGATCGAAATCCATAATTACCTCACAAAAATTTTAACAAAGGGGATTAGTTATTTATAATTACTTCTATTAATTCTCCGTTATAAATAATAAGTAAATTTTTATTGTCTTCGCCAACAATACTAGATCTTGTTTGAATGTTTAAATACTCATTCCAGGTGATAGTACGTACTGGAGTAGAAGAGTTGGTTGATGAGTATATATTAACATATATACTTAGTAGAGTGATCAGTAAGAAAATGATTTTTTTCATTTTTTATCCCGCCTATATTCTTTTATAATATAGACGGGACAAAAAAAAAGTTATCCGACAAAATGATGATAATTAGTTGTAATATAATAAAATAAAATTATTAACTATACACTATAGTTGTGGGTTTTGATAAAAATTCTGCCTTTTCTTCATTAGATATTTTTCTTACAGAATAAGGAAGTTTGATTTCTAAAACTTTATATTTATTTTTTACAAATTTTCCTTTAAGGACAAACAAAACAAGTTTTTTTTCAAATTCTCCAATAACTAATACATATTCAAAATCTGATCTTTTTATGTATGCAAATCCAAGAAAATTATCTATTGGATAAGGGATATCCATATTGTTGAGATACTTTCTTCTGATAAGAGTATAAATCGTATTCCATTGAGCATAAGTAAGAGTTGCAGTGACACAAAAGCCTTTTTCTTTAAGATATGCTGCCTTTAAATTTCTGCGAATCATATCTATTCGCTTTTGAGCAATATTATATGAAACTTTATATTTTTCTGAATACTTTTTTATACTAAAATCACAGTTAAAAAATTCTTTATATAGTTTTCTCTCTGAAACAGTTAGATATTTTTTAATCTTTTCTTGTGATAAGTGATTAAAATCAAGTAGCTCTCTTTTTTTGCGGGTAGCCTCTTCATCTTCACTTTCATTGACATTGAGTTTATGGCTGATGTTCATCGTTTTCTTTTGGTCACGGAATTTTTCAACCACCAAATGATGGGTCACTTTTTTTGTCCAGGCTTCAGCATTTTGAACATCGTTAGCACTAATAAATTGAAATAATGTATTCTGTGCAACATCTTCGGCATCGTCATGATTCTTCATCATGTTCATGGCAAGCGCATAACTTAACTGTCTAAGTTGTTCGAATTCCTTCTCATTAGCTTCCATAAGAGACTCCTTTTTGACATAACTTATTCAAATTAAAAACTTTGTCAATAGAAATTTCTATAAACAAACAAAAGTTAATCAAATGCTTTATTTATCAATATCTGATTAGGACAACAATTCTTGCTAATTTACATATTTTAATTCCATTAGTATCGTATCTTTACTATGTATTAAGAATTGTTTTTGGGCTTGATAAAAATTCCTCCATTTCTGCGTTTGATGTTTTTCTTACCAATGTTGGTAATACAAATTCATTTACTTTAAATTTGTTTCTAACAAATTCTCCTTTAATTCCAAAAATGACAAGTTTCTTTTCAAACTCACCAATAACTGCAATCAGTTCATATTCTATTCTTTTCCAATATGCAAAAGCCAAGAAATTGTCAAATGGATAAGGAATATCCATATTATTGAGATACTTTCTTCTAATTAATGTATAAATAGTATTCCATTGCTTATAGGTTAATGTGGCAGTTAGATTAAAACCCTTTTCTCTCAAATAAGCCGCCTTTAGATTTCGACGAATCATCTCAAGCCGTTTTTGTGCAACATTATAAGTCACTTTATATTTATCCGCATACTTCTTGATGCCAAAATCAAGTGCCAGAAATTCTTTATAGATTTTTCTTTCTGGAGCTGTCAGATACCTCTTCACTTGTTCCTGAGTGATATGATTAATTTCAAGCAGTTCACGTTTTTTTCGTGTTGTTTCATCTTCATTATCTTCCACAATTGACGCTTTCTGATGAATATTCAGGTTCTTTTTTTGATCGCGAAACTTCTCCATCACCAGATGATGAGTTACTTTTTTGGTCCATGCCTCAGCATTTTGCACTTCTGCCGCACTAATAAATTGAAACATCGTGTTTTGTGCAACATCATCGGCATCATCATGATTCTTCATCATATTCATAGCCATAGCATAGCTCAGTTTTCTTAACTGTTCAATTTCCTGCTCTTTTGGGTCCATTGATGCTCCTTTTTGCCATTTCTGAAGATTAGAAATCAAGGCTTAACACGATTTTATAAACATTCAAATAAATGAAATTTTTAAGATTTACAGAAAAATACTTTTTTTGTTTTTTCATCTGATAATATTTTTGCTCTTTCTTCATTGCTAATTTTCTGAACACAAAAAGGAGCAACTACATTTTGAACTTTAAAGTGATTTTTAATAAACTTTCCGTTTATTACAAAAAAAACAGGGGTATTGTTTTTTAATCCAATTACAAGAATTTGATCAGAACTCTGTCTTGGGACATAACAGAATTGTAAAAACTGATCTAATGGAAAAGGCGCATTATCATTATTCAGATAATGCCTTCTTATTAAAGTATAAATGACTTTGCTTTGATGATAATTGAGTGTCGAAGTATATTTTGATCCAAATTCCTTAAAATATCCAGCTTTTAAATTATGTCTGATCTTTTGTAGCGTTTTCATTGCAACGTTATATGTTATTTTGAATTTATCAGCATATTTTTTTACACTAAAACCACATTTTGAAAATTCATTATAATTTTTTCTTTCTGAAGTAGAAAGATATTGCTTAATTTTTTCCTGTGTCAAATGATTAAAATCAATAAGTTCTTTCTTCTTTCGGGTAGTCTTTTCATCTTCACTTTCATTGACATTGAGTTTATGACTGATGTTCAGATTTTTCTTGTGATCGCGGAATTTCTCTACAACCAGATTGTGTGTTACCTTTTTTGTCCAGGCTTCAGCATTTTGAATATCTTCAGTGTTAATAAACTGGATCAAAGTATTCTGTGCAACATCTTCGGCATCGTCATGATTCTTCATTATATTCATTGCAAGTGTAAAACTAATCTGTCTTATTCTTTCCAATTCCTTCTCATTTGATTCCATAAAAAACTCCCATAAAATTTACAGTTTTTAATATCATTTAATTTATTAAACAATAGTATTAAAAGTTGATCTTGATCTAATAATCGCTAATTCCTCAGCAGAAATTTCTCTAACTTGTTTAGGTGCAAAAATCTCTTGTATTTTAAAATGACTTCTTAAAAATATTCCTTTAATAATAAAGAAAACAGGTATTCCTTCATTTTTGCCTACAACAAAAATTAATTGATGATCTATTTTTTTCATAAAGCAGAAGGTTAAAAATTCATCGATTGGAAAAGGAACATTGTCTTTGTTTAAAAAGTTTCTTCTAATCATTGAATAAACTGTATTCCACTGTTTTATTGTTAATGTTGAAGTTAACATATATCCCTTTTCTCTCAAATAAGCCGCCTTTAGATTTCGACGAATCATCTCAAGCCGTTTTTGTGCAACATTATAAGTCACTTTATATTTATCCGCATACTTCTTGATGCCAAAATCAAGTGCCAGAAATTCTTTATAGATTTTTCTTTCTGGAGCTGTCAGATACCTCTTCACTTGTTCCTGAGTGATATGATTAATTTCAAGCAGTTCACGTTTTTTTCGTGTTGTTTCATCTTCATTATCTTCCACAATTGACGCTTTCTGATGAATATTCAGGTTCTTTTTTTGATCGCGAAACTTCTCCATCACCAGATGATGAGTTACTTTTTTGGTCCATGCCTCAGCATTTTGCACTTCTGCCGCACTAATAAATTGAAACATCGTGTTTTGTGCAACATCATCGGCATCATCATGATTCTTCATCATATTCATAGCCATAGCATAGCTCAGTTTTCTTAACTGTTCAATTTCCTGCTCTTTTGGGTCCATAGATGCTCCTTTTTTACCATTTCTGAAGATTAGAAATAAAAATGTCAAATGAAATTTCCTTTTAAGATAAAATTCTCTTTCTTTTTCTTGACGATTAAAGATTAATATCAAAAAATGTAAAAAAGAACATACTGGAGGAACTATGAAAATCGCAATCATTATTCTATGTTGCATTATTGTTCTAATCATCGTATTTTGGTTAATCAGTCCAAAGGGTCCCGATCCGAAAGCTTTTGAGCATCTCGTTAATCCTGCAATTTCAGAAAAAGACGATCAAAATATGATTGTGGTTGAAAGTTCTGGAGATCCCTCAAAAACCGCTGGTCCTGCTTTTGGATTGTTGATTAAAACCTATTATCAGCAAAAAGGTATTGAAAAATCAATGCGAATGCCAGCTCCTCGCGCCCGTTGGGAAAGCGATATCAACTCTGATCGCAAAGAGTGGTATGCGTATTATGCGATGCCTGTTCCTGATCAGATACAAACACTTGAAAATGTAAAAAATCCAAAAAATCTCAAGATATACCTTCAGAAATGGGAATATGGCACTGTTGCTGAAATTCTCCATAAAGGTCCTTATGAAACAGAAAAAGCAACTGTGGATCAATTACATAATTACATCAAAAACCAGGGTTATAAAATTATCGGTCTCCATGAAGAAGAATATATCAAAGGTCCTGGGTTGTTTGGAAAAGGCAATCCCGAAAAATATCTCACAATTATTCGTTATCGCGTCGTCAAATCAGACAGTATCTAATAAAAGGAAATCTTATGTTTAGAATCAAAAAATTACTCTTCATCTTTCTCTTACTCACACTTTCTTATAGTTTATCTGCCCAGATTAAAATCAGTCATGAACTCAGTCAGAAATTACAGTTACAGGCAGAAAAAAACATCAAAGCACTACCCGATTCTAAATATAAAGTTTACAGTCAATTACTCAAACAGTATCCTGATGGCTTAATGGCATTTCTGTTGGCTTCAGAAGAGAATGCAAAACTTCTAATTGCCAATCCAAATGATATAGAACAACACTATCTATCACTCAATGCAGATCCAGAGTTATCTAATTCAAATCTTAATGAGAATGTTGTTTTGTCCTATATATGCAAAATTACCGTCTCTGATGAACGAATAGAGTATTATCGGCAACAGATGCTTGATCGAGAGCTTCAAACCATTAAAGACAAATATTCAGACATGACAGAACGTGTTCGAGCTGTAAATCTCTGGTGTCGAAAATATATGACATTCGAGCAGACCTCTGGTAGAGATTTATCTCCATTAGACATCCTCAATTTAACAAATGTGGGGCGCTGTGAAGAAAACCAGATCTTTTTTGTTGCGGCAGCACGAAGTGCAGGGATTCCGGCCAGACCAGCCTTTACGCCATGGTGGGCGCATGCGGATAATAATCATGCCTGGGCTGAGGTGCTGATTGAGGGACAATGGTATTACCTTGGTGCTTGTGAACCAGATTTTGAGCTGAACCGAAGCTGGTTTACCTCGATGATCGACAAAGCTGTTTTGATTATCGCTGAGAGCGCTTTGCCTGATGACAATGAAGAAATCCTTTTAACTGGCAGATACATGTCATACATCAATTCTACGCCTTATTACTCATCAAAATTAAATAAAAGCAGAAAAGTTAAAATCAATTGTTTTAGCCAATCCAAAGCAGTAAACAATGCCGAAATAAGCATCCTTGTCTATAATTGGGGAAGTTTAAGACCGCTCATTCAATGTGAAACCGATAGCTCAGGTTACAGAGAAATCACTCTGTCCCAAGGAGCAGCATTTGTCATGGCGATAAAGGATTCATTAATCAGTTTACAGTTTTTACCAGAATCTGCCGATGATATTGAGATGAACCTTGATTTAACTCAGCAAACATTGAAAGAGTTTGTCTGTGATCTTACATATCCAAAAGCCATTGATTATACCTGGGACACACATCCGGAATATGAAAAAGAAAAAGAAAGGATTCTATCCTCTTACAATGACCTCATCCGTCGTCAAAATCATATTAATTTCCCTGATTTTCATTTGCTTTCAGACTCTTTAGTCCAAGAAATCATGAAAAAATCGCGTTTTAATAAAGAATCTTTTTATCTGTTCATTAAAAACAATCCTAACATCGATTTGAAATTTCTAAAGATACTCAGTCAAATGGACAGCAAGATATTCTATCAAGCAACTCAACAACAATATCAACATATCTACAATCTCTATAGTGATACTCAAAAATCAAAAAGATCTTTTTCAAATGAGTTGTTAAAGAATATCTTAAGCCCAGTATCATATTTTGAAGAGTTACCTCATCAAACATTGCCTCAACGATGGCTTAAGTGGAGAAAAAAAGAGCAAAATAATGCCATCACTTCGATTTTTAAACAAATGAAAAAGACTTATCAAGTGAATAATGTTAAAGCACTTGCCGGGCTGATTAATACAGACCAGATGCAGGACCTAAAGTACTTAAACAGTTTGCAGTTCCGCATGGCCGCTATCGCAGTGCTCAAACACAATTTTATTCCAGCACGTCTCTGCGAACTTCCCAATGCCATCTTGATTTATAACAAAGATCAATGGCAGTATTTTGATATTCAGAAACTGGAGTTTTTAAAAGGGACAGGTGCTCTGCAAAAGACAGAAATCACATCAAACTTTAAACTCAGTATTAAAGATTCTTATGGACAGATCCTCGATCTAAAGGAAAATCAGCTGGTCTTAAGTCTCATGCAGAACGGCAGTTTTTATGAAAATGACATTCAACCCAAATTGAGTGAAACAGGTGATTATATTTGCTCTTTGAGACCTGAATTATACTATTTGCAAGTGGGATACCGTGTTAATGGTGAGAAAACAAAATATCAGCTGATCCCCGTGAACCTGATTGATCAACCTACTTTTGAAAAATCCTTGATTTTGGATGAGTTCCCTTCAGAATGGGCAGAAATTAGTGAACAGTATTCTGAAATCAGTTTGTGGTTCAATGAACAGGATTTAGATAAAGATATGATTCTGCTTATCGGTGATTATGATCGCGAAATGGTGAGAAGACTCAATGATCGGATTATTGAGCAAAATCAGGAAGCCATGTTTCTATGGTTTGGAGCAAAAATAAGTACAGAAAATTTGAAATATTATCAATTTTCAGAGAAGTATGCGCAATGGATTAAGGAACATCCAATATATCAGCAACAGCTATTGACTTTTTATTATAACAAGGAAAAGAAACAATGGTACTATTATCAAGGGATGTGGGATTACTTGCCTAAGAAATAATTACTTTCTGATCCCCCTGATCTCTTTTTGAATTTTTCTCAGGCTGTTATTCAATTTGCCAATGCCGTTTAAATATGGATTCAGTATTGTTTTGACCATTTCCCATTCATCATCTTCAAGCATCCAGGGGATTTCTTTAAAGTGAAGTTTTTTGCCATTATGTTTAAGATAATACTCATGCCGATCATAATTATCAACTGCATAAGAGGCATCAATTTCTGTCAGTGGGGCTTCCATTACATTGCCATTTCTGCATTTAACAAAGAGGATTTCATTCTCTAATTTAAATTCATCGAGTAGCCAGCTTTTAGGATTAAACCAATAGGCTTGGAGAAACTTTTCCAAAAAGGTCAACTCTTTTGTCTTATAGCTCACATTTTTAATTTCCTGGTCTGACATTTTATCTCTCCTTTTTCTTCATGACAAACTCTTCATACTCACCAATGATTTCAAAGCCAAGGTTTTCATAAAGTCGTATGGCAGATTGATTGTTGCTTCGAACATTCAAGCCAATCGTTGAGCAGGTTTCTAATAGTTTATGGCATTGAACGCTCATGGTCAGATTTGCTAAACCCTTACCCCGATGATTTTGAGCAGTGGACACACTTCCAATGGCACAAACAGCATACTCCTCAGAATAGACATGAATCCCGCTCACGCTCAATAACTGTTTCCCTTCAAAATAGGCATAGAATTGCTGAGTCTCAATCATACGTTCATTAAACCAGTTATCAGGATAATGTTGTGCATAAAAGTCTCTTAATAGTGGAATGTCTTCTTTATGGAGATTTCTGATCTGAGGATGCTCTTTACAGGGTAATTTTTCAGGCATAGTTAGGAGCATCTTGTAAAATGTGCCATGAGATTCCATTTCGTAATATCTTTGAAAAAAAGGAATATAGTCTTCATTGAGATGTGCATAACATTCATCAGGAAATGAGTTTATTAGCTCTAAATTACAAATGAACAAAGGCTGTTTCGATGCTTTGATGGCTAAGATTACCTGGCTTCTTTTGTCCTGATACAGCAAAATAGTCTCTTTCTCAAGCTCACAAATCCACCATTGAGTGTCAGGAAAATAAAATTCATCCAAGTCTCCAATATGATAGATAAACATCCCAGGACGCTGATTGAGAATTTTTAGTATTTTTTCCTTGTCTCTGCACGCAATAAAGTTCATCCATCCTCCTTTGCATTCTAAAGAAAAAACTCCCTTAGAAAATGATTAAAATTAACTGTTTTGTCAAATGAAATATTTGCTTATTGCGAAATGAAGCTTATCTAATCTCGTAGGGGCAGGTTTTACGCCTGCCCAAATATGTAGGGGCAGACCTATGTGTCTGCCCAATTCCGTAAATCAAGCTATCAGCTTGATTATAACAGGAGCGTGGACGTCATCATCCACTGAATAATCAATATTTTGGTATTCATGGTAATTCTCCTGCTCAGGAATCTACAATTCTGATCGATGATGTTTTGATTGAAGACTGCATTTATTTATAACTTTTATCCATTCTGATTTTATTCTGTTTTGAGAAACATTTTAGTCGCTTTTACATTTATTTTCTTAGATCTACAGATACATTTGCTACATTTGTCTAACTATATTACTCTCCCATCATTGTTATTTGTAAGTATTTTGGTGTATTTATGCCCCTTTTTATAAGATAGAAAAATACATGCAATGTAACTTCTCAAAACTAATATATACTTTTGCTTTTGATCTTAAACTTGATCTGTCTTTTATAGCAAAGAAATGACTTGATCAATAACTATCTATTTTTTAGTTTGATCTCAATATAGATTATAGGATTTTTAATGAATAATTCTAAAAAACAAACAGCCAAGCCAATAATTAAGCTTATAGCACCTCAAATGAGCCTCAGGCCAATGGATACAGAGTTAAAAAGACTAATGTCCCCATCAATGTCTTTAGTAATCCTTGCAACACTCACACCATCAGAATATGATGTGATTATATCAGATGAAAATGTAAAACCTCTGGATTTCTCCGACAACCCTTGGCTTATTGGTATCACAGTCAATGTTGACACAGCCCCTCGGGCTTTTGCTATTGCAGATAAATACCGAAAAAAAGGTATTAAAGTTATCTTTGGAGGTATACTGCCAAGTTCAGAACCTTCATTAGTTCAAAATTATTGCGATGCAGTTTGTGTAGGAGAAGCAGAAGAATTATGGGTAGATATTCTTAATGATCATCGTAATAAAAAGCTTAAACAAATATATGTAAATTATAAAGCTATTGATGTTAATAAAATACCTGTACCAAACTGGAATTATATCCAGCAAAAAGATTATCTATATCATACCATCGTAGTTTCCAGCCGTGGTTGTCCTTATTGTTGTGAATTTTGCTACAATAGTGCTGAATCTGTGATCAATCAATACAGAAACAGACCTGTATCAGATGTGATTACCGAGATCAAGAGTTTGAAATCAAAACAAATCATGTTTATCGATGATAATTTTATTGGTAATCCTGAATGGACTCGTCAATTTATCTCAGAAATCAAAAGAATGAATCTAATATGGCATTGCGCTGTATCTGCCAATATAGTTCATCACCCAGAACTAATCAAAGAAATGGCTGAATCTGGTTGCCGAAGCATGTTTATTGGTTTTGAATCAATTAATAAACAAGCTTTGCAACAGTCAAATAAAAATCAAAATCAAATCGAACAGTATGAGATATTGATCAAACTACTTCATCAGAATAGTATTATGATAAATGCCAGTCTGGTTTTTGGATTTGATACAGATACTCTACAGACCTTTCAAGATACTTTACAATGGTTGATAAAAAATAAAATACATACAATGACTGCTCATATCCTAACTCCATATCCTGGGACAAAACTATACAAAAGATTTTTAGAAGAAGATAGAATAACAGACTTCAATCTGGCACACTATAACACGGCACATGTTGTATTTACACCTACTCGAATAAGTAAAGAAGACCTTTATGAAGGATACATAAAAATCTATAAAGACTTCTATTCCTTAAGAAATATTATCAAACGTTTTCCTTCCCAGCCTAAACTTATAATGCCATTTATTCTTTTTAGTTTCGGCTATAGAAAATTTGGCAAATTTACCGAAAAACTGCATTATCTTGGTTTATTAAATTTTATTGGAAGACTGGTTAGATTTTTTGCTTTTGGAATTAGATAATTCACTACACAATGATAGAACAGAATTAAAAGATGATGAATATTCAAGGATTAATTCATCGATTTAAGAAAAGATTTTTCTGCAGAAAAGGAAGAATCTAAAATAATTGGGAAAACTACTCACATGGCTTTGACATGTTCTAAAAAAATAGAGTTATCAAACTTTTATTGAAATAGATTTTTTAGTAGACTTAGTATAATTGCACAGATAAAAAATGTTATTTTTTTTTATATCTGAGGTTGCATGGAATTACTTGATATCAAATATCTCCAGAAGTGGTTTTTGGGTCAAAAAACACGTGATTTTGTCAAAATCCCTCAGGTTAACTCTCCGTTTCGCCTCGGTTCACGCTCGGTTCAGCTATTTGTTTTATATTGCTTATCTAATTTTTGGAGTAAAAACTATCAACTATTAATAAGAAAGTATCCTTGATTGCAAGGTCTTGTGATCATCTTGCCAGCAGCGGGGCTTATTGTTTTGGGAGATTTGATTCTTCTTGGCAGACACTTAGGTCTGCCACTACGATTGATTGGTACCACCAACGATACGCTAATTCATCATACATTTCTTGCAGGGATTAAAATGGATGAATTGTGTGTTTGCTATTAAGATATCAGGGCTAGCGCCCCTTAATAAGGAATCTAATTCCATTGCTACTACTAAGATGTCAGAGCTAACGCTCCTAAATAATGAATTTTATTCCATTGCTACTAAGATGTCAGAGCTAACGCTCCTAAATATTGTAAATTGCTATATTCTTTTGGAGATAACAGAATAATCGCAAAAATGCAGATTGTTCGATAGAAATTGATGCAAGAAGAGTAAAATAATTTTAAATTGATTTGGATTTTGGAATGAGTATTGACAAACTTTATTTAATGAGTACAATTTTATGAAAAAAAGAGTTTTTAGAACTCTCTACTCTGATAAAGTAAATACCCGAAGCGCAGTTTTTGTCTGATTTATTCTGAGCATTAAATAAAATTTTATGTTTTCCTTTTTCCATTTCTCCCTGATAAAGAGTGTTAATCTTTTGACCTTTTGAGTTAAAAACAGAAATATTAATTTTTTCTTTTGCAGGTAAATCAAATTCAATCGTTGTTTCAGGATTAAATGGATTAGGATAATTACATATTTTTATGTAATTTTCACTAAGGCTAATGGTGTCTTCAGTATTATTTCCTCCTGCTAAACTGATAATCTGTAAGGTATTTGAATTCAGATTGGGAATCAACAGATTTTGATCTTTTACAAGAATATCTGCTGGCCCGTCACATTCGTTGGTAATTAATACAGGACTTCCTGAAAAGTCAGAAGGATAACGAAAAATTCCCTGTACTCCAGGGGATACATACCAGGATGACAAATACCAGTTGCCCGCACTATCTCGCGTAATCCCATCTAAAGAATAAAAGGGCGTGTTAATCACTAACTCCAAATCTCCCGTTTCTGGATTAATCGCCATCACCCTTGGCTCATATCCGTTTTCATTTCTGACTACAGATAAGATACGGTTATTCTCGGCATCCAAACATAAGCCATTCGGAACAAAGTTTGACTGTTGAACCAGTACCTCAAAAGTATAATCGTTAAGATTCATACGGTATATTTTAGGATCCCAATAGTCAGAAATAAAAAGATATTCACCAAGAAATTCCAAATCATTCAACAAAGCTGAGTCTTCTACATAGATCAATGTGTCCAGATCACCACTTGTCAAATCAATGATCGCTAATCCGTTACGTTCACAACAATAAAGTTTATTATTAAAGATTTTAATACCAGCAACTGAACTTAAATCTTCATTAAAGACCGTATGCTCACCTAAAGAGTCTATAGCAATGATTTTACCATCTGCCCAATTGGATACCAGATATCTGTTACTTTGTAAATCAAATGCTACACTTTCAGGTTGATTCAGTAAATTAGTTTTTGCCTCTTCTAATCCAAAACATGTAAAACACATAATTAGAACAGCAAGTAATAGGATTATCTTGATCTTCATTTTATCCCCATCTTTCTTTATGCGCTTCACAAAGTTCAAGATATCGGCTTTTGGCAATAAAATATTTTTGAGATAGTTCTTCTAAATTATTCACCTTTAAGAGGCCTTCCACCATCTGATAATCTTCATTTGAATAATCCCTGTAACCGTAAAGTAAACCAAAATCAACTTTACATGGACGATGTTTGAGATTCAGCATGATTCCAAGATTTCTGACTCTTTGAAATCCGTCTGAACCGCCAAAATCAAAATTAACTCTCTGTACCTCTTCATCTTTTATACAAGTAATTGATCCTTGAAGAATACAGGTGACCAGTTCTTCAAAAATCTCAGTTCCCTCTGTGTTTACAAAATACTTCTCACGAATAATATCCTCGTATGCAATAGCAATTTCTGCAACATTATCCTGTTTTATTAAAAGATCATGATAATCGCTGACCAATTGCTTCTTCTCTGAAAAGCTTATGTTTCTTGGATCTTCAATAAGAGCTGCTTCTTGATAATCTGCCTTAATCTTATGCAGAATAGCCTGCATTCTTACAAACATTATTCCCCCTTGCTATTGATAAATATTGGAGCATGTTAAAATATAGAACATCATTTTGATCAATATGTTTTCAATATAGATCATACAGACACCTTGAATCTGCTTCTTTTGCTCCTATATATCACGCTTCGTGCCAAACTGATTTTGATGACGTAATATTATCTTTGTTCTTTCTTATATTGTGATTTAATAACTCTATATAAGACTTCTTGCTCAAAAGAGGCATACCTATTCAAGAATCTTGATATTCTCATTGAGCGTGTTTGCTTAGAACAAAAGAATCTGAAAAAAATGAGAGTTACTTTATATTGCCCTTTGGATAGAGTAAAATCCAATGATCAGTTTTATTGCTTATAAAGAAAGGATTACTTTTACTTTACGAGAGCTTTGAATTAGAAAATAAATATTATTTTTATAATTATTGAGTCCTTTAGTATTCGCCATTTAAGGATCGAGTCGAGCTGGCTCCATAACTAATTCTAAGCACTTTTATTTGAATAAACTCACCCTTCCAAACTTTTCAACTTATTTTTTGACAGAAATTCCTCTTTTTATATTGTGTCGCGTGGAGGAAAAATAATGAGTAATAAAAAGTTAACCTATACAATGACCTTGATGATGCTGATTTTCAGTATCTGCCTGATCTTTGCTGAGTATTATGATGGGATCAGCGGATCTGGTACCGCCCTGAAAAGTCAGTTAAAAACCTTAATCACAAGCACCCATGATCCATTGGGTTATGATACAGCAAAATTATACTTATTTCAGAATGTCTTCAAAAATCCAACTTTAGTCCGCTGTATTTATACAGGACAAGATTATACAATACCTGCAGGATATAACGGCAGTGGAAGCCCGAACTGTGAGCACTCTTTTGCCCAAAGCTGGTTTGGTACCACCGATGCTTCCATCAAAAAGGCCGATCTCCATCATTTATTTCCAACAAACTCCAATGTCAATTCCTCCCGTGGAAATTTACCCTTTGCTGTCGTGGCTAATCATTCATCTGCCACCACTTATCCAAGTTTTAATGACTTTCATAGTTATCGTGGCAGTAATAGCTCTGGCACAACGGTGTTTGAGCCTACAGATCAGTATAAAGGCGATGTTGCCCGTGCTTTGCTCTATTTCTCCGTCAGATACAATATGAGTTTAAATATTCAGGGTGTAGATATGCTCCCAGTATTTCTGGTATGGCATGTCCAAGATCCTGTCGATAGCTTTGAACAAACACGTAACACCCGTATTCAAGGGTATCAGGGTAATCGTAATCCCTTTATTGATCATCCGGAATGGGTCTCTGCGATTTGGCAAGGTGGTTCAGGCGGTACAAATACACAGGTTTGCTTTGACTCAGACTCAGATGCTGTTTATGAAAGTGATGGCACCTTCTATATCAATGTCAGAATTCTCAATCCTTCCGTTTCAAATGCGACCACTTGCAGAGTGAATCTTGCTTCTGGTAATGCTTCAAAAGTAAATGGATTCACTAATCAAACCATTACTTTCCCCGCAAATACAAATACAGCAATTTCAATACCGCTGACTCTGGTTGATGACAATGCGGTTGATGGCAATCAAACATTAACTTTCTCTATTTCAAATGTGACCGGTGGTACCAATGCAGGCAGCACTTCTCCATCAACATTTACCCTGGTCGTCAGAGATAATGATTTTGATGAAGGTACTGCTGGAGTAGCTACAGATCTCTTCATTTCAGAGTACGTGGAAGGCTCATCCAATAACAAATATCTTGAAATTTTTAATGGTACTGGTTCATCTGTAAATCTAAATAATTATCAAATACTCTCATATAATAATGGAGCTACAGACCCCACATATACTCATGCATTATCAGGTACTCTTGCTAATAATGCTGTGATTGTTTATCGGCATACAAGTGCTGCATTAACACTTCCAGCAGGCGTGACAGCTGAAGTTTCTACTGCGTGTTGGTTCGGTGGAGATGATGCAGTTGTATTAAAGAAAATCAATCCTTCACAAAATATTGATGTAATTGGTTATGTGGGCTTTGATCCAGGAGAAGCCTGGATATCAGGAGATCATTCAACTGGAGAAAAAACCTTGCGTAGAAAAGCATCAGTATATCAGGGGATATCCTCTCCTACCTCAAATAACTTCCCAACCCTTGTTAGCGAATGGGATGTATATGCGCAAAACACAGTGAGTGGCTTAGGAGCACATAATTTTGCATATTCAGGCAGTGGTGGCGGTGTAAACGGCGATCATCAGTCACAGATGGAGATTACAGCTGACCAGTTTGATTATCATTTTGGCAATGCGACAGGAATCTCAATGTATTTTAATGTTCTTGAAGGTACCAGTAATCTTAAGGTCAAACGATTTAACTCTCAACCGGTGAATCCTTCTTTTACAGGATCAACACCTCCAGTTATTCCAAATTACCGTTGGACAATCTCTGAAACACGATCATTAATCTCCTTCAATATCACCTTGTACATTGATTTAGATGATATTACAAATCATGGAATCCTCAATCCAAACGGTGTAAAACTCTATCATAGAAGCATTGAAGGACAAGGTTCATTTGAACTTGTCGGACTGATGGGATATGACACGGATACGCATCAATTGTATTATGCTGGATTAACTTCGTTTAGCGAATACATTATCGCTCAGGACAATACCACACTCCCTGTAGAATTATCCTCATTCCTTGCCGTACCCAATAGCGATATGCATAGTGTAATGCTCAATTGGGTCACTCAATCCGAAAACAATTTATTGGGTTATTATGTGTACCGAAATACCTCCTCAGATCTGAATACCGCTCTGAGATGCAGTCCTTTGATTGAAGCAGTTAATTCCAGCACACAACATGAATATTCATTTGAAGATAAAGACCTTTCTGATTCTCAGTATTATTACTGGCTGGCGTCTATCGAAAGAGACGGTACTCGTGAAAACTTCGGTCCGATCTCAGTTCGACTGGAAGAAGACAATCCAGAAACTCCTGATCTTGAATTTACAACTGCATTTAACAGCATATACCCTAATCCATTTAATCCAAGTACTATGATTGCATTTAGTCTCAATCAGCCATCAAATGTAAATATTAAGATCTACAACGTCAAAGGCGTCTTTATTCGTGAAATGAACATGAAAGAGCTTAGCAAAGGCAATCATCAGATCCTTTGGGATGGGAAAGATCAAAATCAAAATTCCTGTACTTCTGGAGTTTACTTTATTCAAATGGAAGCAGGTCAATACTTAAAAACCCGTAAAGCACTGTTAATTAAGTAATAAATTATTTCTTTTGGGGGTGTGAACCTTGAATGGTAAGCACCCCCATTTTTTATTTGTCATGGAGCCAGCACGGCTCGTGCTGATCTAATGGAGCCGACTCAGCTTGAGTCGAAAAAAAATACATTATTTGCAGTCAGCACAGCTCGTGCTGATCTAAATGGAGCCGACTCGGCCCGAGTCGATATAAATCACCTGATTTTTTGACAAAACCTTTGAACAAAAACTATAAAGTATCTCGTAAAAAAGCAGATATTACTTGAGTCATATCAATTAAGAGGGTAAGAGAGAGTCAAGAGAGAGCGAAGAGAGAGACATCTTAAGAGTAAAAGAAGAAAATGAAGCTGTTTTATTGTTTTATATTAACCATGAACCTTGTTAATCTTTATGAGGAATCAGAATAATCTCAATAAATTGCGTAATGTTAGATGTATCGAAAAAACATCTTGACAAATATAGATGAAATAAAAAATAATCTAATATGGAGGCAAGATGAAAAATACAAATGAACTTTTTGAACAATGTCAGATTGAAGATCTGAAAAATGGCTACTGTTATGATCAGGAAACGAAGGATTATGTCTGCTTAATTTGTGGGAAGAGATATCATGAAAGTGAAGTCGTTGCCTTTGAACAGAAGTATTATCAATCAGCAAAAAGTATGCAATTGCATATCGCAAAAGAGCATGGACCAGTATTAAATCACTGGCTATCTTTGGATAAAAAGATATCGGGTTTATCAGATCAGCAGGTACTTATTATCGAGTTAATCGTAAAAGGCTTATCTGATAAAGAAATTGCGTTAAAGATCGGTGATATATCCGAATCTACGGTACGAAATCATCGTTTTAACCTGAGAGAAAAAGCGCGACAAGCGAGAATCTTTCTTGCCATTATGAACTCGATGGAAGAATACATTCAGGATAAGAAAAAATTTGTGGCAATTCCCCGTTTCAGTCAAACAGTTGATGCTCGTCATGAAGTCACCAATGAAGATAAAGATAAGCTGATCGCAAAATTCTTTAATGAGAAAAATGAACTGACTCGCTTCCCTAAAAAAGAAAAAGAGCGTTTGATCATCTTACAGAGAATGTGTGAGTTTTTTGAATCAGATAAAAAGTACAAAGAAAGCGAAGTGGACTCAATTATTCGTGCACACTTCTTAATGTTGGATTTTGTAATGATCCGCCGTGCTTTAATTGATTACGGATTTATGCTCAGAAAAGCAGATGGCAGTGAGTATTGGCTCAAATAAGCCATCCTCAGGAGTGAGGATGCCTCGTCCACGATATACCCGTAAAGCAAGCTATCAGCATGCCATCGTTGTTCAAGCATCCTTGCTTGAACATTTGCTGCAAACAGGGATGTTTACAGAACGATGAAGAATATCGTTGTTCAGCATCCTTGCTTGAACATATACTGCAAACAGGGATGTTCGCAGAACGATGAAGAATACGCAATCAGGATGACGGACACATCCCTCACTATGATATTCTCTTCTGGAAGCGGATAATACTAAAGGTAAATACGACAAATCCATAGAGGCAGAGTAGCAGTCCATCTTTATAGAGATATTGGATTGTGTTCGCTTTTTGGAAGACTTCTCTCATAATATTCACAAAGTATGCCATTGGATTTAAATAGGTGATCGCTTTAATGGTCTCTGGCATGTTGTCGATGGGCATAAATAAACCACTGAGCAAAGTCATAAAGAGCATACAAAACCATGAGAAAAACATCGCCTGTTGTTGAGTGGCGCTAATCACGGAAATACATACACCCAGGCCTAAAGTTGTAAAAAAGTAAATTAAGGTCAGCAAACTGATCATGAAATATGACCCTTGCATTTGAATACCAAAGACCAATTGACCTACGAAGAGCGCAAAGTAAAACTCAAAAAAACTAAGTATCAGAATGGGTACCAGTTTTCCTGTGATCAATTCCCATTTTCTGATTGGACTCACCATAAGTTGTTCCAGTGTACCCATTTCTTTCTCTCTGACCAAAGTCATAGAAGAAAGTAGAATTGAGATCATGGTGACTAATACGGCCACAATTCCTGGTACTATATATTGATAAGGTTTTAAGTTGGGGTTGTACCAATATCGCTCATTGATTTGAATAGGAACGCTTGCCTGAGTATAACTTTGCATAAATTGGCTGGCAATTTGAGATAGATACTGAATTGACAAACCTGCTGAATTTCCGTCAACTGCATCAAGCACAATATTGATTTGGGGTGTTTTTTGATTGACGATGTCTTTTGCAAAACCTTTTGGAATGATGAGTCCACAATTAACTTTCCATAATCGGATATTTTTAAACAGTTCATCCTCTGTGTAAAGAATCGATTTGATTTTAAAGTGCTCTGACTGGTTGATAATATTAATTAATTGTCGGGATTGTGTACTTCTATCAAGATCAACAATCTGAAGGCTTTGATTGCGCAGTTCATTGCTGATGGCGTAACCAAGAATAATCGTTTGGATGATGGGAATAAAGAGGATTAATCGCATCATGTTTTTATCTCTGAAGATTTGGATAAATTCTTTTTTAATTAAGCTGATAAGTCTTTGCATGATTACCTCAGTTCTTTAAGTTGACGGTCAAACTTTTTCCAGGAAATAAAGATCAATACCAGAGTGAAACCGATTAATATTGCCATTGGTTCAAGTAATTCAAGGAATGAATTGCCTTTGATCATAATGCCTCTGGTGATTTTTAGATAGTACTTGGCAGGAACAATGTAGGAGATGCCCTGCAGGATTTTTGGCATTGAGGAGACTGGAGAGATAAAGCCAGATAACATAACTGTGGGTAACATGGTTGCCATTAGCGCCATCATCATTGCTTGCATTTGCGTTTTACTTATGGTTGAGATCATTAAACCTAAGCTCAGAGCTGTACTGACATAGACCAGTGAAAGTAAGAAGAAGCTGATGAAACTTCCGATAAAAACGACTTTGAAGAGGAGCACACCTAAACCCAGTATTGATAAACCGATGATCATAGCGATAATGATATAAGGGCATAATTTACCAATGATAAATTCGATAGATTGCAGAGGAGAAACCAGGAGTTGTTCCAATGTGCCATTCTCCTTTTCTCTGGTAATCGATAAACTGGTTAATAACGCTGATATCATGATCAGAATGAGTGCAATCAAGCCAGGAACAAAGAAGAATGAACTTTTTAATTCAGGATTGAATAGTCGTTGCATTCTGATTTCAATATTCTGTGCTGGCATCATATTTGCCATGGTTTGAAGGATGTAATCCTTTATAAATGACGCTTGATTTGGATCAGAAGCATCGACGATGATTTGTATATTTGTGAGATCTTTGTTGATGAGTAAAACTGCTTTCAGTTCCTGTTTTAGAAAGACCTGATGGATATCATCAGGATGAAAAGAGCAGTCTTTCACTCTGTAAATATCAGATCCATAAAAGGCTTTGATCAGTTCTTTCGATTGCTCTGTCTTTGCATGATCATTGATGCCCAAAGGAATTTCTTTAATTTCTGTATTGAGGGCATACCCAAAGATGATCAGTTGTAAAATTGGCAGGATCAATACGATGATCAGACTTCGGGAGTCACGAATGATATGAAAGAATTCCTTTTTGGCAATGGCAAATATTCGAGTATTATTTATTTTCATTTTGAATTCCTTTAATCAGTGAGATAAAAACACCTTGAATAGTGCTTTGATGATAAATCTCTTTTAGTGCTTTGGGTTGATCAAGGGCGATGATTTTTCCCTGATGCATGATTGAGATGCGATGACAATACTCTGCTTCATCCATGAAATGCGTCGTGACAAAGACAGTTTTACCTTTTTCGGCAAGTTGATGAATGATATTCCAAAAGTCTCTTCTGACCTTTGGATCGACACCAGATGTCGGCTCATCCAGGAAGATGATTTCTGGATCATGAAGCATGGAACAGGCAAGTGCCAGTCTTTGTTTAATCCCAACAGGAATGTCTCCCGTGATTCTTTTCATCTCGTTTTTCATATCCAGCTCAATCATCATCTCTTCTTTTTTTCGATTTAACTGATCCTTGCTTAAAGAATAGATCCCTGCGTAGAAGTTGATATTTTCTTCGATACTGAGTTCATTATAGAGGGAAAAGCGCTGACTCATATAGCCGATGCTCATCTTGATTTGTTCGTTTTGAGTATAAACATCATAACCAGCCACTTTAGCAGTTCCACTGCTGGGTAATAGCAAACCGCACAGCATACGGATCATTGTGCTTTTTCCTGCGCCGTTAGCGCCAAGAAAACCGAATATTTCACCTTTTTGAATACTCAAATCCACTCTATCTACGGCAGTGAATGTACCAAATTGACGGCTTAACTGATGAGTAAAAACAGATATATTTTGTTGGTCTTGGCTCATGATTGCATCCTTGTTAAAAAGACATCTTCCAGATTGGCGATTTCTTTCTTGTATGAGTTGATGATTTTTCCTTGAATCCATGATTGCCATTCTTCCTGAGATGGCTCATCTTTGAATGCGATTCTGAGATCGTGTCCAAAAAAATGATACGCATGAACCTTGGGGTGATTTTGAAAGAAATCCATCTGTATGGCATTAACGGAATAAATCGAATAGGGGAAGGCACTGATGATATTTGCCGGGCTGTTGAAGTCAATCAGTTCTGATTTCATCATAAGAGCTACCTGATCAAATGTTTCTGCTTCATCCAGATATGGGGTAGAGGCAAGGATCGTGGTGCCTTGTTTCTGCAATTCTTTGATAATTTCCCAAAACTCCTGACGAGACACAGGATCAACACCAAAGGTTGGCTCATCCAGAATCAGATATTTGGGTGATCGGATGAGATTACATGAAAGTGCCAGCTTTTGTTTCATCCCACCAGAAAGCTTACCTGCTGGCCGATCTTTAAATGGTCCCAACATTGAGAAACGGTAAAGATCTTCAAGTCTTTTTCCCCTCTCTTTTATCGGTACATTAAACAAGTCGGCAAAGAATAATATGTTTTGCTCGACACTCAAATCAGAGTAAAGTGAGAATTTTTGGGGCATATACCCGATCATTGATCTCACATCGGTCTGGTTTTTTACCGTATCTTTACCTGCTATGAGGATCTGCCCTTGATCAGGTGCAATTAAGGCACAAATTTGTCTCATGAGCGTACTTTTTCCCGCTCCATCACTTCCTAGTAATCCGACAAGCAAGCCTTCTTTGATCTCTAAAGTGATCTCATGATTGGCGATGATATCTCCATAAGACTTGCTGACATTTTTAATCTGGATCATTTTAACCTCTGACGATTCTGATCGGCATTCCGTTTTTGATTTCTGGGAAGGCATTATCAATCTGGATCTTAATGCCATAAACTAAAGCGGTTCTATTTTCTGAAGTGAGGATTTGCTTGGGCGTAAACTCGCTCTTGCTGTTGATCTTGATGATATGGGCATTGAAACTCTTGGTTGATCCATCGATAAATACTTTCAGCGCATCTCCTGTTTTAAACTTTGGCAGATCCGTCTCCACTACATAAAAATAGGCGGTACAGGATTTCATGTCGTTTAATTCGATAAGTGGCCGATTCAATCCGGCAATTTCATTTTCTTCAGCATAGATGGTATTGACAAAGGCATTTGTAGGAGACTTAATCACAGAGTCATTGATGTTTTTATCTATTAAGGATAGTTTTGCTTTGATCTGTCTGATTTTACTGTCATAAAGGCTGATTTGTTGTTGGATTACCTGATAATTGGTTTGACTCTTCTCATAAACATTGGTGATATCATCAAGATTTTGTTCTGCCAGTGATTGATCAGAAACCAGCGATTCGGTTCGTTTGCTTTTGGTCTCTGTATATTGTTTGTCTTTTTTCGCCTGTTCTAATTGCAAAAGAGACATTCTTTTTTGAATTTCAAGTTCTTGAATCAAGGCATTCAATTCGTCTTTTTGAATGCTGAAACTTAAGGTGTCGAGGATGGCAAGAATTGTGCCTGTCTGAACTTCATCGCCTTCACTGCAAAGGATTTGAGTCACTTTATTGTTGCTGAGTGCTGGCATCAGAATGGTTTTTGTTTCAGCAAGGCTGGTCCATTCTTCGCTTTTTTTACTGCATGCTGATAGCAGTATCAGTGTTATGATGATCCATGTATATTTTTTCATTTTTCCTCCAAACCACAGTAAAAGTTCATCTGAGCATGCATGAGCTCTAAGTTGATTTTACCGATTTCGTATTTTATTTTTGCTTCACTGAGTTTTGATTCAATGTCGAGAAGATCAAGATTGCTGAGATGCGCTTGCTGATATTTCTTTTCTGAAATTCGATATCTTTGTTCTTCTTGAATCAGAAGCTGATTGAGTAATTGAATCTGATCATTTTGATAAATCATACTGAGATACAGCTTCTCAACTGAATGTTTGATATTTTGTGTGAGTCTATCCTCTTCTTTTTGGATGATTTTCATTTGAGAACGAGTTCTTTTTTCTTTATTTTGAGTGATCCCCCAATCAAAAGGTGACCATGAAAATCCAATAATGGCACTGAGATAAGGATTCCAGCCTTCTTCTTGTTGAACGCCAGGATTTGCCATGTGATATTCTGCCTGTGTGTAAATCTGAGGATGCACAGCAGAACGAATGATTTTTTGTTGAATCGCTGATTTGTCTAACTGTGCCTTGAGGATTTTGAGTTCATCTCTGTTGTTTAATGCCAAACCCTGATAATCATTCAAAGCGAGCATTTGATGATCGATTGCTGATTCTTCTTTAATCGACAGTTCTTCAGTTTCATTCATCAGTTCCTTAAGATCAATCAGCAACATCTGTTTTTGGTTTGTGAGATCTGATTTTTGAGTGAGTAATTCCAGCTTTTTATTAGCGATATCCAACGTGTCCTGAGGAATGGCTAATTTTTCCTGTTCCAGTTTTTTTATGCGGGTTAACTGGAAATCTAAGCGCTTGATACTTTCCTTGCAAATGTCGATTTGCTTTTGACGCAACAGGATCTGATAGTATAATTGAGTGCATTGAAAAGTGATTGTTTTCTTTAATTGATCCATTTCATTATTGCTGATGATCAGATCAGCTTCAGCCAAACGTTTTTGATTCTTTATTCGATTGCCTGTCCAAAGCAATTGTTGGGCAGATACGATAAAATCATAGCGGTTGTTGGTGCCAATTTCTTTCTTTTGAAAACCGATAGTCATTTCAGTTACATCGGTCTGATGAGAGGCATTGCCTTTTAATGTAAATGTTGGCAAATTTAACCGTTGCTCAGATTGAATTTGAATTTTTTCGCTTTCAATCTTTATTTCTTGTTTTTGTAAATTAAGATTATGCTTAATTGCTATTTGTTTTATCTCATTTAAACTCAGTTCTCTTGATAATAAAAGAACAGGGAGTAAAAACAAGATAAGCATCCATTTTTTCATGTTACTCTCCTTTGTTAATGCCGTGCCATACAAGGTTGTAAATTTCCATTTTTCTCTGTGTTCTGAATTCTTCACTTTCTACATCAGCATCATGCCAGATACTTTTTACGATTTTATGAGCAACGAAGGGCCACAGACACATGCCGACAATACTGATGATGAGATGGAAAGTATCAAGCGACCTGATCTCATTCTTTGCTTTTGCTTCTTCGATTTTTCGATATATCGGAAGATTCTGTAAAGACCCCCCAAACTTAGTAATTCCTTTGATAAGCCCAGATAAATTGTCATTTTCACTTTCAAGCTCCCATATAAGAAATTTAAGCAAATGTTTTCTTGTTGTTAAGTTATCAATATAGTTAGAGATAAATTCTTTCATGTAATCCCTCAGATTGAGCTCTGTATCAGTTCGGGTCATGATTTGAGTGAAGAAATCTGTAAAAATCTTTTGAAACACCTCTTTATAGAGCAGTTCTTTTGATTTGAAGTAATAGTGCAGTAATGCCTTATTGATTCCCGCTTTATCAGCAATGTATTGCATCCGCGCGCCGGTGAATCCTCTCTCGATAAATTCGGACATTGCCGCCTGGAATATCTTGTCATCCGCTTTCATTTTCTCCATTTTTACCTCTTTATTTAATTTCTGATGTTAATTTAACCAAATGGTTAAACCCGTCAAGAAGATTTTTAACCAAATGGTTAAAAATGAAGAAAAGCCCTAAAAATAAAGGATTTTGAACAAAAAAAATGTAGAAACAACTATTATAGTTGCATCATTATCGTAGAGGCAGGTTTCACGCCTGCCCAAATTCGTTATGCAAACATCCCTGTTTGCATCTCCTGTAGAGCGAGCTACCAGCATGCTATCGTTGTTCAGCATCCTTGCTTGAACATTTGCTGCAAACAGGGATGTTTACAGAACGATGAAGAATATCGTTGTTCAGCATCCTTGCTTGAACATTTGCTGCAAACAGGGATGTTTACAGAACGATGAAGAATATCGTTGTTCAGCATCCTTGCTTGAACATTTGCTGCAAACAGGGATGTTTACAGAACGATGAAGAATATCGTTGTTCAGCATCC